>NZ_JARVRL010000002.1:0-627115 GCF_030209705.1 Brevundimonas sp. MEB006b
GAAGAGCGAACCCTTCAGACCGCAAGAAACCACCGGAGGAAAGCGAGGCTTACCTCTAAAAACCCGTCGGCGATTCGATTGGAGCGCGGAACCTAGTTAAACCAACCGATGAAAGCAAGAAGTTTTTCGCTTCTTTCTTCCGTGGGACCTTGGAGATTTTCATCCCCACCGCCCCGCCGGCCGGCCCGTTTCCGAGCGAGGCGGCTCTATACGGAGAGGCGGATTTGTCAGCAAGCGGATTCTGACAGTCCGGGGGAAGTTTCTCGCAAAACCGGAATCGGCCAACGGCGCACGCGCCTCTCAACCTGCAATATAGGTCCGCAAGCTCTCGGCCTCGTGGGCGTGTTCGGCGATCTGGCACTTCACCACGTCTCCGATGGAGATGACGCCGACCAGACGATCCGCCTGCATGACTGGCAGATGCCGGATGCGCCGATCGGTCATGCGGGTCATCAAGGCCGACATCTCCTCGGCCGGTTCGGCATAAATTACGTTGGCCGTCATATAGTCGGCGACCGGACGGTGCAGCGCATCGGCGCCATCGGCCGCCAACGCCTTGACCACATCGCGTTCGGAAAACACCCCGACCACGCGGTCGCCGTCACAGACGACCAACGCCCCTACCCGCTTCTGCTCCAATTCAGCGCACGCCTGCGTCACCGTCAGATCCGGCGCGATGGAGAAGACGGCGTTTCCCTTGGTCTTGAGGATTTCGGCGACGAACATCGCGATCCCTTCTCTCTAATAAGAGACGACCGCAGGGCCGGAATGGCAACAGGGCCGCTCAGGGAGCGATGATCGCTCACCCCCCTTCCGGAATCAACGCGCCTCACGGATGAGGCGCGGCGCCCGTTCCGAACATCCGCCCCAAGGGACCGATGGCCAAAAAGCCAACGACGAAGCCGACCGCGTGGGCCTCCCAGGCGATCCTGGCCCCTTCGGCGCCGGGTAGTCCGCCGATCATTCCGGTCACGGCGTTGACCGCCATCCAGGTGATGGCTGCGCCGATCACGCGGCGATCGCCCATCGGCAGCACCCTGCCCTGTCCACCCAGCAGTCGCGTTGCGGCCCCGATCAGGCCGAAGACGGCGCCGGACGCGCCGACCATCGGCTCGCTGGATCCCCAGTGGATCAGTCCATAGCCCAACGACGCCAACACGCCGCAGACCAGATAGAAAAGCAGAAAGACCGTCGGACCAACCTTAGTCCCGAACAGCCGCGCCACCGGCGTCCCGAACGCCAGCGCCGCCACCGCATTCATGATGGCGTGGGTCCAGCCGCCGTGCAGCAGCATGGCCGTCAGCAGCCCGCCCCACCGTCCCTGTTCCAGATCAATGGGCGCAAACGCCATGCTCATGCCCATGTCGGGCAGGTCGCGCTGGAACAGATACAGCGTCGGCATCGACACCGCGATCAGCAGCACCACCAGCGGCACGTTGAACATCGGCTCTCGCGCCGGGCGGCTGTTCGGCGGATCGAATCGACCGGATGCGTCTGACATGACGCCACAAATGCTCAGTGACCTGCGTCACATCAAGCGCTTCTTAATAACCTTAATGCAGGTTGGGGTGCGGATCACGCTCGTGGTCCGGCGTCCGTTTGTGCGCGAGGAACCCCGGAATGCCCGCCAAGAGGCTGTTTGTATCCACCGCCGTCATGGCTTTCGCCGCCGCTGCAAGCGTGCCGGCGATCGCGCAGTCGACGGGTTCGGGCGGCGCTTCGCGCTTCCAGCAGGGCTATGGCGGCGCGCGAACGGCCGCCAATACGGCCGCGACCGGCTATACCCGCGACGCCAACGGCAATCGCCTGATCGTCAACGGCATCATCCAGTCGGGCGCCTCATCCTATTCCAGCCAGTCCGGCGGCGCGGCCTCGGCCTATGCCGGCGCAGGCGCGTCCAGCAACGGCGGCACGACCATCGGCGGCTCCACCGCCATCGGCAATCAGCTGAACGTGGTGGTCCAGGGCAGCCGCAACACCGTCATCGTCAATTCGACCCAGACCAATACCGGCGCCATCAACGCCGGTACGGCCTTGAACGGGAATATCAACCTGCCATGAGCCGCCGTCATCTCATCAAGGGGTCCGCCGCCGTTTCGGCCGTCGCCCTTCTGCTCGCCGGCTGCGTCAGCCCCGTCGCGGGTCCGTCGGGGCAATATGCGACGCCGATCGGCAATGCGCCGGTGACCGCCAACCCGACCCCCTATTCCGCCGCGCTCTATTGCCTGGCCGACTACGCGCGTCGTTACAACCTGCCCTCGCCGCGCATGGCCGTGGGCCGGATCAGCGACTACACCGGCACGGTGTCGTCCGATGGCGGCCGCCAGATCACGGGCGGCGCCTCGCTGATGGCGAACTCGGCGCTGGCCAAGGCCGGCGCCCGCATCGTCGAACGCTACGACACCTCGGTGTCCGAGCTTGAGCTGCGCTACGCCAACAACAAGCTGATCGGCGACCAGGCCCCCGACGCCAAGGGGCCCGAAGACACGCAATACCGCCGCATCCTGGCCGGTCAGGTGCCGGGCTCGGACTTCTATGTGGTCGGCGGCATCACCGAGGTGAACTACAACATCCGCTCCGGCGGCTTCGACATCGCCGGGGGCGAGGTCGACAGCAACCGCCCCGGCTCGGGCATCGTCAACCACCGCGTCTATGTGATGAACATCGCCATGGACCTGCGCCTGGTCCAGACAACCACGCTCGAGGTCGTCGATGTCGTCTCCTATCAGAAGCAGATCATCGGGCGCGAAATCTCGGCCGGCGTCTTCGACTTCTTGAACGGCAACGTCTTCGACATCTCGGCCGGCACGGGCGGGATGGAGCCGACGCAGCTGGCCGTCCGCGCCCTGGTCGAACGGGCCACAGTCGAGTTCATGGCCAACCTCTATGGCGCGCCGGGCCCCGAAATCTGCCTGAACCCCGCCAACGATCCGCTCGGCGATTCCACGGTCGGCCCGACCGGCGGCTATTATCCGGCCTATCCCACTCAGGACACCAACAATGGCCAGACCCGCGCCGATCCGTCTCGTTGGCATGATGGCCGCGACGGCGACGTTCGCCGCACTCGCCACTGAGGCGAGCGCGCAGCAGACACCGGCCTGCGATCCGCAAGCCGGCGAAACCTGCTCCAGCACCCAGACGCAGACTGGCGATGTCACCGGCCTGGTGGATATCGACCTGTCCGTCGATCAGGTGACCGTGAGCACAAACGCCCAGGGCAATGCGCTTGCGGGCGGGGTCACGGCCGCCTCCGCCGGCCTGGTCTCGCGCCAGTCGATGACCGGCGCCACGGTGGCCCGCAGCAATGTGGTTGTGAGCGGAGAAGCCGACGGTCAGCTCAGCGTCGATACGACCGCGCGCGGCAACTATCTCGGCGTCACCACCGATCGCGCGACCTTCGCCGTGGACGCCAGCCAGTCCGCGACCGGCGACCGGGTCGAGGCCGGAACCTATGTCCAGGCGCCGAATGGCCGCATACTGCAAGGCGGTTTCGCGACCAGCACCGCCGTCGCCAACACCGTCGCCCTGGGCGGCCCCTCCTCGTCCCTGACCGGCGTCATCGACCAGAGGGCCCAGACCACCGTCTTCGCCGAGACCGTCGCCGACGTTCAATACATCCCCGCGCCCGCGACCTTCTCGTCCCAGGCTGTCGCCAATGCGGTCCAGACGAACACCACCGGCGCCTCGCACCAGGACTTGGCCATCCGCCAGTCGAACGCCGCCTCGACGACCGAGGCGCGCACCGATGTCTATGTCGACAACGGCTGGGACCTGACGGTCGGCGCCAACGCCGGGGCCAATCAGGCGATCACCGCCAACGCCGGCGGCTCCATGCTGATCCAGACGGACCAAGCCAACGCCGGCCGCGTCCGCGCCGACGCCCGCGTCCAGACCAACCTCCAGGGCCAGACGGTTCTGGCGGCCCGCAGCGTCGCCAACGAGACGGTCGCCGGCAACAACGACATCTATCTGAAGCTCGACAACACTCAGCTGAACACCGGCGGGGTCGAGGCCAACGCGACCTATGTCGGCGTCAACGGCTATGACGCCTATGTCGGCTCCGACGCGGTCGGCAATGCGGTGACGGGCTATGCCTGTTCCCAGTGCGGCGGCGACGTCAACGTCAACAACAACCAGACCAACAGCGGCAATGTCACCGCGACCACCAACGCCACGGTCTCGTCCGGACGCACAGCCGTGGTGGGCGCCAACGCCGTCGGCAACAGCGCCAGCTTCTACATCAGCCGCCCCGGCGGCTGATCCGAACATGACAAGTCGGTAAGGTTCGCCAGCCCCGCTTGTGGCGAAGGCAAGCACACTTTACACATCCGGCATCGCGCCATCGGGGGTTGCGGTTTCGGAGTGATATTATGCGTTCTGCGCGTCATCTACTGCTTGTCGCCGTCTCGGGACTGGCCCTGACCACCGGGGCGTTCGCCGCCCCTGCTCTCGCCCAGACCGCGCCGCCCGCTGCGGCCGCCGCCGGTCAGGTCGCGCCGTCCGCCCCCTGGGCCCAGGCCGCCAGCGACATCCCCGCCGATCCGGCCGTCCGTTACGGCCTGCTGCCCAACGGCATGCGCTACGCCCTGCTGCACAATGCGACGCCTCCGGGTCAGGCCTCATTCCGTCTGCGCATCGACGCCGGCTCGCTGATGGAGCGCGACGATCAGAAGGGTCTGGCTCACTTCATGGAGCACATGGCCTTCAACGGCACCAAGGACGTGCCGGAAAACGAGATGCTTCGCATCCTCGAACGCCTGGGCCTCGCCTTCGGCGCCGACACCAACGCCTTCACCAGCTTCGACCAGACCGCCTATATGCTGGAGCTGCCCAATACCAAGGATGAGACGGTCGATCCCAGCCTGCACATCCTGCGTGAGATGATGTCGGCGGCCCTGATGGCGCCGGACGCCATCGATTCCGAACGCGGCGTCATCGTCGGCGAAGAACGGACCCGCGACACGCCGCAACTGCGCGTGCTGAAGACCCAGCTCGGCCTTCTGGCGCCCGGCCAGCGTCTGTCGGAACGCCTGCCCATCGGCGACCTCGACATCATCCGCACCGCGCCGCGCCAGCGCTTCGTCGACTTCTACGACGCCTACTATCGCCCCTCGCGCGCCACCTTCATCGCCGTGGGCGACTTCGACGTGGATGCGATGGAGGCCAAGGTCCGCGCGGCCTTCGGCGACTGGAAGCCGACCGCCGCCGATGGTCCGGAGCCCGACCTGGGAACCGTCGCCCCGCGTCAACCGCAGACCAGCATCCTGGTCGAGCCGGGCATCCAGTCCTCGATCCAGATTAACTGGATCAAGGCCCCGGACCTCAGCCCCGACACGGCCGCCGAACGCGCCGCCGACGTCCGTCGCGGCCTGGGTCTGGCCGTGCTGAACCGTCGCCTGGGCGAGATCGCCCGCGCTGACAACCCGCCCTTCATCGGTGCCGGAGCCGGTTATCAGTCGCTGTTCGACAGCCTGGACGCCGGCACCCTGTCGGTCGCCTTTAATCCGGGCGGCTGGCAGCGTGCGCTGGAAAGCGTCGAGCAGGAAAGCCGTCGCCTGGCCGAATACGGCGTCAGCGACGCCGAGCTTCAGCGCGAGATCGTCAACACCCGCACCGCGCTTCAGAACGCCGTCGCCTCGGCCGCGACCCGTTCGACTCCGGCCTTGGCGACCGGCCTTCTGGGCGCCGTGAACGACGACCAGGTGTTCAGCGCGCCCCAGACCAATCTTGATCTGTTCAACAAGGCCGTCGAAGGTCTGACCGTCGATCAGGTCAATCAGGCCACCAAGGCGGTGTTCGAGGGCCAGGGCCCGCTGCTGCTGTTCAGCTCCCCCGTCCCGGTCGAGGGCGGCGAGGCCGCCGTCACCGCTGCGCTGGAAGCCTCGCGCAACACCCCGGTGCAAGCCCGCGCCGCCGAGGCCGAGTTGAAATGGCCTTATGACAACTTCGGCGCCCCGGCGGTCCCCGCCGCCCGTTCGGAAGTCGCAGATCTGGGCGCGACCCTGGTTCGCTTCCCGAACGGCACCTTGCTGAACATCAAGAAGACCGACTTCCGCGCCGATCAGATTCTGGTCAGCGCCCGCACCGGCCTTGGCGAACTGGGCCTGCCTGCCGACACCCTGTCGCCCCTGTCGATGGCCAGCACGGTCCTGGCCCCCGGGGGTCTGGGCAAGCTCAGCCTGGACGAAATGAACCGCGTCCTCAGCGGCCGCACCTATAGCGCCGCGGTCAATCAGGCCGGCGACGCCTATATTTTCGCCGGCGCCACCAAGCCCACCGATCTCCAGCTGGAGCTTCAGGTCCTGGCCGCCTATCTCACCGATCCGGGTCTGCGCGGCGCCTCGTTCGAACAGACCAAGGCCATGTTCCCGCAGATCCTGGCCCAGCTGGGCGCCACGCCGCGCGGCGTCTTCCAACGCGACGCCTCGGGCCTGCTGGCCAGCGGCGATGCGCGTGAGACGACCCCGACGGCCGAACAGATCGCCGCGATCCAGATCGACGACATCCGCTCGGGCGTTCGCTCGGCCCTGGCCCAGGGTCCGGTCGAGATCACCGTCGTCGGCGACGTCGACGTCGACGCGGTCATCGCCGCCGTCGGCTCGACCTTCGGCGCCCTGCCCTCGCGTGGCGAGGCGCCCACACCGCCCGCCGGCTCGACGGTGCGCAAGTTCCCCGCCCCGACCGCTACGCCGGTCCAGCTGTATCACACCGGCCCCGCCGAACAGGCGCTGGGCTTCGTCGCCTGGCCGACCACCGACCAGGTCAAAGATCGCAAGACCGCGCGTCAGCTGTCGATCCTGTCGGACGTGCTTCAACTGCGCCTGAACGACGAGATCCGCGAGAAGCAGGGCCTGGCCTATTCGCCCAGCGCCGGCTCGACAGCCTCGGACACCTATCCTGGCTACGGCTTCATCTCGGTGACCGCGGAAACCCCGCCGGCCGCCCTGCCCAAGCTGTTCGAGACGGTGGACGCCATCGCTGCCGACCTGCGCGACAATCCGATCAGCGAGGACGAACTGAACCGCGCCCGTCGCCCGGCCGTTGAGCGCATCCGTCGCAGCATGGCCGACAACGGCTATTGGCTGACCCAACTGTCGCAGGCCCAAAGCGATCCGGCGACGCTGGACCAGACCCGCAACCAGATCGCCACCTTGGAAGCCGTCACCGCCGCCGACCTTCAGGCCCTGGCTCGCCAGTATCTGCAGTCCGACAGCGCCTGGCGCGCCACCGTCACGGCTCAGCCGGCGGCCCAGTAACGCCCACGAAAAAGGCCCCGGTTCGCGCGAACCGGGGCCAGTCGTCAGGATCGTCGACGGAGAGCCGACGGTCGCCTTATCTCATGTCCCGCCTGATCGGCGGCTGAACGGGCGTGTTTAGGTCCGGTTCAGAAGACCCGGCCGCCGACGCCGCCGTCCAGGGTGATCACCCCGGTCAGCACGGTCGCGCTCTCGACCTGTTCTTCGCGGTATTCCGTGTATTCCTCTTCGCGATACATCGTCAGGATCTTGATCCCGGCGCCGTAGCGACGCAGCAGCGAACGCTCGTTGCAATCCCGCTCGGGCTTCTCGGGCCGGCATTCCAGCTTGCCGCCCGTTCCGTACCACAGCGCCTCATGCTTGCGGCAGGTCAGGGTCGTGCCGTGATCGAAGCTGATGTCGCCGTTGTAGTCGGCGATGGTCGCCTGCAGCCAGGTGCCCGACAGGCAGCGATACAGCTCGCCCTCGAACCCTTCGGCGATCTCGCGATCCGGCCGCACCTGCGAGGCGGGGTGCGGCACCTGGCGGTCGTCGATGCAGACGGCCTGGATGACGACCCGCTTCATCATGCTGCGGAAGGCGCTGTAGGGGGTGCGAACCGTCTGGGCGATCACGCCCTCGACGGCCAGGCCCTGGATGGTGGTCGGATAGGGCTGATCGACGCTGACATAGGCCGCGCCGCCCCCTCCGCCGAAGCTGCCCGAGAAGCCGCCGGCCCGCGCATTGACGTAGGACCGCGCGCCCGCGTTGGCGTTGGCCCCGGCGCCCGCGTTCGCATTGGCGCTCGCGCCAAGGTTCACGTTCACATTGACGTTGGTGTTGATGTTGCCGTTCCAGTTTCCACCGCCGCCGGGACCGCAGTTTCCACCGCCGTTGCAGGGCGGCGGCTCAGGCGGAGGCGGAGGCTCGCACGAGGTGCAGGGCGGCGGCTGACAGCCGGACGTGCATTGCGCCAGCGCGGCTCCGGCGCCCGCCGAGACGGCGAGACCGGCCGCCAGGCCCAGCATCCATTTCGTGATCCGCAGCCGCATCGGCGGGAACTCCCAAGCGAATATCGTGTCGGCCGAACAAGATTCCGGCCGATCCTCCCGTCACAAAACCGCAAAAGCCTTTCGTTTCCGTTGATGAGGCCTGCGCTTCGGGATGGCGCAATGCCGCATCCGTCTGCTAGACCGCCCGCACAATGACCGTCCGCGTCTCCATTCGCCTGATTTCGATTAGCCGCCCGGCGTAGCGCTCCTGGGCCGAATGGCCCCGTGCACGCCGGGAAGACCGCCCTGATGATCGGGCGAACGAAGACAGCGACCTAATTTTCAAGACGCCGAGACGACCCATGGCCGACGCCCCCGAATCTAACGCCCGCGACTATCGCGACACCGTCTTCCTGCCCGAGACGCCCTTCCCCATGCGCGGCGGCCTGCCCCAGAAGGAGCCGGTCATCCTGGAACAGTGGGGGGACCTCTACGGGACCCTGCGCGCTGAGCGACAGAAGCAGAACGCCCCCCTCTATGTCCTGCACGACGGCCCGCCCTACGCCAACGGCGACATCCACATCGGCCACGCCCTGAACAAGACGCTGAAGGACTTCGTGGTCCGCAGCCGGTTCCTCCTGGGCTACGATGTCGATTACGTCCCCGGCTGGGACTGCCACGGCCTGCCTATCGAGTGGAAGATCGAGGAGCAGTTCCGCGCCAAGGGCCGCCGCAAGGACGAGGTGTCCAAGGACGAGTTCCGCCGCGCCTGCCGCGAATACGCCGGCAAATACATCGACCTGCAAAAGGACCAGTTCCACCGGCTGGGCATCGTCGGCGACTTCGCCAACCGCTACGCCACCATGGACTTCACCTCCGAAGCGGCCATCGTCGCCGAGTTCCACAAGTTCAAGAACTCGGGCCAGCTGTATCGCGGTTCCAAGCCCGTCATGTGGTCGCCAGTCGAGCGCACGGCGCTTGCCGACGCCGAGATCGAATATCACGACCACGTCAGCCCGACCATCTGGGTCAAGTTCCCAGTCACGGCCATGTCGGACGACCATCCCGACGATCTCCTGGCCTTCCGCACCAGTACCCCGTCCATCGTCATCTGGACCACCACGCCCTGGACCATCCCGGCCAACCGCGCCATCAGCTACGGCCCCGAGATCGCCTATGGCCTGTATGAGGTCACGGCCATGGAGGAAGGCTTGGAATTCGCGCCCTGGGCCAAGCCCGGCGACCGCCTGATCCTAGCCGACAAGCTGGCCGAGGACGTGTTCAAGGCCGCCAAGATCGCCGCCTGGACCCGTGTCTACGACATCAATCCTTCGGGCCTAGAGACCGCCCACCCGCTGGCCGCGCTCGACAGCGGCTACGGCTTCTCCGTGCCTCTGCTCGCCGGCGATCACGTCACCGACGACGCCGGCACCGGCTTCGTCCACACCGCGCCCGGCCACGGCGCCGACGACTTCGAGGTCTGGAAGGCCCACGGCCATCACGAGGTGCCGGATACGGTCGATCCCGACGGCGCCTACTACCCCGGCGTCCCCCTGTTCGCGGGCCTCAAGGTGCTGGAGACCGAGGGCAAGAAGACCGGCAAGTTCGGTCCCGCCAACGGCGCAGTGATGGAAAAGCTGATCGAGGCCGGCAATCTGTTGGCGCGCGGGCGACTGGAGCATTCCTATCCGCACAGCTGGCGCTCCAAGGCGCCGATCATCTTCCGCAACACCCCTCAGTGGTTCATCCGCATGGATCAACCCTTGAAGAGCGGCGACACCCTGCGTGAGACGGCGCTGAACGCCATCGACGCCACCGCCTTCCATCCCGTCGCCGGCAAGAACCGCATCCGCTCGATGGTCGAGGGCCGTCCCGACTGGCTGGTCAGCCGCCAGCGCGCCTGGGGCACGCCGCTTGCCATGTTCATCGACAAACAGACGGGCCAGCCCCTGCATGACCCCGAGGTCGACGCCCGGATCGTCAAGGCCGTGGCCGAACACGGCGCCGACATCTGGTTCACCGCGCCCGACAGCGATTTCCTGGGCGCCCACGACCCGGCCCGCTACGAAAAAGTCGAGGATATCCTGGACGTCTGGTTCGACTCCGGTTCGACCCATGCCTTTACGCTCGACCCGCGCCTGCCGGAAAACGGCTATACCGGCGACCGTCCCGCCCACTGGCCCGCCGACCTCTATCTGGAAGGCTCCGACCAGCACCGCGGCTGGTTCCAGTCGTCCCTGCTGGAAGGCTGCGGCACCCGCGGCCGCGCCCCGTTCAAGGCGGTCCTGACCCACGGCTTCACCCTCGACGAGAAGGGGGAGAAGATGTCCAAGTCCAAGGGCAATACGACCGACCCCCTGACCATCATCAAGGAATCCGGCGCCGACATCCTGCGTCTGTGGGTGGCCCTGGTCGACTATTCGGACGACCAGCGGATCGGCAAACAGATCCTGCAGACCACGGTCGACGCCTATCGCAAGCTCAGGAACACCGTCCGCTATCTGCTGGGCGCCCTGGCCGATTTCGACGAGGCCGAACGCCTGCCGCTGGACCAGATGCCGCCGCTTGAGAAGTTCGTCCTGCACCGCCTGCACGAGTTGGACGCTCAGGTCCGTGCGGCTTACGGCGAATACCGCTTCCAGGACGTCGTCCGTCCGGTGCTGGAGTTCTGCGCCGGCGACCTGTCGGCCCTGTATTTCGACATCCGCAAGGACGCCCTGTACTGCGACCGCCCCGACAGCCTGCGCCGTCGCGCCGCCCGCACGGTGATGGACGAAGTCTTCATGCGCCTCACCGCCTGGCTGGCCCCGCTGACGCCCTTCACGATGGAAGAGGCCTGGACCACGCGCTTCCCCGACGCCGGCTCCAACTGCGCGCGGGTCATCCCCGACACCCCAGCCGAATGGCGTAATCCGGCCGAGGCCGAGCGTTGGGCGGCGATCAATACGGTTCTCGAAGTGGTCAATGAATCGCTTGAAGCCGCCCGCCGCGAGAAGCTGATCGGCGGCGCCCTTGACGCGTGGCCGACCGTCACCGCCCCGGCCTCCGCCTTCGCCCCGTTCGAAGGCCTCGACGCTGCCGAGATCTTCCGCACCTCGGGCGCCGATCTTGTCGAAGGCGAGAGCATCTCGGTCACGGTCGCTGTCGCCGACCACCCCAAGTGCGCCCGCTCCTGGCGCCGCGTCCCCGACGTCGGCTCCGACCCCGCCTACCCCGACCTCTCGGCCCGCGACGCCGATGCGGTTCGGTATTGGGACCAGACGCACGCCTGACCACAACACCGTCTCCTCCCCGCCTGGCGGGGAGGGGGACCGCGAAGCGGTGGAGGGGTTCTAGACGCCGCTTAAGCGCCGGGATGCGCGAAAAGCCCCTCCGTCTCTCCGCTGCGCTTCGAGCCACCTCCCCATAAATGGGGAGGAGACGATGTCCAGCCATCGCAATGCCGCTGGTCCATCCGCAGCGATTTCAACCGCTTGCCGATTTATGTCCCCCGTGTCCCATCCACGGGGTCAAACGCCCCCATAATGCATCCGTCTCGTCGCATGGAGGGCTCGCCTGGCCTGCGACCTTGCGGCGGCGAGAGCGGAGGGAACGGGGGCGGTGGTGAAATCCCATCGCGGCGCCGGGGCTGATCGGCCGGGGAATCGCCCCGGCGTCCGCAGTCGCGTCGCAGGGTCGAGGGGGATACTCGGCCGCACCGGGGATCGGGGATCGCTGCTCCGACCCGCCCGTCGCAGGCTTATGGGGTTAGGCGATAAGACCGCCACCGCTCGGCGCCCCGAGCTTGCAGGCCAACCCCCCGCGCGGAGCGTCACACCCTTCGTCGAAACGGTAACTCAAACCACAGAACTCCGGGCGAAGGCCCGGCGCTCCGCCCAGCCCTCCAGACTTCGCAGGCCGAACGCCGCGAAGACAAAGCCGTTTTCCGTCGCGCGCGACACTGCGTCATCTTGTCAAACCGCCCCTCGCGCCCCAACTGCAAAGCCTACCCAAATCCCACCTTCGCTCGCGACAGGAGCCCTGATGCCGCATGCCGACAGCCTGATTCTCACCCTGGTCGGGGGCTTCGTCCTCGCCTTCGTGTTCGGCATGCTGGCGCATCGGCTGAAACTGTCGCCCCTGGTGGGCTATCTCGTCGCGGGCGTGATCGTCGGCCCCTATACGGGCGGCTTCGTCGCCGACACCGAACTGGCGCCGCAACTGGCCGAGATCGGCGTCATCCTGCTGATGTTCGGCGTCGGCCTGCATTTCTCGCCCAAGGACCTGATGCAGGTCCGCAAGGTCGCCATCCCCGGCGCCCTGGTTCAGATCGGCGTCGCCACCGTGCTGGGCTGGGGGCTCGGCCGGTTCGTGCTGGGCCTGGGCGATGTCGAGGCCCTGCTGATGGGCTTCGCCCTGTCCGTCGCCTCGACCGTCGTCCTGCTGCGGGCGCTGGAGGAGCGCAAACAGGTCAAGGGCGAGATCGGCCGCATCGCCGTGGGCTGGCTGATCGTCGAGGATCTGGTCATCGTCATCGCCCTGGTCATGCTGCCGATGGTGCTGGTTCCGGCTGGAACCCAGACGGACTTTGCGGCCCTGGGGGCAGACGTCGGCCTGACCCTGCTCAAGGTCGTGCTGTTCGTCGTCGGCATGCTGGTCGTCGGCGGCAAAGTCATTCCCTGGCTGCTGATCCGCATCGCCCACACCAAGTCGCGCGAGCTTTTCACCCTGGGCGTCCTCGCCATAGCCCTGGGCATCGCCTGGCTGGCCTACTTCCTGTTCCACTCCTTCGCACTGGGCGCCTTCTTGGCCGGCCTGGTGATGAACGCCTCGCCGCTGGGTCACAACGCGGCCGAGCGGTCCTTGCCCCTGCGCGACGCCTTCGCCGTGCTGTTCTTCGTTTCGGTCGGCATGCTGTTTGACCCGATGATCGTCGTGCGCCAGCCGTGGGCGGTCCTGGGCGTTCTGGGCATCGTCATCGTCGGCAAGTCGGTCGCGGCCCTGGTCATCACCAAGACCTTCAAGCTGGATCGGTCGACCGGCTTCACCGTCGCGGCGTCCCTGGCCCAGATCGGCGAGTTCTCCTTCATCCTGGCCGCGCTCGGCGTGTCCCTGGGCGCCATGAGCCGCGAGACCCACGATTTGATCCTGGCCGCCGCCCTGCTGTCGATTTCGCTGAACCCCTTCGTCTTCCTGTTCACCGACCGGATGGGCGGCAAGCCGAAGCCGCCCGCAGCCGGCGCGATCCGACCCGCAGCGGCGGACGGCCCGATCACGGATGCGGTCGCGGCGCCCTGAGCCCCTTTCCGCGCCGTCCGGCGCCCGCTATCGTCCGCTCATGGACAAAATCGCCGCAGATCAGGCCGTTCTTCACTATGGCGACGGCGAGTTCGCCGTCTTGAAGCCGGGCCGCTTCGTGCGCTGCGCCGTCACGGACAAACCGATCCCGCTGGAAGTCCTCCGCTACTGGAGCCCCAGCCGTCAGCAGCCCTATTTCGGCCCGGCCGAGTTCATCGCGGCCCAGCAAGGCGAAAAATGATCCCGTCGCGCCGCGTCCTGCTGACCGGCGCGGGCGCCAGCCTGATCGCCGCCCCGCTGATGGCTGAAGACCGCAACGCCCTGCCGCTGGCCTTGAACGGCGCCTGGCGTCAGGGCGGCTACGCCTTCGGCCGCACCGCGCCGCGCGCTCTGATCTTCGTCGACGGCGAGGCCCTGACCACCGCCTCGACCACCGGCCTCTTCGTGATCGGCTTCGACCGCGACGCCGGTCCAACCAGCCAGATCGAAGCCCGGTCCGGCGACCGGTCGGCCCGGCGCACCCTCGACATCGCTCCCTACGCCTTCCCCTCGACCAGCGTGAACGGCCTGCCGTCCTCGACCGTCGAGCCCAGCGATCCCGCCCTCCTGGCCCGCATCGAGCAGGAGATCGCGCTGAAGACGGAGGGCTTCGCCAGCCGCATCGACTCCGACGACTTCAAGGATGGCTTCGCCTGGCCGCTCGAGAGCTACCGCGTCTCCAGCGCCTGGGGCGCCCAGCGCGTCCTGAACGGCACGCCCGCCCGGCCGCACTACGGCATCGACCTGGCCGCCCCCCAGGGCAGCGTGATCCGCGCACCCGCCGACGGCCGCATCGCCTTCGTCCGCCCCGACATGCATTTCGAGGGCGGTCTGACCCTGATCGACCACGGTCAGGGCCTGATCAGCTGCTATTTGCATCAGTCGCGGCTGGACGTGGCGCTGGGCCAACGCGTCCGGCGCGGCGATGCGCTGGGCCGCGTCGGCATGACCGGCCGCGCCACCGGCCCCCACCTGTGCTGGCGCATGAAATGGCGCGATCGCAACCTGGATCCGTCACTCATGATCGGGGCGCGTGTTCCAGAAAGTCTAGCCTGATCAAAGGCTCCTCTTGCGAGACTACGCATATCCACTTAGCCTCGATCGAAGATCTGGCGGGGCCCGATGTTTTCTCTGAAATCGCTGAGCGTCCTGCTTGTGGACGACAATCAGAATATGCGCGCCATCGCGTCAGCCGTGCTGCATTCGGCCGACATACGCAACGTCTATGAGGCGTCCGAAGGCGCGACGGCTTTCGATTTGCTGCGTCGCCACGCGATCGATCTGGCCATCGTCGATTTCAACATGTTCCCGCTGGACGGGGTCGAGTTCACCCGCCTCGTCCGCACCAGCCCCGACAGCCCCAATCCGTTTCTGCCGATCATCATGATGACCGGCCATTCCGAACGCAGCCGCGTCTACGAGGCCCGCGACGCCGGGGTGACCGAGTTCATCGTCAAGCCGATCACCGCCAAGGCCGTGCTGGATCGGTTGAACGCCGTCATCATGAAGCCGCGCCCCTTTATCAAGGCCGACGGCTATATCGGCCCCTGCCGTCGACGCCGCGATACGCCCGACTACGCCGGGCCCTACCGTCGAGGATCGGACGCCTCGCGGTCCAACGCCGCATAGACCTTGTCCGGCCAACGCTTGTGGACCCAGAACCAGTCCACGGGATGCTCTCTGACCCGGTCCTCGACGAAGCGATTGGCGGCCTGGATGCCCGCCAGAGTATCGGCCGCCTTGTCCTCGCTTTGATTGACCACGATCGGCTCGTGCGCCGTGACCCGGAACCGCACGCCAGGCAGGCGCACCACCGACAGCGGCAGCATGACCGTGTCGAACTTCAACGCCAGCCTCGCCGCTCCAGGCGATGCGTTCACCGGCTGGCCGAAGAACTCCACCTCCGGCCCCTGGTTGTATTTCTGGTCGACCAGCAAGGCGATGGAGTCGCCGCGCTTCATCCCCGCCATCAGCTCGCGCGTCCCGTCGCCCTTGGGTGCGAACAGGCGGATGCCGTACCGCTCACGGCTCTGGCGGATCAGGGCGTCGACATACGGATTATTGGCGGCGCGATAGGTCACCTGACACGGCACGCCCGAGGCCATGATCACCGCCGCCATCACCTCGAAGTTGGCCAGATGGCCCGAGATCAAAACGGCCGGCTTGCCGCTGTCGCGCAGGGCGTGCAGCCGCTCCATCCCGACCACCTCGACCCGCCCGCCTTCGGGCGTCAGATGATCCATGACCGCCAGCTCGGCGAAGGTCCGGCCCGTCTGGTCCCACTGCGCCAAGGCCAGGGCCTCGCGCTGATCGCTCGGCATGTCGGGAAAGGCGATCCGGAGATTGCGCATCACCGTCTTCTGCGTGCCGGTCAGCGGCCCCAGAGTGCGCAGCAGCCAGCCGCCCAAGCCGGACGCCCGCTCGACACCCAACAGGCGCAGAAAGCCGAACAGCGCCTGAAAGCCGAAGGCCTCCAGGCGCCAGATCAGATCCTGCTTCACGCTTGTCGCGCTACCGCCCGCCGTGCGGCTTGAGCGCGTGTCTTCACCAGGCAATCGTCAATCCACCGTCCACCACAAGGGTCTGGCCGGTCACATAGGCCGACGCAGGGCTGCACAGATAGACCGCCGTGCCCGCGATTTCATCGGGCTGGCCGATCCTTTTCAGCGGCGCCGGCTCGGTGACCTGTTTCAGCAGCTCCGGGTTCTCCCACAGATATTTGGCGAAATCGGTCTGAACCAGCCCAGGCGCGATGCAGTTGACCCGCACGTTCGACGGCCCCCACTCCACCGCCAGATTGCGCACCAGCTGCATGTCCGCCGCCTTGGAAATATTGTAAGCGCCGATCAACGCGTTGCCGCGAAGCCCGCCGATGGACGAGATCACCAAAATCGCCCCGTCTTTCCGCTCCACCATCTGCGGCGCGACCATCTGGATCAACCAGTGGTTCGAGATGACGTTATTCTGCAGGATCTTCTCGAACTGGTCGTCGGCGATGCCGGCCATCGGCCCGGCGTAGGGATTGGTCGCGGCGTTGCAGACCAGGATGTCGATCTGGCCGAAGGCGGCGTTGGTCTCATCGACCAGCCGCTGCAGGTCGTCCTTCGAGGCGATGTTGGCGGGAACGGCGATTGCTCGTCCCTCCCCATATTTGCCGTTGATCTCGGCGGCGACCTCGTCGCAAGGCCCGGCCTTGCGCGACGAGATGACGACCTTTGCGCCATGTTCGGCCAGCCGCTCGGCGATGGCCTTGCCGATTCCCCGCGATGAGCCGGTGATGATTGCGACCTTGCCGGTCAGATCGAACAGTTCCATTGCGTTTCCCGTAGGTTTGGCGGGGATATTTGCAGCCCCGCTCTAGCCGAATGACATTGATAGCCTGATACTCAGGCGATTCCATCCGGGAGTGGCCGACCGCCAGCCGATGCGCAACGTAACAACGGGCTTTCTCTACTTCGCCTATCTGTTCCTCGGCATGACCGTGGGCGCCTTCCTGTGGCGCGCGGGCTTGGGGATCGGCGCAGGCGTGGCCGGAACGCTCGGCGCACTGGGTCTGCTGGGGGCCTTCCACGGCATCGTCACCGGCATCGCTGAGCGCCGCGTGCTTAAGAAGGAAATCGGCCAGGTCCGCGAGGCCCACCGTCTGCTCGCCGATGCGATGGAATCGACCCAGGGCGCCCTGACCGAACTGGCGCACGCCATCGAGACCGGCGTCCTGTCCGACACCGACGCCCTGACCGGCGAGGTCCGGATGCTGGAATCGCTGGTCCAGCAGATGAGCGAAAGCATCGACGAGCGCCTGGCCGCCGCACCGCATATCGGCGTCGAGACCTTCGAGGGCCGTCGCATGGCCCAGTCCAACGTACTGCTGCGCACCATCCACGAGGCGCTCAGCGAAGGGCGCGTCGATCTGTATCTGCAGCCGGTCGTCTCCCTGCCCCAACGCCGGACGATCTTCTACGAGAGCTTCACCCGGCTGCGCGACGCCACCGACCGCGTCATGATGCCGGCGGAATATCTGTCCCTAGCCGAGGGCGAGGGCCTGGTGCCGGCGATCGACAATCTGCTGCTGTTCCGCTGCGCCCAGATCGTGCGGCGGCTGGCGCGTCAGGATCGCAAGGTCGGCGTCTTCTGCAACGTGGCCCTGACCTCGCTGGGCGACGAGACCTTCTTCCCGCAGTTCCTGGACTTCCTCAGCGAGAACCGCGACCTGAACCAGGCGCTGATCTTCGAACTAGGTCAGGCCACCTTCGACGCGCGCGGCGCCATCGAGGCGCGCAACATGGCCAAGCTGGCCGACCTGGGCTTCCGCTTCTCGCTGGACAAGGTGCAGACGCTGGACCTCGACTTCGCCGATCTGCAACGCTCGGACGTCAAGTTCATCAAGGTCGCGGCCGACCTGATGATCGAACAACTGCTGGACCTGGACGGCGGCGCGCCCTTGCGCTCCATGCCCGACATCCAGGCCGCCGACTTCGCCGCCCTGACCCGCCGCTACGGCGTCGAGGTCATCGCCGAAAAGGTCGAGAACGAACGCCAGGTCGTCGACATCCTGGAACTGGACGTCGGCATGGGCCAGGGCCACCTGTTCGGCGAACCCCGCGCCATCAAGGAACAGGTTTTGGCCGAGACCGACCCTCCGGCCGAGTTCCTGCGCTCGACCCTGCGCAGCGCCGAGCAGCGTCGCCGGTTCAGCTAAAACAGTCCGTCTCCTCCCCACTCCGTGGGGAGGTGGCACGGCGCGCCTTTGCGCCGTGACGTAGTGGCTTCTTCCCATCACAGGCGCCGAGCCCGCTTCAAGACCCCCTCCACCGCTTCGCGGTCCCCCTCCCCATTTCATGGGGAGGAGACTTTCGCCCCTGCGTCCTAGCCGCTACCAACGTGCCATGACCCTCCCCCACGCCCTGCCCCACCTCGGCGCCGTCGCCGGCGATTATGATATCCTGCTCTGCGACGTCTGGGGCGTGATCCATAATGGGCGCGAAAGCTGGGCTGGCCCATGCGAGGCGCTGACGCGGTTCAACCGCGAGGGCGGCCATGTCGTGCTGATCTCCAACTCGCCCCGCCCGGCGTCGGACGTGATCGCTCAGCTGGACGGGCTGGGGGTGCCGCGCGAGGCGTGGAAGGCCTTCGTCACCTCAGGCGACGCGACCCGCGCCGAACTGGCCAGGCGCGCGCCCGGTCCGGCCTGGATCGTCGGCCCCGAGCGTGACGCGCCGCTGTACGCCGGTCTCGGCCTCGAGCGCGCCGCGTCGCCAGAGGACGCCGCCTTCATCTCCGTCACCGGCCCGGTCGACGACACGGTCGAGACGCCCGAAGACTACCGTGAGCGGTTCGCCGTCGGCGCCGCACGCGACATCGAACTGATCTGCGCCAATCCCGACCGCGTCGTCCAACGCGGCGACCAGCTGATCTATTGCGGCGGGGCGCTGGCCGACCTGTATGAATCGCAGGGCGGCCGGGTCGTGATGGTGGGCAAGCCCTTCGCCCCGATCTACGATCTGGCGATCAAGGAGGCGCAAGGCCTGTTGGGCCGACCCGTCGATCGCTCGCGCGTCCTGTGCATCGGCGACGGCGTCGTCACCGACGTGATGGGCGCAAACGCGCAAGGGCTGGACTGCCTGTTCATCGCCCAGGGCATCCACGGCGACCAGGCCAAGGGCGAAGACGGCGCGCTCGATCCCGCCCGCGCCGCCGCTCTGCTGAAGGCGGAAACGACCTATGCGCGATACGCCGCGCTCGAACTGAACTGGTAAGGCTCGCCATTTTGTCGCACCGCCGCTAAAGCCTCATCCATGGTCGAATTGGTTCAGCAACATCCGTCCGGTGGTTACATCCTGGACGAACTTCACGTCGGCATGGCGGCCGAGAAAATCGTCGTCGCGACGGAGGACCGCATTCGGCTGTTCGCCGAGGCGTCCGACGACTTCAACCCGGTCCATCTGGACGAGGCCTTCGCCTCCAAGACCGCCTATCGCGGCCGGATCGCCCACGGCCTGCTTAGCGCCTCGTTCGGATCGGCCGTGGTTGGCACCATCCTGCCGGGCGCCGGCTCGATCTATATCTCTCAGACCTTGGCCTTCCATCAGCCGGTGCGGATCGACGACGTCGTGCGCATCCTGATCACCGTGATCGAGGTCGAGCCCGAGAGCGCGCGGGTCAAGCTTAGCTGCGAAGGCTTCGTTGGCGAAACCATGATCATGGACGGCGTCGCCGTCGTCCGCGTCCCGCGCCGGCGCAAACCGTCCCAGCGTTGATGCAGATTGTCCGCGACTGGCGCGACCTGCCGGACGCGCTGAAAGGCGCGGCGGTCGCCGTCGGCGCTTTCGACGGCGTGCATCGCGGGCATCAGGCCGTCATCGCCGGCGCACGTCACGCGGCGGAACGGCTGGGCGCGCCGCTCGGCGTCGTCAGCTTCGATCCTCATCCCCGCCGCTGGTTCCAGAAGGACGCCGCGCCCTTTCGACTGATGACGGCCGACCAGATGGCCGAGGCCCTGGCGCCGCTGGGTGTGGACATCCTGTATCTCCTGCCCTTCGACGCCGAGATGGCCGGCATGACCGACGCCGCCTTCGCCGAGCGGGTTCTGGCCGAGGGTCTGGGCGTCCGCCACGCCGCCGTCGGGTTCGATTTCACCTTCGGCAAGGGCCGATCCGGCTCGCCCGAAGCCTTGCGCGCCTACGGCGAGCGGCTGGGCTTCACCGTCTCGGTCGCCGAACGGCTGGATGACGCGGACGGGCTGAAACTGTCGTCCAGCGCCGTTCGAGAGGCCCTGAAGGCCGGCGACATGGCCCGCGCCGCCGCGATCCTGAGCCGCCCCTTCGCCATTCGCGGCGAGGTGATCCACGGCGACAAGCGCGGCCGCACCATCGGCGTGCCGACGGCCAACGTCGCGCTCGGCGACTATATGCGCCCCGCCTATGGCGTCTATGCGACCCGCAGCCGATTGCCGGACGGACGGGTGATCGACGGCGTCGCCAGCCTGGGCGTGCGTCCCATGTATGCGCTGGAGACCCCGCTGATGGAGGTCTGGCTGTTCGACTTCGACGGCGACCTTTACGGCCAGACGCTGGACACCGAACTGGTCGCCTGGCTGCGCGGCGAGGAGACCTTCGACGGTCTCGACGCCCTGAAGACCCAGATCGACGCCGATGCGGCCGCGGCGCGATCCATCCTCAGCCGGTCATAGAGGCCGAAGCTCCGTCGCGAACCGCTTCCAGTTCTGCTTATAGTGTTCGGCTGACATTTGCAGCACGGCGATTTGCGCCGGGTCACGCTCCCTCACCACCTTGCCGGGCTGGCCCACCACCAGACTGTTGTCCGGGATGATCTTGCCCTCGGTGATCAGCGCATTGGCCCCGATGATGCAGTTCCGGCCGATCTTGACCCCATTCAGCACCACCGCCCCGATGCCGATCAGGCTGTAGTCCCCGACCTCGCAGCCATGCAGCATCGCCTTGTGCCCCACCGTCACGCCGCGCCCCAGCGTTAGCGGCGACCCCATGTCGGTGTGCAGCACGCTGCCGTCCTGAATGTTGCTGTCAGGCCCCACGGTGATCGGATCGTTGTCCCCCCGCAGCACGGCGCCGAACCAGACACTGGCGTTGGAATGGAGAATCACGTTCCCTATCACCGATGCGCTTGGCGCCACCCAGTATTCGCCCTGCGGCGGAAGCTGCGGTTTGCTGTCGCCCAAGGCGTAAATGGTCATCTGTACACCGCCTAATCTTTGAAAAACGAGGGCTTTAACGGATCGCTAACCACGATAGCATCATTCTGTTGATGCGATTCGTGGGTCGCCATTTCGGCCCCGGATCCGAAACCGGATCAAGCCCGATCCGGTCATCAAGTCGGGGCTTTCGCGTGGCGCGTTGGGATCCTGGTTCGGTTGTTCGGCGGCGGGCGCACCCCGTTGCAGACGGCCCTGCTGTCGATCCGGGCCGCTGCTCTGCAGGCCGCGACCTGTTCCTCCCCAAGACCATCCAAGGCGGCGCCCGTTCGGGTCCGCCTTTTTTCATGCCCTGGAGGCGTCCATGACCAAGCGTGCTGCAACCAAGCGTCAAACGCGTGAACACGGAATCCTGGATTCGCGTGATTTCATGGAGGAGTCGAAAGTTCGTCGGCTTCACGCGCCCCACAATGAACGATCCGGTTGGTCGCCCTATCCTTCGAACGATGACCGCGACCAGGGCTACCTGAAGACGCTGAAGCCCAAGTCCGAGGGCCAGGGCGAGCTGATGGAGGCCATCGACCACCACAACCTGGTCATGGCGCTGGGTCCCGCGGGCACCGGCAAGACCTACCTCGCCGTCGCCAAGGCGGTCGAGGCGCTGGAGGCGGGCAAGGTCGGCCGCATCGTCCTGAGCCGTCCTGCTGTCGAGGCCGGCGAATCCATCGGCTTCCTGCCCGGCGACATGGAAGACAAGCTGGCTCCCTATCTGCGCCCGCTCTACGACGCCCTGTCCGATCGTCTGTCGATGAAGCGGGTCAAGGCGCTGATGGCCGAAGGTCTGATCGAGATCGCCCCGGTCGGCTATATGCGCGGCCGCACGCTGAACAACGCCTTCATCGTCGTGGACGAGGCGCAGAACTGCACCTACGTCCAGCTCAAGATGTTGCTGACCCGCCTAGGCTGGCATTCGACCATGGTGGTGACCGGCGATCCGCAGCAGTCGGACCTGCTGCCCGGCATCTCGGGCCTGTCGGACATCTCGGCGCGACTGGAGGCCGTACCCGACATCGCCGTGGTGCGTCTGGCCGAGCGCGACATCGTCCGCCACCCGCTGGTCGCCTCGATGATCGGCGTCCTCTAAAGCCCGATCCTGCAGCCGCCGCTGGACGGCGTCGGCTGCAGGCGCGTTGCACCGCGAAACCAAAAGCCATTGTCCCCGGGCGCACCGCACCGCTAAAGGTCGGCTCGCGGCTGATGAGGGATTTCGATGCGCGTAGCGATGATTGGGACGGGCTATGTGGGCCTGGTGTCCGGCGCCTGTTTCGCCGACTTCGGCCATGTCGTCACCTGCATCGACAAGGATCCCTCCAAGATCGAGCGGCTGGAGCGGGGCGAAATCCCGATCTATGAGCCGGGGCTGGATGATCTGGTCGCCGCCAATGTGCGCGAAGGTCGACTGTTCTTCACCCTGGACGGCGCCGAGGCCATTCGCCGGGCCGACGCCGTCTTCATCGCAGTGGGCACGCCGACGCGTCGCGGCGACGGCCATGCCGACCTGTCCTACGTCCACGCTGCCGCCGAGGAGATCGCCGGCCTGATCGAAGGCTTCACCGTCGTCGTCACCAAGTCGACCGTCCCGGTCGGCACGGGCGATGAGGTCGAAGCCATCATCCGCAAGACCAATCCGAAGGCCGACTTCGCCGTCGTCTCCAACCCCGAATTTCTGCGTGAAGGCGCCGCGATCGGCGACTTCAAACGTCCCGACCGAGTCGTCATCGGCATCGACGACATGACCGGCGACGCCGGCGGCCGCGCGCAGAAGGTGATGAGCGAACTTTATCGTCCGCTGAACCTGAATGAGAGCCCGCTGCTGTTCGTGGGCCGTCGCACGTCCGAGCTGATCAAATACGCCGCCAACGCCTTCCTGGCGATGAAGATCACCTTCATCAACGAGATGGCCGACCTGTGCGAAGCCGTCGGGGCCGACGTCCAGCAGGTCGCGCGCGGCATCGGCCTGGACAAGCGTATCGGCTCGAAGTTCCTGCACGCCGGCCCCGGCTATGGCGGCTCGTGCTTCCCCAAGGACACTATCGCCCTGGTCCGCACCGCCCAGCAGTATGGCGCGCCGACAAAGCTGATTGAGGCGACGGTCGAGGTCAACGACGCCCGCAAGAAGGCCATGGCCGACCGCGTCGCCGCGACCCTGGGGACAAGTGTCCAGGGCAAGACGGTCGCCCTTCTGGGTCTGACGTTTAAGCCGAACACCGACGACATGCGTGACGCCCCATCACTGGACATCGCGCCTGCCCTGATCGCCGCAGGCGCGACCGTCCAGGCCTTCGATCCCGAAGGCATGCATGAGGCCGCTAAGCTTTTGCCGGACATCCAGATGAAGGACAGCGCCTATGACGCCGTCGTCGGCGCTGACGCTGTGGTCCTCGTGACTGAATGGGACCAGTTCCGCGCCCTGGATCTGGACCGCATCAAGCTGCTGATGAAACAGCCGGTCCTGGTCGATCTGCGCAACATCTATCGACCCGAGGACATGAAGCATCGCGGCTTCCGCTACATGGGCATCGGGCGCGGCTGATGGGGTCGCCGATCCTCGTCACCGGTGCGGCCGGCTTCATCGGCATGCACGTCGCCGAGCGCCTGCTGGACCGGGGCGAGCAGGTGATCGGCGTCGATGTCTTCAACGACTACTATGATCCGCGCCTGAAAGCCGCCCGCGCCGCTCGGCTTGAGGGTCGCGACGGTTTCAGGATGGTCCGCGCCGATATCGCCGACCACGCGCAGATGCGTGCCCTCGTTTCAGACGCCGGGGTCAAGCGGATCGTCCACCTCGCGGCTCAGGCCGGCGTCCGCTACTCGCTCGAAAACCCCTTCGCCTATGAGCGGTCCAATCTGGCCGGCCATCTGTCGATGCTGGAGGCCGCGCGGCACAATGACGTGACCCATTTGGTCTATGCCTCGTCCAGTTCGGTCTATGGCGATCGGCCGCTGGAGGGTTCGGGCTTTCGTGAAGACGATCCGACGGTCAATCCCGTCTCGCTCTACGCCGCGACCAAACGCTCGTGCGAACTGATGAGCCAGAGCTACGCCAAGCTCTACGGCTTTCCGCAATCGGGCCTGCGGTTCTTCACCGTCTATGGCCCCTGGGGCCGGCCCGACATGGCCTATTTCAGCTTCACCCAGAAGATCGTGCGCGGCGAGCCGATCGAGGTCTATGGCGAAGGCAAGATGGCGCGCGACTTCACCTATATCGACGACATCGTCGACGGCGTGGTCGCCGTTCTGGACCGTCCCCCCGCGCGGGGCGTCCATGAGGTCTACAACATCGGCGACAGCCAGCCCGTCGGCCTGATGGAGATGATCTCCACGCTGGAAACCGCGTTGGGCGTCAGCGCGAACAAGATCATGCGGCCGATGCAGCCCGGCGACGTCACCGCCACCTATGCCGACATTTCAAAGTTGAACGCCCTGTGCGGCTATCAGCCCGGGATCCCGCTGGAGATCGGACTGGAAAAGTTCGTCGCCTGGTGGCGTCAATACGAGAACGGTTGACGCAGGAAGGCTGGGGAGCCGATGCGACACAGAATCCTGCCGGCCGGCTTCGTCCTGTTGCTGTTCGGCGCAACCGACGCCTCCGCCCAGGCTTTGCGCTCCGCTCAGGACGCGCAAATCGACCTCTTCGTTCGCAACCGCGCGGTCGCCGTGCGTGACCGGCCGCAACCCGCCTATGACCCGCTCGGCGTCCGGGCCGGCGGCTTCACGGCCTTTCCCCGGCTTCGGTCGGGCGTGGTCCATGACGACAATGTCTTTGCAGCCGAAGACGACCGTCAGCCTGCAACGACCTTGCGCCTGACGCCTGAGGTCGTCGTCCGATCCCACTGGTCGCGCCACGCGCTTGAAACCCGCGTCCGCGCCGACATCGACCGCAACCTGGACTTCGACAGCGAGAACACGACCGACTGGAGCCTGAGTGGCGCCGGCCGTCTCGACGTTGCCCGAGGCGTCGACGTCACCTTGGCCGCCGACTACGCCCACGATCACGAGGCCCGAACGGCCGCCGGGGCCCGCCCCGCCGCTCGCCGCCCGATCGCCTTCGATCTGGCCTCCGCCTCGCTGGCGGCGACACGCACTCGGGGGCGATTGCGCCTGTCCGCCAACGCCGCAGTCCTTCGCTACGACTATCGCGATGGGCTGAACGACGCCGGCGCCGTCATCGAACAGGACGACCGGGATCGCACCGTCGCCCGGCTGACCGGCCGGGCCGACTACGCCCTCTCTCCCGCGACGGCCCTGTTCGTCCAGGTCGCCCGCGATGACCGCGACTATCGCAAGGTGGCAGTGTCGCCGGAACGATCCTCTTCCGGTCACGAAGCCTTGGCTGGCATGGACTTCGAGCTGGGCGCGCTGATCCGGGGCGAGGTCGCCGCCGGCTATATCCGCCAGGATTTCCAGAACGCAGCCTACGGCGATCTCGACGACTTTGGCGGTCGTGCGCGCCTGTCGTGGTTTCCGACGCAATTGACGACCCTGACCGCCGCCGCCGGGCGCAGCGTCGAGGACACCGGCGTGATCGGCTCGGCCGGCGCCCTGCGCACCGACGTGTCGATCAGCATGGATCACGAACTGCTGCGCAACCTGATCCTGACGGCGGAAACGGCGTGGAGCGAAGACGACTACACCGGCCTCGACCGCACCGACACCCGCTTCGCCGCCGGCTTCAGCGCCCTCTATCGCCTCGACCGTCGCTACGGCCTGACCGCCGGTCTGACCTATCTCGACCAATCCTCGTCCGGCGCGGTTGCAGGACCGAGCTATCACTCGACGCGCCTGTCCGTCGCGGTCGTCTCGCAGTTCTGAACACACGGCCAAAGCGCGAAGATTGACAACCTGAAGGCGTCATCGCAGGACTGGACGGGACGATCACCGTTCGATGGCGCGATGACCTACCACGACACCGCGATGGGCGGTCCCGGCCAGCCGGCAGACGACGCCATCGACCTCCACGCCCTGATCGCCGCCTTCCGGCGTCGCCTCGGTCTGTTCACCGCTGTCGCAGCCGTCGTCTGCCTGATCGTGCTGGCGCTGATGCTCGGCCAGCCTCCGGTCTATACTGCGACCGCCAGCCTCCAGATCAATACGCGCAAGGAACAGGTCGTTGCGGGACAGGCCGTGCTGTCGGCGCTCGACGCCGAGGCGGCCATCGTCGACACCGAGGTCGAAGTTCTGAAGTCACCCCAGCTTGCCGCCCAAGTCGTGCAGACGTTGGATCTAATTCGCGATCCCGAGTTCAACGCTCGCCTGCGATCCTCGCCCCTTACCCGGCGCCTGCCGCGCGCCACGCCTGCGGCTACCGACCCTCAGATCGAGCGGCAACAGGTGATCGACGCCGTCCGGCGACGCCTGACCGTGCGCCGCGTCGGCCTGACCTATTCGATGGCGATCAGCTTTACCTCCGAAGACCCGACCAAGGCGGCCCGAATCGCCAATGCCTTCGCCGACGCCTATCTGCAGTCTCAACTCACCGCCAAGTTCGACGCCAACGCCCAGGCCAACACCTTCCTGGGCGCCCGACTGGAAGACCTGCGCCGCCAGGTCGAGGCCGCCGACGCGGCCGTCTCAGCCTACCGGATAGAAAACGGCCTGCTCAGCGCCCAGGGCGCCACCCTGACCGAGCAGGAGATCTCGGCGTACAACCAGCAACTCGCCTTGGCCCGCGCGCAGCAGGCCGAGCAGGACGCCCGCCTGCGCACCGCCCGCGCCCAGATGGCGGCCGGCTCCAACGGCGACGATGTCGGCGAGGCCCTCTCCTCTCCCGTCGTCCAGAACCTGCGCGCCCAGCGCGCCGCGATCAGTACGCGCGTCGCGGACCTTTCTGTCCGCTACGGCCCTTTGCACCCCGACATGATCCGCGCCCGTCAGGAGCTGTCCGACATCGACGCTCAGATCCAGGCCGAGATCCGCCGTGTCGTCTCCAATCTCGACGCCCAAGCCCAGGTTGCCCGCCAACGCGCCGCCTCGGTCCAGTCCAGCCTGGACGCCGCGCGCGGCGCCCTGGCCGACAACAATGCCGCCTCGGTGCGCCTGCGCGAACTGGAAGGCGAGGCCGAAGCCGCCCGCGCCATCTACCGCGCCTTCCTGGATCGCTATCGCGAGACCAGCGCCCAGACCGGCGTCGAACAGGCGGACGCCCGCATCGTCTCGCGCGCCACACCTCCGACCGCGCAAAGCGCGCCGAACCTGATGATCAGTCTCACGCTGGGCTTGATGCTCGGCGCGGCGGCGGGAACCGGCGCCGTCATCATCGCCAACGCCTTGCAGACAGGCCTCAGCGGCCCCGATGACATCGAGCGCAGGCTGGGCGTCGGGGCCGTCGGCGCCGTTCCGCTGGCCTCATCGGTGGCGGCGGCTGAAGATCAAACGCTGCATCCGATCGACCTCGTCGTCCAACGCCCGCTGTCGGTCTTCGCCGAGGCTTTCCGCGCGCTGCGCACCTCGATCACCCCCATCGTCAGCGTCGTGGGCGAACCGTCCGCGCGCATCGTCGCCGTCACGTCCGCCCTGCCTGCCGAAGGCAAGACCACTACAGCCGTCTGTCTGGCCCGCGTCGCCGCGCGCTCCGGCGGACGCGTTCTGTTGATCGACGGCGACCCGCGTCGGCGTGGCGTGACTCGAATGCTGGGCCTGAACCCCGATCACGGCCTGGCCGAGGTCCTGCACGGCGCGGCGGCCTGGCGAAACGTCTTGGTGCTGGACCCGGCGTCCGGCGCACAAGTTCTGCCCCTGTCGGGATCAGGCCAGTCGGCCGACGACCTGTTCGGCGCCCCGCCGATGACCATCCTGCTCGACGAACTGCGTCAGGCCTTCGACCTGATCGTCATCGACACCGCGCCCGTCCTAGTCCTCGCCGACGCCCGTATCCTGGCGGCCAAGGCCGACAGCGTCGTCCTGCTCGCTCGCTGGCGAAAGACGCCCGCGCGCGCCGTCGCCGCCGCCCTGCGAATCTTGCATCAATCTGGCGCCCGCCCCCTCGGCGTCACCCTGAGCCAGGTCGATGTCCGGGCGCAGGCCGGCGTAAGTTATGGCCAAGCCGACTATCATTACCGGGCCTATAGAAAATACTATGCGGCCTGATTGTCGGTAGAGATCAGGCCGCAAAATCAGCTTCACATCCTACTACCGACGACAAGCACCAGAGTTTGAAACACAACGCTGATCGCGCCAAGCAAGCTGCCGGCGATCGCCAGGCGCAAGCCGAAGGACCGTGTCGCTTCCGGCTTTGCACGCAGGGCAACCAGGCATTTCCAACATAAGGCGCCAATGCTTGCCAGGCAGAGGGCGCTGAAAATCAGCCCGACAGCGTTCCAGGCGCCGACATCCCCACGCGCCACGTCGGCGGCGCTGGACAGCAGATACAAGCCTAGGAAATGGGCGGCCCAGATCAGCAGGCCGCCCAGCATAAGCAGCCAGAACCTCATGCGCCGACGCCCGGAAACAGGCGGATCAAAAGGGTCGTCGCCGCGCCCTGAACCGCTGTGAAGGCCACGAACAGGGTGACCACTTCGAACGTCGCCGGATAGCGGGACGACACCAGGCCGCAAAGCCAGCGCAGCAGGACGAACGGCCCCATCAATAGCGAGATGCCGACGAATGTCCCCTGCCAGGCCAACAGCGCATAGACGGTCGCGCCCTGGCTGGAGGCGTCGGGGCGAAGGCCCGAGCTCCACCAGGCCGAGGCCTCAGACGCAAAGGCGCCGCCCGCCGCCACGGTGGCGACCAGCATTAGGACAGAGGCGATGCCGGCGCTGCGCGGCCGGTCCAGCTTCAGCGCGCCTTGAGACGCCCAGGCGCCGATTCCGGCGGCCGCCAGCAGACCCAAGGTCAATGGCAGCGAGCCGATCTCAGGCGGCGCCTGCCACAGGTCCGGCCGCCGGCTCCACAGGAAAACGTAGGAGAAGCAGGCCATGATCGCGACCATGCCCGACACGATCAGGGTGATGACCATCGCCCACCAGCCGTGACTACTGGGGCCGGACACATAGGTCGGCAGTCGCACACCGCCGCCGACGTCCACCGTCGCGGGACCGCCGGGCCGATCCAGTCCCCAGCACCATTTGAGGATGCAGTAGACAGCCAGCACGCCGCTGACCAAGGAGGCGACATAGGCCTGGATCGTCAGGATCAAGAAAAAGCCGGCTGTGAAGATTGCGCCCCAGACATACCAGCTGGAGGGCCGGGGCATCCGCTGGAGATATTGGGGCTCGGCGTTGATCGGGCTGGTGATCATGGTCTCGCGCTCGCCGCGCGGGGCGCCGGGCAGGAAGTAGCGGCCGGCCTCGACATCGCGCGCCAGGTTCGGCTGGTCCCACACCGGATACAGGCTCTTGATCACCGGGACGGACCGCAGCGAGTATCGGCCGGCGGGCAGCCACTCCAACCCCGGCCCGCCGAAGACATTGCCCGCGTCCTTCTCGCCGAAGGGCCGGAAGTTGCGGATCATGTCGATCATCCACAGCACCACCGCCAGGCCGAACATGAAGGAGCCGACGGTCGAGATCATATTGGGCAGGTCCCAGCCCCGATCCGGCAGATAGGTATAGACCCGGCGCGGCATGCCCATCAGCCCGGTCAGGTGCATGGGCATGAAGGTGACGTTGTGACCGACGAACATCAGCCAGAAGATCCACTTGCCCCACCGCTCGCTGAGCGGCCGACTGCTGGACATCGGCGTCCAGTAGTAGATGGCGGCGAACAGCGGAAAGACCATCCCGCCGATCAGAACGTAATGCAGGTGGGCGACGATGAAATAGCTGTCGTGGGCCTGCCAGTCGAACGGCACCATGGCGACCATCACCCCGGTCAGCCCGCCCATGACGAAGATCACCAGCCCCCCGACCGCAAACAGGCCGGGCGTGTTGAACCGCATCTTGCCCGCCGCCAGGGTGGCGATCCAGGCGAAGACCTGAACCCCCGCCGGCACGCTGACGGCCATGGAGGCGGCGCTGAAATAGTTGATCGAGATCTGCGGCATGCCCGTGGTGAACATGTGGTGCGCCCAGACGCCGAAGCTGATGAACCCGGTCGCCAGCATAGCCAGGACCACCAGTCGATAACCGACCAGCTTGGTCTGGGCGACGGCCGGGATTAGGGTCGACATCGCCCCCGCCGCCGGCAGGAAGATGATGTAGACCTCGGGGTGGCCGAAGAACCAGAACAGATGCTGCCACAGCATGGGGTCGCCGCCCTTGGCCGCATCGAAGAAGGGCCAGCCCAGCGCGCGTTCCAGCTCCAGCAGCAGGGTAGACAGAATGATCGACGGGAAGGCGATGATGATCATGCAGGCGAAGATCAGCATGGCCCAGGCGAAGATCGGCAGCTTGTCCAGCGTCATGCCCGGCGCGCGCGTCTTCAGCACCCCGACGATGATCTCGATGGCGCCGGCGATGGCCGAAATCTCAATGAAGCCGATGCCCAAGAGCCAAAAGTCGGCGTTGATGCCCGGCGAGTAAGTCGTCGACGTCAGCGGTGGATACATGAACCAGCCGCCATTCGGCGCCAAGCCGAAGAACAACGAGGCGAAGAAGCACAGCCCCCCGACCAGATAGGCCCAGAAGGCGTAGGCGCTCAACCTCGGGAACGGCAGATCGCGCGCCCCCAGCATCTGCGGCAGCAACAGTACGCCCAGCGCCTCGACCGCGGGCACCGCGAACAGGAACATCATCACCGTGCCGTGCATGGTGAAGATCTGGTTGTAGGTTTCCTGCGCCAGGAAGCCGGTCATCGGCAGGGCCAGTTGGGTCCGCATCAACAGCGCCAGCACGCCTGCCAGCATAAAGAACAGCATGGCCGCGCCGACGTAATAGACGCCGATGTAGTTGTTGTTGATCGCCGTGATCCACTCCCACGGCCGCCGCGGGCCGCACCAGACCTCGTCGAGCTGCTCCAGCTCGCCCTCGGGCCGGGCTTCGGTGGTGGGGAAGCGTTTGTAGAGTTCGGGATCGAACCCGGTTTCCGAACTCATTTCAGGCTTTCCAGATAGGCGGCGACGGCGCGCACGTCCTGGCCCGACAGGACGGCATAGGACGGCATCCGGTTGCCGGGCTTCAGGCTCTGGCTGTCCGAAATCCAGCCGGCCATCGTCCCCTGATTGTTCGGCAGGATGCCGGCGCCCAGCGTCTGGCGCGAGCCGACGTGGGTCAGGTCCGGTCCCGCCAGACCGTTCGCCTCGGTTCCGCGAATGGTGTGACACGCGGCGCAGCCCGAGGCGGCGAAGACGTTGCGCCCCTGGTCGATCAAGGCAAGCGGCCCCTGAGCCGAGGGCACGACGGCCGCCGGCCGCGACTGACGCGCCAACCATGCGACATAGTCGTCCGGCGCATGGGCCACGACCACCAGCCCCATCAGGGCGTGAGGACCGCCGCAGTATTCGGCGCATTGGCCGCCGTAGGTCCCAGGCGCATCGGCTTGCAGGCGCATGAAGTTGCGGCGGCCGGGGATCATGTCGGTCTTTCCGCCCAGGCGCGGCACCCAGAAGCTGTGGATCACGTCCGCGCTTTCCAGCTCGAACACGACAGGCTGGCCGGCCGGGATGTGGACCTCGTTGGCGTCCTGGACGATTTCTCGCCCCTGACCGTCAAGATAGGCGACGCGCCACCACCACATTTCGCCGGTGACGCGCACCCGCATTTCGCCGGGCTTGGGCGCATCGGCCACCCGCGCCGTGGTGGTCAGCCCATAGACCAGCAGCCCTGTTAGAACGACCACCGGGAAGACCAGTCCCGCAATCCAGATCAGGCGTTCGCCGCCGACCCGCCGCTTCCATTTGCGCGGCCCGAACAGGGCGATGCCGAGCGCCACGGCCACCACAACCATGACCACCGCCGCCATGATGAACAGCACCCAGGCGACGGTCTGGATCGGTCCGGCGAAGGGTCCGGCCGGATCCAGCACGGGTGGCGGCCAGCCGGCGATTCCGGGAGGGGCGTCAGTCTTCATCGAGCGTGTACAGATAGGCCGCGACGTCGCGGGCTTGGTCTTGCGTCAGGGGCATGGGCGGCATGGCGGTTCCGGGGTCCATCGACGGCGCGTCGATCAGCCAGCGGATCAGGACATCGGGCTGGTTCGGCAAGCGTCCGGCGATCAGGGGGCGCGCGCCGAACCCCGCTAGGTTCGAGCCGGACCGGCCCTCGGGCCAGGCGACGCCGGGTATCCGGTGACAGGCGGCGCAACCGACTTCCTTGATCACCGCCAGTCCGGCGGCCGCATCGGCCTGAACCACCGGCCGGGGCAGGTCGGACTTGTCCACGCAGGCGCACAGGGCGAGCGCCAGCGCGCAGGCCGCCGCCCTTCGTCCCATCGCCTCGCCCGTCGTCCGAAAACCCATCCGCCCCCCAAAGCTTCGCCAGAGCAATCCCCTTGTCGGACGGAGGTTCCCGACTGCGACATGGAGCCTCGGCGCATCGCCATAAGGAACCTTCGCCATAAGCAGGTGTTGCACCGCCGTGCGCGCCTCCCTTTCCGTCCTTGTGCTGCTGACCGGCCTCGCCGCCTGCGACTCCACGCCGGGCCAGACGGATCGCACCTTCACGGCGAACGGTCAGGTCATCGCCATGAGCGGCGGCGCCGGCGGGGCGGCCAACGCCTGCTTCACCTGTCACGGCCTGGACGGCGGCGGGGACGGGGTCGCCGCCCCGCGCCTGGCGGGTTTGGACGCCGGCTATCTGCAGAAACAGTTGGAAGACTATGCATCGGGCCTTCGTCCCGACGACGCCATGACCCGCATCGCCAAGGCCTTGGACCAGCAGGGCCGACGCGAGGTCGCCGCCTACTACGCCGCCCTGCCCGCGCCGCCGACGCAAACGCCCGCGTCGATGGCGCCTGCGCCCGACATCTATCTGAACGGCGACCCTTCGCGCGGCATCGTCGCCTGCGCCTCATGTCACGGCGACCGAGGTCAAGGCTCGGGCCAAGGCGGCAACCCGCAGATCGCGGGTCAGCCCGCCGCCTACACGCTGGAACAGATCGACCGCTGGAAAGCAGGCAAACGCCGCAACGACCCGCGCGGCGTGATGGCCGCCGCCGTCAAATCGCTTTCGGACCCAGAAGCCCGCGCCATAGCGTTCTGGCTGTCGACGCAACCCGCTTCTCCAGCGCGCGCCAGCGCCGCTGCCACCGGGTCCGCTTCGGTCGAAGCTGCGGCACGACCGGCAGCATCGCGTGAAACACGTCGTCCCTATCGATCAGATGGTGCTTGAGCGCCGCGCCGGCGTGGATCGGGATCATCAGCAGCAGCGTGATGACCAGTCCCCAGTGCATCCATTCCGCCGCCGCCTCGATCGCCCATAGCTGGGTGTTCGACAGATCCTGCAGCGGCAGCAGCGGCCATTTGATGAAGCCCAACGTCTCCAGCTGACGCGTCCGATCCGTCGCCGAAACCATGGCCCAGCCCGACAGCGGCAGGCCGAACAGGCAGATGTAGAAGACATAGTGGGTCACATGGGCGGCCATGCTCTCCCAACCCGGCTTGTCCGCATCATTGATCAGGTCGGGCGCCAGCAGTCGCCATGACAGTCGGCCGATCACCAGGATCAGCATCAGCACGCCGATCGCAAAATGCAGGTCGTAGGCGGCCATCATGGCCCCGCCCACCGGCTGCCGCCCCATCCACCAGCCCCAGCCGAGTTGGAAGATCACCAGCCCCGCCATCACCCAATGAAAGCCGATGCCGACGGGCGAATAGCGGCCCTCGTCATGGTGACCCGCCGCCCATTCCAGCAGCTGCCTGAACAGTCTTTCGATCATGCCGGATGCGCCTCGGCGTCAGGGCCGATCATCCGCCCCAGCCGCCACAGGGCGGCGAACAGATACAGCGCCGCCGCCGGCGCCCACATGATCAGCCCGGCCGCCTGCTGATCCTCCAGCGGCGTCAGGCCCCAGGCCAGGGTCGAATAGGCATGGGGCGCATAAACCGCCTGCCCCGCAAAGGTCAGCACCGCACCAACCAGCCCCATCGCCAGCATGGCCGCCAACAGGGCGATGACCGCCGCCGGTGCAGACGCCGACCGCGCCGCGCACCAGAACCAAACGGCGCTCGCCAGCAGACTGATCTGCATCACCCAATAGACCGCATTGTTCGACAGGGCGGCGCCATAAGCATCAGGCGCATGCCAAGCCCAGAACACCACCGCCTGCACCGCCGTCGCCAGGATCAGCGATCCATATCGTTTTATCGGCAGGGCCGCCGCCAGCAACGGCGCGGCGACGCCGACCAACAGCACATGATGCACCGTCCGCGCCGAGAACAGCGCCGAACTGAGGGCGCACAGCGGGGAGACAAATCCAACGGCTAAAACAGCGACAGCCGCCAGACCATAGCCGCGCCGCCGCCCTTCCAACCGCCAAAGGACCACGCCCGCGGCTGCAACGAGGACGGCCAACAGGATCGGATCAAGATTCCAGCGCCACTCGCCAAAAGCTGGCGCAGGACCGCAATACGGCATCCAACTCAAACCTGCACCCTCGCCCCTTGCTGGATCTCCTGATCCCCGTGAAATGGAAAAGCCAAGCCAGCTGTGACGGTTCCGCGCGGATCATTTCTACGACGAATTGCCGCGATCACCCCGTTTCAGCACTAAGGGCGACTTCGGTCGCGTCCTTTGCAACCGACCGTGGCCGCAGTTGATCGACCAAGAAGTCGACGAACACCCGGACGCGAGCGGGAACGCTGGCGCCGCCGACGAATACGGCATGGATGGGCTCACGATCACCAGGATTGAAATCTTCGAGCAGCGGCACGAGCTCACCCTTCGCGATCGCGTCGGCGACGCTGAAGTTGCCCACACGCGTTACGCCGACGCCGGCCAGCGCAAGTTGCGTCAGGCTCTCTCCATTGTTCGCTTCGACGGGGCCGCGAACCGTGAGTGCATAGTCACGACCGTCCCGTTGGAAGGGCCATACGGGCTCCAACCTTCGGAAGTTGAAGTTGAGACAGTCATGTTGGTGCAGGTCCTCCGGCGCGCGCGGCACGCCGCGACGCGCGAGATAGGCCGGCGACGCCACGATCGTTCGCCCCGTCTCACCCAGCCGTCGCGCCGTCAGCGGACTGTCCAGCAACGGCCCAAAACGAATGGCGACATCGGCCTGTCCAGCCGCGACATCCACGACATTATCCGTCAGATTGATATCGACGAGGATTTGCGGGTAGCGCGCCACGAACGCGCCGATCAGCGGCACAACCACCTGCCGACCGTGCGCCAGGGATGCGCTAACCCTTAGGCGTCCCTGCGGCGCGCCCTGGTCCGAAATGGACTGTTCAGCCTCATCCAGGTCGGCGACAATTCTCCTTGCGGCGCTGAGATAGGCCTGGCCTTCGGCCGTCAACGTCAATGCGCGGGTTGTCCTCAGAACGAGCCGCACGCCCAGTCGCGCCTCGATCCGATCGATCGTTCGGCTTACGGCCGATGGCGTCAGCCCAAGAACCCGACCTGCGGCTGAAAAGCTGCCGGCCGCAGCCACGGCCGCGAACACCTCCATGTCGCGAGCGCGATCTGCGCCCGCTGACGGCGCCTTTGCGTGCATTTCAAAAATCCTTCGCTTTCGGAAGGCCTAACCGCTGGGCACGACCGCGTCCATCTGTGCGCAAGTCTTATTGGTCTGCGGATTTCCATCCTATGAAACTCAACCCTCCCCTGCTGGCGCTTGCCGCCGGCGCGTTCGGCATCGGCGTGACCGAGTTCGCCCCGATGGGGCTGTTGCCCGTCATTGCAACCGATCTAAGCGTGTCTATTCCATCGGCCGGTCTGCTGATCAGCGCCTACGCTCTGGGCGTCGTCCTGGGCGCGCCCTTGATGACCCTGGCCACAGGCCGCGTTCCTCGCCGCACCCTGCTCATCGGGCTCGCCGGCATCTTCACGATTGGCAATGCGCTGTCTGCGCTCGCTGACAACTACGCCCTGCTGATGATCGCGCGGATCATCACGTCGCTGAACCATGGCGCCTTCTTTGGGGTCGGCGCTATTGTCGCGGCCGGGCTCGTGCCGCCAGACCGCAAGGCCGGGGCGGTGGCTGCCATGTTCATGGGCTTGACCATCGCCAATGTCGTGGGCGTGCCTCTGGCCACCTGGGCTGGGGAAACCTTGGGATGGCGGGCCAGCTTCTGGGGCATTGCGATGATCGGCGTCATGGTGATGGCGGCCCTCGCCCTAACGCTACCGAAAGCCGCCGCACCTGCCGCCGGCGACATGTTGGCTGAACTGCGCGTGCTTGGCCGCAGACGCGTCCTTTCGGCCTTGGCCCTGACCGTTATCGGCTCGAGCGCCATGTTCACCGTCTTCACCTACATCACGCCGATCCTGCGCGAACAGACCGGTGCGTCGCTGGGTTTCGTCACCGCGATGCTCGTTCTCTATGGGCTGGGGCTGACCGTCGGCAACTGGGTCGGAGGCAAGTTTGCTGATCGTTCCGTCGATCGCACGCTGATCGTCACCCTCGCCGGCCTGTCGTTCGTCCTGCTGACCTTCGCCGTGGCCATGCCTTTGGCCAGCGTAAGCGCCGTTCTCATCTTCCTGTGGGGCATCGCCAGCTTCGCGCTCGTGCCGCCGCTTCAGGTTCGCGTGATGGATGCAGCGCGTGAGGCCCCGAACCTGGCTTCGGCCGTCAACATCGGCGCCTTCAATCTCGGCAACGCCATCGGGGCCGCTCTGGGCGGCGCCGTCATCGCCGGCGGCCTCGGCTATCCAGCTGTCGCTCTGGCAGGCGCCGGCGCGTCCGCCCTTGGTCTGCTGATGATTGTGCTGATGTCACGCCCACCAGCCGTAATGATCGCAGCCGAATAGGGAGCCCCGTCCGCTAGCCATTGTCGTTGCCGGCGCTTTGGCAGCGGTGTTCGAGCGATAGTCGGCGAACGTCGGCGGCGTTCTGAAAGACGGCGCGGCTGATGAAGGCGCCCATGTCGCGCCAGGCGTTGGATATGGTCTGGAAGGTCTGTTCGTCGGTCTGGCTGGCGGCCAGGGCTTCGTTCCAGCGCGACGTCAGCGCATTGATCTCGTCGAGCATCAGAAGCCGTCCGCAGGCCAAGGTCATCCGGTAGCTCGCGCTTCCTTCGCTCATCTTCAGAACTCCTCCCAGCCGGCCGTGTCCGCCTCCTCCACGACGGCCAGCGCGGCCGAGCCGGAGGATCGCAGCGCGGTTGAGCGCGTAGGCCGGGCCGCGCTCGCCTTGCGCGGCGCCGGCGCGGCGAGAGCTTGGCTGCTCAGCGCGGTTTCGCGCGTCAGGCTGAAGCGCTGGACCAGATCCGACAGCTGACGGCTTTCAGAGGTCAGGCTGTGGCTGGCCGCCGTCGACTGTTCGACCATGGCGGCGTTCTGCTGGGTCACCTGGTCCATCTGGTTGACGGCGGTGTTGACCTCTTCCAGCGCCGTCGACTGCTCGCGCGTCGAGGCCGTAATCTCGTTCATGAGCTCGTCGATTTCGGCGACGCGCTTGACGATGGACGACAGGGCCTCGCCCGTTTCCGCGACCAGGGTGACGCCCGACTTCACCTGGACGGACGAGGTGGTGATCAGCGACTTGATCTCCTTGGCCGCCTCTGCGGAGCGCTGCGCCAGGGCCCGAACCTCGGAGGCCACTACGGCGAACCCTCGCCCCGCGTCGCCCGCGCGCGCGGCCTCGACGCCCGCGTTCAAGGCCAGAAGGTTGGTTTGGAAGGCGATCTCGTCGATGACGCCGATGATCTGGTTGATTTGCGACGACGACTGTTCGATCGCGGTCATGGCCGCGACGGCGCGACTGACCACCTCGCGCGACTGCTCGGCGGATTGACGCGAGGTTTCCACGACCGCGGCGGCGCGACTGGCGCCTTCGGCCGCCCGCTTCACCGTGGCGGTGATCTCGTCCAGCGCGGCCGCCGTTTCCTCCAGCGTCGCCGCCTGATTCTCGGTGCGCCGCGACAGGTCGTCGGCGGCTTCGCTGATTTCGGCGGCGCCCAGTTGCATGGCGCCCGTATTGCCGGCGATCTCGGCCATGGCGTCGTCCAAACGCTGCATGGCGGTGTTGAAGTCGGTCTTCAGGCGCGCGTAGCCACCGGTAAAGTCGGACGCGATGCGGGTTCGCAGATCGCCCTGCGCCAGGGCCGCCAGAGCCGCCGCCGTATCCTCCACCACCCGCGTCTGCTCGGCCTCGGCCTCTGCGCGCTTCTGGTCCGCCTCCAAGCGCTTGGTCTCGGAGGCTTCCAGATACAGCGAAATGACGAAATCCATGTCGAGCATGGCGGCCTTCACAACGCTGGCCAGTGTCGCAGACAAGGCCTTGCCGTCGTCGCGCTTCGAAAACAGCGACCGCGTCTTGGCGTGGGATGTGACGATCGCCTCGATCAGCCCTTCCAGGACCAGGGCGTAGCCGCCGATATACCAGCGCGGCTCCAGGCCGATCCGGGCGTGGGTTTGGCCGATGCGGCGCACGCCCTCGACATAGGCCGGATCAAAGGCGCCCGAGGCGATCAGGCCCCAGTGTCGCGCCTGGGCGTCCTTGGCCCCCGCGATCTGGCTCTCCACGCCGAAGAAGCGGGCCACGTCAGGCGTCGCGCGAACCTGGGCGTAAAAGGCTTCAAGACTGGGCTGAAGCGCCGCCTCGATGACGGGTCTGGCGTCGGCGAGCCGAGACCTTGCGGCCTTATCCAGCTTCAAGAAGCGAAGTCTTTGATCCAGATTCATTGCGTCCGACATGACGGCCCCCTTGCATGGCGGTCAGTTGGACGAGGTTCGATCTAAAAGCCGGTTGAAGTCCCTTCAGCCTGTAGACTGTTTCACAGCGGAAGCATTGTTTGCGCCGGTCTGACGTCAGGTCGCGGCGTGACCGACGTCCTTCGCCATGGCCTGCAGCAGCGGGATCAGCTGGGCGGCAGTCTTCAGACCCTCGCTGGTCAAAAGGCCGGCCAGACGACCGTATTGCGACCGCCGATCGTCCAGAACGGCGCGGCCTGCCTCGGTGATTTCCAGCATGGTGACCCGCCGGTCGTTTGGATGGGGCGAACGCTTGACCAGGTCAGCGCGAACCAAATGATCGACCAGCCGCGATAGCGAGGCCGGCGGCGCCTGAAGCGTCGATCCCAGAGCGCATTGTTTGACCCCGCGACGGCCCTCGCCGGCGATCAAGCTCAAGGCGCGGACGGCGGCATTGCTTTGACCATCGGCGCGCAGGACGCGATCAAGCTGGCGATCAAGCTCAAGCAAGGCGGTGTCGAGCGCATAGAGCGCCATGGCGGGATCATCGAACTCCCGCACGGTGAACTCGTCCATCGTCCCCCGAACACCCATAGGTCCGGTGTGACAGGATTGGCCGCAACCTGCAAGATAGACGAAGATCAACTCTTAGGGCTACCGAACCCCTAACAGCGCATCCAGAAGGAAATCATCTCATACCGGCGCAATCCTAGATTGCCGCGCAAGCCTTTGGGAACAGAGTGGGCGAGGCAACAACCGGAAAGAGCCGATGGCGTCGGTCAAAAGACATCCCGCCCACCCTGTCACGGCGGCCCGATCGCTGGGAATAAGCACGGGAGGCGCGCTTGATGCTGAACTTCGAAGAGCGCTCGAAGTCGCCGCTATCCTGGTGACGACCGATCGACATGGGGTCATCACCGACTGCAACGAGAAGTTCGTCGCAGTCAGCGGTTACAGCCGAGAAGAGTTGATCGGCTCGACCCATCGGATCGTGAACTCCGGCCTGCATTCCAAGGCCTTCTTCCAGGATCTGTATCGCACGATCCGCAGCGGCAAGGTCTGGACCGGCACGTTGCGGAACCGTCGCAAGGACGGCAGCCTCTATTGGGTCGATACGACGATCGTGCCGGCGCTCAGCGGTCCCGAGGGCCCGACGTCCTATACGGCCATCCGTTTCGAGGTGACCGAACATGTGCTGGCTCTGGAGGCCCTTTCGGAAGCGCGGCTCGTCGCCGAACGCGCCGCCGCGCTGCGCGACACCTTCCTCGCGACCATGAGCCATGAGGTCCGCACGCCGTTGAACGGCGTCCTGGGCCTGGCGCAGTCGCTGTCAGGCGCCGACCTGCCCGACGATGCGCGCCAGAAGGTCGATCTGATCATCAAGTCCGGCGAGACGTTGAGGCGCATCCTGGACGATGTGCTGGACCTGTCCAAAATCCAGGCCGGCGAGATGAACCTGGTCAACGAACCCTTTGCGCCGTCCGACACCATTTCCGGCGCGGTCGATCTGATGCGGCCGCTGGCCAGCGAAAAGGGACTTGAGCTGATCTCCCGGTTCGACGGTCTTCCGCCCCACCTCATGGGCGACGGGGCCCGCCTGCGTCAGGTCGTGCTGAACCTGGTCTCCAACGCCATCAAGTTCACTGCAGTCGGCCAGGTGCTGGTCGATGGGCGCTACTCTAAGCCGTCCGGGCGTCTTCGCATCCGCGTCGCCGATACCGGCATGGGCTTTGATCGATCGACGGCCAAACTGCTGTTCTCGCCGTTCAGCCAGGCCGACGACTCCATCTCGCGGCGGTTCGGCGGCACGGGCCTTGGCCTCTCCATCAGTCGTCGTCTGGCGGAGCTGATGAGCGGCCGCCTTAGGGTGCGTTCAAAGCCCGGTCGGGGAACGCTCTTCGTTCTCGACTTGCCGATGAATCCCAGTGGCGAGATCACCCACGAAGGCGAGAGCCATGTGGAAGCGCTGGATCGACTCTACGGCGCGCGGATCCTCTTGGCGGAGGACAATCTCGTCAACCAGCAGGTCGTCCAGGCGCTCCTCAGCGGCTTCGGCTGTCAGATCGATGTCGCCGAAAACGGCCAGGAAGCCGTCGATCTGTGGTCAGCGCACGCCTACGACCTGATCATGATGGACATGCAGATGCCGGTCATGGACGGCGTCGAGGCCATCCGCAGCATCCGCAGAGGCGAACAGCAACGGGAGGTCAACAGGCTTCCCATTGCCATGCTCACCGCCAACGCCTCGTCCAACCATCGCGATCTGGCCTCACGCGCCGGCGCCGACGTCGTCATCCCCAAGCCCCTGTCCGCCGATCACCTGATCTTCGAATCCGCCCGCCTTCTCAACAACGCCGCCCGCTGTCATTGGATATAGCCCCTGACAGAACAGGCTTCCGGGCTCGCGTCCGGAAGCCTGCTTTGCGTCAGAAGTAGAAGCGGACGGCCGCCGTGACGGTGCGACCAGGCAGGGCCTGGGCCAGGACCACGCCGCTGGCGGGCAGGCTGTCGGCCGACACCTCCGTCAGGGCGGTTTCATCGAACAGGTTGTTGGCGGTCACCGACAGCACGACGCGATCGATGGGGCGCACCTGGACGAAGGCGTTGACGGTCGCGTAGCCCGGCATCTTCAGTTGGTTGACGTCCTGCGTATAGCTCTCGGTCGTGCCGACGACGCTGGCGCCGACCGTGAACAGGTCCGTCTCGTACTGCGGCATGACCTGGAAGATCAGGTCGGCCTGACGGCGCGGCGAGTTGCCGACCAGGGCCGCATCCTCGGCCTTGGTGATCTCGGCGCTGGTGACGGTGGCGCTGCCGGTCAGGCTGAACGGACCGTGACGCACGCCGGCCTCGAATTCGGCGCCCTTGGCCTCGTAGCTGCGCTGGACCAGCACCAGACGAGTGACGCCGCCGGCATCCGCGCGGATCTGCTGGTTGGTCTCGCTGACCTCGGCCCAGAAGCCCGTGACGTTGGCGAACAGGCCGTTGGCCCGGTACTTCATGCCGATCTCGGCCTGGTTCACCGGATCATAGGCCGCGTCAGCCTGCAGCAGGTCGCCGTCGACATTGCTGATGGCCGGCGAGCGCAGGATCTTGTCCGCCGCGGCGCGCGCGCCCTCGCTGTAACGGGCGAAGGTCGAGAAGCTGTCCGACACGCGATAGTTGGCGCTGAGCGAATACGAGACATAGTCGTAGTCGTAGTCGACCGGGGTTGCGCTGGCCGCCGGCGCGAAGGCGAAGGTGCGCTCGGCTTCCGAGATGACGCCATCGTTGTCCACGTCGATGGTGCGAACGTCGGTCAGGCCGTTGGCGACCGTGCGGCCGCTGACGTCGCCGCTGTCGAAACGGATCGACCCACCCAGCGCCAGCTTGCCCAGCCGGTAGTTCAGCGAGGCATAAGGAGCCAGCACCTTGTAGGTCACATCGGTGCGCGAGTTCGACCCGGCGCCCGAGGGACCGAAGAAGTTGACCACGCCGTCCTGGGTGCGGGGCGTGCCGTTCGTATTGAAGATATCGACCAGGGCCGAGTTTCCGCCGCCCACGACGTCCTGAAGGAAGGGGATATACTGGCGATCGAACTTCAGATCCTGCTGGGCCGAATAGACGCCAACGGTGGTCGTCAGGTCGCCGCCGCCGATCTTCCAGACGCGGTTGGCGCGCAGATCGTTGGTGAAGTTGTCCAGGCTGTCGATGTCGGTGTGGACCAGGGTCGAATAGGCCAGCAGGCCGTTGCCGTTCAGGGTCGTCGGGCTGGTGATCGCCTGACCGGCGCGCGGACCTGTGGCGTAGGCCAGGGTTCCGGGACGACGACCGAACGCCAGCGGCGCCTGGGCCGCCGGCACCACGGCCAGCGGGTAGTTGAACGACTGATCACCAGATTGCTGCGCATAGCGCATGTGCTCGGAAATCGTCCAGCCGTGCAGGTTGAAGCGGGTCTGGAAGCCCAACGCGCGCACCTGAACCTGATTGCCGTCCTGCAGATTGACGCGCTTCAGGTTGTTGTCGCCGTCCAGCAGCGGGAACACCGTGGTGTTGCGCGACGTCAGGGTGTCGCGCGTCATCGAGAAGTTGGGAACGTCGCTGTAGTTGGGATCGTCGTTCGTGCCGGACACCAGCAGAGGCGTCGGACCATAGGCGACGACGGTGTCATCCAGGATCTTGCCGTACAGACGCACGAAGCCGCCGTCGAAGGTCTTGGTGATGTTGGCCTTGATCTGGCCGCCCTTGTTGCCCGTGAAGCCGGCGTCGCGCGGGCCTTCACCCTCGCGATAGAAGCCGCCGACGTGGAAGCGCACGGTGTCGCTCAGGTGACCGCCATAGCTGAAGTCGCCGCGGTAGGTGTCGTAATCCAGGCCCGAAGACACCTGGACCGAGCCGCCTTCGACCTCACCCGTCTGCGAGATCAGGTTGATCACGCCGCCCGGCGCGTTGGAGGCGAAGGTCGAGGACGACCCGCCGCGGATGGACTCGATCTGGCCGACGTTGAAGTCGTAGCGCATGAAATAGTCGGACGTCAGCGCCAGGATGTCGCCGAACTCCAGGACCGGCAGACCGTCTTCCTGGAATTGCAGGTACTTCGCGCCGGTGCTGACCATGGGCAGGCCGCGGATCGTATAGTTGCCGTTGGTCTCGCCCGTGCTGGCCTCGGCGCGAATGCCGGGGATGGTGCGGAACAGGTCGTTGACGGAATAGGCGCCGATCTTGGCGATCTCGACATCGTTGATCGAGCTGGTGGAGGTCGCGCTGTCCAGCCTGTCGCGCGCCTTGGCCACGCCCGTCACGATCACGTCGTCATTGGCCCGCGTCCGGCTGGCCTCCCACGCCGTCTGGCGCTGCGGCGCAGGCTGCGTCTGCGCATGAGCAGGCATGGCGAGGATAAGCGGCGCAAACGCAGCCGTGAGGTACAGGGATTTCAAGGAAGCCTCCAAGGCGTTGTCTTGCAGTGCAGAGACTGGACAACTGATTTTCGTTCGGAAATTCTTCCATGCAGTTTCTTGCATGGCTGTTATCAATAAAACACGGATGTGTTTGATGATTTATAATGCCAGACTACGGATTAATACTGACATAACGGCGCTTACAAAGATCGGATTGCTGCGCCGATTTCTTCTACACTCAACTGGCTTGATATCTTAAAACTCGTTCCAGTCGTCATCGGCCGCTTCGCTCGACAGGGCGAGCGCACCGACCGTGCGGATAACCTTGGGCGCCGGCCTCGGGGCGGACGCGGTGTCCCGGCGAGGCGCCGGCGCGGCCGAGGTCGTCGTATTCAGCCGGAATCTGGAAACCAGGGTCGCCAGCTCATCGGCTTCGGTCGCCAGGATGCGCGCCGCCGCCGTCGCCTCTTCCGCCATGGCGGCGTTCTGCTGGGTCATGCGGTCCATGCTACCGACGGCGCTGTTGACCTGCTTCAGGTTCTCGGACTGGACCTGCGCTCCTTGCGCGATGTCCACGATCAGGGTGTTGGCGTCGCCGATCTTGGACACGACCCGCGCCAGCATCTCGCTCGTTTCGCCGACTCGGTCGACGCCCAGCCGCACCTCGTCCGAAGAGCGGCTGATCAGCTGCTTGATGTCCTTGGCGGCGTCGACGGTGCGTTTGGCCAGTTCGCGCACCTCGCCCGCGACCACGGCGAACCCACGCCCCGCATCGCCCGCCCGCGCGGCCTCGACGCCGGCGTTCAGGGCCAGAAGATTGGTCTGTAGGGCGATGGCGTCGATCATGTTGATGATCTCGCCGATCTCCTGCGATCCGGCCTTGATGGCGTCCATGGCGACGATCGCTTCTTCAACGATCACGCGACCGTCCGCGGCGTCGCCATTGGCCAGGGTGATGGCGTTGCGGGCGTTGGCCGCGCTGCGCGCCGTGTCGCCGACCATGTCGGTGACGTGGTTGGTGGCGGTGGTGGTTTGCTGCAGGCTGGACGCCTGCTGTTCGGTTCGCAACGACAGGGTTTCGGACGCCGAGCAGATTTGGGTGGCGCCCAGGCGAACGCTCTGTGCCGAACCGGCGACGCTGGCCAGGCTTTCTTCCAGACCCTGGACCGCCACGTTGAAGGCCGTGCGCAGGCGCTCATATTCCGGGGCGAACGGCGTGCGAATGGTGTGGGTCAAATCACCGGCGGCCAAGGCTTCCAGAGCTGTGTCGAGCTCCTCGACGACGTGACGTTGCGCGGCGTCGGCGACGATCTTCTCGCGCTCGGCGGCGTCCTTGGCCAGATCGGCGGCCGCCTTGGCCCGTTCGGCCTCGGCCTTGGCCAGAGCCGTGTCGCGGAACACCAGGACCGCGCGCGCCATGTCGCCCAGTTCGTCGGCATGGCTGGCGTCCACGACGATGTCGTTGTCGCCCTTGGCCAACTGGCCCATGGCTTCGGTCAGGACCGTGATCGGACGCGCGATCATGCGGCTGAGCATGGCCGACAGGACCATGGCGATCGTGATCAGGGCGATGCCGCCGACGATCAGGGCGATGATCGCGGTGACGATCGCAGCCTGCTGACGTTCCAGATTTTTGTCGGTGACGGCGGCTTCAGCCTCACGCAGGTCTCGCAGAGGCAGGACGGCGTCGCTGACCAGAACCTTCTTGCCCGCGTCACGGACTTCTTGCTGCGCCTGCTCGCGCTTGCCGGCGCGAACCTCGGCGATTATGCGATCGCCCCAATCGGCCCTCCAAGCCAGGGTGGCCAGGCGCGACTTTTCGAGCAGCGCCTGTTTTTCCACGTCGCCCAGCTGACCCTTCAGTTCGACGACGACCTTGTCGAACTCGTCGCGCCCTTCGTAGTAGGATTTCAGATAGGTCTCGTCGCCGGTGACCAGAAAGCCTCGAAACTGGCTGTTCTGACGCAGGATCGCGGTTTCCAGCGACATCGCCTGCGCCTCGATCGTGCGGCTGAGATTGTTGCTCTCGATGGACGCGCGGATCATCATGATCGTGGCGAAGAACACCGCCATCATGACCGCCGCCGAGACGCAGATCAGGGTGAAGGAAAGCCGCAGCTTCTTCGGAATTCGCATCTTGGACATCATGAGCTCGCCCCCGTTACGCACTTATACTTACCTAGGGGCAGCTAATTACTCAGCTGACGCCACTGCGCACAGCCCGGTCTTGGTTCGAGCTACGCAAAACACCCTGTTTTTCAGGTGACTATCCACTCCTATGACGGAACGACTAAAAAGATAGTTAAGCTGGAGACGCTTGGCCGCTTACATCGACCGGACCTGAATTTCGCGAGATTCACGCGCTGTTAAGCGAGGTGATCATAGGTAAGTCACCCATCCCGTCCGCGCTTCAAGCAACGTCAGGGCGCAACCCTTGAGCGAATACTTTTCGAACTTGGGGCACACAAGTAACAGTTCGTTTTATTCGGAACGCGTGACGATGCCATTGGTGACTGGATGATCTGCCCCGTCGCCGACCGTTTCACCCAAGAACTCGCGGCCCAGGCCGACCGCTGCCGCGCCATGGGGTCGCCCTTTGTCGCCCGCGTTCTCGAAGCCGCAAGCCGGCAGCTGCCGCACGCGCCGCTCACCGCTGCCCGACTGTATGACTGGCCGGGAGATCAGGCCGCAGCCGCCTTGGCTCTACGTTTGAACGGCGCCCTTCACGCCTTGGCGCGCGCGGGCCGGTCCTATGCCCTGACTAGCCTCTATCGTCGCGAACACACCGACTTCGACGCGGCCGTGGTCGACGCCCTGGCCCGGAACGATCAATACATCGCCGACTGGATCCTCCATCCGCCGCAAACGAACGAGGTGGCGCGCGCCGCCGCGCTGATGAGCGCGCTGATGGCCGCCCCTCTGGATCGCGCCATGCCCTTCGAGTTGCTCGAGCTCGGGTCCAGCTGCGGCCTGAACCTGAATCTGGATCGCTACGCCTATGCCCTTGGCTCAGCGTCAGCTGGCGATCCCTTCTCGGACGTGCAGATCGAGCCCCTGTGGCTGGGCGCATCGCCGAAGGTCGGCCCGGTCTCCATCGCGGCGGCGCGCGGCGTCGATCTAAACCCGTTGAACGCCGCAGACCCGGCGCATCGCGAGCGGCTGCTGGCCTTCGCCTGGGCTGACCAGCCGGCGCGCACCCGACGCCTCGAGAACGCCCTGCTCATCGCCGCCGATCATCCGCCGCGCATCGATCAGGGCGACGCCGTGCCTTGGCTGGCCGACCGGCTGGCCGAACCTCAGCCGGCCGGGCGCTGCCGCGTCGTCATGCACACCATGGTGCTGCAATATCTCAGCGACGACGACCGTCGCCAGATCACAGCGTTGCTCTCGACCGCCGGCCGCCGCGCCGACGCTGACCACCCGTTGCTCTGGATCAGCTTCGAATGGACCCGCGACCGCAGCCACGTCGAACTGCGCCTGACAGCCTGGCCCACCGGCGAAACCCGCGTCCTTGCCCACTGCCATCCCTACGGCGATGAACTGGAATGGCTGGCGTCATCTGGGTCGGTCTTGGCGGCCTAGTAGCGAACTTTGCCCACATGATGGGGCACCGTCGCAGATCAGGCAACGTACGGGCCAAGACTCCAACCGGGCGTTCAAAGCAATCCTGTTTGCCCGAACGGCTGAAGTGTCAGGTCGCGATTTCTGTGGCTCACGGCTAGACGCTCATCGCCCGTATCCGAAGATCCTGCGTCCCGAGATAGCGTTCGTTCGGAAGCGAGATAACCCAGAGCTTTGCGAATGATCCGACGGCGCATTTCTTCAAGTCCATTCCCCCGCTAGCAGACCGCAAAAACTAATCCGATTTCACGCTCTGTCCATCGGTGTCATTTCGAGCGATCATCGCCGCCGCTCGCCCGTCCAAATGACAACGACAAATGGAACGCCCATGAAACCCATCGACCGCCGCGCCGCCCTGACCGGCTTGTTGAGCGGCGTCGCCGTAGCGGCACTGCCCGTGCGCGCGACCTTCGCCCAGACAAACGAGGAGGCCGCGCCCTTGGGTCGCGAATGGGCGTCGATGAAGTGGCGTCGGGGGATCGAGGGTCAGCGCATGGCCGATCTGGGGAACGGGACCTTCCTCAACCCCATCATGTCGGGCGACCACCCCGATCCGTCGATCCTGAAGGACGGCGACGACTACTACATGACCTTTTCGTCATTCGAGTCGGTGCCGGGCATCCACATCTGGCATTCGCGCGATCTGGTGAACTGGCAGCCGGTCGTCGCGGCCCTGACGACGAACATCGGTTCGGTCTGGGCGCCGGAGCTGATCAAGCACCAGGGCAAATTCTACTGTTACATCCCCGCCCGCTTCCCCGAGTATCGCTCCAACTACGTCATCTGGGCGGACAGGATCGAGGGGCCGTGGAGCGAGCCGATCGACCTGAAGATCCCGGCCAACATCGATCCCGGCCACATCGTCGGCGAGGACGGCAAACGCTATCTGTTCCTGAACGGCGGCGACCGGGTGAAGCTAACCGATGACGGCCTGGCCACCGACGGCCCGGTCGAGCGAGGCGTCTACAAGGCCTGGCGCTATCCTGACGACTGGATCGTCGAAGGCTTCGCCCAGGAAGGGCCCAAGCTGCTGCGGCGCGGCGACTATTTCTACATGATCACCGCCATCGGCGGCACGGCCGGCCCGCCCACCGGCCATATGGTCATCGCCGCACGGTCGAAGTCGATCGACGGCCCGTGGAAAGACTGCCCGCACAACCCCATCGTCCGCACCGCTTCGGGTGCCGAGAAATGGTGGTCGCGCGGCCATGCCACCCTGGTCGAGGGACCGACCGACGGCGACTGGTGGATGGTCTATCACGGCTATGAAAACGCCTATTGGAGCCTGGGCCGTCAGACCCTGCTGGACCCCATCGAGTGGACCGACGACGGCTGGCTCCGCGCCAAGGGCGGCGACCTGTCCCAGCCCATCGCGATGCCGCGCGGCGGCCAGGCCCTGCCGCACGGCATGGCCCTGTCGGACGACTTCTCGACGGACAAGTTCGGCATCCAGTGGAGCTTCTACGACCCGCAGCCGAACGAGAAGGATCGGCTGCGTCGCGAAAACGGCGTCCTGCACATGCGCGCCAAGGGCAAGGCGCCGGTCGATTGCTCGCCCCTGACCTTCGTCCAGGGCGAGCAGGCCTATCAGATCGAGTGTGAGGTCGAGATCGATCCCGGCGCGGTGGCGGGCCTGATCCTGTTCTACGACCGGGCGCTGTATGCCGGCCTCGGTTTCGACGCGACCCGCTATGTCACACACCAGTACGGGATTGAGCGGGGCCGGCCGGCCAATCCGCACGGCCGGCGCATGTTCATCCGCCTGACCAACGCCTATCAGAACGTCTATTTCGACACCTCCGGCGACGGCGTGACCTGGAACCGGTTCGACCGGGGCATGGAGGTCTCGGGCTACAACCAGAACGTCCGTGGCGGCTTCATGATGCTGCGGCCCGGCATATACGCCGCCGGCGAGGGCGAGGCGCGGTTCAAGAATTTCAAGTTCAAGGCGCTGTAATAAACGAGCACATTTTTGGTGTGGCGAAACACAGGTTTTCGTTTTATGACACCGGTGACATTGACACTTAGGGCGCGTCGATTTCATCACGAGATTTTGGAGTTCCTCGATATTTGAGGGACAGGGGACTGTCGGCATCCGGCCCGCCAAGAGGCACGGAGCACGACAAGAGCGGAGGGAACTATGCGAAACCAACATACGGGATACCTGCGCGCGGCCGTTTCGCCAGCGGCGCTCGTTGTGGGGGCCATGCTGTTCGTGGCCCCGGTTCAAGCTCAAGAGAGCCAGAGCCAGGACGCCACCGAAGTCGGTGAGATCGTCGTCACCGGCATCCGTGCGTCGCTGGCCAGCGCCCTGACCGAAAAGCGCCGCTCCAACACCATCGTCGACGTCATCAACGCCGAGGACATCGCCGACTTCCCGGACGCCAACCTGGCGGAGTCGCTGCAGCGGATTCCGGGCGTGTCGATCGACCGCGAGAACGGCGAAGGCAACTCGATCTCGGTGCGCGGCCTGGGCGGCGACTTCACCCGCGTGCGTCTGAACGGGTTGGAGACCCTGTCCACCTCGGGCGCCAGCAATGCCGACGGCGCCCTGCGTCGCGACCGGGGCTTCCAGTTCAACACCTTCGCGTCCGAGCTGTTCAACTCACTGAAGGTTCAGAAGTCCGCCGACGCCCAGACGGACGAGGGTTCGCTGGGCGCCACGGTCGATCTGATCTCGGGACGTCCGTTCGACTTCAAGGAACGCCGCCTGGCCCTGACGCTTCAGGACGCCTATTACGAGAACGGCGGCACTCACAATCCGCGCCTCGCCTTGCTGGCGTCCGATCGCTGGACCAGCAAGATCGGCGAGTTCGGGCTTCTGGGCTCGGTCGCCTACAATGAGCGCACGCAGGCCATCGACAGCTACTCGCGTCAGGTCGGCTCGTTCGACTACACCTATCGCGGCGCGACCTTCAATAACGTGGGGACCAACGCTGCAGGCGATCACCAGGGCTTCGCCCTGCCCATCGGCACCAATCCGGCGACCGCCCTGCCCCGCGTCACCAATCCGGAGGCGCGCAATCTGCTGATCGGCTCGAACCCGGCCGCCTACAATCTGATCAACGGCGGCGCGACGCGCGGCTCGCTGGTGCGCATTCCGGCTCTGGCGACGCTGAACCACCGCGACGTGGAGCAGGACCGGCTGGGGGTGACCCTGTCGGGTCAGTGGCGTCCGACCGAGCGGACCACGATCAACTTCGACAATCTGTATTCGAAGATGACGCAGATTTCGACCAACTATCAGATCGGCCCGGTGGGCCTGAACCGCAACAACACCAACGGCAACCGCACCACCACGGCGTTCAGCTATCAGACCTATCCGACGACCAGCGCGACCAACAACTCCTACGCCAACCGCCGCGCCGCCTACGCCAACTGCGCGACTCAGGCCGCGACCGAGTTCCGCGACGCGATCGACTGCGGCCAGTCGCTGTATGGCTCCACCCCGATCTTCACCACGGCGCCCGGCGCGACCAACCAGAATCTGGCCGCCGGAACGGGCAGCTTCAATCCCAACAACCTGGACGTCTACGACTACTACAACCAGCCGGGATCGGTCGGTTACGTCGCGCACCCCCAGTATCTGGCCATGCGGGGCGCGTTCATCGGCCGGCCGTCGGTGCGGTTGATCGATGCGGGGTTGAGCGAGACGGGCGCCAACGCCAACTATCTGGTGCTGGGCAACGTCGACTTCCGCTCGGCGGTCGATCAGGGCGGCTACACTACCGAATTCCGCCAGAACTCGATCAATATCGAGCACGAGTTCAGCGACACCTTCCGCATGTCGCTGCTGGTCGGCGATTCCAAGTCGACCAATGAGAACACCGGCCTGCTGGTCGACTTCATCCGGCTCGATTCGGGCCAGGGCGTCGCGGGCAATGACTACTTCGTCTACGACGACCGCGAAGGCGGCGATATGCCGATCATGAAGTTCGGCTTCGACGTGGCCAATCCGAACAGTTGGGACTTCGTGAAGGGCTATTCGGCCATTCGCAACTACCGCACCATCACCGAGAACGGCTACCGGACCGCCAAGGCCGACTTCGTCTGGGATCTGAACGACGACTTCACGTTCAAGTTCGGCATCGGCAAGCGCAAGTTCGACTTCTACTACACGCGCTACGAACGGCTGATCAGCGACACGATGAACCCGTCGCTGCTGGAGGGCGTGCGCTCCGGACTGGCGGCCGCCACGACCGTCGGCCAGATGGGACAGCTGGTCAGCTGGGGCGACGGACTGAACGTGCCCGAAGGCACCCCGACCAGCTTCTTCGCGCCCAATCTGGAAGCCTTCAAGAACCGCTTCGGCTTCGACTGCGACTGCATCAACGCCTGGGGCGACTGGCGTCTGTCGGACCTGCGCAACGGCGGGGTCAACACCTTCTGGGTCGATGAGGACAGCCTGTCCTACTATGGCCAGATGGACTTCCGCGTGCCGCTGTTCATGGGCGAACTGCGCGGCAACGCCGGGCTGCGTCGCGCCGAGACCAAGATCGATTCCCGCGGACGCTCGCCCAGCGGCCGTCCGGTGGAGAACGACAACCAGTACAACGACACCCTGCCGTCAATGAACCTGGTGTGGGAGCTGAACGACAAGCTGATGCTGCGTTTCGCGGCGGCCAAAGTCATGGCCCGCCCACAGATGACGGCGCTACAGCCCGGCGTCACGGCCTTCACTGTTCCGGTCGGCATCGGCGCGGACCCGGCCCAGTTCGACGGATCCAATGCGGCGATCACCCTGGGCAACACCAAGCTGAAGCCGTTCCGCGCGTCCAATCTGGACTTCAACGTCGAATGGTATTTCGCCCGCGACGCCATCCTGTCGGTTGCGGTCTTCCACAAGGAGATCGAAAGCTTCCCGCAGGTGGTGCTGCGCGAAGGCAAGCTGAGCGAGATCTTCAACGCCGAACAGATCGCCAATCTGCGCGCCGCCTATGACGGCCTGACCGATGTCGCCTCCGACAGCCGCCGGGCCTACATCGACCAGGACCTGCCCTTCCAGGTGCGTCAGTACAACGATGCCCCGGGCGGCAAGCTGGACGGGTTCGAGATCGCCTATCAGCAGAACTTCACCTTCCTGCCCGCGCCGTTCGACGGCTTCGGCATCCAGGCCAACTACACCCAGATCGAATCCGAGCTGGAATACATCCTGGATCCGGCCCGCAACCTGACCGGCACGGCACCCTTCCTGGGCGCCTCGCCCAAATCGTTCAACGCCACGATCTTCTATGAGGTCGAGAAGTGGAGCGCGCGTGTCTCGTCGGCCTATCGCGCCGCCTATCAGACCACCTATCCGCTGGCGTCGGGCGGTTGCGATCCGGGCGTGTGCGACTCGCCGCTGATCAACGACTTCATCGGCTCGGAAGAGACGCTGAACGTGGATGCGTCCTTCACCTATAAGCTGACGGACAATGTCACCTTCACCGCCGAGGCGCTGAACCTGACCAACCAGACCGATACGCGCTGGGCCTATCAGGCCGATCCGGTGGTCAACAACTATGGCTCGACCGGCCGCCAGTACTTCGTCGGCGCGCGGTTCGTGTTCTGATGACGACGATCGACAGCTGACTCCTCCCGGGACGCTGTCCCTTCAGGGGACGCCGCGAAACATCGGCGTCCCCTTCTTTTTGCCGATCCCGAAAGGCTCTCGATGAAGAACACGCTCCTCATCCTCGGCGTCCTGGCGATCGCGGCCGGCGTCACGTCAGCGCCGGCGTCAGCGCAGGAACCGGTCGCCGCCTCGCCCGCCGTCGCCTGGAGCAGCGCCGCCCTGCGCCATCCGACCGACTGGTATGGATCGGCCGAAGCGCGTCGACTGGCCGCGATCGTCATCCAGCATCAATCGGCTGAAGGCGGCTGGCCCAAGAACACCGACCTATTCGCCCCGCCCCGCCCCGATGCGGACCCGGCGCTGAACAATACGATCGACAACGGCGGCACGACCCAGCCGCTGGCTTTCCTGGCCCGAACGATCGCGGCCGGGGACGCCGAAAGCCGCGCCGCCTTCGACCGAGGTCTCGACTATCTGCTGGCGGCGCAACAGCCCCACGGCGGCTGGGCCCAGTTCTATCCGCTGCGCGGCGGCTATCACGACCAGATCACCTACAACGACGACGCCATGGTCCATGTGATGGAGCTGTTGCGCGATGTGGGCGACGGCGCAGCGCCCTATGGCTTCGTCGATGAAGCGCGGCGCGAGCGGGCGCGTCAGGCCGTGGCGCGCGGGGTCGAGACCCTGCTGAAGACGCAGGTGCGGCGCGACGGCGTCCTGACCGGCTGGTGCGCCCAGCACGACGCCCGGACCCTGGCGCCCGCCTGGGCGCGTCGTTTCGAGCCCCCGTCCCTGTCGGGCCAGGAAAGCGTCGGCATCGTGCGTTTCCTGATGAGCCTGCCCGCCCCCCGTCCCGACGTCGTCGCCGCCGTGGACGGCGCCGTCGCCTGGCTGGAGAGCGCGGCGCTCCACGACACGACCGAGGTCTTCGTCACCGACGCCCAAGGCCGCCGCGACCGCATCCTGGCCCCCAAGCCCGGCGCGCGCATCTGGGCCAGATTCTACGATCTTGAAGAGGGCCGCCCCATCTACATCGGGCGCGATTCCGTCATCCGACGCGACCTGAAGCAGATCGAGCACGAACGCCGCAACGGCTATCGCTACGTCGGCGAATGGCCCGAAACCCTGCTGACCCGCGACTATCCGGCGTGGAAGGCGAAGCTGCACGACAGCGCCTGATTTCACGCCAGTCGGGTGAGAAAAATAGCCTAGGGCGTATCAGACAGGCGCCTGTGGTTGACTCGATCTGACGGGGCGGTATGGCTTGGCCGTTGGGTAGGGGTGCGTTTTCAAGATGCAGGATCGGGCTTCGCCCACAGATGAAGCCCTGGCCAAGGCGCATGCCCGCCTGCTGGAGGATGGATCTCTCCAATTCGACCGGGTCGGTTTCGAGCGCCCCGACATAAAGCCGCCCGGCTGGTTGCACTGGATCGGCGACGCACTTCATTTCATCGCGCCTGTTTTGAAATGGGTCTTCTGGATCGGTTTGCTGATAGTCGCCGGCTTGATCCTGTACGCCATCGTGCGGGAAGTCCTTCGGATGCGCGCCCCGCCGGCGAAACCGAAGAAACCCAGGATCGTGGCGGAGGCGCAGTGGCGTCCGGAGGCGCAAGCCGCGCGCGATCTGCTGGCCGACGCCGACGCCCTGGCCGCGCGCGGCCTGTATGCCGACGCCGCCCATCTGCTTCTGTTGCGCAGCGTTCAGGACATCGAACAGCGCCAGCCCCGCGCGGTGCGCGTCTCGCTGACCACCCGCGAGATCGCCCGATTGAAGGCCCTGCCGGACGCCGCGCGACCCGCGTTCGACCTGATCGGCCGGATGGTGGAGCGAAGCCTGTTCGGCGGAGCATCTGTCGGCGCCCAGGATTTCGCCGACTGCCGCAAAGCCTATGAGGCCTTCGCCCTGCCCGAGGGCTGGCGCGCATGAGCCGATCCGAAGGTGCAGCAGGCGGCGGGTTCTCGCCGATCACCATGATCGTCGTGCTGCTGGTCGGGGTGGTGGCCCTGGCGGGACTCGGCGTCCTTTCGGCCTATGCGCCGGAACTCAAGTCCGGCAACGACGGCGGCGGCCATGCCCTGTCGCGGTCGTCTACCGGTTTCAGCGGTCTGGCCGCTCTCTTGCGCGGCGTGGGCGTGCCGGTGGTGATGAACCGGGGGACGCTTTCGGAAACGTCGGACGAAAGCCTGCTGATCCTGACGCCGTCGATCCAGACCAAACCCGAACAGATCGACGACATCGAGCATTACGGCGCGACGTTGATCGTCCTGCCCAAATGGACCTCCATCCCGGATGCGAACCATGCCGGCTGGGTGAAGACTGTGGGCGTGCAACCGACCCAGAGCGTGGTGGCGTCTCTGCCGAAAGATTTGCGCAGCGGCCTGAAACTGACCGAGCGCAAAGGCGGCGCGACCGTCGCCTTGCGCCGTCCCGATGGCGCGTCGTTCGGACGGCCGGTCCGGATCGAGGCGCTGCGCACCCTGGAGGGCCCCGACTGGATCCCGGTCGTGGTCGACGACCAGGGCCGGGCTGTCCTGGCCATGCACCGCGAACTGCGCACCTATGTCCTGGCCGATCCCGACCTGATCGACACGGCTGCGCTGAAGACCCTCGACGGGGCGACAACCGCCGTCGCCCTGATCGACATCCTGCGCGCCGATGAGGCGCCGGTGATGTTCGACCTGACGCTGCACGGCTTCCAACGCACGCGCAACATGCTGCGGCTGATGCTGGAACCGCCGCTGGTCGGCATGACCCTGGTGCTGGTCGCGCTTGCCGCCTTCGCCGGTTTCCAGGCCGCCGTCCGCTTCGGCCCGGCGCGCGAGAGGAGCCGTGTCATCGCTCTGGGCAAGCGCGGACTGGCGGACAACACCGCCGGTCTCGTTCGCCTGGCGCGGCGCGAACACCGGATGGCCGCGCCCTACGCCCTTCTGGTGCGCGCCGCAGTCGCCCGCGCCATCGGGGCGCCGCGCAATCTGGACGAGGGGGCGCTGGACGTCTTCCTCGACCGTGTCGGCCGAACCACCGGCGCGACCGAAACCTACACCGCCCTGGCCGAACAGGCCCGGGCCGCCAAGTCGCCGGCCGACCTGATGCGGGTCGCCGGCGCCCTACATCGCTGGAACCAGGAGCTGACCCGTGCACGTCAATGAAGTGAAGGCGATCGCCGAGCGCATTCGCGCCGAGATCGCCAAGGCTGTGGTCGGCCAAGAAGACGCCGTGGATATGCTGCTGACGGCTTTGTTCGCCGGCGGCCATGTCCTGCTGGAAGGCCCGCCCGGTACGGCCAAGACCCTGTTGGCCCAGACGTTCGCGCGCACCCTGGGTCTGGACTACGGCCGCATCCAGTTCACGCCCGATCTGATGCCCGGCGACATCATCGGATCGAACCTGTTCAACTTCCAGACGTCCAGCTTCACCCTGACACGCGGGCCGATCTTCTGCGAACTGCTGCTGGCGGATGAGATCAACCGCACGCCGCCCAAGACCCAGGCCGCCTTGCTGGAAGCCATGCAGGAGCGTCACATCACAATCGACGGCGAGGCCCACGCCCTTAGCCGACGGTTCACCGTCGTCGCCACCCAGAACCCCATAGAGCAGCAGGGCACCTACCCCCTGCCCGAGGCCCAACTGGATCGTTTCCTGTTCAAACAGGTGCTCGACTATCCCAGCCTGGAGCAGGAGCGCGCCATCGTCGCCGCCCACGGTTCGCGCACCGGCCTGATGGACCCGGTCGCGCTGGGGGTCGAGGTCGTCGCCGACGCGGCCGTCATCGATGCGGCGGTGAACACGGTCGCGGACGTGCGCCTGACGGACGAGGTGATCGGCTACATCACCGGCCTGGTGCGGGCGACACGGACATCCGCCGATGTGGAGACCGGCGCGTCCCCGCGTGCGGGGGCCATGCTGGCGGTCGCGGCGCGGGCGCGGGCGGCGCTGGACGGCCGCGACTACGTCATTCCCGACGATGTGAAGGCCCTGGCCATCCCGGCCCTGCGTCACCGCCTTGTCTTGTCGCCTGCGGCCGAGATCGAGGGACGGCGCGTCGAACAGGTGCTGGCCGGCCTGGTGGATCAGGTGGCGGCGCCCCGGTGATCTACCCCACCCGACGCGCGGTGACGGCGATGGCGGCGGGCGTTCCCGTCGCCCTGCTGGCCGGCGTCCTGACGCCTGCGGGCTGGCTGGCCGGGCCGGTCTGGATCGCAGGAGTCCTGCTGCTCGTCGCCTTCGACGCGTTGCGCGGCGGCTCGCGCTCCCGGCTGGAACTGGACGAGCCTCGGCCGGTGCGCGCGGCCGTCGGGCGGTCCGACCGGGCCGAACTCACAGTGCGTTTCGACGCCGGAGGCCCGGCCCCGAAGACCGTCGAGGCCGCCCTGTCCGGCGACGCCCGGCTGGGGCTGGACGAGGCGTCGCGCCGTGCGACGGTGTCGGATCGCGCCGCTGTCCTGGCCTTTCCTTTCACGCCCAATCGCCGAGGCGCAGCCGACCTGAAGGCCTTGTGGGTCCGCTGGCATGGACCGATGGGCCTGGCCTGGAAGCAGAAAACCTTCGCCCTCGATTTGGCGGCGCCGGTCCTGACCGACCTGCAATGGGTCCGCGATCAGGCCGTTCGCCTGTTCGCCCGCGACGCCCTGTTCGGCGCCAAGACCCAACTGGAGATCGGCGAGGGCTCGGAGTTTCAGGCCCTGCGCGACTTTCAGGCCGGGATGGATCGCCGGTCCATCGACTGGAAACAGTCGGCCCGCCACGCGGCCCTGCTGGCCAAGGAGTTTCGCACCGAGCGAAACCACAATGTCATCATGGCGCTGGACTGCGGGCGGGCGGCCAGCGAACCGGTCGGCGGAATGCCGCGCATCGACCGCTTTATTCATGCGGCGCTGCTGCTGTCCTACGCCTGCCTGAGATCGGGCGACCGGACGGGCGTCTTCGCCTTCGATTCCCAGCCGCGCGTGGCCACCGGCGCCGTGGGTGGTCTGGACGCGTTTCGCACCCTTCAGGCCGTCGTCGGCCGCATCGACTATTCGACGCACGAGACCAACTATACCTTGGCCCTGGCGACCCTGTCGGGCCGGCTCCAGCGCCGCTCGCTGATCGTCGTCTTCACCGACTTCACCGACACCACGGCCGCCGAGCTTATGATCGAGTCGCTGGGGCGGCTGCTGCGCCGTCATCTGGTCCTGTTCGTCGTCCTGCGCGACGATGAGCTGGAAGGCCTGACCGCCGTCGAACCCCAGGCCCCCGAGGATGTCTCTCGCGCCGTCGTCGCCGGAACCCTGCTGCGTGAACGCGAGACGGTGATCGGACGGTTGCGGCGCATGGGGGCGCACATCGTCGACGCGCCCGCCGAGCGCGTCGGGACCGAGGTCGTCAACGCCTATCTGGACCTGAAGCGGAGGGATCTGCTGTGACCGACGTGCACCCCTCAGGCCTGCTGAAGAGCCAGCGTTTTCGCCAGGCGCGCGAGGACGACTGGCGCCGCCTGGAGCGGCTGATGGACAAGGCCGAAAAGGGGTCCGCGTCCAAACTGACCGACGCCGAGATCCTGGCGGTTCCGGTCCTGTATCGTTCGACCCTGTCGGCCCTGTCGGTGGCGCGCGAGACCTCGCTGGACCAGGGGCTGATCGAGTATCTGGAGACCCTGTCGGCGCGGGCCTATTTCTTCGTCTATGGCTCGCGGGCGACGATTCAGGATCGGCTGGTCGCCTTCTTCCGCACCGACTGGCCCGCCGCCGTGCGGGGACTGTGGCGCGAGACCCTTGTGTCGGCGGCCCTGATGCTGCTGGGCGCCTTGGTCGGCGCCTGGCTGGTGATGCACGAGCCGGAATGGTTCTACGCTTTCGTTCCGGCAGATCTCAGCGGCGGGCGCGATCCCGCCGCCTCGACCGAGACCCTGCGCGCCACCCTGGACGGCGCGGACGGGGCGCAAGGCCTGTCGGCCTTCGCGGCCTATCTGTTTACCCACAACGCCCAGGTCGCCCTGCTGGCCTTTGCGCTCGGGTTCGCCCTGTGCCTGCCGACGGGCCTGCTGATCCTCTATAATGGCGCGACCCTGGGGGCCTTTTTCGCCCTGTTCGCCAGTCGGGGGCTGGGGTTCGAGCTGGGCGGCTGGCTGCTGATCCACGGCGTGACCGAACTGTTCGCCGTCATCCTGGCGGGTGCGGCAGGCCTGCGGATCGGCTGGGCCGTCGCCTTCCCCGGTCAAAGACGACGGCTGGACGCGGCCGTGGAGGCCGGGCGCACTGCGGGCATCGCCATGGGCGGCGTGGTGGTGATGCTGATGTTCGCGGGGCTGCTGGAAGGGTTCGGCCGCCAGCTGATCGTCGACACCGGCTTGCGTTACGCGGTCGCGGCGGCGACCGCCCTGATCTGGGGTCTGTATTTCTATGCGCCCCGCTCCGCCGTCGCGGAGTCGATCCATGTCCGCTGACCCGATCACATCCAGAACCGAACGTGCGTTCGTCACGCCCGAGGGCGTGGATTTGCGGCTGAACATCGGCGACGCGGGTCAGAGGGCCGGGGCGTTTCTATTGGACGCGGCCATCATCATCGGCGTGCTGATCGTTTTCACCATCGCCTCGGCCTTCGCTTTCGCCTCCGGGGCCGCCGTGGCCGGCGTGACGGGGGCCGAAATGGTCGCGGTCATCTGGCTGATCGTCTTCTTCCTGCTGCGGAACTTCTATTTCACCGCCTTCGAACTGTCAGCGGCGGCCGCCACGCCGGGCAAGCGGATCATGGGACTGCGCGTCGCCTCGCGCGACGGCGGACGGCTGAAGGCCGAGGCCGTCTTCGCCCGCAACGCCATGCGCGAACTGGAGGTTTTCCTGCCCCTGTCCATCCTGGTCGCCCGCAGTCAGGAGGGCGGTGTCGACGGCTGGATGTATCTGCTGGCCTTCGTCTGGGCGGCGATCTTTGTCTTCTTCCCTTTGTTCAACAGAGATCGGCTGCGCATCGGCGACCTGATCGGGGGCACCTGGGTCGTGCGCGCGCCGCGTCGCAAGCTGATCCGCGACATGGCCGAAGACGGGGCGACGCGGATGGCCGCCTACGCCTTCACCCCGGCGCAGCTCGACGCCTATGGCGCCAAGGAACTGCATGTTCTGGAGACCCTGCTTCGACAGGGCGACCGCAAGACCTTTCGAGACGTCGCCGACCGTATCGCCAAAAAGATCGGCTGGACGCGTGGCCCGTACGATACGGATCGGGACTTCCTCAGCGCCTATTATGCCGCCCTGCGTGGCCGTCTGGAGCAGAAGCTGCTTATGGGTGTCAGACGCCGCGACAAGCACGACGTCTGACGAATCGCGCGATCAATCGAAGATCGAGGCCAGTTCCTCAGAGCCGACGCCTTCCTTGGCTGAGCGCAACTCGTGATAAAGCGCCGCCACGCCGGCCGATGCGACGACCCCGGACAAGATGTTGACGACGGGCTCGGTGATCAGATTGACGGCCAGGTTGGGCGTGCCGCCGGTAAGAGTTCCCCCGGTCGCCAGACTGAGACCGCCGATGGCCGCGCCGATGATCCACGACAGGATCACATAGATCACCAGGAGGCCGAACACTTGCCAGCGATAACCCTTGGTCAGCTCTCGGCTGCGCTGCAGACTGGCGAAGACGCCGCGCTTTTCGACCACCACGGACGGAGCGCCGACCGACCACATGACCGACAAGATGATGCCCGGCACGATCAACAACAGAAAGCCCAGCATCATCCCGATGGAGGCGACGATCGCCAGGCCCAACAGCGGCAGGAAGTTCTGAACCCCGACGTTGAAGGCGTCGCCAAACGCGGTCGTTTTGCCGTTGAAGCCGTTCACGGCCGCCTTCACCACCATGCCCTGCAAAAGATACAGGCCGACGAAGTTCAACACCACGCCTACCATCATCATCAAGACGCCCGGTCCGAAATCTTCGTTCAACATCGCGCTTTGGCCAAAGGCCGACAGAATGCTGGGCGCGCCGACCAGAAGCGCCGCCGCGCCGAAGAAGACGGCGGCGTTCTGCTTGATCGCGCCGAAGGTCCGCTGGATCACACGACCAAGGTCGAACACCCCGCTGCCTGCGCCGCCAGTGATCGCGGGGGTCACCCTCGGTGGCCGCATGGCGATGATCTGCTGTGCGCGTCCGTCGGTCTCGGCGATGAAACCGACTCGCTGACTGCGCTCGAGAACTGAAGGCGGCTGGACGTCCTCCTTCGTGAACGAATAGCGCTCGCCGTCGTCGCCGAGGATCAAACCGAATCCGGTCGCCTCGTCGAACGTTTGAACCTCACCCCGCAAACCTGCCTCCCCTGCTGATGCGTCGCACAGTTGTAGAAGCTGCACCGCAGCCTCGCCAGCGCATTCCTTGAACCGTTGACCGGGTCAGCTCGCGCGGTGGAACGCACGGCTGAACGCCCAGCCCTTGGGCTTTGAGTCCCGGCGCAGATTGTCCGTGCCGCCCAGCAGCGCGTCATCGCAATCCGGTCGGATGCCTACCGGACTGAGTGGTGACTGACAGAGAGGAAGTCGTTTCTTCTCATGATATCATAGTCTTACCTCGTCTAACGGGAGCCAAGGCGCATATTGAAATCCCTAGGGATTTTTCCCGTTTGGCTAACCTCTCGGGACGCCTCTCGGACACGAAAAACCCCGCCCGCGTTACAGCGCTCGGCGGGGTTCGAATGGGCTTGGCACAACACTTAAGGCCACAGGCATCTAACCCCCTGCCCTACCCGGTCGCAACGTGGGAGGTTCGCTCATGAGCCGCCGCCTCGCCCCCGAGAACTTCGTCGCCGAAAAACTGGCCTGGCATCAGCGCATCGCCAGCGATCCCAAGATCAGCCTCCAGGCCAAGGCCGTCGCCGGCTTCATCCTCCACGACCTGAACCTCTGCGAAGGCGGCGCCTGGCGCGGCCAGGAGAGCATGGCCACCAGCCTGGGCGTCAGCCCCCGCCAACTGCGCCGCCTGCTCGAAGAGCTTCAGAACGCCGACTATCTGGAGGTCGAGGTCCGCCGGGGACGCGGCCGCACCAACATCTGCCGCGCAACCGTTCCCGACGAAGCGGCCGAGGCGCCGCAAAACCGGCCATCTGCGACCGATCAAACCCGAGAAAAGCGGACGCAAGCGTCCGCTCAAACGCCAGAAAAGCGGACATCAGCGACACGAAAACCGGTCACCGGTGACCGACAATACCTTTATGAACCCATTACAAGATTTCGCGCCGCCGAAAACCGACGACCAGATGGCGGCGCCGGGACGCCCGCGCAGCTCATCCCGTTTGCGCAGACCGACATCCGCCAGGCGGTCGTCCAGATCGCGGGGGAAGGCGCGGCGGTAAGCTACCTGGATCACGCCAAATGGGAGCCCGACGAACGGCGCATCCCCTGTACCAGCCCCACGGCGTTCGCCCGACTGAAGGATCTCGTCGGCCGGCCGCTGGCGGCGAGAGGCGTGTCGATCGGACTGCAGCCCCGTGGTCCCCAGAAACTCGCGGCCTGATCGAGAGGCATGAGGCGAATATATCTAACATTCACCGCACGCCTTGCGTCGATAAAGTCTTGCCCCTGCGGCGAATAGCCTACACATTCACCGCAGAAAGCGCGGCAAATATGACCTACATCCATGAACTGGCCGACTGGCCCAACCTGACCTGGAACGACGGCGCTCTCGCCAAGCCGCTCGCCGCCGTCCGCCATCGCCAAGGCCGGCTGATCGGACGGATGGAGGCCCTGGGCTTTCCGCTGCGCGAAGAGGCCGTCCTCCGCACCCTGACCGAGGACGTGCTGAAGTCCAGCGAGATCGAGGGCGAAGTCCTAGACCGAGACCAAGTCCGCTCCTCCATCGCCCGCCGCCTGGGCATGGACGTCGTCGGCCTGGTCCCGGCGGATCGTAACGTCGAGGGCGTCGTCGAAATGATGCTCGACGCCACCCAGAACTATGCCCAGCCGCTCACCGCCGACCGCCTGTTCGGCTGGCACGCCGCCCTTTTTCCGACGGGCCGCAGCGGCATGACCAAGATCACCGTCGGAGCCTGGCGCACCCCGGACGGCGACCCGATGCAGGTCGTCTCGGGACCGGTCGGCCGCGAACGCGTCCACTACGAAGCTCCCGCTGCCGACCGACTCGACGCCGAAATGACGGCCTTCCTGCAATGGTTCGAAACCGCCATGCCCGACCCGGTGCTGAAGGCCGGCGTCGCCCACCTGTGGCTCGTCACCGACCACCCCTTCAACGACGGCAACGGCCGCATCGCCCGCGCCATCGCCGACCTTGCCTTGGCCCGTGCAGAAGGAACGGCCCAGCGCTTCTACAGCATGTCCGCCCAGATCCGCGCCGAGCGGAAGGCCTACTACGAGACCCTGGAGGCGACGCAGAAAGGCGGCCTCAACATCACCGCCTGGCTGCTTTGGTTCATCGCCTGTCTCGACCGCGCCTTCGACGGCGCCGAGACCATCCTGGCCAGCGTCATGCGCAAGGCCCGATTCTGGGAAGCCCTGGCCGATCAGCCGCTGAACGAACGCCAGAGGAAGGTGCTCAACCGCCTGCTCGACGGCTTCGAAGGCAAGTTGACCAACGCGAAGTGGGCAGCTCTGGCCAAGACTTCGTCGGACACCGCGCTACGGGACATCAGCGATCTCGTGCGGCGAGGGATATTGGCGAGGGATACAGGCGGCGGGCGGAGCACGGGCTATTCGCTCGTGGAATGATGCGTGTAGTCGTTCGCGGCTCACGTGACTTTAAGCATTCGACCTAGTCCGGAATCAGTGTTCCATCGTGCCATGGCCGACCTCTTCGCATTTGACGACATTGTAGAACCTGACGAACCTGCCGTTGTGAAGCCGGTCGTTGTACCTGACCGTTTCGAGTCACTTCGGCGACGTGCTGGCACCGAGCTGAGCACAATCGTTCAGCCCGTGCCTGAATCGCTTGAGGCTATCGACCAAATATTCCGCAGAATGAAACGGGCCGATAGAGGAGCATTCGCAATCCTCAAAGGTTCGTCTGGCGCGGGCAAATCGACGTTTCTTCACACGGTGGGCCTTTATCGCACAGGGGTCGAGACCACGAGCGTGCCCGGGGGGATAGGCATTCGTCAGTTCTTCGACGGGTTCGAACCGACGGGTGACGTCATGACGATCGTTGTTCTTGAAGAGCGCGAAGCCGCGATAGGCTACACCGACAACGAGCTTGAAGATTGGCTGCACGCGATCAACGGCTTCATCCGCTCTGAGAAGGGTCGAACTACTTTGGTGGTCTGGCCCTGCAACACAGATGCGATTCGAGATAGAGTAGTTAAACTGGCAGACGCGATTGGTGCAGAAGCTTTGCTCGGTCCTTCGGAAAAGTGGCTCGATTTTGAAGGGCCGCCGAAGACATCATTTGTAAAAATTGCCGAAAATACACTGAGCACGCTCAATCAAGGGGCCACGCTCTCGGACTTGGGCCTTACTGACGCTGCCATCGCGGAGACTGCGAACAGCTCAGCGACAATCGGTGGCTTCCTGTCTAGGATCACTGATCAGATAGGGGAAGCGCAGCACCAGGTTGAGACGCTGCTAGCGGCAGAGCAATGTCGATTATGGATTATCGTCGCCGCCGGGTCCGACGTGGATGGGGACGTCGCCAGTCTGACGCGCGGTCGCTTCTCGCAGATCGATACCGAAAGGCTTATGTCTTCCACCAACGCGAACATTGTCCAAGACCTACAACGATACCCAGACAAAATCGGTATTCTCGGTACTGTTTTAGGTGCCAAAATCCTTCATCTGCCACTTCTGACAGCGACGGCGATTGCCAGAAGCTTCGCAGATGAAACTCTTAAAAAGACGATGCGCGAAGCCGGCCTCAGCCTGAAGCCAGATCGTAAAGAAGACGCCAAGGCTCGCCTGCTACAAACTGAGATGGCAGCGATTTTTCAGAATGGCACTCAAGGCCCACGCCCCAGAGGCAAAAAGCCCGGATCGGAAAGCGTTGAGGCGTTTCGCAAGTTGGCGGCCATCGCGTCGAGCAACGACGTGGCCGTCAACCGTGCGGTCGGAACCGCGCTACAGCACGCCGGTCTAGTCACTAGCTTTCAAGTAGAGCAAGATTTCGGCAAGGGCCTGACCCGTCGGACTGACATTCTTGCCCAAACCGATGCTGGACCATTGCGTATCGAGCTTATGTGGCGATCATCTAGCGGAAGGTCGGAGATTGCGAACTACACGCTGACGAAACTCGCGAATTACGGGAGAGCGCTCGGTTATCTCGACTAGGTGCAGGACTGTGCAAGCATCGATGACCCATAAAAGTGACATCGAGTAGACAGGGCTTGCTTCTGCGTGGCGTGAGTGCGACGCCGCACAAAGGGCAGAGGTAGAGCTGCTGTTTGCCGGCATCGACGTTTGGGCATTCGCCTGCTGCATGGTGCGCGAAAATTCACACTGGTCACGGCATAAGCCATCGGTAGGTCCAGCTGTGAAATGCGATCACGAGGTTCGCTGCTGCAACGACAGACGCCACCGCTGGCGGACCCAATCTCAAGGTATCGATCGCCCTCTCGGCAAGGATGTATCGACCTCGGCTGCTAGGATCTTGACGAGATAACGATTCAAGGTCTCGCGTGGCGAGATCATAGTTTGATTTCGCGCTGGCAATACGCGCTGCTTTGGACTGCAACTTGGTTTTCAGGGCCGCCGCAGCTTCGTCAATCGCTTCCTTCGCTGTTCGAGCATCTTCAAGATCTTTGAGAGCTTGTTCGGCCTCGTTATCTGCCAGCGTCCAAGATATCGTCCCCGGCAGCTTCTCATCCGAGACCTTCATCTGGGCCGCCTGGAGCTGATTTTCCGCCATCGCAACACGCTTTTCCGCGCGTCGAACCATCGCGGGTGTAGGTCCATCTAGTACGAGACCGGAATTCGCCTCGGCGAGGTCCTTTTCGGCAGCCCTGCTCGCCTCGACGGCTTTTGCAAGATCATCAGCGCGCCGAAATTTGAGCCGCTCACTTAGGATCAGATCGTACGTTACCCAGAGCTGATAAATCAGCAGGCCGTACTGGACGATTAGATAGATCAATCCGCCGAGGACCGCGTTAGCAAATAGCCAGTCTGGGATCGCCGTGATCCGAATGAGCGCTTTCGTTGCGACTGGGTCGTACACCCGCAAAACCACCAACGCAGCAAGTCCTGAGGACACTACAAGCCATTTTCGCGTCTTCATCAAACGCGCATATGGTCCCTCGACTGCGGTGTGTTCGTCGTCGCCAGCAAGACCAGAAAAATTCATTTTCACTTCCCCCATGGTGCCTCATAGCGGACTCCGCAGAAGCGTCACCAAGAACAGATCGCCAACTTCAGATTGAACTGTTGTCGACGTAGTCGCTCAGAGCAGAGCCGGGGCATCCACCAAGCGCGTGAGCTGAGCGGTGCCCCCTTCTGCCCGCTGAGCGGGAGGGACTGCCGCTCGCCGACGCAATTGAGCTCTGGTCCGACGGCGACGAGGACAAGTCCTTCGTTTTTACCGGCAAGCAGCGGCGATGACTCGTGAAAGCTTGCCGATGAGGCGCGCCGTCGACTGCCGCCGGTCCCAGTCCATTTTCTCGCGCCTCGGGACCAGTGAAGAATTCGGCAGTTCAGCCGTAATTGCTCAAACTTGCGGTTGTGGTTCGAGACAGAACGCGGTTCAGTCCACATATGAAGATCATCGACAACGTGTCCGAGCTACTCGGCGACGACCTCAAGGATGAGTTGAAACGAAGCAACCGGGCGAAAATCTGCGCCTCCAGCTTTTCCATTCACGCCTTCGCAGCTCTCGAGCCTGCTCTACGGGAACTGACCGAATTTGACTTCATCTTCACAGGTCCATCGTTTGTGACTGACGGCGGTGGGCGGGCATCGCATCGCGAGTTCCTAATCCCACCGGTGATGCAGAAGCGCGATCTAGGCGGCACTCCGTTCGAGATTCGTCTCCGCAATCAAATGACTAGTCGCGCGCTGGCGCGGGATTGCGCCGCCTGGATACGCGAGCGCGCCAAATTCAAGGCGAATCCAGGCAGTCCAATACCGTCGTTCATGTGCGCGTTGGGCGATCAGGGCAGAGGCGCCGTTTACGCCGGGCTTCAGGGTCTGACGGCTGCGGACCTGGGCTACCAGCCGGGTCACCTAACCATGATCAACAAGGCCGACGATCTCGAAGCTCTGGAACGCTACAGCGGCCTCTTCGACCAAATTTGGAACGAACGCGGTCGCTTGATCGATGTCACTGAGGAGCTGTGTCGGCAGCTCGAACGCGTCTACGCCGAGAATTCGCCCTCGCGCATCTACCACCTAATGCTGTCGGTGATTTTTCGTACATTCCTTGAGGACATAAACGAGGACTTGCTGCCCAACGAGCGGACTGGGTTCCGAGAAACCAGGGTCTGGAATACCCTGTTTAAATTCCAGCAGGACGCGGCCTTGGGCCTGATCAACAAGCTGGAGACCTACAACGGCTGCATTCTCGCCGACAGCGTAGGCTTGGGTAAGACGTTCACGGCTTTGGCGGTGATCAAGTACTACGAGCTGCGGAACAAGTCGGTTCTGGTGCTCTGCCCGAAGAAGCTGGCCGACAACTGGCTGACCTATAATCGTAACCTAACCACCAACATTCTGATCGAGGATCGCTTCCGCTACGACGTCCTGGCCCACACTGACCTGCTCAGAACCCGAGGTTCGGCCTTTGGCATGCCGCTCGATCAGGTGAATTGGGGCAACTACGACCTCGTCGTCATCGACGAATCCCACAATTTCCGAAACGACGACGGCACCCAAGAACAGGGCGAAGATGATACCCGCTATAGGGCCTTGCTTAACCGCGTCATCCGAGAGGGCGTACGCACCAAGGTGCTGATGCTGTCGGCGACGCCGGTGAACAATCGCTTCAACGACCTGCGCAACCAGCTGGCTTTAGCCTATGAGGGCAATAGCCGGGCGCTTTCCGATAAACTGTCCAGCGGGCAGAGTGTTGAGGAAATCTTCCGCCAGGCACAACGCGCCTTCAACGAGTGGCAAGAGCTGCCGGTGGAGGACCGCACGCCAGCCGCCATTATGGATCGGCTGGACTTCGCCTTCTTCGAGCTTCTGGACAGCGTCACCATCGCCCGTTCACGGCGCCATATCACCACCCACTACGACACCGCCGAAATCGGCCGCTTCCCAGAACGTCTAAAGCCACGCTCGTTCAGCCCAGCGCTCACGGCGCGCGACGACGTGCCTAGCTTCAAGGAAATCTACGACGAGCTCACGCGGCTGACTTTGGCGGTTTACGCCCCCATCACCTACGTCCATCAGAGTCGGGCGGATCGGTACGAAGAGCTCTACGACACCGAGACCGCCGGCGGAGATCTTCGTCAGAAGGACCGCGAGACAGCGATCAAGTCGTTGATGCGCATCAATCTGCTGAAACGCCTGGAAAGCTCGGTGGAAGCATTTCGGCTGACGCTCGACCGTCTAGGCGACGTTCACCGAAAAACCCTGACCGCCATTGATCGATACGAACGAGGCGGCGCCGATGCCTTTGCCCTCGAGGCCGATATCGACGTCGATCCGGACGACGATGGCGATGCGAACGGTATCCAGCGCGGAAAGGTGCAGGTCGCTTTCGAGGACATGGACCTCGTCAGCTACAAGCGCGACGTCGAAGCCGACGTCGCGGTCGTAGATGCACTCCTCGACGCTATGCACCGGGTGACCCCGCGAGACGACGAGAAGCTTCAGCACTTAATCCGCTTCGTTCAGGACAAGGCACGCGATCCGATCAACGCCGGAAACGGCAAGATCCTAATCTTCACGGCCTTTGCTGACACAGCGGAGTATCTGTACCGTGAGTTGGCTCCGGTGCTGACCGCCGGTGATGGACGCGCCCTCGCCCTGGTGACTGGCAGCGGCGGCCCAAAGACGACCCTGGGCCAAGGGCATGATTTCAACGCCATCCTGACCCTGTTCTCCCCGGTATCGAAGAAGAAGTCTAAAATCCCGCGCCTGAAGGATGAGCCGCGCGACATCGACGTCCTGATCGCCACCGACTGTATTTCAGAGGGCCAAAACCTCCAGGACTGCGACATGGTGGTGAACTACGACATCCACTGGAACCCTGTGCGCATCATCCAGCGATTCGGGCGAGTCGATCGGATCGGCAGCACCAACGATCGCATCCAGCTTGTCAGCTATTGGCCGAACATCAGCCTGAACGACTATATCAATCTGAAGGAACGGGTCGAAGGCCGCATGATCATCGCCGATCTGACGGCCACTGGCGACGACAACCCGCTGACGGCTCGCGAGAACGACGTTGAATATCGGCGCGATCAGCTAAAACGCCTCCAAACCGAGGTCGTTGACCTGGAGGATGTCCGGCAAGGCGTCAGCATCACCGACTTGGGCCTGAACGACTTCCGGATGGATCTGGTCAGCTATGTGCGCGAGCACGGCAACCTGGACGACGCGCCTTTAGGAATGCACGCCATCGTCCCGGCCAGCGACAAGCTGCGTCCCGGTGTTATTTTCTGCCTGCGCAACCTCGACGCCTCGACTGAGCTGCGCGGCCATAACCGACTTCATCCCTTCTATCTGGTCTATGTACGCGAGGACGGCACAGCCCTCGTACGCCACACGGAGCCGAAGCAGGTGCTGGACCTTCTGCGCGGCGCGGCGCGTAGTCGGACAGAGCCCGACCCCGCCCTCTTCGTCCCCTTCAACAAGGAGACGGACGATGGTCGACGAATGGAGCAGTACTCCGACCTCCTAAACGCGGCTGTGCGATCGATGGTCGAGATCAAGGAACAGAAGGACCTGGACAGCTTGTTCTCGGCGGGCCCGACCACTGCGCTTGTCGGAGAGGTCGCGGGACTGGACGACTTCGAACTGATCGCTTTCATCGTGGTGCGGCGAGCTCAAGCGTGAGCCCACTGTACGCTTGGCCGGAAGCGGCGCGGCTCGACCGGCGCATTCCGCGCGACCAACTGTTCCGACGGGCCGGCGGGGGCAAGACGATCCGCGCGCTCTATGAGGCGCAGGTCGAACGGATTGATTGGGCCTTCAAACTGTTCGAACGCACTGTGAACCTGCCGGCCGGCGCCGACGTCGCGGAGATTCAGGTAATCCAGGTGTCATTGAGAAGCGGTGAACTCGATGATCGGGTGTTGGCACATATCGACAAGGCCCTGCCCCGACAGACTTGGTTTGAGCTTAGCCGCCCCTCGCCCGACGGTCTCGAGGTCCAATCCGTTGCCGCCTTCAAGCGCACTAGCGATGCGGATCGGTCGAAGATCGTGATGCACGAGCACTGGCGTGGGAACTGGCTCACTGCGACGGCGCCACGGAAGGCCTTGCCCGTAGCCGTGAACTTGGACGGCCTTTACGCGGGGTTGTTACGCAGCCTATGGCCGCACCCCGCCCGAGCGGATGAAAACGTCCGATCCCAGGCCGACCGCTTGTCCGAAATCGCGACGCAGGCCAAAGCGGTCGAGCGCGTGAAGGCGGCGGTGCGACGCGAAACCGACTTCGCTCGCCAGGTTGAGAAGAACCGCGAATTGCGCGTGGCGCTGGCCCGCTTGAACGAACTGACGGACTGACACGGATGACGATTGAAAAGCTGGACGCCACGACACCGGACCTGACCCGGCAAAACATCGCGCGGCTGGCCGAGCTGTTTCCCGAATGCGTGACGGAGGGACCGATGGGTTCCGCTTCGGATCGAGGCGAGCCGGTGATTGATTTTGACCTGTTACGCCAGGCCCTGACCGATCATTTGGTCGAAGGACCTCAGGAGCGCTACCGGCTGGACTGGCCTGGCAAGCGCCAGGCGCTGCTGACCGCAAATGCGCCGATCGACAAGACGCTGCGCCCCATGCGCGAAGACAGCGTCCAGTTCGATACGACCTTCAATTTGTTTATCGAGGGCGACAATCTTGATGCGCTCAAGCTGTTGCAAGAGACCTACCTAGGTCAGATCAAGATAATCTATATCGATCCGCCTTATAACACCGGTAAAGATTTCATATATAGAGACAATTTTGCCCAGAGCCGCGGCAGCTACGAGGCTGAGACCGCTCAGCGTGACGAGGATGGCGGGCGTCTAGTTGCAAATCCAGAGACCACTGGGCGATTCCACTCCAACTGGCTCAACATGATGTATCCGCGCCTGAAGTTGGCACGCAATCTTCTCAGAGATGACGGGTTGATGCTCATCAGTATCGATGACTTCGAGCAGTCTCAGTTGCGGCGGATCGCTGATGAGGTGTTCGGAGAGGGCAATTTCATCGCTGAGATGCCTTGGGAAAAAGGCCGGAAGAACGACGCCAAGCTGTTTTCAGTCGGTCATGAATACATGCTTGTCTACGCTAAGAACCTCGCTGTTCTAAAAGAGCGGAAAGAGATTTGGCGAGAAGAAAAGCCCGGTGCGCGCGAAATTTGGGATGAGTTCGTGCGGCTGCGTAAGCAACATGGATCGTCTCATGGTGCTATAGAGAAGGAGCTAGGTGACTGGTTCACCGCGCTCCCGAAGGGACACCCATCCAAGAAGTGGGCCCGTTACAAGCGCGTCGATGCGAATGGCCCTTGGCGCGATCGGGACATCTCGTGGCCGGGAGGAGACGGCCCTACCTATGACGTGATCCATCCCCGGACGAACCTACCCTGCGTCGTGCCTGAAGCTGGATGGCGCTATGCCAGCCCGGATGAGATGGATCGGCAGATCAAACTTGGGCTTGTCGAATTTCGTGAGGATCACACCAACCCGCCGTTCCGAAAAGCACATCTCCGCCCTGTCGCCGCCGAGACATTCTCCGAACCCGATGACGAGGAGGAGAGTGGCGAAGAGGAAGAACTGGCCACGCAAGTTCGTCCATCGGTCATCTACAAGCAGTCTCAGGTTGCCGTGAAGCACCTTAGGGCGCTTATGGGGGCCAAGGTGTTCACCAATCCCAAGGACCACGAGGAGCTTGCGGCGCTTATTGGTTATATGACCGCTAACGATCCGGATGCTGTCGTTCTTGATTTCTTCGCTGGATCAGGAAGCCTGGCCGAGGCCGTGATTGACGCGAACATTCGATTTGGCGGTCAGCGAAAGTTTGTGGTCGTTCAGTTGCCTCAAGGACTTGAAGAAACGCTAGCTTCCTCAACAGGCACCGCCCGCACAACCACTCGAAACGCGATCAAGTATCTTCAGACCCGTCAGCAGCCGTTGACGCTTTCGGCCTTGTCTCGCGAGCGCATCAAGAGGGCTGGCCTGCGTGCAGTAGAGCGCAATTCTAGTGTGGATGTTGGCTTCCGCGCTTTCCGCATCGATAGCGGCAACTTCCAAGATACGCGCGTGGCACCGAACCAAGCGACGCAAGCGACACTGGACGGCCTGATCAGCCACATCAAGGATGACCGGACTGACGAAGACCTGCTGTTCGGCGCTCTGCTCCGCTGGGGCGTTGACATCACCTTGCCGCTACGTCGCCAAGATTTGTTGGGTCGGACAGTCTGGATCGTCGATCCGCCAACCGAGGGCGAGGCCGGCGCAGCGCTAATCGCCTGCTTTGCCCGCCCGGAAAACGCCGAGGGCGGGATCGATACGGAGCTGGCCGACGCCATGGCGGCGATGAGGCCACTGCGAGTGCTGTTCCGCGACGACGGCTTCGCCAGCGACGCCGTGAAGGAGAATGTCGCCAGCCGCTTCAAGCAACGCGCGCCCGACACCGCCGTCAAGGTGCTGTGAGACGATGACCATCCAGCAGTTCAAGCCGCTCGACTACCAGCGTGTGGCCGCCGAGGCGGTCGTCGATTGCTTCGAAGGCCAGCCGCGCCTCGAAGGACTCAACTATCAAATCGATCCGGGTCGTGGGCGCTCGAACCAGGCCGCAATGTTTGGTGAGACAGGGCTGCGCAACGCGCCCGTGCAACTCAACACGACCCAGGTGCTGGACAACATCCGGCGTGTGCAGATGCGCGAGCACCTGCCGCCCTCGACGGAGCTCATCAAGACCAAGGCCGCCGACATCAACCTTGACGTCGAGATGGAGACGGGGACCGGCAAGACCTACGTCTACGTCGACACCATGTACCGGCTTTACGAGCGCTATGGCTGGTCCAAGTTCATCGTTGTGGTGCCGTCGGTCGCCATCCGCGAGGGCGTCTTCAAAACCTTTGAAGACACCGAGGCGCATTTCCAGGAGCGTTACGGCCACAAGGTCCGGCGTTTCATCTACGACAGCGGCCGGCCGGAGCCGATCCTGGCCTTCTCGGACAGCCCTGGCCTGCACTGCATGGTCATCAACACCCAGGCCTTCGCCTCCGAGGTGAATGCTGAGGGCAAGGAGTCCAAGACCCTGCGGATGTTCCGCGAGATGGACGCCTTCCAGTCACGGCGGCCGATCGACCTGATCGCGGGCAATCACCCGATCCTGATCCTGGACGAACCCCAGCGCCTGGAGGGCGCAAAGACGCAAGAGGCACTGAGCCGGTTCAAGGCGCCGATCGCCCTGCGTTTTTCAGCCACCCACAAGACGCCGCACAACCTCGTGCACCGGCTGGACGCATTGGACGCCTACACTCGCAAGCTGGTCAAGCGAATCAATGTGCGCGGCGTTACCGTGAAGGGTCTGACCGGCCTCCACGCCTACCTCTACATGTCGGACATCCGCGTCTCGGCCGACAAGCCGCCCGAAGCGCGGGTCGATATGGAGACCGTACTGAACAGCGGCACAGTCAAGCGAAGCCCACGTTGGCTCAAGAAGGGCGACGATCTTTTCGATATCTCAGGCGGATTGTCTGCCTATCAGGGCTTTACCGTTTCCGACATCGACGCGGTCACGCGCACGCTGAGCTTCACCAACGGCGTCGTGTTGGACGAAGGCCAGGTCCAGGGCCAGACCGATGAGGCCGCCGTCCGGCGGGTCCAGATCCGCGAAACGATCCGCGCACATTTCGAACGTGAGCGCCTGCTGCATCGGCGTGGGATCAAAGTCCTGTCGCTGTTCTTTATCGACGAAGTCGCCAAGTACCGCCGGTACGACGAGACCGGCGCCGTGCCGGGCGACTATGCTCGGATGTTCGAGGAAGAATATGCCGACGCCGTCGCCAGCCTGCCCGAACTCGACGCCACCGACGAGGCCTGGTTCAAATATGTGAAGCGGGACGCGGCAGACGCCGTCCACGACGGCTATTTCTCGATCGACAAGGCGGGAAGGCTGACCGACCCATCCGTGAACGCCCGTGGCGACGAGAAGGGCGAGGCAAAGGACGCCTCCTCATACGATCTGATCCTAAAGGAAAAGGGCCGGCTTCTCTCCCTGGCGGAACCGAAACGCTTCATCTTCTCGCACTCGGCCCTGCGCGAAGGTTGGGACAACCCGAACGTCTTCACGATCTGCACCCTCAAGCAGTCCGACCACGAAATCGGCAAACGTCAGGAAGTCGGCCGCGGGCTTCGCATCAGCGTCGATGATCAAGGCCGCCGGACAGACGGTCCTGAAGTCCACGACATCAACGTGCTGACGGTCATTGCCTCCGAAAGCTACCAAGACTTCGCCAAGGGCCTTCAGAACGAGCTGACGAAGGCGCTGGAGGGGCGGCCGCGCGAAGCTAGTGTCGCCTACTTCACCGGCAAGACCATCCAGACGGCCACTGGCACGGGCACGAGAGAGCTAAGCCGCGACGAAGCCAACGCCCTTCATCGGTGGCTGATAAAGCACGATTTCATCGACGAGCGCGACCACATCGCCCTCGCTTGGCACCAAGCCAATGACACCAACTCCCTGCCCGCTCTACCCGCCGTGCTGGCGAACGACGCCGATGGCGTTGTGGCCCTGGTGAACACGGTGCTCGACCAAAGCGCCCTATCGAACATGACCGGCAACGGCCGCGATACGGTCACTCCGCGGGTCCGCCGGACGAACCTGGAGAAGGCCGCCTTCCAGGAGCTGTGGTCGCGGATCAATCAGCGTGCCGTCTATTTCACTGACTTTGACACGGACAGTCTGGTGCCTGCCGCCGTTCGTCGCCTCGACCAGGATCTCAAAGTTGATCGTCAAGTGGTCATTGTTTCTGGAGCCGAGCTAAAGACTGATATCGGCGTCGAAGACCTGCGCGCTGGCGCTGGGTTCCAGGAAGAGAAGACCCGTTTCGAGCATGAACAAACGGCCGTAGCGACCAACGTCCGCTATGATCTCGTGGGCGAGCTGGCGGCATTGACTCGCCTCACCCGAGGCACAGTCGGTCGGATCCTAAAGGGCGTGCGTCAGGACACCTTCAGCCTTTTCGCCAAGAACCCCGAAATGTTCCTACGAGGCGCAGCCGAGCTGATCCGTCGAGAAAAAGTCGCGCTCGCCATCGAGACCCTTCGGTATGAAAAGACGGGCGAAACCTACGACGTGGCGATATTCGACACCGATCGCCGCGACCTGCCCTTAAACGCCGTTCTGGCGGCAGGCAAACACGTCCTGGATCACGTGGCGGTGGACTCCACCAACGAACGCAACTTCGCTCAGCGGCTAGAATCGGCTGAAGAAGTAGTGGTTTACGCCAAGCTGCCGAAGGGCTTTTCAATCCCCACGCCTGGGGGCGGGTATAACCCCGATTGGGCGATCGCGGTAGAGACAGCGGACACGCGAAGCCTATATTTCATCGCCGAAACCAAGGGCAGCACAATGAAGGAAGCCCTGCGCGGCGACGAAAAACAACGCATCGACAGTGCCATCGCCTACTTCCGCGACGTGGCTGACCGCGTGACCTTTAGTCAAGTCTCAGACTACGACCAGTTGATGCAACTGATTTCAGCTTAACTGAGCCAGAGGTGGCGCGCCGGTCACGCCGTCCAACAGACGAAGATTGTCCGAAAGGTACCTTCTAAGCCAACCCAGAGAGGCTCGATCAATTAGAGAATCGCGATATACGAAGCGCGCTAAGTACTGAGTTCCGGTCAACCTCCTATGAGGAGCGTGTTGAGTGGCTACTGAGCGTGAACTATTTCGAGTGCGCCACGATCCAGTCGAATGGCGCGGCATCGTGAAACGCCTTCTGGAAATTGCAGATCAGGATGGTGTCGATGACCGACATCTCGTGCTTATTGACAGCCTGAACGCCCAAACAGAACGCGTCGAGCTTAGTTATCGTCAAGCCGAATGGCTGTTGGATGCGAGAGACGACAGCGAATTTGTAGTCACGTATCTCAACTTCAGCATCAAGTTAATGTTGAAAGAATGCTTTGAAAATCGATTCGGTATCGACGATGAAGACGATCAGATGTGGGTGGAAAAGACCCATAGCGAGCGCCTAGTTCGACTGCGGAAGATGGAGGCAAAAAGACTTTTCAGAATAGCGGTGACGCTCGGCGTTGTTGAATGGGATTAAAATATCACTATCAGATCGCGGGCTACTTCCTTGGCGATGTGCGGACGAAGAGATGGGAGTTCGACAAAATCGACCTTAGTGGCCAACGCCTCTCCCAGCTCGCGGCCGATCCGAGCTTGATCGAGGAGAGAAAATTTTAGGTCCATTTCCTCCGCAACTTCGAAGGCCAGATCGATGTCCGACTTTGGGCCTGCTTCTCCACGCGCAAACGACCCGAACAGATAGAGATGCGAGATGCCTTGGGCTTGAAGCGCCGCTTGCAAGGACCGCAGGATAACTATGACTTCCTCGCGGATCATAACCGTCTCCCCCGGAATGCCATTCGCCCGCAACATCGCAGCGACAGACGGAGGCAACTCATATTGCTCGCCGCACGATACCCAGCACACCACATCCGACCAAGCCCCCAGTCCCTCACCGACCGCTCATCATGGTCATGAGCCATTCCCCAACATTCTCATTCCCACTGTCACGGTTTGACTGGCTTGGTGGAGGCACCGCCCGAACGGCCTTTGTGAAGCAAAGGTGTAGTGAGTACACCTTCCCTTCTGGAGTGCTTGGTTTAAACTCCAAAATATGAGCTATGCGATCCTCCGGACAGCGAAACTGAAATCCTTTGGAGAAATCGGCGGGAGTCTCTCGCATACCTTCCGCACACGAGATACGCCGAACGCGGATCCGTTAAGGCTGGGCGACAATGAGCATCACGGCCCGACCTCGGATGATGAAATCAAGGCAGCCATCAAAGCACTGTTGCCTGACAAGCGGCGTTCAGACGCAGTCCTGTGCATCGAGTATTTCATAGGCGCCAGCCCGGAGTTTTTCGCCCAAGGCGGAGACGACGCCGGCTACTTCGGCGCGGCGCGTGAGTGGCTGCTTCAACGGCATGGGGCGGACAATGTCGTCTCGACCCATGTGCACCGGGATGAGACGTCGCCCCACCTCATTGCCTACGTTGTGCCCAGGGACGGCGAAAAGCTGAACGCCAAAAAATGGCTAGGAGGGCGGGCGGTGCTTTCGGCGATGCAGACCGATTTTGCGCAAATGGTCGGCCTTCGTTACGGGCTTGAGCGCGGCGAGGAAGGAAGCGTCGCTCGCCATCAAACGATTAAAGAATACTACGCCCATGTGCAGGCAGCTGAGCGAACGATACCTAAGGTAGACTTCCCATCTGAGCGGCTCGTTCTTGAGCAAAAGCTGTTCAGCGAAACCGTTGAGACGGACGCAGATTTCGCGCGACGCGTTGCGGACGCGACCCTGAAGAGCGTCGAGCCTTTGATCAAGCGCGGATCAGAGGCGGGACAAATCGCCAAGCGAGAGCGGGCGCAGGCCAAGAAGGTGGGAGCGCTCACGAAGGCGCTGAAGGTCGCCCAAGACCGTATTGGGATTTTGGAAGCACCTTTCGAGGGTCTGAGCCCCGATGACAAAGACTTACTGACGCGCATGCTCGCCTCGACAGCCCGGAGAATGCGTGAAGCAGCCCGCGTGATTACGGGCTGGTTCCGGGGCATCTCTCAGCCCAGATCGGGCGAAGACCATCTGATAGAGCTCGAAGAAAGAGGCACTGGTGTCATTCACCAGATTCCTTCGTCCGTTGCTGCACTCGATCTGGTGAACGCAAATGTTCAGCCGGGCGATCTGATCGAAATTTATTCGACCTCAGCCAGGATCATCGACCGTAGTCACGACCGTGAGCGATGAAGCAGAAACGTGTGACGGCTCACACTTTATTGCCTTGCTGCCTTTTCCGTGAGATAACTCACGAATGCGCTCTATATCCATTCCGCTTGGTAAGTTCACGCTTGAAAGATTCGGGTCCCTGGAGGTCGAGCGCCTTACGGGCTTAACCCAAGTCCAGGTCCGAGACTGGCGCAGACGTGGGCTGCTTGAGCGTGGCGAAGGCGTGCGCCCCTACGATGTCTTTGATGCTGCACAAATTGCTATCCGACTTGGCCTGAACCGTTTGGGTTTACCCCTGGGCGAGACGGCGGGGCCTGCGGCGCATTTCGCCCCCACGGTCATCACCGAAGTCTGCCGCCGCACGGTATGGACGCGAGACGATAAGGCAGAAATCGCTAGGGAGTTGGATGCGCTTCTTGGACATCCCGAACCCTTGGTGCTCCTGCGGCAAGACGTTGGCGGATCCCACCATGTGGTTGGTCTTGATGAAGACATCTTGGCTGTCGAGCTATCAAGTCGCCGCCTTGGACCCATTTGGGGCGTGCTAGACCTCTCGATGATCGCAAGTGTGCTCTGCGGCAACTCTAGGTTTCCACTTGTCACATTCACGGATGCGACGGCGGCTGCAAGATGACCGCGAAAGTCCCCCCTAGTCTGCCGAACAGCCTTCCGCCTCGTGGCATCAGCCGTATCGAGGCGAGCCTCTACATCGGTGTCAGCGTCGGAAAGTTTGATCAGTTGGTCTCGGACGGCCGTATGCCTCCTGCCAAGATTATCGACAGGCGAAAGGTCTGGGACCGAGATGCTCTAGACCGGGCCTTCTGGGCGCTTCCGGACGACGGTGTTGCCGATCTGCACAATCCTTGGGACGCCGCTGCATGACCAAGCGCCCCCGCAACGTCAGCTACTACTACGATCGCCACGGCAATATGCGGTGGCGGTTTCGTAAGAAGGGTCTGCCTGAATGTCAGACGCGCGAGACGTTCGATTCCGTTGCGTGGTGGAGTTGGTACGCCGCTGCCTCCTCGGCCGCGCCATCAATTGTGGGGGCGGATCGGACCAAGCCTGGATCAGTCCATGCCCTCGCCGTCGCGTACTATGCCTCCGCTGACTTCCAACGCTTGAGCCAAGCGACACAGCGAACCTACAGGGGAATTCTCGATCGCTATCGAGACAAGTACGGCGACAACCCCATCGCCCTGTTGGAGGCGCGGCACATCCGGGGACAGATGGACAAGCAGGCAGCAGTACCGACAGCGGCCAACAACATGCTCAAGGTGCTTAGGGCGGTTATGCGGTTCGCGATGGCGCGAAGTCTAGTGAGGAGCGACCCAACCGTAGGCGTGAAAATGCTCCGCTATCGCAGTCAGGGCTTTCATACGTGGACCGAAGCTGAAGTCGCTGCTTTTGAGCGGCGGTGGCCCGTTGGGACGAAGGAAAGGCTGGCTTTCGACCTTCTACTCTACACCGCCCAAAGATCGGGCGATGTGAGGCAAATGACCAAGCAGCAGGTTCAAGGCGGGCGGGTCACGGTCCGGCAGGAAAAGACCGGCCAGCTCGTCGACATAAGCCAACACCCGCAGCTCAAGGCCTCCCTTGCCGCACGTCCATCAGAACACTTGGTTCTACTGACGACCGAACAGGGCAAACCATTCACCGCAAAAGGCTTCGGCAATTGGATTAGCAAGGCGGCAGAGCGGGCAGAGTTACCTCACTGTTCGGCGCACGGTCTGCGTAAAGCTGCAGCACGGCGACTCGCAGAGGCCGGCTGCTCGGCGCACGAGATTATGGCCATCACCGGCCACCAAACTCTCAAAGAAGTCGAACGGTACACGCGAGAGGCGGGGCGCCGCGACTTGGCGGACAGCGCCATGAAGCGCATCGGGCAAAGTACGCAAGCAGAACAAAATCTGTCTAACCGGGCACCTGCGGTTAGACAGTCAGGAGAATAAGACTATGAAAATATACGATAAAATTTGCAAGGTGGCGGTGCTGTCAGTCTAACGCTAACTTGTCTCCACCTCAGACCGCCTAACGGTCTGATCGGAGATCGCATTTCGTGAAGCCGCTCTCGTTTAAGCGCCATCGCTTTCCTGCGGCGGTAATCCGCCAAGCTGTGTGGCTCTACTTTCGCTTCAGCCTCAGCCTTCGTGACGTTGAAGAGCTGATGGCCGCGCGTGGAATCGATGTGAGTTACGAGACGATCCGCTGCTGGACGATCAAGTTCGGACCCCAGATCGCACGGCGGCTAAAGAAGCTTCGCCCCTCCCCTTCTCCACGCTGGCATCTCGACGAGGTCGTTTGCTCAATCGATGGGAAGCGGATGTTTCTGTGGCGCGCCGTGGATGACGAAGGTGAGGTGCTGGACGTTGTCGTCCAGCGACGGCGGGACACCGACGCGGCCTTGAAGCTGCTCCGGCGTTTGCTGCGTAACCAGCCCGTCGAGCCCGAGAAGATCGTCACCGAAGGGCTCTCATCATACCAAGCGGCCTTGAGCCAGCTTGGCCTGCGACACCTGCATGCACCGGGTCGGCTTCGAGAGAACAATCGGGCGGAGAACTCCCACCTCCCAATCCGACGGCGAGAGCGGCAACAGCAGCTCTTCAAATCTCAGGCTTCAGCTCAGCGCTTTCTCACAACCCACGCCGCAATCTACAACACCTTCTACGTCCAACGACATCTCATCAGCCGACCAAACCTCCGCCGTTTCCGCGCCGGGGCGGATGCGGCGTGGGCCGTCGCTGTCGCCTGAGATTTCGTCGGGTTGGGCAAGTTGCGGCCCACCTCGATTAACCTGACAGCACTACCTGCGCGGCGGCGGAGATCTCGTCGGCGACGAACAGGCCGGGCACATCCATCTGATCGGCGCCAGCCTCTATCAAAGCGTGCTCGCGCGGGCGCTGCGGGCCGCCCGGGGCGAGGCGGCGGCCGACCCCCGCCCTCCCGTCGTGAACTTTGGGACCACGGGGCGGATCCCGCCGGACTATGTACCGGACGCCGCTGTAAGACTCTCGCTATATGCGCGGCTCCTCCAGATGACGGCCGTCGAGGCGATCGACGCCCTTCAAGAGGAGATCGAGGATCGGTTCGGGCCGCTTCCAGAGGCGGCCGAGACCCTGTTGAGCACGCACAGGCTGACCGCGCTCGCCGCGTCCGCCGGCGTCACGGAGATCAGCTGCGGTCCGAAAGCCACGGCCTTCCGCTTCGGCGCCGAGCGGGCCAAGCGTCTGTCCGCACACCTGTCCGCCTCGCCAGATCGCCGTTGGTCGCAAGAGCGGCTGATCGTCGAGATGGCCGCAGATGAGCCCCATGCCCCGGCCGATCTTGAAGCCTTGCTGGAAACCCTGGCGGCGGCCTGATCGGCTGTCCTTTTCTCACCGGGGCGCGAAGCGTCCGCGTCCCGACGTCGCCGCTAGAAGACCGCGCTCAACGGTCGCTTGGCGGCGGCGAGCTCCTCGGGCGTGGGCGGCCTCAAGACCCGCAGGTCGTCCGATGTCCAGTCGATCAGGCCCATCGCCCGCATGTCGGCGAGCCAGCCGTCCATAGGCCAGAACCCCCAGCGGTGATGGAAGGTGCGGGCGTTGGCCACCAGGGCGGCGAAGTGCTGAAGCGGCGGGTCATAGGCGTTGTGGTGCTGGTGATAGACCGCGCCGTCGCCCGTGAAGACCATGGGCACGCCCGCCTTGGCGACCCTGAACCCAAGATCGGTGTCTTCCGCCCCATAGCCGACAAAGGCTTCGTCGAAGCCGCCGACGGCGAAGAAGGTCGAGCGACGCATGCCGAAGGCCAGGGACCAGAGCAGGCCGGGATTGGTTTCGATCCGCGCGCCCTGCGCGGGAAACCGTCGCACCGGATGCGCCACGCCCGCCTGATCGAGGACCGCTTCCGTCCAGGCCGCACGCGCCCCGCCGGACGGCAGGTAAAGGACCTTGGGACACACCACGACGTCCTCGGCCTCCAGCAGACCGGCGACAACGCCGCAGGTCCCGCCCGCCGCGATACAGTCGACGTCGAGGAACAGCAGTTGGTCGCCTTGGGCCAAGGCGGCGCTCCTGTTGCGCCGCCGCCAGAGGCAGCCTCTCCCCCGCAAGGCGCTCGATGCGGATCGGAAAGCCCGCCGTCGGCGTCGAAATGGCCCGATCGCTCATGTCGATGATGATCAGCTCGGCCGGCGTCACGACGCTGCGATCAAGACCCGCAATCAGCTGGTCGAGGTGGGCCTGGCGATTGCGGACCAGGGTCAGGACGCTCAGGCTCATGGTCGCCTCCACAGATCGAGCCGATAGGCGGGCTGACGCTCATCGAGAGACACGGTGAGACTGTCTTCAAGGTCGCGCCACAGCTTGGTGACCGCGCCGTCTCCCGTCTGGGGATAGTCGGTCTCTCCCGTCCAGTGCACCAGAAGGACCAGTCCGCCGGACACGAGATGGGCGCGGACGAACTCCGCCGCTGCGGCCAGGTCCTCGTCGCTCCAATAGTAGGCGACTTCGGACAGGACGATCAGGTCGAAGGGGCCGGCGAGGTCCATGCCGTGCGGAAAGGCGGCTTGGCGAAACACGAGCTGGGGACGATGTCCCAGTCGACGCCGGGCCCGATCCAGGGCGGTCCGGCTGATGTCGAGCGCCACCAGCGCCTCGCATCGGTCCGCCAGCCGCGCCGTCAGGGCGCCGCCGGCGCATCCGACCTCAAGGCCGCGCCGGAACCTTCGGTCGCCCAGGCTCGCGACCGTTCGGGCGTGTTTCTCGGCTTCGTAGGGGCGGCTGTCCAACCCCCAGGGGTCGGGATCGCCCGCGAAGACGTCCTCAAAATAGTCCGCGCCGAGGGAGGGATCAGCCATGGGGCGCCTTTCGCAGATAAAGTCGGTCGCAAGCGGCCGAGAGCCGATCCGGCGTCTCCAAACGGAATCCCGGGCCCATCATCGACGTGCGTTGGCTCCGATGCGCGGCAAGCGCCAGGGCTCTTCGGCCGGCCGCCAAAGGCCGGGTCGCCAACTGAAGATCGCCCTGCGCCGCCGGCCGCGCCCAGACGCCATATTCGAACAGGGCGACCGGCCGCCGGGCCAGACTGACCACCCGACGCGCCAACCGTCCTGCGGCTTCGTGATCGCAATGGGGTTCGGACACCGCCGTGACGGCGACCGCGTCGATGCGGAGGCGGCGACAGAGCCAGGCGAGACGGCGCGCGCTCGCCTCGAACCGGGCGTCGCCCACGACCGGCGGCGCAGCGTCCGGCCAATCAAGGAAGATCGGCTGCGCGGTCGCGCGCCCTGTCAGCCGGTGGATCGCTCGGCGCGCCTCCACTCTGCGGATCGCGACCAGGCGGCGGCGCGCGCGATCGTCGGCATGGGGATGGGAGGCGCCGCCGTCCGTCACGATGACCACGCCGCCGAGACGTCCCTCTCCCGCCGCCTGCTGGATCAGGGCGCCGGCGCCAAGCGTCTCGTCATCGGCATGCGGGGCCAGGACGAGCCATCGCGCCCGGGCCCAGCGCGACCGGGCCAGCGGCGCGGCGCCGACCGGCCCAAGCTTGGCGCTCACCACAGGGCGTCTCCCGCGCCCCAAAGATCGTGATCCAGCCAGGTCTTGGCCGCCTCGTCGCGCGCATGGTCCGGTCCGGCCTGGCGAAGATAGAGGCTGAGATCGCGGATGATCTTGTCCAGCCGTTCGCCGTCGAAGGCGCTGCGGGTTCCCGTCGCCCGGGCCGCCAGCTCCATCACATCCAGCGCGCTTCGCTCGACGACGCCGCGGGTCGCCCGCGCAAAATCCGCCGCGTCGGTGGCTTCCGTCGCGGCCCGCTCGGCAGCTTCGCGAACCCACAGATAGGCGGTGCGGGCGGCGACGACCGCCTCGGCGAATTTGGCGCGCTGCAACGGATCGCGACGCGCCGGTTCGGACAGGGCCGCGCGCATCGCCAGGACGAGCCCCTCGACGCCGCCGAGCTGGACCGCCGTGAAGCGCCAGGCGCCGGCGGTGAAGCGGGGTTCGCGGTCGTAGTCGCCCGGCTCCCCCAAAAGGTTCAGGTCCGTCACCGGCAGATCGGTGACGTCATATCGACCGCTCAGGGTCGCCCGCATGCCGCGGACGCGCCATCCCGTGAGATCGGCCCGCTCGCCGCAATCCGCCGGCACCACGGCCAGACGACGCGGTCCCTCGCCGGGCTGAACGGTGACGACGGCATAGGCGAGCCCGCCCGCCCCAGTGGCGAACATCTTGGCGCCCGACAGCCGGCCCTCCCGAAGCTGGACGCCCGGCTGGGGTTCCGTGGCCCAGACCCCGAACCAGCCGCCGGCGGCGAGTACATCCGCCAGCCAGAGCTTCTGCTCGGGGTCTCCATACCAGTCGAACAGGGCCAGCGCATTGACATGGCCCTCGAAGAGGCGGCCCACGCTCAGGTCCGCGCGCCCCACCCGGCGCAGATCGTCCAGGAGGGCCAAGGCTTTCAGGGCCGGCGTGGCGAAGGCTTCGCCGCCGCTGGCTGCCGGGGCGTAGCGCCGGTGCAGGCCGAGCGTCCGGAGCAGCGCCAGGCTGTCGACCGGAAAGCGCGGCGAGGCGTCGTAGCGCTCGCCGAGCGCCGCCAGGGCGTCGTGAACGTCGCCCGCCGACACGTTCGGGACGGCTGCAGGCGCGTCAGGCATCATTATCCTCTCGTCTTCGATCCGCCAGTTCGACCAGCCAACGGCCGGCGGCCTCGACGCCCTCCCCGCGCAGATCGTGTCGGGCCTGCGGGTCAAGGCTCCGCGCCGAAGCAATAATCCCCGGCCAAGCCTTAGGTTCGGGCCATGCGGCCAAGACGACGGCCGCGCCGGCCTGGGCAAGCCCTGCAGCCTTGGCCGCCTGCTCCTCATAGGGTCGAGGTTCCGGCAGGCAGACGAACGGACGATCCGCTCCGAGAACGGCGTCGACAAGGCCGTCGCCCGCCGCTCCGACAACGACGCCGGCCTTCTGGATTTCCGAGTTCACATCCTCAATCCAGCCCTTCAACGCCAAATTTGGCGGCGCGTGACACGGCGGCGTCACAGGCCCGATCACCGTCCATTGCAGGTTCGGCGTCGCGGAGGCGGCTGCGGCCAGTCGGTCCCCGTCGATCGGCGCGCCGCCTCGCCCGTGAACGACCAGGACCGCGTCGTGATCGCCCGAACCGACCTCTGCGCGTCGCGACGGCGCAAAGTAACGGGTCCGCGCACGCACCCAGTCTGGCGTATCGGGATGCTCCAGCCTTGGATGCCAGGGCGCGAGCAGAGCCTCTGCACCCCGGAAGGCCTCCAGATGGGCTGTATCCGTTCGCGCGCCGGACAGCCGCACATAGACGACCGGCGTCGACGCCAGCCTGGCCAGGAGCGCCACCTCGACCGACACATCCACCACGACGAGGGCCGGGGCGGCCGTCGCGATCCATGTCGACAGGTCGCCGACCCGCTGGCGCAATCCCGCGACGCCATAGGGCGCATAATGAAGCGCCTTGGGCAGATTCGGTCCGCCGTCCGCGCCGAACCCCGTGGCGGCGTCCACTCGGTCGTCGGGTAGATCAAGCACGGCGACCTCGCCGCCACGACCCGCGAGCCCGGTCCCCAGAAGGACGAACCGCGTCGGCGCGGCGGCCGCGACCTGAAGGGCGCGTTGACGATGCCCCTCCCCCTGATGGTGGACATAGTAGCCGATCGGACGGGTCATGGCGCGATGCCGTCGGGTTGAGGCCTGCCATTCAGCTCCAGCGCATAGTCCAGCGGCATGGGCGGCAGATGCGGCTCTGCCTCCGCGATCCGCTGCGCGCCGTCGGGCAGACGGCGAAGGTCGCGGCGCCACAAGGCGCGGGCCCGCCAATGGGGAAAGGCGGGCGCCCTCATGGGCTCCTGTCCCGCCGTCTGGCGCGCCAGGCGGGCCATGGCCTGGGCCATGCCGTCCTGCGCCCGGCCGTGCGCGCGCGCGGAGACGCGGGTCCATACGCTGAGTGGATGAACCAGTCTGGCGCCGGCGCGCTGGGCCGCCAGCACCAGGGCGCGATCCTCGCCGGTGGGCAAAAGCGGCGTCCCGCCTGCCGCCCTGTAGGCCGCAGCGGTGATGGCGAGACTGGCGCCGGTGTGGTCGCCGTGGCGGGGAGCCGGATCCCAGGGGACCGGGTCCAGGGCGTCCTCGATCGCCCTCACCTCCCGCCAGTAATCGCGCCAGATCGCCCAACCGCTTTGGAGCGCCTGGCTCTCCGGTTCGTCCTCGTCCAGCGACAGGGCGCCCCCGACGAGATCGGCTCCCCCAGAGACGGCGGCGAGATTGGCTGAGACCCAGTCCGTCGGCGGCCGGGCGTCGGCGTCGGTCGAAAGAAGGACCCCCTCCCCGTCCAGGAGCTCCAGGCCCAGGTCCATGGCCGCCGCCCGGGCGCTGCCCGCATGGGCGTGCTCCGGCGGAAACGTGTGTTCGACCACGGACAGCGTCAGTGTGGCGCGATGGGCGGCGGCGACCCCCTCGGCATGCCGCCGGCTCCCGTCGGTCGTATTGTTGATGCAGAGCGCCACGCGCACCCGGCCCACGCCGGTCTGGCGCGCGAGCGCATCGAGCAGGCGCGGAAGGCGGTCAGCCTCGTTCCGCGCGGGCACGCAGACACAGAAGGGGATGACGCTCACGCGGTGAGCCGGTCGGCAGGGCTGTCATTGGCGACGGCCAGCCGTTCCGCCGTCAGATCGCGATAGAGCGCCTCGTATCGCCGCACCATCTCACTGGCGTCGCAGGCCTGCTCGGCCCGCGCCCGGCAGGCGCGGCGCGACAATCCGACGGCCGCGCGGGCGGCCCGGGCAAGGTCGGCGGGATCGTCCGGCGACGCCAGCACGCCGCAGGCCGGCGTGAGGATTTCCGGTATGGCGCCCCGCGCAAAGGCCGCGACGGGCGTGCCGCTCGCCAGAGCCTCGGCGACGACGAGGCCGTAGGGCTCGTCCCAGCACGGCGTGCACAGAGCAGCGGCGGCATGGCCGATCTCTCGCGCCAGAGCGCGGTGGTCGAGGTGACCGAGATACAGGGTGTCGGACGACAGCCGCGGCAGGATTTCGCGGCGATGATAGTCCGGGTCGGCGATCGGCCCGGCGAACCGGAGCGGCAGCCCGGCCAGGCGGGCGGCGTCCAAAGCGTGGTGCAGCCCCTTTTCCGGAACGATCCGTCCGTACCAGATCAGATGCGGCGGTCCGGACGTCTCGGCGTGAAACGGGAAGCTTTCGAGGTCGATCCCGTTCAGGATGACATGATCCAGCGGCACGACGTCCTGCCAGCTCGCCCTGATGGATTCCGAGACGCCGACATAACGGATGTTTCCGCCTCTGCTTTCGCGCACCCCGCTTTCCAGCCAACAGAAAGGCGGGGTGTGAAGCGTGGTCACCACGGGCATGGGCAGGGTGTCGGCCATCGACACCGGCAGATAGTGCAGGCTGTTGTTGTGGATCACGTCGAAGCGGCTTCGACGCAGCCGCGTCATCAGGGACAGATAGGCATGATGCTCGCGGAAAAAGGCGACGTCGCCCGCTTCAGCGGTCCCGACCTTCGCCATCGCCGTCTGTTCGCAGATCGCCTCAAGGCCAAGCGCAGGATCGGATCGCGTCGCCGCGAAGAGGGTGACGTCATGGCCGTGCCGCCGCAGCAGACGACAAAGCAAATGGGTGTGCATCTCCAGCCCGCCGGCGAACGGCTCGGCGATGGGATATTTAAGATGTGCGATGACGCCGATGCGCATCAAATTCCGGCCCTGCCCCAAACCGAGCCCTATTGGGCCCGTCCAACGTATCTCGCGTGGTGACGTAAGACCAACCGTAGCCGATCGGTTCCTGTGTGCGGTTTCGCTCTCCACCATGTCACGTTTGATGGGCGGGTTGGCAGTAGGGCGCAGTCGATATCCTAGCGAAGGACCGACGAATACACACGCCTTCTTGTCGCGCGGCGAAGACTTTCAACTTTCTTGGACCCTGAGACGCGAACGCGCGTTCCCGGCTTTGAGCAACCCGAGAGGAAACCCATGACCGCACCGATCACATCAACCTTCGCAACGCGTCGAGACGCCGAGATGGTGGTCGAACGCCTTGTTCAGACCCATGGGGTCGCCCGGGACGCCATCCGGGTCGCTCCCGATGGACAAGAGAATACGGTGGGCGACAGGGCGTCCGGCGGCGATCTGGAAGCTGCAGATCCCAGTGTCGAGGCGAGATCGGACGCGCCGGTGGAAGGGCGGATCGCGGTCTCGGTCACGCCAAGCTCGGCGGACGACGCCGAAACCCTTCGGGCCGCGTTCCGAGAGTTCAACGGCGAGGCCTGAGCCGAATGCTACCGCGTCTGTCTAGACCCGCGACGACGCTTTCACGCGCCGCATCCGCCGACAGAGGCAGGAGCGAGCGCCCGTCTCGCACGCCATGCCGACGCGTTCCTGTCCCAGGCAGCTGAGCCCGACCGTTCAACGAAAAGGAGGCCCTCGACTATGTCCGAACCCCTCTCAACCGACGCCGACGTTCAGTCGCCGGCCTTCAACGACAAGGATGATGTGGAGGGCGCCTATGACGCCACCAGCATCCGCGCCGTCATGATCAACCGGCCGCGTCAGGCGCTGTATGACTATTGGCGCGACTTCCGGAACCTGCCCAGCTTCATGGAGAATGTGAAGTCGGTCGATGTGCTGGACGACGCCCGGTCCAGTTGGACCGTCGCCGGTCCGGCGGGCGCGGAAATCGAACTGGTCAGCGAGATCACCGACGACCGTCCCGGCGAATACATCGCCTGGCGCTCCACCGAGGACAGCGACGTCGATCACGAGGGCTGGATCGCGTTTCGCGACAACGCCTTCGGCCGAGGCACTGAGGTCCGCGTTCTGATCAGCTACGACCCGCCTGCGGGCGCCGTCGGCAAACTGGTCGCGAAGGTCATGCAGCGAGAGCCCCGGGTTCAGGCCCGGCGCGAACTGCGGCGCTTCAAGCAACTGATGGAAACGGGCGAGGTCCCGACGTCCAAGGCCCCCGACGCGGCGCCGCGCGCCGATCGTCATTTCTGATCCCGGAAGGAAGTCCCATGCGCGCCCTGACCTGGCACGGCAAACACAATGTTCAGGTGGATACGGTCCCCGATCCTCAGATCATCAACCCCCGCGATGCGATCATCAAGATCACGGCCACGGCCATCTGCGGCTCGGACCTGCACCTCTACGACAGCGTCATCCCCGGCATGTCCAATGGCGACATCCTCGGCCACGAGTTCATGGGCGAGGTCGTCGAGATCGGCCGGGGCAACACCAGCCTCCAAGTCGGTCAGAAGGTGGTCGTGCCCTTCGTGATCGCCTGCGGCTCCTGCTTCCATTGCGGCAAACAGCAGTTTTCGGCCTGCGACAACTCCAATCCGGCCGACAAGTCCGATGCGTCCGAGATCGCCTACGGCTATCCGGCCGCCGGCCTGTTCGGCTATTCCCACCTGACCGGCGGCTATGCCGGCGGCCAGGCGGAATATGTCCGCGTCCCCTATTCCGACATCGGCCCGATCGTCGTGCCCGACGGGATCGAGGACGAGCGGGTGCTGTTCCTGTCCGACATCTTCCCCACCGGCTGGATGGCGGCCGAGAACGCCGGGATCGAGCCGGGCGACACGGTGGCGATCTGGGGCTGCGGTCCGGTCGGCCTGTTCGCGATCAAGAGCGCGAAACTGATGGGCGCCGGACGCATCATCGCCATCGACCATCACCCGCGCCGGCTTGAGCTCGCCAAAACCAACGGGGCGGAGGTCCTCAACTATCACGAGGTCAAGATCCGCGAGGCCCTGATGGAGATGACCGCCGGCATCGGTCCGGACGCCTGTATCGACGCCGTCGGCATGGAGGCCCACGGATTTTCACCCGACAACGTCATCGACGCCGTCAAGCAGGAGACCAGGCTTGGCACCGACCGTCCGCATGTGCTGCGGGAAACCCTCATGGCCTGCCGGAAAGGCGGTCGGATCTCGATCCCGGGCGTCTATGGCGGACTCGGCGACAAGCTGCCGATCGGCGCCCTCATGCAAAAGGGCCTGACCATCAAGACCGGCCAGACGCATGTGCAGAAATATCTGCCCCAACTGCTGGACCTTGTGCTGGACGGCAAGATCGACACCACTGACCTCATCAGCCACCGCCTGCCGCTGGAGCGGGCCCCCGAGGCCTACAAAAACTTCCACGACAATCCGAACGAGTGGACGAAGGTCGTGCTCAAACCCCACTGATCGCGCCCGGCACGGCCGCCCCACCGTCCGAGGGGCGGCCTGCCGACGCCCCCCTCCGGGCGTCCGTCCCCGGTTCGGCGCGACCCGGCGCCCGGAACAACCGCCCCGACCGGGAGGTTTCAACCCCGAGGGTCCGTCACAGGGCGGGCGTCACAGCAAGGATCTTTTCATGACCGAGCGTCTCTACACCTTGAGAATTGGCCAGACCGACGGCCGCGAGCGCAGCGTCCAGGTCCGGTCGGAAACGGATGTTCAGGCGGCCGACGCCGCCGCCCCTCTGCTCTCGGAGGGCGAGACCATCCTGTCGATTTCGGAGATCCCGGACGACGGCGCGGTCGTCGCCGACGCGCCCGCCCCGCAGTCACAGGCCGCCGAGCTCGCCCCTGTGACGCCGGGCGTCGCGGCCGCGCCACAAGACATCCGCTAGCCGGGGGTCGCCGACGAGGAGGTGGAGGTCACGTCCGACCGGGACCCTGCGGCTGCGAAAAAATATAGACGCCCGCCCCGACGAGACGATCGTGCAGGCCCGGATCCATCCCGTCAAAATCCTCGGTCGCCGGCGGCTCACATTCGACGACCAGACGACCGTCGCGCCAGACGGCGACCGGCGCCTTCAACACAAAGGCCCGGCGCCGGGCCTGGCGAAGGGCGTCCGCCACATCGCTCGCGATGAGGGTCTCCGGCTCGCCTCCCTGACGGAAGCGCAACTGATAGCCCAGCACGGGCGTCCTCGGACTCATGACGCCCCCTCCCGGCCAGGCCGAGCCGTACTCTGCGAAGTCACGTCGAGCCTGATCATCGCCGCCTCACGGCCGCGACAGGACGGCGCGCTCAGCGCCGTGCTCCGCGCGCAGACGAACAGGTCGGCCTTCCAGCCAAAGGCGCTCCACCGTTATCGCCCTCCATCCCTCAGGAAGGACCACGGGCCGGGCGGGCCAGTCGGCGGGCGCACCGCGCGCTTCCAGTCCGGTCAATCCGTAGACGAGGCCGAGCAGCAGCCCCCCAAGGTTGGCGAAGAAGGGTCCCGCCGCGGTCTCGCTGTCCGGGTGGTCGGCCCGATACTCCAGACACTGGTGGAACCGTCCGGCGTCGTAGGCTGCGTATCCCTCCTCGAACAGCTTCAGCGCCAAGGCGCGATCGCCGGCAAACGCCGCCCAGGCGGCATAGAGGGCCGGAAACATCGGCGAACCCACATAGGCCTTCCAGTGCGCCAGATAGAAGTCGAGCGTGGCCTTCGCCACATCGGATTCGGCCGGATATCCGCCCGGAAACAGGCCGGCCAGGGGTGATGGCGTGGCCCCCTTGGGCTCGTCGATCCGAAAGCCGTCATGGGCGGCGATCACCCCATCCGCCCGGAGGGGCAGGTAGAGCTGGTCGCAAACCTGACGCCAGGCCGCCGGCGAAGGCCTGTCCAGGGCCTCTGCGGCGGCGGTGGCGCGCCTCAAGACATCCTGGGCGAACATCAGGGTGAAGGCGTCGTTGTCCGGCGGATCCGGCACCTCGGCCGGACCGGTGGCCCGCTTCAACTCAAAGCCCCGAGCGGTTCGGACCATCCGGCTGACGATCCAGTCCGCCACTCCGCTCAGAACCGGCCAGGCCTCCTCGCGCAGGAAGGCCGCGTCACCCGTCGCATCGGCATAGAGGCTGAAGGCGCGTGCGACATGCAGCGATCCGTGGTCCTCGTGCGCCGCGCCCGATCCCCCGCCCGGCGTCGCCTCCTGCCCGGTCGAGGGCGCCGCCTCCCAGGGGAACTGCAGCCCCTGACGTCCCGACAGGCGGGCGTTGGCGCCCGCAGCGGCCAAGCCGCGGCTGCGGAAGTCCAGCAGGGCGCGCGCGGCGTCGGGTTGGCTGAGGATCAGGGGTGGGACGCAGAAGGCGTCGATGTCCCACATCACATGGCCGTAGTAGTAGGAATAGTCATGCCAGGTCGCCAGCCCGAAGATCGAGGTCGCGGCCGGCGAGGCGGCATGGACGGAGCTGTTGAGATAGAAGAAGGCCGCGTCGATCAGGGCCTGATGCTCTGGCCGGGCGCCCTCGACCACGATCCGGCCCCGCCAAAGGGCCCGCCAGGCCTCGCGGTTTCGGGCGCGCAAGGTCTCGAATCCGGTCTCGGCCGCACGCGCGACGCGGCGCACCGCCTCCTCATCCGGCCGGGCGTGCACCAGCGAGGGGACCAGCGCCGCCATCTGTCGCAGGCGGGCGCCCCGTTTGCCGACGCGCCCGAAGTCGTAGGCCGTCTGGAGCGGCCCGGACGCATCCCAGGCGGCGACGCTCCGCGCCGCAGCCGGTCGGGTCTCGGTCCAGAGGGCGAGTCCGCAGGTCGAGAGGTCGCCCTCGGTGGTCCAGAGCAGCGATCCGTCGCAGGCGGGCTCGGCTTCGCCCGGCGTATCGGTGCGGCGTCGCGTCACCCGCCCCCGCAGACCGGCGGTCGCCACGACGGCGCGGATCTGGAGCGCGCACGCCCTGTCGGGTCGCACAAAGACCTCTTGCAGCACCACGGCCGGGGCCGTGCGACTTGCAAAGGTGACCACCTCGAATTGCGCCGTCACCTCCCCAAGGCGGGCGGTCCAGCGGCTGGTCAGTTCCCCGGTGGAGAAGTCGTAGTCCTGAACCAGGTCGGTGACGCACCAGGGCTGGTCCGACAGCCAGACGCCTTCGATGCAGACGTCGGCCGCCAAAGGATAGGGCACGGGGGCGGCCGCCTCGATCCGTCGCTCCGGATGTTCGCCGGCGACGCCGTTCACGAGGGTCATGCCGGGGGCGAGCGCCATCTCGCGGACGCGCAGACCGATCAGGCCGTTAGAAACATAGGCCGGCAGGGCGCCGTTGCGCGCGCCGTGCGCCGGCGGCGGGCTGATCGGGCGCCAGGCCTTCCCCTCACCGCCAGCCATCGAGCACCTCGGCGCATTCGGCGGTTTCGACCTGTTGGGCGAACCGGTCATGATAAAGGGCCAGCAGATGGTCGTGAGGGTCATCGGCGGAGCTGCAGACCGCGTCGGTGACCACCACGACCCGGTACCCCAGATCGATGGCGCCCAAAACAGCCGCCAGAACGCAGACGTCGGTTTCCGCGCCGGTGACCACCAGGGTGTCGATGTCGTGGGCGCGTAGTTCAGCGTCCAGGCCCGTGCCCAGCCACGGCGAATAGACCCTCTTGTCGATCAAGCGGCCGGGGGGCGTGAACCTCTGCAGCGGACCGGCGAGATCGACCATTGAGGGGCCCATCGCCTCCAGGGTCATTGAGGACCAGCGGCGCCAGTAGTCGCGCCACGTGCCCTGCCCTTCCCCCACGCGCGCCGCCGGGATGAAACGGGTGAAGATCGTCCGGTCGGCCTTGGCCTCGCAGAGCTTGACGAGGACGGGCATGACCCGCTCGGCCCACGGCGTGCGCCATTCGGTGTCCTCGACGAACATCCGCTGCATGTCGACGCACAGGTGAACGGTCGTGGTCGGCAGGGGCGCATGCAGACCGGCCACGGTCAGATCTCCTCTGGCTTGCGGGCTTCGAGACGCGCGTGGGTCGCCGTCTCGCCGGTATGGTGTTCGATGCGCCCGCTTTCGACCTCCGCCCGGGAAAAGACTTCCTCCTGGCCCGAGTCCAACAGTTCGGTCCCGGCTCCGCCCAGGCCGCCCTGGGCCAGGCCGGAGCGGGCGTCAGCGGCCTGGCTCGGTTTCGGCCACCGCCGAGGATTATCCACTTCCGCACCCACGGTCATCGTGCTCTCCCTGTCCACGTCAATCGCATAGGCTGGGGCGTTCGTTCCCGCCCGCCGGGCCAAACCCTGCCTGTGTCGATGATCGGCCGCGACCGCGCCGGGTTCGTCCCCGGCGACCTTGGCGTCCGACTTCGGATCGCCGTCGCGAAAGCGCCACTTCATGACCAGCACCCCTGAGGCCATGATCAACGCGCAGCTGTTGGCGACGGTGACGGGCCAGGCCTGGGTCAGGACGCCATAGACCACCCAGAGGATGAAGCAGGACACGGTGAGCGAATAGGTCTTGAGACTGACGGCGGAGGCGTCACGCTCTTTCCAGATCTTGATCCCCTGGGGCGCGAAACTGGTCACGGAGCAGATCGCTGCGGCCGATCCCACGAGATTGGCGATGGTCTCATTCATAAGCCCGCAACGTGGGCCTGCGCCTCCCTGTTCCTATGCGCGAAAGCGCTCAGTCGCCTGCCGGGCCGCCCTGACCTGACACGGACGTCCAGCGATCCCGGAGCGGCTCGGCTCGGCTTGGCCGCAGCCGCAAGCCGCCTGCGTCCGAGCCACGCCCGTCCTGACCTTCACAGCACATCCGGCCCCTTCCGGGCCATTTCTACCAGGTCCGCCGTCAGGCGGTCGGAACCCAGGGCCCATCTGGCGAGCGCAGCGTCAAAGACGGCGGGCTCCGGCGAGACCTGGGCGAACAGGGTCATGGATGACCGGAACTTCAGATCGTCCGGCGATCCGAACAGTCGATGCAGCGAGGCCGCCGGCGCCGTCGTGGCGGCCTCCGCAGCGTGGGCAAGCCGCTCGCCGAGGATCGGATGCGCCAGATAGGCCCGGGCCTCGGCCAGGGACGCGATCCCGTAGAAGACGGCGGTGGGCGACCGTCCCAGCGATCGGGCCTGAGGAAAGACGAACCACATCCAGTGGCTCGCCTTGCGACCAGCGGCGAGCTCGGCCATCGCCATGTCGAACACTTCGTCCTGCGCCGTCACGAACCGGTCCAGATCGAAGGTCATGCGTCGCCCCCGTCCAGCGTAGCGAACCAGTCCGCATAGAGGGTGTTTCGCGCCATGCGGCGGTTTAGGTCCGGCGCCCCGTCGTCCCACCAGACCGGACCGCGCTCGCCCAGGGCGATCTTGGCCGTGTCGACGGCGCGACGTGCGGCGGCCAGGGCCTCCTCATCAGCTGCAGCGAGGGCCGCACGGACGGATCGACGCGCCGCCATCAGGTCCTGGACGCGCCGCTCGCGCGTCTCTGCGGCGAGCGTCGGATCGGCGCAACGCCACAGGCGGCCGCGCACCACGAAATAGCGGCCGTCGGGCGTGGTGGGATGAGGCGAAGGCGCAGGCATGGACACACAACGCCCGACCCGCGCGATGGCGCCGCCCACAGACCGCTCCACAGCCGCTTGCCTTCGCGCCTTGACTCTCACGGCGTTCGATAAGAACAAATGCGGAACATTCAACGGTTCGCCCAGTTCAGGAGATCATGTCCGTCGCCCCGTCCCCGTTTCAGGCCCTGCGGTCCGAGATCGCCCGCATCGAGGCGTTCCGACGCACGCCGCGCGGCGTCCTGCCGTTCGGCCTGGACGCCCTCGACCGCAGGCTGCCCGCCGGCGGCCTGGCGCTGGGCGCGCTGCATGAGGTGGCCGGGGGCGGAGACGGCGCCGTGGACGGGGCGGTCGCCGCCCTCTTCGCCGCGGGCGTCGCCGCCCGCACCCAGGGTCCGGTGCTCTGGTGCGTGACCCGGCCGGATCTGTTCGCCCCGGCCCTGGAACAGGCCGGCCTTTCGTCCAACCGGGTCATCTATGTGGAGGCCGGCGACGAGGCCGGCGTGCTGGCCGCCTTCGAGGACGGCCTGCGCCACGGCGGCTTCGGCGCGGTCGTGGGCGAGGTGGCGCGCCTGTCCATGACCGCGTCACGGCGGCTGCAGCTGGTCGCCGAGGACAGCGGATCCCTCGGCCTGGCGGTGCGACGATGGCGTCGCCAGGCCGAGGCGGCGGACTTCGGCCAGCCCACGGCCGCCGCCACCCGATGGCGGGTCACCGCCCTGCCTTCCGCCCCCCTGCCTGTCGCCGGCGTCGGACGTCCGCGCTGGTTCGTCGAACTGATCCGCTGCCGCGCCGGAGCCTGCGCGGATTTCGAACTGGAAGCCTGCGATGAGACGGGTCGTCTCGCTCTACCTGCCCACCTGGCCGACCGACCGCTTGCGGCGCCGGCTTGGACCGGACGCGCCGTCGCCTGAGACGCCCCTGGTCCTGGTCGGCCGTCAGGGGCGCAAACGCCTGGTCCTGGCCGCCGACCCCGCCGCCCTCGCCCATCGTCTGCATCCCGGCATGGCGGCGACCCAGGCCCGCGCGCTCGTTGGCGATCTGGTCGTCCACCCCTTCGATCCCGCAGGAGACGCCGCCGCCCTGGACCAACTCGCCTTGTGGGCGCTGCGCCGCTACGCCCCCATCGTCGCCGCCGACCCGCCCGACGGACTGGTGCTCGACGTCACCGGCGCCGGCCACCGATACGGCGGCGACCAGGGCCTGCTCGACGATCTGATCGCCCAGACCGCCAGCGTGGGCCTCGACGCCCGCGCCGCTCTCGCCGACACCTGGGGCGCCGCCCACGCCCTCGCCCGGCAGGTCGCCCGACCGACCACGGCGGTCGAACGCGGCGGCCCCGCGATCCGCCATCTTCCAGCGCGCGCCCTGCGCCTTCCCGCTGAGATAGTCGAAGGCCTGGAGCGTCTGGGGATCGACACCGTCGGCGAGCTGGAGGCCAAGCCCCGCGCGCCCCTGGCCCTGCGGTTCGGGCCCGAGCTGACGCGGCGGCTGGACCAGGCCTATGGGCGCGCGCCCGAGCCGATCACCCCCATTGACGCCCCGGAGTTGATCCAGGTCCGACGCCTGTTCGCCGAACCGATCGGCGCCCCCGAGACCCTGGCCCGCTATACGCTCAAACTGGTCGAGGCCCTGAGCGCGACGCTGGAAAGCCAGGGCCTTGGCGCGACGCGGCTCGATCTGCGCTTCGAACGGATCGATAACCGGACCGAGGCCATTCGCGTGGGCCTCGCCCGCCCCGTCCGCGACGTCGGACGGCTCGCGCGCCTGCTGTGCGACCGGATCGAGACCGTCGATCCCGGCCTGGGCGTCGAAGCCATGGTCCTGGCCGCCCCGGTCGTCCTGCCGCTGGACTGGTCGCCGACCTCCGGCGACCTGACCGGTCCGGCCACGCCCGACATCGGCGACCTCGTCGATCTTCTGGCCAATCGTCTCGGTCCGCAAAAACTGTATCGCCTCGCGCCCGCCCAGAGCGACGTGCCCGAACGCGCCGTGCGCCGGCTGGCCCCGACGGCGCCGCCGGTGACAGAGACCTGGGCGCGGCGCTGGCCGCGCCCCTCGCGGCTTCTCCCCCGGCCCGAGGCGATCGAGGCCGTCGCCCTCCTGCCGGATCAGCCGCCGGTGGCCTTCCGCTGGCGGGGCATTCGCCACCGGGTCAAAAGGGCCGACGGCCCCGAGCGGATCTTCGGCGAATGGTGGCGGCGCGACGGCGAACGCGACGCCGTAAGGGATTATTTCCAGCTGGAGGATGAGGCCGGGGCTCGCTTCTGGGTCTATCGGCGCGGCGACGGCGAGCAGGCGCAGACGGGCGATCTGAGCTGGTGGCTCCACGGCCTGTTTGGCTGACGCTGGAGACACGCAGGGAACGCCAGGCGATGGCCGCGCCTTATGCCTGGACATGACACCGCCATGCTCACCTCTTGCGGAATTGCCCGCGCCATCCATGGCTAGCACTCGATCAGAATCACCCTTTGATTACCGGGCCTGCCATGCCTAGCGGTGAGCGCATCGTTACGCTTCTGGGCGACTCACTGACGGCCGGCTATGGCCTGAGGCCGGCCGAGAGTCTGCCGCGTCAGTTGGCCAGGCGGTTGGAGGGCGTCACGCCGCCCATTCGGATCATCGGCGCCGGAATCTCTGGAGACACGACCGCTGACGGTCTGCGACGGGTCGATCGGGACGTGCCCGACCACACCCGCCTCTGCGTTCTGGCCCTCGGAGCCAACGACATGATGCAGTTGGTCCCCGCCGACCTGGTCCGGACCAATCTGCTGGCCATCATCGACAGACTCCAACGGCGCGGCATATCCGTCCTTGTCTGCGGCATGCGCGCGCCGCCCTGGTTCGGGGCCTATGCGTGGGCGTTCGACGCTGTCTATCCCGAGGTCGCCCGGGCGTCCGGCACGCCCCTCATGCCCTTTCTGATGGAGGGGGTGGCGCTGCATCCGGCCTATGTCCTGCCGGACCGGATCCATCCCAACGCCCTCGGCGTGGGCCGGATGGCCGACGCCCTCGCGCCCCATGTGCGGGCCGCCCTCGACGCCCTGGCAGCTCCAGCGTCGCGGTGACCGGAATGCGGATCGCCACCTTCAATATCAATGGCGTCAACACCCGGCTAGCCAACCTCCTCGCCTGGCTCGAACAGGCTCAGCCCGACGTGGTCTGCCTGCAGGAGCTCAAGGCGAGCGACCGCCAGTTTCCCGCCGCCGAGATCGAGGCGGCCGGCTATGCGGCGGTCTGGGCCGGCGAGCTTCGCTGGAACGGCGTCGCCATCCTGAGCCGGATCGGCGAGCCGGTCGTGACCCGACGCCGACTTCCGGGCGACGTCGAGGACCGCCAGGCCCGCTATATCGAGGCGGCGGTGAACGGCGCGCTGATCGGCTGCCTCTATCTGCCCAACGGCAATCCCAGGCCCGGACCCAAGTTCGACTATAAGCTCGCCTGGGCCGCCCGGCTCATCGCCCATGCCGCGTCGCTCTATCCCACGGCGGCGCCGGTCGTGCTCGCCGGAGACTACAATGTCGTGCCGACCGACGCCGACATCTACAACACCCGCTCGTGGAAGACCGACGCCCTGCTCCAGCCCGAGAGCCGCGCGGCCTTCCAGCGCCTGCTCGACCAGGGCTGGACCGACGCCCTGCGCGAGCGCTTCCCGCACGATCCGCCGCCTTGGACCTTCTGGTCCTATTTCCGTGAGGCCTGGTCCCGCGACGCGGGCCTGCGGATCGACCATCTGCTGCTTAACGGGCTTGCGGCCGAACGTCTGACCGACGCCGGCGTCGATCGCGCGGTCCGCGGCGTCGAGGGCGCCAGCGACCATGCGCCGGTCTGGATCGAGCTCACCTGAACCCGACCGACCCGGGAGGCTTCACGTCAGACGACCGCCCCATCCATCGCTAGATGGCCAAGGTTCGGAAGGTGATGGAATAGCGCAAGGCCGTCATCGGCGTGATCGAATGCTCCCAAGCCGCGCGCGCCTCCCCCGACAACCGGTAGACAGAGCCGCACGCCAGGGGCGCCTTTGTGCGCAGAAAGTCCGCCCCCTCTCGGCGGCGCAGCCGCATCACGCAGGGCGCCAGCAAGGACAGACCCAGGATCTCGCCATAGACGGGGCGGTCGCGATGCCAGCCGATGCCGGCGCCTGGCGCATATTCATTGACCAGGACTTGGACGAAGGCCGCCCCGTCCAGATCGAGACGATCCGCCAAGCGCGCCATCAAGTCTGAGAGAAACGCCGGCCATCCCGCGCCGTCGGCTGCTCGGTCGAAGGCGGCGATCCGCCGATGGCCGAGGTAGCCCAGATGCTCATAGGGCTTGAACGCGAGGGTCTGGAGCGCCTCGACCAGCGCGGCCTGTTCGGGCGCCGACAGGACGTCGGCCCAATAGTCGAACCCCGCCACGACCGGCGCGCGGGCCGGCGCGTCGCCGAACAGGTCGATCTGCGCCAGTGCGATCACGACAGTTCCAGTTGTTTGACCGCCGCGCCCGTCGTCTCCAGATTGGACAGGCTGACCCCGACCAACCGCACGCCTCGGGTCGGCGGATAGAGGGATCGGACCAGCAGCCGACTGACGTCGCGCAAGGCCTCACAGGATCCCACAGGCTCGGACAGGGACCGGCTGCGGGTCGATTGCTGGAAGTCGGCCCATTTGACCTTGACGGTGACGGTCCGTCCGCGACTGCCCGCCTTTTCGCACCAGGCCCAGACCTCGTCCGCCATCGCCGCCACCCCGGCCTCGATCGCCTCGGGCTCGGTCTGGTCGGAGGCGAAGGTGGTTTCAGAGCCGCTCGACTTGCGGGTCCGGTCCGGATTGACCGGCCGATCGTCCTCGCCGCGGGCGATGGCGTAATACCAGGGCCCGGACTTGCCGAAATGATGCTGGAGAAAGGCCAGGGTCTGGCGGCGCAGGTCCGCGCCGGTGCGGATTCCCAGACGCTCCATCCTGGCGGCGGTCACCGGCCCCACGCCGTGAAACCGCTGAACCGGCAGGGCCTCGACGAAGGCCTCGCCGCGCCCCGGGGCCACGACGAACTGGCCGTCGGGCTTTCTCTGGTCAGACGCCAGCTTGGCCAGAAACTTGTTGTAGGAAATGCCCGCCGAGGCGGTCAGGCCCGTCTCCTCCAGAATCCGCCGCCGGATCGCTTCCGCCGTCGCCGAGGCGGTGCCCAGGCCGCGCCGATCGGCGGTCACGTCGAGATAGGCCTCATCGAGCGACAGGGGCTCGATCAGGTCGGTGTAGTCGGCGAAGATCGCATGGATCTGCGCCGAGACCGCGCGATAGACCTCGAAGCGCGGCGGGGCGAAGACGAGGTCCGGGCATTTGCGCAGGGCGGTCGTGGAGGGCATGGCCGAGCGCACCCCGAACCGCCGCGCCTCGTAGCTGGCGGCGGCGACTACGCCGCGCGCCGCCGCATGGCCCACCGCGACCGGCCGCCCGCGCAGGGCCGGATCGTCCCTCTGTTCGACGGAGGCGAAGAAGGCGTCCATGTCCACATGGACGATCTTGCGGATGGCCGATCCCTGCATGACGACCTGAATATCAAGGCGAGAACAAAAAGGAAACATTTCTGCAAGGCGACGCTTGCCTTCGGCCGTTCGGAGGTGCTGTCGAGGACGTAGAGCAACCCCGAAACCCCATGTCTTACGTTGAGCTTCAAGCCACCTCGCACTTCTCCTTCCTGCGCGGCGCCAGCAGTTGCGAGCTGCTGTTCGAACAGGCGCGGCTGTGCGGGCTTGAGGCTCTGGCCATCGTCGACCGCAATTCCCTGGCCGGGATCGTGCGCGCCCATGAGGCGGCCAAGGCCTCGGGCGTGCGCCTGATCGTCGGCTGCCGCCTCGACCTGATCGATGGGACCGGCCTGCTCGTCTATCCGACAGACCGCTCCGCCTATTCCCGCCTCACCCGTCTGCTGTCCCTGGGCAAGCGCCGCGCCGGCAAGGCCAAATGCCATCTCGACTGGGCGGACCTGAAGGACTGGTCGCAAGGCCTGATCGCCGTTCTGGTCCCCGATGAGGCGGACGAGGCCTGCGCCGCCCGTTTGCGAAAACTGAAGGCGGGCTTCCCGGCCGGGGCTTATCTCGCCTTTACGCTAAGACGACGTCCCGGCGATGCGCTGCGCCTGCACGACCTGTCCACCCTGGCGGCCCAGGCCGGCGTGCCGACCGTCGTGACCAATGACGTCCTCTTTCATCATCCGGACCAGAGGCTGCTGCAGGACGTCGTCACCTGCGTGCGTCACGGCTGCACCATCGACGACCTGGGGTTTCGGCGCGAACGCCATGCGGATCGCTATCTGAAGCCGCCGGCCGAGATGCACCGCCTGTTCAAGGCCTATCCCGAGGCCCTGGCCCGCTCGGTCGAGATCGCCGACCGGTGCCGCTTCTCGCTTGACGAACTGGCCTATCAATATCCCGACGAGGTCTCGACGCCGGGCATGACGCCGCAGCAGACGCTGGAAGAGCTGACGTGGGCCGGCGCCGCCGACCGCTATCCGGAAGGCCTGCCGGACAGCGTGCGCCGGACCCTGCATCACGAGCTCGATCTGATCGGCAAGCTGGACTACGCGCCCTATTTCCTGACGGTCCATTCGATCGTCCGCTTCGCCCGCAGCCGGGACATCCTGTGCCAGGGACGCGGTTCGGCCGCCAACTCCGCCGTCTGCTATGTCCTGGGCATCACCTCGATCGACCCCGGCCGCAACGACCTCCTGTTCGAGCGCTTCGTCAGCCAGGAGCGCAAGGAGCCGCCGGACATTGATGTCGATTTCGAGCATGAGCGGCGCGAGATCGTCATGCAGTGGATCTTCGAGACCTACGGCCACAACCACGCCGCCCTCTGCGCGGTCGTCACCCGCTATCGGTCGCGGGGCGCCCTGCGCGACGTCGGCAAGGCGCTCGGCCTCAGCGAGGACCTGATCAAGACCCTGTCGTCCCAAGTCTGGAGCTATTCCAGCGAGGGCGTCGAGGACAAGCACGTCGAGGGGCTGAACCTCAATCAACAGGACCGACGGCTTCGGCTGGCGCTCGACCTTTCGCGTCAGCTGATCGGCGCCCCGCGCCACCTCAGCCAGCATCCCGGCGGCTTCGTCCTGACGCGGGACCGTCTGGACGATCTGGTCCCCATCGAGCCGGCGGCGATGAAGGACCGTCAGGTCATCGAATGGGACAAGGACGACATCGACGTCCTGAAGTTCATGAAGGTCGATGTCCTGGCGCTGGGCATGCTCAGCTGCATGAAGCGCGGCTTCGACCTGCTGGCCGAGCACAAGGGGATCGCGCTCGACCTGGCGACCATTCCGGCCGAAGATCCCAGGACCTATGCGATGATCCGCAAGGCCGACACCCTGGGCGTCTTCCAGATCGAGAGCCGGGCCCAGATGGCCATGCTGCCCCGGATCAAGCCCCGCACCTTCTATGATCTGGTCATCGAGGTCGCCATCGTCCGCCCCGGACCGATCCAGGGCGACATGGTCCACCCCTATCTGCGACGACGCGAGGGCAAGGAGGCCGTCGTCTATCCCAAGCCGGAGCTGGAGAAGGTGCTCGGCAAGACCCTCGGCGTGCCCTTGTTCCAGGAGCAGGCGATGCGGGTCGCAATCGAATGCGCCGGCTTCACGGCCTCGGAGGCCGACCAGCTCCGTCGGGCCATGGCGACGTTCAAATTCACCGGCGGGGTCAGCCATTTCAAGGACAAGCTGATCAACGGCATGGTCGAGCGCGGCTATGACCCCGAGTTCGCCGAAAAGACCTTCAGCCAGCTCGAAGGCTTCGGCTCCTATGGCTTCCCCGAAAGCCACGCCGCCTCCTTCGCCCTGATCGCCTACGCCTCCTCCTGGCTCAAATGCCACCACCCGGACGTCTTCTGCGCCGCCCTGCTCAACGCCCAGCCGATGGGCTTCTACGCCCCGGCCCAGATCGTCCGCGACGCCCAACAGCATCAGGTCGAGATCCGACCAGCCTGCGTCAATGCCAGCCGTTGGGACTGCACCCTGGAGCCCTCCGGTCCGGACGGCCGTTTCGCCGTCCGGCTGGGGTTTCGGATGGTGCGAGGCCTGGCGAACGCCGACGCCGCCCGTATCTTGGCGGCCCGAACGGACGGTGCCTTCCGCTCAGTCGACGACCTGTGGCGACGCGCCGGCGCCCAGGTCGCCAGCCTCGTTCGACTGGCCGAAGCCGACGCCTTCCGTCTTGGCATTGGCCTGGACCGCCGCGACGCGCTGTGGGCCATCAAGGGTCTGCGCGACGAGCCCCTGCCCCTCTTCGCCGCCGCCGACGCCCGCGACCCGCAACCCGAGATCCTGGAGCCGGACGCCGACCTCAAACCGATGACGCCCGGCCGCGAAGTGGTCGAGGACTACAGCCATATCGGCCTGACCCTGCGCGAGCATCCGCTGAGCTTCCTGCGGGATGATCTTCAATCCCGTCACGTCATGACCTGCGCCGACGCGACAGCGATGCGTGATGGCCGATTGACCCGGGTCGCAGGCCTGGTGCTGGTCCGCCAGAAGCCCGGCAGCGCCAAGGGGGTGATGTTCATCACGATCGAGGACGAGACCGGGGTCGCCAATCTGGTGATCTGCCCCAGCCTCTACGAGCAGCAACGCCGCATCGTCCTGTCAGCGACCATGCTGGCGGTGGACGGCAAGGTGCAGCGCGAAGGCGAGGTCGTCCATATCGTCGCGACCAAACTTCACGACGCGTCGGGCCTGCTCGCCTCGGTCGGCGACCGAAGCGGAGCCTTCCCCCTGCCCCACGGTCGTGGCGACGAATTCCATCGCGGCGGGTCGCCTGACGCCCGCGACGCCCCGCCTCGGACGGTCAGGGCGAGAGACATCTACATCCCCGATCTACACCTCGACACGATCCGTCCGAAGACGCGGGATTTCCGATAAAAGCGCGTGGTCAGCCATTTGCGCTCTCACAATGAGGCCACTCGAAGTCGCCCAGTTGTTAGGCGCTGTCTGCGGAAGGAACAGCAGCTCTGATCTGCGCCAAACCTGAGAGCAGTCGTCGCGAACGGTCTCGACTCCACAATCGCGTAACGCCGTGTCAGGTTCCGATCCGGGAGGACTGCACCATGGGAACACGCAAGACCCTCATCAAATCGCAGGCGGGCGTGAAGCTGCAACGTATCGAGCATTTGGCGGGCCAGCAGAAGGTCGTGCAGTCATCGTGGCGGCTGTCCACGCTGCGGGCGAACCAGCCGCGCGCTTTCGCTGACGTGGCGGAGGCCGAGGACGCCTTCGACATGGAAGTCATCGCAGCCCTCTCCGATCCCCTCATCATCGATATGCAGCGCCGCGGGTTGCTCGACTGACATGGCGCCGAAGCTGAAGGTCTTCACGTGGTCAGACGGTTTTCATGCTTTCACCGTGGCCTCCAGCTCACGGCCCAAGGCGCTGGAGGCGTGGGGGTCGAAGCAGGATCTATTTGCGACGGGCTTGGCCAGCCAGCTCAGTGGCGGCGCGGATTATGACGCAGCCCTCGCATCGCCCGGCGAGGTTATCGAACGCGGCCTCGCGGTCGATATCGGCAAAATCGAAAAGACCAAGCCGAAAAAATCGGCAGGTCCAACCAAGGCCAGGCGCGCCAAGATCGACAAGCTGCAGGCCGCACTGACTGACCTGGATGAAACACATCAGTCCGACGTCGCCGACCTCGACGCCCGCCAGGAGGCGCTGGAGGCCGAGCGGCAGCGCGTCGAGGCGGATTATGAACGGACCCGAAAAGGGCTCACATCCGATCTCAAGAAGGCCAGAGCCTGATGTGCAACCTTTACCGCCAGCGTTCCGGTCCCCAAGCCATCATGGACATGGCCAAGGCCATGCGCTCGACGGTCGGCAACCTGGCACCCGACGACATCTATCCCGACTACCCCGCCCCGATCGTCAGGTGGGAGGGCGACGGCCGCATCCTCGCCTCCGCACGCTGGGGCATGCCGTCGTCCAAGAAGGCGATTTTCGACAACGCCACCAAGCGGGCCGACAAGCTGCGGGCCAAGGGTGGCTCTGTCGATTTCCAGAAGATCCTGGAGTTCGAACCGGACAGCGGCACGACCAACGTCCGCAACACCAGCTCCAGCCATTGGCGTCCGCACCTGTCGCCGGCGCAACGATGCCTGGTCCCTTTCACGGCCTTCAGCGAACCAGGCCGAGACGCGGCCGGCAAGTACCGCCCGATCTGGTTCAAGCTGGCGGGTGACGATCCCGAGCCGCTGGCCTTCTTCGCCGGCATTCACCTTCAGGCCCACACCAGCGTCCGCAAGATCAAGACCAAAATGGAGACGATTGACGTCTTCGCCTTCCTGACGACCGAGCCGAACGCCGAAGTGGGAGCTGTTCACCCCAAGGCCATGCCGGTGATCCTGACGGAACCGGATGAGATCGAGATGTGGATGTCGCAGCCGTGGGAGATTGCTAAGGAGCTGCAACGCCCGCTGTCTGACGGCGCTTTGGAGTACATCTGATGGAATGGGACCGCCGCGAGGACGGCGACCTGCAACTTGCTATCGTTCGGGGCTTCGAGATCGCTGTGGCGGACAGCGAGGCGTTGGCGGTACGGATCGAGTTCGCTGAGGTCCAGGAGCAACTTTCAGGCGCAATGGCCCCGTCCTCGAAGCAACTCGTTATGACGCCTGCGATGGCCGAGGCGTTGGGCGCAATGTTGCTGGAGCAGGCACGGATGGCGCCCCCCGAGGAGCAGACGTGACAAACGACAAGGTCCGCCGCTGATCGACTCGGCCTATAGGCTTCGTGCATGACGCCAGACGAGCTAAACAACGCCCTGGACGCGATGCAGGGGGCGGCCGGCGAGGATAGCCTCAAGCCCGGCTTGATCACGGTTCAGACGGACGACTGGATTAGTCGGCTGAGCGCGCTGCAGTCCGGCCGCCCTCAATCCATCGCCGACGGCATCCGCATCCGAGACATCAAGGTTGCCGTCAGTAGCAGCGATGCCAGTAAGATACTGACCCGCGCCGAGGCGGGTGACCGGGGCGAGCCTTATCGGGACCTGGCGGCTTGGCCCCCAAACGATCAAGACCGCCACCTCGAAGGATGACGGCCTCGCTAGAGTGCCTTACGGCGTAGGCTCATGCGCGGAGTTGCTCACCATTTCGGCCGACTACGACGTCCGGCAAGCGATGTGACGACAGCTCAAGTCGCTCTTCAGCCAGGCCTTAGCCGCCCCGGAATAACGCCCTGGGTCGCGTTTCAAGAGCGGCAGCTTAGCAGCAACTTCACAGATGGGGCGGGCAGCGCACCCGCGTCGTTATCTGCAAGCCACGCCCGACGATGATGCGCACGGCGTCGAATAGCCTTAGCGCTCATCGCCATTCTCCAGATTGTGATAGTTGCGCGCGATAGGTGTGCGCGATAACGTCAAGGCTGAGCCTTTCGGCTCGCTCTAGCGGGGAGCTAAGGACCGGAGGTTCCGCAGATGCCCCGGCCAGCCTTCCAAACTTGCCAAGCCGTGCAGCGAGGCGATACGGCAGAGCTGTCGCGGCTCATGCCCGAACTGCGTCACGCGGCCCGGCTGGGCGAGGACACATTCGGCCGGGCCGCATTACAGCGATGCGGGTTGCGATGGATAATGGAACGCTGGAGCGGCGCGCTATGGGGGCTGAGCAACTGATCGCCGCCAAGATCACCGAGTTCGGTGCGCACTTGACGGCAGGCGACCGAGCAGCGGCCGAGCGAGCGCGGACGGAAGCACTTGCGGCCCTGGAGGTTCACCTCGACCTGACCGATCAGTTGATCAGCCAGAATTTCGCGTAGGGCTGATCACCCGTCCGGGTAGGCTTGCGAGTTGAACGACTCGCGTTATCTAAAAGGTATCGGGAGGAAAAATCCGGACAGGCCCGTTCCGAACCTTCAATGGCTCCGGGGCGGGCCGAACCTTGTCAGGTCAGGTTGTGTGGCTGGCGGCGTCTATCTGAATACGCGGTGGGCCGCAGGCATGATCGCTTCAGATGATGGGACCGCTTCCATCGCGGGGCGTCGATTGGCTCGCATCGAGGGAAGGCGGACATCTACGCGCAGTCCAGCTTCCGCGAATTCCGCTTTAGGCGCAAAGCGCACTACCCAATTCTGCTCCGGCGCGTCCGAAGTGCGCCAGAAGCGGTCATTCGCCGGCTGCCGAAAACACGACATTCAGTGTGATCGAAAGTCGTAATTCCAGCTGACAGCCCATGACGGTTCCCGACCCTTATCGGACATCAACAGGCGCTACCGTAGTCATGGAGCAAAGCACCCGCGAAAGTTTCCCGGCCAAGTCGTTTTGATCGAACGGCTTGCGGACGATCCGGTCCTCGGTCGTCGCAGCCAAGGCCTCAAGATCGGCATAGCCTGTCGCAAAGAGGATCGGGAAGCCTGGCTTTCGGGCTGTCATCTCTCGAGCGACTTCTCCCCCATTCATACCTGGCATGGCGAAGTCCAGCACGACGGCCCGAATGCTGGGGTGCTGATCGAACAAATCCAAAGCCGCGCCCCCGCTGCCGGCTTCGATGACGCGATAACCCAGATCGATAAGTATGCCGGATGTCACGGCCCTTACTGCGTCGTCATCATCGACGACCAGAATGGTCGTGTCAGGGCGCGGCGTCAGGCTGATGGGAGCGACAGGGAGCGTCTCAGTCTGTGGATTGTCGGCTGCGCGGGGCAGAAAAATCCTGATTGTCGTGCCGCGGCCAATCGTTGTCTCGATCGTGACGGCGCCCCCGGATTGCTTCGCCAAACCGTACACTTGGCTCAGCCCCAGGCCGGACCCCTTACCCACCGCCTTCGTTGTGAAAAACGGCTCGAACACCCTCGCGAGCACCTCGTCGGACATGCCTGAACCATCGTCCGCCACCGACACCATGACGTAGTCTCCGGCAGGAGGCTCCTCCGGTGTCGAGGGCGTCCGCCCGACAACGTTTGCAGTCTGTATTTTCAGCGTTCCGCCGACATCCATCGCGTCACGAGCGTTGATGGCCAGGTTTAGAATGACCAGTTCGATCTGGGTGGGATCGATCATGGCCGGCCACAGATCCTTTGCAAGCTCGGGTTCCAGGATCCGAACGGTCCCGCCGATAGTGCTTTGGAGAAGGTCCTTCATGCTGCGCACGGTTTCATTGAGGTTGACCGGGCGCGGCTCAAGCTTCTGCCGACGCGAGAAAGCCAGCATCTGAGCGGTCAGCTGCGCGCCCCTGTGGGACGCCTCCGCCATCATGGACAGTCGCTTCCTTAGGGAGGGATCCTCCGTCCGTTTCAGGATCTGCTCGACGTTGCCGATAATTACCGTCAGCAGATTGTTGAAGTCGTGGGCCACCCCAGAGGTTAGCTGCCCCACAGCCTCAAGACGTTGAGCCTGGCGCAGTGCATGCTCGGCTTTTTCACGTTCGGTGATTTGATCGGCAAGCTGTCGGTTGGCGGCCTCGAGTTCGCTGGTTCGCTCAAGGACGCGACGTTCCAACAGCGCCTCGCCGCGCCTGATCTCATCGATACGCTCACGCGCTTCATACTGGCGGCTTCGGCCACGCAGAGCGGTGCGGACCGCGCTGACAAGGGTGGTGGGATGGAAGGGTCGCTCAAGAAAACCCACATTGCCGAGCATTTGCGAAAGCCGTTGAGCCAGCGGGTTGCGCTCAACGCTGCCGCCGCGCTGGGTCAGAATCAGAAACGGAAAATCCGACCATGACGGCTGGCTTTGGATCCATGCCGAAAGCCCGCTGAGATCAGCCGAACGCAGGACGTCCTCAACGACGATCGCCAAGCCGGCGCCTTCGTCCATGCGGAATAGGAGGTCGTCGATATCCCGGCAGAGAAGCGCCGGACACCCCGCCTCTGAAAGGATCGCGAGAGCGATCGCTCCGTCGCGCCCCGATGGGGTCAGCACCAAAGAGCGGCGTGAAATGCTGCCTCTTTCACTCACGCGGAGGAATCGCCCATTAGGCCGGCACCAGGCCCCACGAAGTTGGGCACGCCCCGTAATACGCCCTGAAACTCGTTCAGGGGTGCACCGAGCGTGAGCCCGTTTGAACCGATGTTGAACTCGCGGATCGTCGTCTCGTGCCGACCAGCCCGCTTCTTGATGACCGAGACGGCCCGTCGAACTTCCCCCCTTGCTTCGAAGTACCGAAGCAGGATGACCGTGTCCGCCAGATAGGTGACATCGATCGGAGCCTTCATCTCGCCGACGAGGCCATGCTGGGCGACCGTCAAATAGGTCGAGGCGCCCTGTCGGTTGAGGTATTGGAGCAGTTCGTGGATGTGGAGCACCAAAAACTGCTCCTGCGGCATGGCGGCTTGGTATCCATTCAGGCTGTCGATCACGACGGTCTGGATGTCTCGGGACGAGACGCACTCGCGAACGCGCGACGCGAACTCCCCCGGTGAAAGTTCGGCAGCGTCGACCTGTTCGATGATGAGGTCGCCGTTCGTCTCCATTGACTTAAGATCGATGCCCAGCTTGGCCATCCGGTCGTAGAGGAGACCAAGCTCTTCATCGAAAACGAATAGCGCGGCCTTCTCGCCGCGCTTCACTGCCGCGACGGCGAAGTTGATCGTGAAGAGCGATTTACCAGTGCCGGCAGGTCCCAGAATTAGCGCGCTGGAACCGCGCTCGATCCCCCCGCCCAGTAGGGTGTCAAGTTCGGCCACGCCGCTCGACATCAGGTCGCGAGCGAAGGCGGAGTGGTGTTCGGATGCGACGATCCGAGGATAGACCTCCAGGCCGCCGGTCTTGATCGTAAAATCATGGTAACCGCCCCGGAAGCGACGGCCTCGGTATTTGATCACCCGGACCCGGCGTCGTTCCGCGCCGTATTCGGGCGCCAGCTCTTGTAGCTGAATCACGCCGTGGGCGACGCTATGCACCGTCTTGTCGTTGATATCGGTGGTCAAATCGTCGAGCAGTAGGACCGTGGCCCCATGCTTGGCGAAATAGTGCTTCAACGCCAAAACCTGGCGTCGATACCGGAGCGAGCTCTGAGCTAAGAGGCGGATTTCCGATAAGCTGTCGATCACCACGCGGCGGGGATGATTACGCTCGACGGACTCGAAGATCATCCGCGTCGTCTCGCCTAGCTCCAGGTCCGACGAGTAAAGCAGGCTCTGCTGTTGTTGTTCGTCCAAAAGGCTCTCAGGCGGAACGAGCTCGAAGATATCGACGCCTTCAAGCGACCATTTGTGATTTCGAGCTGTGCCACGCAGCTCTTCCTCGGTCTCGGAGAGGGTGATATAGAGCCCGCGTTCGCCGAGCCGCGCGCCTTCGAGCAGGAACCGCATCGCGGAGGTTGTCTTGCCGGTCCCTGGCGCGCCCTCAAGAAGATAGACGCGTTCGCGCTCCAGCCCCCCCGCTAAGATATCGTCCAGCCCTGGAATGCCGAACGCTGCGTCACGATGCTGGGTATCTGTTGTCGCCACGTTATGTCCCCAGCCCCTAATAAGACTACAACGCCTTTCTGCTGATGTAGTTACATCAGACTGCCCATGAGCGCCACGTTCACGTAAATTTCCGCTGTCGCCGCGCTTAGGCAACTCGGTTGGGGTGCCCGTCGGATGAAGTCCGCTCACCCCCAAATTGTGCCGGGCCAAAAGCGCGCTAATTCCCTCTTCCACCGTTGTGGCCGCTTATCGAAGTTACGCTTCGCGACGGAGCGCCGCATCGGGATTGAGGGCACCTCGCGCCTTTTCGAACTGGTTAGTAATGTCCGCTTTCCACCCTAAGCAGACTTTTGGGCAGTCCGCTCTCCAAAGAACTGCCCGAAAGCCGGCTTAGAGGTCGATCTGTTCCGATATCTCCAAAGCGTCATCGACTTCGATGCCGAGGTATCTAACGGTGCTTTCCAGCTTTCCGTGACCGAGCAGAAGCTGACACGCGCGTAGATTTCCGGTCTTTTTGTAAATTAACGCTACCTTTGTCCGTCGCAGGCTGTGGGTCCCATACGCACTTGGGTTTAGGTCGATCATTCTTATCCAAGTATCGACCAGCCGAGCATACTGGCGCGTGCCTATGTGCGCGCCCTCTTTGCTACGGCTGGGAAACAGCCAGTCGTCGCGTCGGCGCCCCCGGCGCTCCAGCCAATGCGCTAGCGCCTCCCTCGCGGCCTCAGTTATCTCGAACGGGACCGGGCGACCTGTCTTTTGCTGAATGATGGTCGAGCGCTGGCGAATGGCTCCGCCTTGAGCGATATCCGCTAGCCGAAGCTTCACCAAATCACAGCCTCGGAGCTTCGCGTCCAGCGCGATATTGAACATCGCCAGATCCCGGATCGATCCAACCGATTTGAGATGCTGTCGGATTGCCCAGATGTGCTTAGGCTTGAGTGGAGCCTTGGCTCCAGTCATCCGACCAGCATTCCAGGGCTTACGAGGTAGACAAAAAAGATCGGGCTGGCTCATGACCACCTCCCACGATCAACGCCCCCTCCTCACCATACGCTTCAGACAGCGCTGATGCGCCAGCAGCGGTCATTGAATGAGTGCCAAAAACACGACATTCTGTGTGAGTTCAAACGTCGGCGTTCCGGTATCGCTAATTACGCGCCTCAAGTTCGACTCCCCCTAGCCGCGACGGCGGCCGGCAATATGACCTGAGGCTCAGCGTTGGCCGGCGCGCCAGTTCCAAGGGGTGATGAAGGGGCCGGTCCAGAGGCCTTTGCGGGCCTGTTCGGCGTCGTATTGCTGCTCAGCGTGTTCGCCGTCGCTGTAGCGGGGATAGTCCAGAGCCCAGCCGGCGGCGACCATCCAGCCGCCGAGGTCACGGCGGAAGGTTTTACAGTCGTCGTTAGGGGCGCAGTCGGCGGTGACTTCGCAGCGCGCAACCATGCGCCCCCAGCGGTCGGGGCGGCCTTGGGGCGTGCAGGTCACCGGACGGTCGTTGATCAGGCTATCGAGGTGTCTGGCGGCCTCTGTGCCGCAGCGGTAGGCCTGGCCGTCGCGTTGGCAGGACTGGCGGCTCTCGGGCGCATCGATCCCCCACAGGCGCACCCGCTGGCCGCGGATCTCCAGGGTGTCGCCGTCGATGACGGTGGCGCGGCCTACGAGGGGTGTCGAGGTAACGGCGGACTGGAGGCTGACTGCGAGAACAAGGGTGGTGATCATGGGGGGGTCCTAGCCGAGACGAGGCGGAAGATCTTGCGGGTTTAGCGGCTGCGGCGCAGCGACCAGATCAGACCGGCGATGGCGCTGACCAGAGTGGCGACGGCGAGGATCAGTTCGGGCGTGATGGACATGGGCGATCTCCTTTGCAGCCAGTATCCGTCCGTCCAGGACCACCGTAGGGAGATTGGCTCATCTCGGCGTCAAAGCCGGACGTGACCCCAACTCCCGCCTGGGATTGCCAATCGGATGTTATGCGTGCGTCTCTTGCGTTTCTTCCGATTGATATAGTCCCCGTAATGCGAAGGGCGGCCGGACTCCTGTCAGCGGATCCAGTGCTTCTAGTCGCCGCTGAGCCCAGGCGCGCCAGGCTGGGTAACACGGGTCCGCCGCCATGGGCGCCTGGTCGGCGGCGCTCAGATAGGCGCGCAGCTGTTCGGCCTGGGCGTGGCGGCCGGCCTCCTCAAAGAGGCGGGTCTCCAAGGCGCGCTCCGCCGCGGCATGGGCCTCGTGACGTCGCGCCTCGACCTGGCGAAGGCGGTACGCCTCTTCCTCCCTCGCCCGCTCCAGCCGCTGCTCCGCGCGGTGGATCAGTTCGGCTTCCAGGGTGGCGACGATGCGCGGCAGTTGGGTATCGAGGGGGTGTTTGGTTTCGCGAAAGACGCCGGCGGCGTTGCGACAGTCGCGGATCGACAGGATCAGATCGCCGGCCGGTTGGGCCGAGCGCACCATGGTCCTTTCCGGCGCCCCACGAAGCTCAAAGTCAGTGGCGGGCCGCGGGACGAACTGGGTGCGCTCCGAAAAGCGGAACGCCACCTTATCCTCGCCACGCCCAGCCGTCAGCCAAGTGTAGGCTTGATCGACGACCAGACCGCGCGCGACGAGCGCCTTCAACAGGGCGGAGGTTAGACGAAGACGGCGATGTGCCAGTCCATGTCGCAAGTCTTCGCCCGACGCGCCCCAGCCCTCGCGGCGGGCGCGGACGCGAGTGGCGGCGTCCTGATCCAGCCAGGCTTTAACGATCGGGTGCGGGTTACGCAGATCGTGGGGGATGGGGATCTCAGGCTGGTCGGCGACTGCGTCTAGGACCGCGCGCACTGCCTGTGAGCGGACGGGTGATTTAATCGCTGGGGCGATCACGATGCGGTCCGCCTTGCCCACCCAAGCTGGCAGACGCGGTCGCTTGCCGACGGACTTGCCGGCCTTGAGCTTGGCCCAATAGCCCCTTGGCGGCGTCGGGACCTGATGAGCGCGGCAAGCCTTTGCCAATCCGACATCCGAAACGCCGAGCTCGCGCGCGATGGTCAGCATCGGCTCGCGCCACACCCGGTCGTAGAGGTCCTGGCGGGTGAAAACATGGTGGGGCATTGCGCCGTCCTCCGCGTCATAGACAGGCTCAGCCTGAATGCTTACGGTTGTGCTTGGGGCGCTGATCGGCGCCGGGGGTTAGGCGCTCTGCGCCGCATCAGTTGCGCATATGCCTGTGGTTCTCGTGCATAATGAGGTGAAGCGAGATCCCGCTCACCAGTGGGATGACTTAGAAGGCGTCCACTACAACTACCCCAGCAAATACCGTCGCCTGATGCAGCCCGGCGAGCCCTTCGTCTATTACCGCGGCGTCCACCGTGCGTCGGGGCCACGCCAGCCAGCCGAGTATTTTGGAGCAGGTCGGATCGGCGAGATCCGAAAAGATCCAGATCGCGCCAATGGCTGGTACTGCGCCATCGACGATTACCAGAGATTTGCTGTTCCGGTTCGGGCCAAGGTCGAAGGCGAGAACCGCGAACAGATCCCGCTCAACTTATGGCGCGACGGCGTGCGCGACCTGGATCCCGCAGTCTACGCCGCCATCATGGCTGAAGCAGGCTTGGCGATTGGCGCCGAGCGTAAGGAGGATCTGGTGACGCCGGAGCCGGCGGCCGTTGATCCCATAACGATCGAAGCCTCGGATGCCCTGATCGTCCCGCCCAGATTGATCAACCCTTCCGCCACCGCTGGCACAGGCAAGTCGAGCCCTCGTCGTAGTGCGCGCGCCAAGGCGGTCGGAGACTGGGCCGAACGCACCGCCCTCGCCTATTTGCAGACACAGATCGTCGGGTGCAGAGATTGTGTCCACCGGGCTGCCCAAGGAGAGACGCCGGGCTGGGACATCGATTTTATCAATGCGGCGGGCGTACTGCAGCGGGTCGAGGTTAAGGGCACGGTCGGCGCCGCCTTCACTGGCGTCGAGCTAACCGCCAATGAGCTTGCCGCCGCCGAGGTTCATGGCGACGACTATTGGCTCTGCCTGGTGGCGAACTGCGAGACGGCCCACCCCAAGGTGCAGATGGTGCAGAACCCTGCCGCAAAACTGATTTCGGGCGACTGGAGCGCACGCGCCAGTCTAATCGCCGTGACCTTCAGCTCGAAAAGCTGACGGGGCGTGAAAACACTCGCCGCCCTCGAACCATTTTAACGCCTTCCGATGCTCGCGACGCCGTCTTCGCCCCCCACCAAAGGCTTCCTTCGTGCCCTCCAATAAGCGTCCCTACGTCCAGCACTCGATTGTCCAACTCGAACAATTGTTCGCCAAGTCCAAGGCCGAGCCGATGGTGGTTGGCCAAATCGAGCACGAGCTAAGCTTCCGAAAGACGGACCGTGCCGCAAAGCTGCGTTTGAGCGCGCAGGAATTCCTGTTGAGCCCGGCGGCTTCTATGAGCCGGCCCGCGACCGACAAGCCCAAGGCAGCAACGCGTAAGCCTTCAGCGCCGCGTCCCGAGCCTCAACCTGAGCCGGCAAAACCCGACAGGTCGGAGCAGATTGCGGCCGCAGCCAACGCCTGGGCCGAAGATCTAGAGGAGACGTTTGTGCCGGTTCGCCCGACCGAGCCTAACACGCCTTCGGGCGTCCTCGGCGCATGGACCGCGCTGGAGGCCCTATCGCCCCAGACCTACAAGCGCCCCTACGATCTGAAGGTCGGTCAGTACGGTAGCGTGGCGGAGCTGGGCAGCGGCCCCTTGCCCTGGGAGCGAGGCGAGAAGTCTCGGCCGAAACATCAACTCTATTATCAGATCATGCTCGGCGCGATCCCGATGGAGAAGGCGACCGCCGACCTCGTCAAAGCCTTCGGCTCCGATGAGGAACTGAGAACTCGCGCCAGAGAAAAGGCCGCAATCGGCGCCGTGCTCGTGGATCGAAATGGCGTGCTGGTCGAAGACAACGGCATCGCCGTGTCCAGCTTCGGCTGGGCCTTGCCACTCACAATCCAGTTGAAGCTGGAAGCCCTGGGCAGCTGGCCCAGCCTCGAGCCCAAAATCATCCAAGCGCTCGACGAGATCCTAAGGCGTACCGACAAGGCCGGTAAGCCGTTGCCCGTGGACCGCGAAGCGATCGCACGCGCACACGCCTATCTGGTCGAGCGTTTTGCGCTGGCGGATCACCTGGTTGAACCACCCAGTTTTGCGCTGCGCGTCTACCATTATTTCAAGGCCAAAAACCCGCCTGAAGCCTCGCTGCTCAACTCCTTCTTCATGGGCGATCTTGCCAAGGCCTCTGTCCACTGCCGCAAGCAGACCGCGCCAAAAACACTGCGCCAATACCTGGGCATTGAGCGCCCCGATCGCGTCTTCGATCTTCTGAACGACCGCTACGCCGTGGAAGACGCCGTTGCGCCCTCGAAAATGCCGGCGGCGTGTTGGCCCAGCCCTGGCGGTCATGCCCTCGTACTGCTTCAGCAAGCGGCGGTGAACCTGGTCCGGTCAGAACTGGCTAAAGGCTCAGGCATGATCGCCGTTAACGGTCCGCCCGGCACCGGCAAGACAACCCTCCTTCGTGACATCGTGGCCGCGACCGTTCTGGATCGCGCTATGGCGATGGCGGCGTTTGATGATCCGCAGGAAGCCTTCACGGCGTCGGGCGAGCGCTGGACGTTCGGCGGGGCCGGCTATTTCCACTTGTACAAGCTGGATCCCAGCTTGCGAGGCCACGAGATCCTCGTCGCCTCCAGCAACAACAAGGCCGTCGAGAACGTCAGCCGAGAGCTGCCTGCAGCCAAGGCGATCGGCCGGCCGGATGAGTTGAGCTACTTCAAGTCCATCAGCGACTTTGTCTATCGACCACCGGAGGCCGAGGAAGGCGCCGATGCCGAGGTCCGAACTGACGTTGAACCTCTCAAGACCTGGGGGCTCATCGCCGCCGTTCTGGGCAATGCCAAGAACCGCGCTGCCTTCTCCAAATCATTCTGGTGGGATGATGACCATGGTTTCCGGATCTATCTGAAAGCGGCCAAGGGCGACTCTGTCGTCCGCGAGATCAAGGATCCGGAAACGGACAAGATAATTGCCCGCGAGACACCTTCGGTGGTTATCGACGAGGCTCCGCCATCACCGCACGAGGTCGGAGCGAACTGGCGACGTGTTCGCCAAAAGCTGATGACGCTACATCACGAGATCCAGGACGAGTTGGCTGGATTGGAGGCCCTGCGTCAACTTGCGCTCAGGCTCGCCGTTGCGAAAAGAGAGCTTGCAGAACGTATCGCTGAACGGGCGACGCTTGCTGATCGTCTTCAATCCGTTCAGTCAGAACAGGCGTTGGAGGAAGCGGATCTCAATATTGCGAACCTTGCCGCAAAACAGGCCGATGACGCAGTCAAACAGCATCGCAAACGACGCCCTGGTTTCTTCGCCTGGCTGTTTCGGCGGGATGCTCGCGTCACTTGGAATGCTGAGAACGCACCTTTGCTTGAGGCGGCCGAACGGGCGAAGATCGAACATCGCCAGGCTGAGACGGCGTCGGCCGATTGTGCCAATCGGATCGCGGCTCTCACCTTGGAGATTGCACGCGCCGAGCGCACCTTAATCGAACCTCAGGAACAGGTCGTGCTGCTCCAAGGTCAGCTCGACGCTTATCGCCCAATGCTCGGGCAGCACATTGTCGATGACGTCTTCTTTGACCTTGGCCACGAGGCTTCCAACTTGGAATCCCCATGGCTGCCGAAGACGCTTCAGCGCAAACGCGAAGACCTCTTCATTGCGGCGATTGCCGTCCACAAGGCCTTCATCGACGCCGCGGCCCAGAAGGTGCTGCACAATCTATCCATCCTCATGGACGTCTTCTCGGGAGGCTCGCCACAAGATCCCGCCAAGCGGGCGCTGCTCGGAGAACTATGGTCGACCCTGTTCATGGTCACCCCCGTTCTTTCGACTACCTTCGCTTCGGTCGAGCGGATGCTCGGCGACCTGCCGCCGGACAGCATCGGCTGGCTGCTCGTCGACGAGGCGGGCCAGGCCTTGCCGCAGGCTGCCGTCGGCGCGGTCATGCGCGCACGGCGTGCGATCATCGTCGGCGACCCGCTTCAGATCCCGCCGGTGGTCACGCTGCCCGAGCGACTGAGCGTTGAGATCGCTGACTTCTTCAAAATTCATCGGACGTCCTGGACTGCGCCCGAGGCTTCAACCCAGACCGTGGCTGACCGCGTGTCTCCCTTCCAGGCCGCGTTTAAGTCGGACGTGGGCCCGCGTCAGGTTGGCATTCCACTCCTAGTCCATCGTCGGTGTCAGGAACCTATGTTCGGGATATCCAATCGCATCGCCTATGACGGTCAAATGGTTCACGCACCAGGCCCCAAGCCAAGCACTATCGGCGACATTCTCGGCCCGTCGAGCTGGCATAATGTGGATGGCGATGCGGATTCGAAATGGAGCGCCGAGGAGGGCGAACAGGTCGTCTCTTTGCTCCGCGAGATCGCCGATGTGGGCCATCGAAATCCAGACGTATTTGTCATCACGCCCTTCCGGATTGTGGCTCAAGAACTGCGCACACGGCTGAAAGTGGAACGCGAGCTGTTTAGGCAATTCGGCGTCGACGTTGACGAGTGGCTGAAGGATCGCGTGGGTACGATTCATACTGTTCAAGGCCGGGAAGCAGAAGCCGTAATCCTTGTCCTAGGCGCGCCAAAGGCCTCGCAGAATGGCGCAAGGGCTTGGGCGGCGGGGACGCCAAACATTCTTAATGTGGCGGTCTCCCGAGCCAAGCAACGCCTCTATGTTGTCGGTTCTCACGGAGCATGGCGCGGCGTAGGACACGCGAAGGATTTAGCAAACTCGCTTCAGCCTCGCAGATAAGCAATCGAGCTTCGTGAACGCACTTGGCCAAGTCCATCGCCGCGACGAGGGAAATCGCGGCCCAACCCCTCAGATGATTTGCAAACGGTTGAGCCATGCCGCTGCTCCACAGCGTTTGCACTATTGACGGCTTGGACGGCCAGAGGCAGGAACAGGGCAGAATTTCAATCGAGGGTAGCTGGCGATGATTGCGACAGATGCAGACCTCGTTGAAAATCTTACCCGCTTCTTTGTGCGGAGCCGAGCTCTGCAGCCACCGCCAATCACCCTGCGCCTAGCTCAATTTTTTGAAGACTGGCGAAGCCTCCATGGGACACGCGACACAACATGTAGACCGCCTTTACGGGAGCTTGACTCCCCTCGTTTGAAGCGGATGTTTGAGGCGCTCGGGCCCGCACTTCAAAACTATCGACGCTCTGCACCGTCGTTCAATCTATGGGCAGTCAGCGGCATAGGCGCAGACGAGGTGAGAACCTCTGCAGTCCTCGCCTGGTTCTTGAACCCGGCAGCCTCGCACGGAGCGGGGAATCTGTTTGCTAAAGCCTTTTGGGATGCCGCGGGAGGCAACAAGCTCGGCTTTACGTTGGATACGCTCAGGCGGAGCGCCACCGAGGTTTGCCCCCTAGCCAACGCTGCGGACCGAGTGGACATCGTTCTCGAAGGTGACGACCTGCTAGTGTTCGCCGAGATCAAAGTCTACGCCGGGCTTCAACCCGTTCAGTTGGAACGGTATCTCGCAGCGGTCGAGCAATCGGCGAAGCTGAATGGCAAAAGCCACGCCGCTCTTATCTATCTGGCGCCCCATCCGGCAAAGCTGCCGTCAGGACCCTGCCTCTGGCTTTCTTGGCGTCGACTAGCGCGGACATTTCGGCTGGCGGCAAATCAGGCTGTGTCCCCGCTTGTGCGCCAGTCCGCTCTTCATTTTGCCCAACACGTCGAAGGATATCGCGGTTCATGAGCTCTCCAGAATTAGATCGTTTAATCGTGGAAAATATCCTTGATCTGGATAGCGCTGCGAACAGGGTCGAACCCATTGAGATGCGCATATGGGCAGCCCATGCCGAGGCCATGGAATCGTGGAGCCAGGATTGCGGGTGGGTTGGAGAGTTCGACACTGATGGAGACCTGATTGCTCGCCCAGAAGCATGGGAGACAGATGGTGAGAAGCAAGCTTGGTTTGGGCTCGGGTTCGGAGCCAATGATGACGAGCTCGATCTCTATTTCGAGTTAGTCCAACTGACCGGAGCGAAGGGCAATGTGTGCCTATGGTTCGGCTATAAGGGTCTACGTAATCCCTGGAAGGCTGTGGCCCGCCAACACGCCGAAGCTCTGCGGGAGTTTGGGTTCGTCATGACGCCCTACGGTGATTTCTACACGCCCTGTTCGCCGGATCTCACACAGATGGTCGAGGCGGTTGAGTCGGGTGACTTCCGCGCAGCGACAGATCCCGTGCGCGCGGCCCTGGATCGCGGTAAAGCGGCTGAACCCGTCTTTACCGCCATTCTCAAACAGCTCGGCGCCATCTAGATGCTCAAGATCTGGTGGCGGATCACTTGAGCTGGGCATGGGAAGTTACAACCAAGCTAGACCTCTGCTCTTAGTCCGGTTTCCACGGATGGCGCTTAGGCGCAAACGGCCCTGACCTCTCGAGTTTCAGAGCGTCAGCAATGCGCCCCGAGCGGACGTTGGTGTTACTGCAGAAGAGACATTCGAAGCGTTAGTGGACATTCTCCAATGCACAGATAGTCGGCTGGTCGACGCGACCAACCATTTTCCCTAACGCTGGCGATCAAACCTCATTGGCCGTTACGGCAAGGTCGCAACCACCAAGGTCTGTCATGCGAGCGACCCGACCATAGCCGCACGATCGACGCTAGGTGGGCTGCGTTTCAGCCTGCCGCTTTTTTCTCAGCCCCGCGCCGATTCCTTGGGACCTTCCCGAATCCCCTGACGTGGCGCGCATCTTTTCACCCGCGTTCAGAGCTCCCTGATGACCGACACCCCGATCCGCCTCAACGAACAGGCCCTGCAGGGTGCCATCACCGCCATGGACGTCACGATCTTGACCGGCGTCCTGCGCGACGGACGCGAGGAGGAGGCCCTCAAACTAGCCCGGATGATCATGCGAAGCACCGCCCTTATGGTCATGCGGCCGGGCGACCCGAGGGCTGCCAGAAAGGCCGCCTTCCTCTCCGCTATGGTCGCAGCCTTCGCCGCCCACGGCTCCGACAAGGCACGGGCCGCCATGGAGGAGGCCAAAGGCCAGCTGGAGCTCGCCGGACTGGGTTACCAGCGCATCCTGACGGCCCTGGCGGCCTCATCCTGCACGACCCTGTCGCCGGCGGAGCGCGTGACCAACGCCCTTTGGCGCGCCGCCAGCCAGTCGGACAGTCTGATGCGCGAGACGTTCGCCTCCCTGACCGCAGCCCCCTATGTCGTCGCCCAGGGCATGACCCTGCGCGCGCCCAACGGGCGTCGCTTGGCGCCCGACACCCTGAACGACTCCTTGATCACCATCGCCGGTGCCACGCTCCAGATGGAGGCGATCACCCAAAGCTGGCTGGACGGCGAGGTGATCGTGTTGCCGGTGCCGACGGCGGTGACCCTCGAAAGCCTTGAGGCCATGGCCTTCAACGACCGCACGGCCCTGGCCTGGGACAACTGGCGCGTGTTCGAGCAGACGGCCCGCTTTCTGGACTGCCCCATGACCCTGATTTCGGAGGGCGGCCGCGACGCGTTTCACGCTCCCCTCCCCGCCGACGACTGGATCGATTGGGCCTGCCAGACCCGGCGTAACGATCAATACGACCAGAACCTTCTTGAGTATGACCGCCGCCCCGACATCCGCAACGCCATCCGTCCCCTGGCCGCCTCGCCGCCCTTGGCACCGGACGCCGTCCTCAACGTTGTGGAGGCCTTCGCCGTCGGGGCGATGAGCGAGTTCCTCGGCTATGCCATCATCGATGACCTCGAACAGATCGCGGGCCTGAGGATCATCGAGTGGATCCGCGGGTTCGCGGTCCTCGCCATCCTCGGCGAGCAACGCGAGGCCGCTCCGCTGCCCCACGACCCTCCCCGCCTGCCCTTGTTCACCGAGGGCGATCTGGTCGCCGCCCTCGTCCAGGGCGGGCTCAGCCGCGAAGGCGCGATCCTCTTCATTGGCGAAGCCCTGTTCCGCAAGTCGAGCAGCGATCTCTATGATGCCCCCCTAGTGCGGCTGCAGGACGGGCGTCTGCTGTTGTTCTCGCCCGCGGCGATCGGCAGCAATATCGTCGGGGGCCTGCGGTCGATCTTTGCCCGCAAGAAAGTGGTGTTCGAGAAAAAGGGCCCCGCCTTCGAGGACCTGCTGCTTCAACGCCTGCAGCGGGCCGGGAGCCGGCATGGCTTCGAGGCCATCGCCTGGGAGACTGGCATAGACGGCCAGACCTATCAGTACGACGTCCTGCTGCTGTGGAGCGACCATCTGTTCGTGTTCGAATGCAAGAACCGCAGCGTCTCTGACGGCAGCCCCGTCCAGGCGCGGCATTTCTTGGGCGAGAACCTGCGCCACGCCCGCCAAGTTAGACGCCTTGCCTCGGCGCTCGAGGCCCGCCCCGAACTGGTCTCCGAAGCCTTCGGGCGCCCGGTGGGTCCGGTGACGATCGTCCCGGTGGTGCTCAACAACCTGACCTATGCCCGGGAGGGGCGTCACGAGGGCGTCTATTTCCAAGACGCCGGCGCCCTGCTGCGCTTCTTCAACAGCCCCGCCATCACCGCCAAGGCGGCCCTGCCGATCGGCGGCGGCCGCAAACGTCTGTACGACCTCGTCGACGTTCCGATCTGGTCGGGAAGCGAGCCCACACCGGCCGACCTGATGGAGCAGCTGGAAAACCCGGTCCAGCTGCGCATCCTGCGCCATCACACCCGCTCCGCCGCCTTCCGCTTCCCCCTCGACACAACCACGACCGTCGTCACGACCGAACACACCCGCCGCCCCCAGGACCAGTACACCTTGGCCGAAATGACCGACACGACGCGACGCGAGGTCCGTGAGGGCTTCGTCAGAGCGAAGAAGAAGGCCCTCAAGGATCAGCGCAAGGCCGATCGCAAGGCCTCGTTGGCGGCCGGCCGAAGGCCTTGGCAATGAAAGCGGGGGCAGTGAGGCATGACGAAACGGGACGCCGGCCATGACCATTCCGCCCGCCGTGATCGACCTGTTCGTCATGGCGCGAATGTGGCGAGCCCGACGCTCAGCGGCGGGTCCTCGCGGCCCGGCCTCAACCCACCAGTCACCCGGCCGGGCCGCGATCCCTGTTAAGATCGGCACTTGCCTCGACGGCGGCCGTCATGCGCTACTCCCCCCATGATCCTGTCCGCCTCAGAGTTCGCCCACGACTGGCTCAGCCAGTTCTCCGAGGCCGAACAGCCTGTGGCGGCCAAGCTCGCCGATGCCGTCATGTTGATCAGCCACGACGCCCTGCACCGCGGCCTGCGCGGCCTCCTCGACGGCCTGTTGGCGGACCGCGACCCGGCGCTCCGGGACCGGCCCATCGCCCTCTACGCCGAACGGGCGGTGAAGACGCAGGACATCAAGGATCCCGACCTCGGCTGGACGACGAAGCAGGCCCTGCCCTATTTTCCCGGCACGGCGACTGGTCGGGCGACCGGCGCGGGCGTGCCCGCCATCGACCCAGACGAACCCCAAGTCGGAAGCGAAGGCCTGATCGCCGCCTTCATCACCGGCTACGGACGCCTCAACAATACGCTCGCCCTCAATCACCCGGGACCGGCCAAGCTGCGTTCGAAGCGCGCCAGCCACATCGTCATCGTCACCGACTTCATCGGATCGGGCGACCGGGTCTGGACGATGATCGATGCCTTCTGGCGGGTCGCGACGGTGCGGAGTTGGCACTCCGGGGGCCGCATCCGTTTCTCGGTCGTCGCCTATTCCGGGACCGAACTGGGCATCAGGCATGTGCGCACCCACCGGTCGAAGCCGGACGTTCGCGTCGTCCAGGCCTGCCCGACCCTGACGACGGCCTTCGCCGGGGCGGAGTACCGCGCGATCCGCGACCTGTGCTCGGCCCATCCGACTGGCCATCCCTCTCCACTGGGTTATGGATGGGGCGGCGCCCTCATCGCCTTCGCCCACGGCATGCCCAACAATGCGCCCCCAGTCCTCCACAGCCCGAGGGGCGGCTGGCGTCCACTGTTCTCCAACCGCAGCGTCCTGGCCGCCGACCAGCTTTTCCCGGGGGACGACGCGGACCGCTTGGCCGGCTTGGCGCAGGACAGGCTTCAGGTCCGCGCCGCAGAACGCTTCTTGGCCGGCTCCGCCAACCGCCGCTGGATCGAGACCATGCTGGTTCTCACCGCCCTTCAGGAGGGGGCTAGGACGACGGCCAACACCTCGGCGCGAACGCGGCTGCCGATCGCCGACGTCGACCGTATCCTCGGCTTCACCCAAGTCGCCCGCTGGACCGACGCCCGCAACGCCCTCACCGTCCTGGGCGTGCGCGAGCTGCGGCGGCTGCAGAGGCGCAGGGCCCGGGTGGTGGTTCTTCCAACCCCCGCGCAACCCGACTACTATCCCACCCAGTTGAGGGCCCGGTGAGGTCGTTTAGGTATGCGCCGCGCAAGCGGCGACGGGCCCCTTGGGGACCCGGGGCGCGGGATTTCCGGCGTCCGCACATCGGAGCAGGGCCTTCGCGCTGCGCGAGACAGCAACTCGCGGCTGGCGGGGTCTTGGACGAGACTTGCTGTCCCACCCACCCGGGTGGGTCGAAGTAGATGGCGGCGCCGGGCCCTCAACGATATGCCTCCGGCGGCCGGAAGCTGGGCGTCGATCCGACGACGCTGGACCATGCCCTGGCGGCCATGGCGCGGTTGCGGGCCACGGACGCGCGCATCACGCCGGTCCTGACGCTGAGACATTTCGCGGCCCTGACCGACCTCCCCTACGGGTTCCTGCGTGGAGCGGTCGGCCGCCAGTCCTATCCGCCCTACCGTTTCGTCTACCTCAAAAAGCGGATCCCGGGACGGACCGGGCTGAGGATGATCTCCATCCCGCCAAAGAGCCTGATGAAAGCCCAGCGCTGGCTCGTCGAACATGTGCTGCGCTTCACCGAGGCCCATCCCGCCAGCTACGCTTTCCACCCGGACTCCTCGCCCGTCCAGGCCGCCGAGCAACATCCGAACACCCGGTGGCTGCTCAAGGTCGACATCGAGGACTTCTTCCATTCCGTCCGCGAGCGCGAGGTCGCGGCGATCTTCACCCGCATCGGCTTCCAGAAGCTTTTGGCCTTCGAGTTCGCCCGGCTTTGCACGATCGCCGTGGATCGGGGTCCGGGCGCCAATCCCGCCGCGCGCACCGAACCGATCGCGGTCTACGCATCCGGGTTCGAGGGCATGCTGCCGCAAGGCGCCCCGACGAGCCCCATGTTGGCGAATCTGGCGATGGCGCGCACGGACGCCACCCTGGCCGCGCTCGCCGCCGAGCGCGGCTTCCGGTACTCGCGCTACGCCGACGATCTCGCCTTCTCCAGCACCGCCGACCGGACGCTGGTCGAGATGCGCGCCCTACAGCGCGAGGTGTGCCGGATCCTGAACGAAGCGACGTTTAGGCCGAACCAGCGCAAGACGGTCATCCGGGGGCCGGGATCGCGGCGGATCGTCCTGGGGCTTCTGGTCGACGGCCCAACGCCGCGTCTGTCCCAGGCGTTCCGGGATAATCTGCGCCTCCACCTGCACTACCTCGGCGATCCCGCTTTCGGCCCGGCCAAACACGCGCTCACACGCAAGACAGGGATGTCGAGCCTCTACCATCACGTCCGGGGGCTGATCGGCTGGGCCCAGCAGGTGGAACCGGCCTATGGACACCGGCTTCTGGAAGCCTTCGAGGCGGTGGACTGGCCGCCGGTCCAGCCGCGACAGATAGAAGGCTCGGGCGTGGCGGGCGATCCCTTCACCTGACCCGACCGACCGCCCCTAAGCGTCACAAGCGGACATTAGGTGTCTACCTGAAAGCCGACATTCGGCACCTCGGAGCAAGCGCGACTACCGCTGGCGTTAGCCTTGCGGTTCGGTCTATTCGAGGCGCATGGCTGAGAAATCCCTGGAAACGCTTCTTGCCCGCGCACGAGCGCACACGATGACCGCAAGGCAGCGCCGCGAGCAGGGTATGAGCCTTGTTGTAGGAAATACTGCGGTCGAAGGCCTGCCGCTTCATCGTGGCACTGTCACTATGGTTGTGACCCGCGTCCCGGAGCCCCAGCGCGGAACGGTCGCCACCACTATCGGCCATGAGCCCCCGAGCGTGCCTTTCGATGTTGGCGGTGCAGTGCGCCAATTCAACCTGGTTCAGACTTTGGTCGAACGTCACCTAGCTGGCGAAACCGTCCGGATCACGGGGGATGTTATTAAATCCCTGCACGCCGCTGCAGGCGACGGGGCCAGCCGTCACTTCGGCACCTTTCGACAGCTTCCCGTCGAAATGCGAGGTAGTTCGCATCAGCCGCCGCCACCTGCCGACCTTGACCAAGCCGTCGCGGCATTCTGTGACCAGCTTGCAGGCCGTTGGGACACGGACGACGCCTTTGCTCTCAGCGCCTATGCACTCTGGCGGCTGAACTGGATTCACCCCTTCCTCGACGGCAATGGCCGAACCGCGCGAGCCTTGAGCTATCTCATTCTTAACCTCAAGCTAGGCATGCTCCTTCCTGGATCACCGACTCTGCTAGAGCAGTTAAAGGAACGGCGCGACGATTACTTCGACGCTTTGACAGCCGCAGATGTAAGCCTCGATCAGAGCGGTGTCGTGGACTTGGTGCCGCTGCAAGGCCTGCTCGCCCTCTTGCTTGAACGACAGCTTCTCAGCCTGCCAGCCCTGTCGGGACGTGAGGAGAACCGGCTCGCCGCGATCGTCAACCGACGCATCGGACAACTAGATGCAGCAACGCGCGAGGCTCTGTTCGGAGCCACTACGGTCGATCACCGCGCGTGGTCTGTTGGCGATTACTTGCTAGTCCATGTCGGCCCGCTCGAGGCGCTTGATCGTGCGGAAGCGCTCTTTTCAATTATGCACCAGCCCTTTCCGGGCCTCCTTGCGCTTCCCCACGAGCGCGCGCAGCTGTCGATCACCGCGAAACAACGCGGCGCGATCGTGAGGCAGAGGGTGTTCGAGGTAGCCGACACCGGAGGCTTATGGCTCGAGCCGAACGCTGCGGTCACCCTTGAGCGGCCCGCTGTGGTACTGCGGCGGCCGGACGCGCCTTCGTTCGACTGGCGTCTGGACGGCGCGCTCTACGTGCTCAGGCGCGGCGATGAAATTACTGATCTCTGGACGAATGAGGTGTTCGACCTGTTGGTCGCGCGTCACATCGACGGGGCGCGCTGACCGTGGCCCTGACGCCCGGGGAGTTCGCCGTTTTCGAAGCGTTAGTGAAGGAGCCGACAGTTAGACGCGAGCTCGAGTGCCGCCCCTACCTGGTCCACGCCGAGCATCTGCTGATCGAGAAAACACTACGCAGCACTGTTCAGCACTATGAGGTACGTAGCTACGCGGGCGACGCCGATCTTATCCTCGCCGCCGACGTCCTCACCGATACAGGTCAGAGCGAGCGGGTAGCCTTCCTTTGGGAGTTGAAGGCCCCACAATGTCCATTGTTTGAGTACGACGACAACAAGCATCGCTGTCGTCCCTCTGCTGACCTAATCAAGGCCGAAAACCAACTGCTACACTACGTTGACGAAGCCGTTGCCAACGAGAACACCCGTGCTCGGCTAGGCGTGGCACATCGAAAGGACATACGTCCGGGCGGCATCATTATCGGCACACAAAAATCCATGCTCCGCAATCTAAGATACCCCCGCGACGTTGAAATGGCGGCTACGGCGCTGCGAGTGCGCCAAGAGAGACTTTACCATGCTCAGGGCATTCGAATTCTACTCTGGGATCGTGTTCTTGATGCGGTCCGCCCGGTGCCCGACATCTAAGAGAGCCCGGATGAGACGAAGTCGAAGCAGGTGCTCGCAGGCCAGCAGCAACAGACCCAGCCGGTTATGGGGCGACGCTTACGCGCCATGAGCGGGCATGCGCATCGCTGCGGCAAGCTGACGTTCACCCCCCCTTCCCAATGAAGCGCTGTCCTCGCCCAACTCAAACGAACGATCGTTTTGCATAACCAAGCAGATCAGCCGACGCAGGGCTGTGAGCGAACGACAATATGACCGTCCCCGCTATTAACGCTGGATGGACTACGCCACTTTCATGCAACGCTAGGCACCCACACGCCGACCTGCCCAACGATGGATGGGCGCAGCGAAGCGTCAGAGTAGTCCCGCCCCGCCCTCGCTCGTTCTAACCCGTCATGGATCGCGATATCCGACGGCACGATCCTCTAGACGGCCATAGTGGGCGTTCTCACGCTCGACGGCGCCGGCCGACCACCGGGTATCCGCCACACGATGATCGCGCGGGGCGCGCTGTCCGCCGCGCCCTGCACCTGCTCAACCCAGCAGTTGTCCTCCACTGTGAGGGACCAGTCCTTCTGCGAACACAGGTCGAGGACGACCAGGAAACCCAGTTTCGGCCCCGTGAGCAGATAGCTGGCGGCTTGGCCCAGATACTTACGGATGCCTTCCCGGGACGCATCCACCAGCTCGCGCTTGATCTCGATAATGCACCGCCAGTCAGGGCGGGTGACGGATATGTCGGCACGGCCCGCACCGATGTCCGGCGTTTCGCGATGAATCTGGTGTTGGGGAACCCCGTCTGCGCTCAGGCACAGTGAATGCCACAGGCTTTTTTGGAGCTCCCGCTCCAAGGGAACTTCGTCCTTCAATGCGAAGAGAAAGTCGAAAAAGCCGTCAGCCGCAGTCGGGGTGACGTCGAGGCAGTGGGCGAGGAAGCGGATCATGTTCTTGATCAGGACGCGGACATCCGACCGGACGGTTCCAGTGTAGTCTGGATGACCTCGCAATGCGTCGGTCAGCTGGACATAGACTCGTTCAAGCTTCCCGACGAGCGCGGCCCCGTGTCCGAGCTCATCGAGTCTCGCGAGCGCCTGAAGCAGGTCAGGTGAACCGTCGGGCGCTTCCCCTGTCCCACCGCTTGGCTTTCCCGGGCCGCCCCCGCCAGCTTGCGCCATGGTCTCGAGCAGGGCCTCAGCGTTCGCGCGCTCTTCGGGCGGCGTGCCCGCATCGTCCGCCCACGCGCGGACATGAGCCCTGAGCCCCTCGCGAGCGACCAGGCTGCCGGCCGTTCGATCAATCACCGCGGCACGGAGGCCATCGGACGCGGGCCCCGCGGCCAAGCTCTCGCGAAGCCTGCCGAGCTGTCGGAGCACCGGCACCGCGTTGAGCCAGCTCGCCTCCTGCAGCCTGAGGGGCAAGCCCTCTAGGGCGCTGACGAGGCCGTACCACGCAGTCTCGCTGGCGAAGGAAGGACTTAGCCATCCGCGTAGCGCCGCGCGATCCATCTCCACCAGACGCGACCCGGCGATGGCCCGGGTCAAGGCGATGTCGGACTCGACTTCGGTCGGGCTACGACCCGTGCAGTAACCCGCGACAGCCGAGACGGCATGGCCCAGAGCGGCGGCCTCGTCCATATCAGGCCCCGCGGCGGAAGCTCGACTGAAGGCTTCCGAAGCCGCCTCCAGGCCTAACACCAGAGCGGTGGGTTCCGTTTGTCCGAGGGCATCGTCAAGGGCGATCACCGCCAGTTCATAGAGCGCCTGATCGGAAGCCTCGTCGCTAAACGCCAGTCGTTCCAGAACGACGGTCAGGTCAGGCGACCGCGACCACTGCCACGCCAGTCCCGCCAGCCGCGCCGCACGAGCGACGAGCATGGGCTTGTCGTCGGCCCGAACGTCATCCAAGGCCGCGATGACGGACGGCCTAGACGCGCCGGCCGCCTGCGCAAGCAGAAAGGCGCCCGCGAGCGCCTCTGAGGCGAGGTCTGCATCTAAATTCGACCGCCGCTCGGATGTGCGTTCGAGCAGCGCCTTCTGGGCAGTGCGGGCGTCTCCGGGTGCCAGCGCCGCCGTCGCCACATGCTGGCTGGCAGTGGCCAGAACGAGCGGATGACGGTTACGCCTCAGAATGTCTAGGACGATGAGGAAGAGGTCGGGGATGACCGCTCCGGAACTGACGATGGCACCCACAAGTCTGTCAGCATGAAGGTCCGTGGCGAGGTGAGGCTGACCTTTCACCGCCTCCGCGCCTCCAAGGTCGGCGAGCGACGGCACTGGAACAGTCGCGAGCCGCTCGGCTACATCCATCATGGCTCGATCACCGTACGCGCCCCTTCAGAACATGGTCCCAGCATCCTTCGGGAGGATGAGGTTGTCCTTGTGGAAGGCGGACTGCAGCAGATTGCCACGGGCGGACGCCACGAACATCTGCAGGTTGGGCGTCTCTTCGGCCATCTGGTTGATCTCCGAAACCATGGCCAGCAGGTCCAGCTCGCTCAACTCCTCACTGCCGGGCGAGTCTATGAGCAGAAGCCCGGGATGGTGGCCGAAACCGGTATCATGTGCCATCCGCATCATGGCGATGACCAGCGCGATCCTCAGCCGGAGTCTCTGTCCGGGCGTCTGCTTGCTGTAGTAGCTCGGCACGCCCGAGATACTGACCTGTATCCCGTTCCCGCGAACCGTGACGCTCTCCAGTCCCTTGAACCCAAACCGCTGGGCGATGAGCACCATCTCGTCACCGAGCTTGGACATGACGTGGGCGCTGGCCGCTTTCATCCGGGCCTCGGCGATCTGCTCCGCGGCCTTGAGGATCACGAGCCGCTCCGCCGAGTGCTCTGGCACCCCCTTGCGCGCGAGGATCTTCATCTGGTCGAGCGCACCGGCCACGCGCAGTGCCTCGTCCTCAAGTTCACGACGCCGGCGGATCGCCGAAGCCTGGGTTTCCGCCTCACGGACCTTGACCGCGACCGCCGTCCGCGACTTCACGACGCTCGACAGCTCCTTCCGGGCTTCGTCGAGCCTAGACTGCGCCGCCTTCTCGGCGACCATCAACTCCTCGACGCGTTCCCGCGCCGCCTCGAGGGCCTCCTCGAGCGCTTCGGCGTCATCGTTCAGCGTCGAGCGGTCACAGACCGCACACCGACCCTCAGCCTCTTCGGCCAGACTGCGCGCCTCCTCGAAGGCGCTCGCGCACCGCGGACAGCAGACCGGATCGAGACCGGCGAAGACCTTGCGCGAGGCGGCCCCCTCCTTAAGGCGCCGCTGCGTGGCCCTGGCTTCATCGCGCTGAGTGCGCAGCGCCGAAGCGGCGATCTCGAGCTCTGCGATCCTTACCTGCAGGTCGCTGGCCTCCCGCAAGAGGATGGCGTTCTGCGTGCTCAGCTCATCCATCTCCCGGGCGCTGATCGCAATCCCGGCCTCCTGCTTCAGGAGGTCCTTCAACCGCCGCGTTTCGCCCTCGAGATGCTTGATCTCAGCACCGTAGCGGGCCTGGGCCCCGCGGGCGACAGAAGCGCCTTCAGCCTGCGCCTGTTCAAGCGTGACCGCGTTCCTCAACGCCATGTGAGTCGCCGCGTAGGGCATGCCCATGAACAGCTGAAGCATCCGCCACCAGAGCGCGCCGGTGGTGACATCGCCCAAGATGGCGGGGTGTGAGCCTTCGATAAACATCGAGGCCACATAGGCCGTCCATGCATGCATGAACTGGCTGGCTTCCTCCCCCGTATGGCTGACGTTTGGGATGGGCTGTAGCGCGAAACGCTCCATCATGAGGTCGCCCATCACCTGCTCGAAATGGTCCTCGCCCTTGAAGGTTTGAAGCGTTCGCGCCGGTCCAGGGGCCTGCAGCACCAGCTTGCCCTGGGCCACGCCATCGAGGTCGGTGAAGCTGACGCAGTAGCGCTCGCCTCCGATGGTAAACTCCAGCTCGACCTCGTCGATCCATGCCCGCACCTCCGGCTTCAACGATCTCGGCCGCCCCCGCAATGCCCAGACCATGACGTCGAGCACCGTACTCTTGCCGATCTGGTTGGCGTCCGGGCTGAGAATACCGAAAAGACCCGGCCCGAGGTCGGACCATGTGAACTGATAGGGACCATCCTTATACTTGGTCGCGCGCTTGACACCGCTGAACGCAAGGCGCCGGATCGCCAGGGTATCCGCGCGTCGGGTAGGCCGCTCCTCCCCGACGCCTATTTCGGACAGGACGAGGTCCACCGCGGCCGGCGAGACCTTGGCCTTTTCGGCGATGGCGTCGCGAAGCGGCGGGAGCGGAGCGTCAGTGGGTCTTTCCTTCATCGGGCGGCTTCCAGAATTTCGAGTCTTGCGCGCACCTGATCGGCGATTGATGCGATCGTCTCGCCGTTCGGCGCATTGGCATATTCGGAGTTCTGGTATTGCATGCGCGCCAGATCCTCGCCCTTGCGGCCTTCGCAAAGTCGGCCGACCAGACCGGCGCGATCCGCGTACCAGGTCGCCTCCGTCATCTCCCTGGTCATCCGGCCCGCCAGCTCGGCTCCCTTCGCCAGAAGGAAATAGGTGCGACGACGGTTGGCAGGGTGCCGACGTGTCACGGCGAGGCCGTAGCTGATGAGCGGCGCCAGACCGGTATCGATCGGCTCGTAGGCCCCCCAGAGATATTTCGCCATGGCGTCACGACGCAGCTCCGGCTCCTCGCTGTTGAGAATGGCCTTGGCGTGACGCAGCCACCCGGCGTCCTCGCTAGCCTCGTATTCGTCGAGCAGGGCGTGAGCCAGATGGTCCGGATTGCGCATCCAGAAGTCCATCTTCTGCAGTCGTTTCTGGGACCAGATGACCCGAACCGCATCGGGTTCCGGCGGCTGATCGCCAACCGCTTCACCCGCATAGGCGAGGATGAAAAGCAGCCGAAGCGCGTCGCGAAACTGCCGCGTTGGCTCATCCAGATATATGGCATCCAAAGCTGCAACGTCCCCTACCCCAGATCGACGCTACTGCCGCCAGAAGTGGACAGCAACCTTTGCGTGAGATCGTAGACCGCCTCGCGAACATACCTACGCCGGTTCACGCTCCTGTCTGATGTCCAAACGATCTGACAGACGGCCAAGGAGACTGACGGGCCGTCAGAACCAGCGCTGCTGTCGGTCTTAAAACGGAACTTCGCAAATACCGCTTTGAGTCACGAAGCGACATTGAGGTCTCGCCGGTCGGCAATGTCTGAGTTTGACTCGAAGAAGACATTGGAAAGGTCCGCTTCTTGGGCGTCAAAACCTTAAGGACGCCTGTTAACGACGGTGGTGACGCCTGCTTTGTGCTGAGAAAAACTGATCTCCTCGTTGCGATCACCATGCCGGCCGATTGAAGTCACAAGCGTCGACCAACTTTCGACTCTCAATCAATCGACGGTCGCAGCCTGGCAAGAACGATTGCGTCGAAGGCTTACACATTAGACGATGGTGGTAGACGCAGTTACACGCAGAAGTAAGCATGCATGGACGCGGTCGTTGGAGTGGGATGATGAGCAACAGTGTTCTGAAGCGATTGGGTCTCGCGCTGGCGGTGGGTGCTTTGGTCCTAGTTCTTGCCTTCGTCGGCTTGGAAATGCGACGCGATTTTGAGCGCGTGCGCGCTTTGCGCCAGGAGACCGCCCATTCCTACCGGGCCCGGGAAGAACTTCAGACCGTCTTCTCCCTGATGCAGGACGCCGAGACGGGTCAGCGCGGTTACATCATAAGCGGCAATCCAGACTTTCTGACGCCGTATCAGACGGCGATCAGACGCCTGGATCGCGAGCTTCCCAGGTTGAGGGCCGCTTACGCTAGCGACGCTGCGCAGAGCGCCAATATCAAGGACCTCGAAGACCGGATCGCCGACAAGTTGGCTGCGATCCGGGAAGCCCTGGACGCCCATGATCAGCGCGGTAGCGAAGCCGGCCTTGCCGTCGTCTCCAAGGGGGAAGGCAAGGCGGCGATGGATCGCATACGGGTCACTATCGATCGGATGACTGAGATCGACGCCCGGGCGCTGGCTGCCTTGACCCAACGGGTCGAGGCGCGTTCCCGCGCGACCGAGATGATGATGACGAGCCTGTTCCTGTCGCTGATCGTAGTGGTGGCCGGGGCGACGCTATTGCTTGTGCGGTACGTCGCCACAAGACGGAAGTTGCTGGCAGAGGTTCGGGCCACGGCGGCGCGGCAAGAAGCGATTTTCGACAGCGCCATCGATGCGATACTCACACTGAACCCCAGCGGCACCATCGAGACGATGAATGCGGCCGCGGCGCGGATGTTCGGTTGGTCGGCTGAGATGCTGGGGCGGCGAGATGTGTCGGTTTTGTTGGAAACGGCCGACCGAGACGACGCTGGTCTGATGGCGCGGATTCGGGCCGGCGGGGCGGACGCGACCGGTGGGCTGGTACAGGAAATGATCGGGCGTCGGCGAAGCGGCGAGGGCTTTCCGGTCGATGTCGCGTTCAGCCCCCTTGCGCTGCCGGCCGGCGTACATCTGGTCGCGGTGGTGCGGGACATCACGGATCGACGGCGGGTGGAGGAGTTGAAGAAGCAGTTCGTCTCGACCGTCAGCCACGAGTTAAGGACGCCTTTGACCTCCATCGCGGGTTCCCTCGGCCTTTTAGCGGGCGGGGCAGCCGGCGTTCTGTCTGAGCGCGCCAGTCGTTTGATCGGCATCGCCCATTCCAACAGTCTGAGGCTCGTGCGCTTGATTAACGACATTCTGGACGTGGAGAAGCTGGAGTCGGGTCAAATCAATCTGCAGCTTCAGCCGCTGGATCTGCGCGATGTCGCCGTGCGGTCGCTAGACGCGGTACGCGGTTATGCTGACGAACTGGGCGTGTCGCTGGAGTTGGCCGACGGCCCATCGGCTCCGGTCTTGGGGGACGGGGATCGCCTGGTTCAGGTGGTGGTCAATCTCCTGTCAAATGCCGCGAAATTCTCGCCATCCAATGGCACGGTCGAGGTTGTTGTGATCCCAGAGGCGCGCATCGTGCGTCTGAGCGTGCGCGATTATGGTCCTGGCGTACCCGAGGCATTCCGCGCGCGGATCTTTACCAAATTCGCCCAGGCGGACGGGTCGGATACGCGCCAGAAGGGAGGAACAGGCCTTGGCCTGGCGATCGCCAAGGAAATTGCCGAACGGCATGGTGGGCGGTTGTGGTTCGAGTCGGCGCCTGGGGACGGAGCTACCTTCCATCTCGACCTGCCGATGACGCTCGATAACAGCATGGCGCAGACGAGCGACGGACCTCGCCTCCTTATCGTGGAGGACGATCCCGACGCGGCGGAGGTGTTGCGCATCATGTTGGCGCAGGATGGATTCGATGCGGTGATCGCAACCAGCGCGACAGCAGCATTGGAAGCCGTTGAAAGCGAAACCTTCGCCGCCATCCTGGTGGATCTTCAGCTTCCGGACACGGACGGCATCGGCCTTATCCGAGCGTTGCGGGAACGGCCCGAGACTCTGGAAACTCCCGTGGTCGTCGTCTCGGCCGATGTGGCGCGAGGACGGGCCCGGGGAAGATCGCTTGAGGTCATCGACTGGCTGGAGAAACCTTTCGATCAAGGTCGACTGCGCGCCGCTATCTCGGCGGTGCTCGAACGATTGGGTCGCCGGGCGCCGATCATCCTGCACGTCGACGACGACCCCGACATTCTGCAGGTCACCGCCGAGACCTTGAGCGGCATCGCTGCGATCACCAGCGCTGTCAGCCTGTCGCAGGCGCGGCAAGTTCTGACGCAGATGAAGCCAGATTTGGTAATCCTCGACCTCGGTTTGCCGGATGGGTCCGGGCTGGAGTTGTTGCCCGAACTCGGGTCAGGGAGGTCGGGCGTCCCGGTCGTTGTCTATTCCGCTCAGGACATGGATGGCGCGTTGAGCGAACGGGTCGAGGCCGTTCTGGTCAAGTCATCAGCGTCGCTGGCCGATCTGGCGCACACGGTCCGGCGGCTGACGTTTACGCCGCAAGATCACTGAGAGGAGAGCCCATGACCCTGACCGTGATGCACGTGGACGACGAGCCGGACATCCGCGAGGTGGCGGCAATCGCCTTGGAGCTCGATGCCGATCTGACCCTTACGAGCGTGGCGTCGGGGGCCGAGGCGCTGACACGGCTCTCGGAGGGCGCACGCCCGGACTTGATCCTGCTGGACGTGATGATGCCGGGCATGGATGGCCCTCGTGTTCTTGCACGACTTCGTGAGATGGAGGGCCTGGCGACGACGCCCGTCATCTTCATGACCGCGAGGGCGCAAAGTGATGAAGTCGAGCGTCTCAAGGCACTGGGTGCCATCGGAGTGCTAGTCAAGCCGTTCGATCCCATGACGCTGGCCCGTCAGTTGCGCGACATCCTTTCGGCTGATGCGGCATGACGAGCGATCCCCTTGCCAACTTGCGTATCGAGTTTCGGCAGAGGGCGGCGCGGGATCGGGCAGCCTTGATTCAAAGCCTTGCAGCGGGCGACATCGGCCAGGTCGAGTGGATCGCGCATGGTCTGGCAGGATCGGCCGGAATGTTCGGCTTCTCTGATTTGGCCGAGGCGGCGCTAGCGATCGATGAGGCCTTTGCCGCAGGGCGGGGACTGGACGCTGAAGAGGCGGATCGGTTGGTCGCGAGGCTTGAGGCCTTGGACTGATCTATTCGTAATCAACGCTGAGCGGCAGGGCGGCGATCGGCTCTGTTGCGCCCGCTGCGGGACGCAGACGGCCCGAGACGCGCAGCAGGTCGCGACCCTCGAAATCCATGCGAGAAGTGCGGCTGGAAGAGATGTCGCCCGTATTTTCGCTCCAGATCCGCAGGCCTTCGACCAAGGCGACGCCTTCGACGGACGTCAGAGTGTCGGGCACGCGGATGCGATAGACCCGCCCCGGATCGCCCGTCACGCTGATCACGGCGGGGGCGTTGGGCTGGATGTCGGCGCGCATGGACAAGGTGGCGACAGGATCGTCCGGCGACAGCTGGATCGGTCGAACGGAGGCGATGCTGAGGCTTCGCTCGACGCTGAGCGTCGCGCGGGCCGGCTCCTGGGCGAGGACTGGAAAAGCGCAGGCAAGAAGCAGGGCGGTGAGCGACAGCGCGCGCGGGATCATCATGTCACCAGTTGAACCGTGACGATGTAATCGAAGGCGTACGATCCGCTTGCAGGGTTGGCGGCCAGCACCACGTCCATGCCGAGACGCAGGGTCGCCGTGCTCAGCAGCCCGATCGGATTCAGGTCGAACGTCAGGCTGGCTGCGTCCGCTGGCGGCGATCCGGTTCTGTAGGTCGCTCCGCTCAGCGAGCCGACGCGCAGACGAGAAATGGAGGCAGGGCCGCTGCCCGTCACGGGCGTGATGGTGACGCGAATGTAGCGAACGGCGCACAGGCCTGACAGGTTCAGCAGGCCGCAATTGATCGACAGGGTTGGCGTCGTCACCGAGCTGGACGACAGTCGAATGGCGTTTCCGCTGGTCCGGGTCACGACGCCGGCTGTGGAAATGCTGAAGGTGGTCGCCGACGTGCCGCGAATAGTGGTGCCCAAGGTCGGCGCGGTCGCGGGAGAGCGCGTCACCGAAGCGTCGGCGATGGCTTGCCGAGGCGCGGCGAACACCAGACTGGTCGCGATCAAGATAGAAAGAGCGAACCGGTTCATTGCTGCGCCTCGCCAGTGATGCGGACCACCACGCGTCCGGCGTCAACGAAACCGCCGTGCGGCGGAACGATCACCCGAACACCCTCGATCAGCGACACGCCTAAGGCCTGCGCCTGGGCGGCGTCGAGACGAAGATCGTAGGCGCCGGGACGCAGGCTTTCGACGAACAATACTCCGGCATGATCGCTGCGGCCTGGAACGGGGGCGCCGCCGGCCTGCGGAACGAGCTCGATGGCCAAGGCGGCAAGAGGGCGGGGTGCGGCGGACCCGCGCGCCAGCAGGGCAAGCAACTGCACCTCGGCGCTGCGCTGCATCGGATAGTCGATCTGCGCCGTCTGGCCGGGGCGCGGAACGATCTGGATGTCGGTCGGGCCGCCCAACAGGAACGGATCGTCGACGCCCTCGGTCGTCAGCCGCACACGCGCCGTCGGCACGTCGCCCAGGCCGGTGGCGTAGACACGCCCATCGGCGTCGGTCGTCACGCCCCCAGCATTCGTATCGGCGACCACGCCGGGCACGCCGGCTTCGTCGATCTGACGCCTGCCGTCGCCGTTCTCGTCCACCCAGGCGTTGATGACGACCGACCCGCCGCCTGCCACGCCCGGTCGGGTGATCCGGTAGCGTTCGCGGCCGGGGTCGTAGCCGAAGCCGAAGCCTAGCTGCAGACCGATGCGCCAGTCCTGATGCCGCGTCTCATAGGCGACGTTCAGGGCCAGATCGAACCTGGGCGCCCGCCACAGGTGAGAGGCCTGGACGGCGGTCGAGGCCTGGGGCCCGAGGGCGCGAATGGCGCCAAAACGCAAGGCGGCGGTCGGGCTCAACTGCCAATCGGCGGTGACGTAGGCGGTCTCGAGGCTGGGGTTCGGCGATACCTCATAGGTCAGGCCCGCGCGCGTTTGCAGCCGCGCCGAGATCAGGGTGTTCACATCGAATCCGCCCAGCCAGCGGCGCCGCTCGAGCACGCTGACATTTTCGGCTTCGTAGGCGACGTTGGCCGAGGCGTAGTAGCGACCGAAGGGGGCGGAGGCGCGCAGTTCGGCGGTGGTCAGGTTGACACCGTCGACGCGGCTGAGACGGCGCGCATTCAACGAGATCGGCACGATCAGGCCGCCGGGCGCCGTCCACTGTCCATCGGCGCGAAAGTCGGTGGCGCGCGAGAGGGGCGCCTGGTCCAGCACGCCGAGCTGGCGCGTCTCGTCGATGAAGCCGGCGCCGTACTCGGAATGCCGACCTAACAAGGACACGCCATGGGCGCGGGTCGCCATGCCGACGGAAACGCCCCGGCCGCCTTGGTCGTCCAGGGCGGCGTCGATCTGGGCGGCGATGGGGCCGAGCGAGCTGCGAACGCCGGCGGTCGTCAGGGTGCGGCTGTCGCGGCCGGTCGGATCGTAGCGACCGGCGCCGGCGCTGAGCGTGAGACCGGACGTCAAACCGTAGTCGAGCGTGGCGACCAGACGCAGCGATCCGACCTCGGGCCCGCCCAAGCGCTCGCCGACGTCAAAGACGGTCATCCCTTGTTCGATGGCGCTGAAGCGCATGACGAATCGACCCGGCTCGATCTGGCCCGAGCCGAAGTTGATGCGGCGCACGACCTCGCGAATCTGACCCTGGGATCCATAGAAGACCAGGCGAATGGTGTTGAGGCCAAAGGCCAGCGGCACGTCCAGAAACTCGTAGCGTCCCTGAACCGCCGAGGTCTGCGAGCGCTGCAGCACCTCGTTGACGTACAGTTCGACCTCTTCGCCCAAGGCCAGTTCGCCTCGAAGGTTCAAAGGGGTGGCGAGGTCGAGATTTTCCAACGGCGCCGACGAATAATAGACGCCGCGTCCAGCGACGCCCGATGCGCCGATGGGCATGGAAGGCGAGAACACATCCCCCAGGCTGGCGCGAGTGCCGCCCAATGGTCCGAGGGCGCGGCCATACGGATCCTTGCGGGTCAGGGCAACGCGAATATTGCTGATCGCGCCGTCGTCGTCGGAGCCGACATAGCCCTCGAACCCGGCGTAGAGGAGGTCCCCGGCCACCCGCACGTCGTAGCGTCCGGCGTTGTCCTGACCGTCGCGCGTGATCTGACCGCCGATGTTGACATCGAAGGCCGGAGGGCTCGCGATCCGATAGGGGGTCGGCTGGCGCACGACGCCGTCGTCAGTGTCCATAGCGCCGGAGGCGGCTTGACGCCGGGCGCGTTCGGCGCGCTGCTCGAACGGCAGGGCGCGCGTCGTGGTGACCGTCAGTTTCTGGGCGCTGGGGTCGGCCTTCAGTTTCACAGGCAACAGCTGTTCGATCAGATCGACGCGCACATAGAGATCGTCGTCGTAGATCGCCGCGTGATCGACGGCGAACCGGATCGTGCGCCCGGCGACGACCGCCTCGCGCGTCGTCAAATCGACCGTGATGCGATTTGTAGGGTCCAGCAGCCAGCCTTCGGCCCGGCGCTGCGCCGGAAAGACGCCGACGGCGAGATCGAGTACGCGCGCGAACTCGCCCAACGGCAAGAACACGCCGGAACGGGACGCATAGACGTTCATGGAGTCGGTCAGGGCCACGCCGCCGGCGTCCACCTGCATCCACAGCAGATCGTCGGCGCTGAACGGCTGAGGATCGGCCGCAATGACCAGATTGCGGACCAGATTGTCCTGCGCCGCGGCGCTCCAGGCGATGCCCGAGGTGGCCAGGGCCATCAGAGCCGCGCCTGTGGAGCGCGCCGCCATCACGGGGCGATCAGCGTCGTCGTCGCCAGCACCTCGCCCTTTGCCGCATCGTCGTCGCGATAGACAATGGCCAGGCTCTGGCCGGCCGTGATGCCATCGGGCAGGGCGACGACGACAGTGCGACGCGCGACCTCGGGATAGACGGCCACGCCGCGAACGGCGGTCAGAGGACGGCGGCCCGCGGCGTCCTCCACGAAGACCTCCACGTCGCCATAGACGGAACTAGCGCCGTTACGGACCAGATCGAGCGAGAGCAGGGTCTGATCGCCGCCCTTCTTGACCGCCACGCGATCGATAGCCGCGCGCGCATCGACCGGGCCGTCGCGGACGATGACCGGTATGCTGACGCTGAACAAAGCCACGACCTGCAGGGTCACGTCGCCGCCGCCGGCCGCCGCCTGATCGACGGTGAAGCCGGCGTTCTCGGACGGCAGGGCGGTGACGGTCAGATGGCTGCGGTGTTCGCCTTCGGCACCGGGACGGGCGCGTACCCGGATGGCCTGGCTTTCACGCGGTTGAAGCGTGATGCGGCGGGGCGTGTACTGGACGAGATCAAGCGCGGAATCGACCGTCGCATCGGGCCGATCTGCGGCGGCGACGATCTGGCCGTCCGCCGTCATCACCCGGTCGACCATTTCGACGGAATAGGTCGCAGGTTGGTCGCCCTGATTGAACACATAGACTGTGGCGCTGCGCTCGCCGGGCCCGAACACCACGCGCTTGGGCGAGATGTTCAGGTCGGCCCCAACCTGGGCGATGACCGGATCGGCGATGGCCAGGAAGGCGATGACCGGCAAAAGGTATCGAACCATCTTCACTCCGATCCCGCGCAACTGCGGCACGAAAGGACCATGGTCCTTCAAGCCTTCCGCTTCGTTAAGCGTCGACGGCGTTTCGTGGTCGACCTGGAGCGGATACATGGCCCTAGTTGTACGCCGCCGAGACGGTGAAGGTGCCGGTGTAGGCGCCCGTTGCCGTGGTGGAGGCGACGGGGACCGAGCCGCCGACGCTGAAGGCGAGCGAACCGGCCGATCCCAGAGCATTGGACAGGGTCTGGCTGGCGGCCGAACCCGTCAGGCTGTTCGAGGTCGTCACCGTCAGGGTGTCCGTGCCATTGGCCATCGAGAAGGTCGCGGGGATGGTTACCGACACCGACTGTCCGCCTTCACCGGCGACCGAGAAGGCCGCGGCGGCGGGCGTATCGCCCGAGTTCAGGCCGACAACGCCGCCCGTGACCGACCGGGCGCCGGCGGAGCTGACCACGACCGTGCCCGAACCCGTGCCGGGACGAACGACAGTGCCGAACTTCAGGTCGGCGGTCTTAGTGATGGTCAGGGGGCGGATCACGGTGATCGATCCCGACCCTGTGGTCGATGCGGATTGGGCCAGCGCGGGCGAGGCGATGGCGGTCAGGACGAGGGCGGCGGCGGCGATCAGCGACTTGTTCATCATCAGCTCCAACTGCGAGGCGGCGCCGGACAGGCGTCGTTGTTGGAGCGCCAAATCAGCCCGATCTGCAGCGGAGTCCACAAGCCGGACGTGCAAAACGGCTCAAACATAACCAAAGTTATAGCGCTGATGCGATTTTCCTTAGCAAGCTTTGCATACTGGCCTGAGTTGTATGGGAAACGCCTCATTAAGGTGTCCTAGGCAATCCTTACATGAGGCGAGACAACTTAAGGCTTAGCTTTGGAGGCGCTGGAGCGATGCGCTGGACTGTTCTTATCGTCGATGATCACCCCCTGGTGGGCCAAGCGTTGGAGCTGTCCATCCGATCGGCCTATGCGCACCTGGATGTCGCCCGCGTCTTGTCCGCTGCGGAGGCCGAGGCCTGCGCCAGACAGTTGGGCAGCCGGATCAAACTGGTAATGCTGGATCTGATCCTGCCCGACGCGACCGGGTTTGACGCCTTGCTTCGGCTACAACAGCTCCTGCCGGACGCCGATTTCGCTATGGTGTCGGCGCGCATCGACGCCCACTCGGTCGCCATGGCTCGCGCTTTCGGCGTCAAGGCCTATTTGTCCAAGGCCGCCCCAGTCGAGACCCTGGTCAATGCCGTTGGCGACATCATGCGCGGCGAGGAACGATTTCCCCACGCAACGCCGCCCGATCCAGTCGCCGTTGATTTCCATCGCCGCGTCGCGCGTCTCTCGGCAGCTCAGTTACGCGTGCTTCGCGCCCTCGCCGAGGGCAAGCTCAACAAGGAAATCGCAGGGGACATGAATCTGACTGAAGGCACTGTGAAGCAGCATGTCTCCGCCATTTTCAAAAAGCTTGAGGTCAACAATCGGAGCCAGGCCGTTCTCGCGTCCGCACCTTTTCTCCGGAATACTGGTTGAGGATACTGACAGCGACGGTGCGACAATCGCCTACACGCGCTTTGCAGATCACGGCGCCCCACTCAAAACACTGGACTAGCCGAAGGTCTTATTCTGGCCGCGAGGCCAATGCCCGCTCATGGCGCGTTTGAGCCTCTGAGCGGCTAGCCTGCCGTGACGTGCGTCAGCTTATCTGGATTGCGGACGATGTAGATCGCGCGGATCCGTCCTTCCACAAGATCCAACGCGGTCGTCTGGAGGCGCCCGTCCGGGTTGTAGCTGATGTAGCCGGGCAGGCCGTCGATGCTGGCGGTGCGGACCATGGTCGGTCGCTGTTCCGGATTGCTTGAAACATGGCTGAACAGCCGGAGGACGTTGTCGATGCCGCGCACGATGTTGCGGAACGCCGACACCTTGCCGCCGCCGTCAGCGTGGATCTCGACATCCCGAGCGAGGAGCCCCGCCAAGCTCGCCGTGTCGCCGCCGTGCGCGGCCTCGAAGAAGGCGCGCGCGATCCGGTCAGCTTCCGCGGCGCCGAGCGAATAGCGGCTGCGCTCGGTCTTCACGTTTCTGCGGGCGCGGGACGCCAGCTGCCGGACCGCGGCCGGCTCGCGATCAAGCGTGGTGGCGACGTCCTTGAGCGGCACCTCGAAGATGTCGTGCAGGAGGAAGGCCGCGCGTTCGAGCGGTGACAGACGCTCCATGGCCAGCATAAGGGTCACCGTGACGTCGTCAGCGATCGTCTCTATCGGATCGAGCGCCGCCACCAAGGGGTCGGGGAGCCAGGGTCCGACGTAGGTCTCTCGCCGCGCCCGGGCTGATTTCAGGCGGTCGAGGCAAAGGCGGGAGATGATGCGCGTGAGATAGGCAGCGGGCGCGTCGACACTCAGGCTGACGCCTGTCCACCGGAGCCAGCCATCCTGGACGACATCTTCGCCCTCGCTGAGCGAGCCGAGCATCCGGTACGCGAGACGAAGCAGACGCGGGCGTTCCGCTTCGAAGATTTCGGTTTTCGAGTCCGTCGGCGTCATCGCGCAGCGTTCCTGGTGGTTGTCGAACGATGACGATCGAACGGCCGGCGGTGTGACATGTCCGCCGTGAGGACGTCCGGATGTCACATGCCGCCGGGCTGCCTCGTCAAGTCGTCACCGCGCCGATGGACGGCGCAGACAATGGAGACCTTCCCATGACGACGTTGACCCGCCTGACCTGGCACTCTGTGGCCCCGGAGGGCGCGAAGGCGCTCTACGGCGTCCATCACTACCTTATGACTGGGACCAACCTTCCGGAAGAGTTGATCCACCTCGTGTTCCTGCGGGTGTCGCAGATCAATGGCTGCGCTCACTGTATCGACCTCCACACCCGGGATCTTCTGAAGACGATGCCGATCGACAAGGTCGCCCTGGTGCCTGTTTGGGAAGAAGTTCCGCATCTTTTCACCGCGACGTACCGGGCGGCGCTCGCCTGGGCTGAGGAAGTCACCCGCGTGAGCGAGACACACGCGTCGGACGAGGCCTATGCCGCGGCCAGCGCAGCGTTCGAGGCGAAGGATTTGGTGGATCTCACCATCGCGATCGCCGCAATGAATGCGTTCAATCGGCTCGGCGCACCCTTCCGCTTGCCGGTGAAGGCACAACCCTGATCACGTTGGCGGCGCCTCCGGCGGGGGCGCCGCGACCTTCGGAAGTCCGAAATCCGGCTCCGGGCCAATGTCTGCTTCTGGCGCATAACAGCCCTCCCCCACGCAAGGACTGGACTTCCCGGCCGACGGGAGCGGTAGTCACAGTCATGTTTGAAGATTACGACCCGCCCGCCCCAGTTCTTGATCCGGAAGATGCGTTGGAGGCCAAGCTGCGGCTCGGCGTGCTCGCATCGCACTTGATCGAGAGAGCAGATATCATGTGCACGGATGTTGGAATCCTGCGGGCGTCGATAGCCGGACAGATCTTACAGACCGTGGCCTCCGACTTCTCCAAGCTCGTCGACGCCATGGAGGTCCTGGAGCGCCGCAGCGTGCCTGCTACCCGCCAAAGCTGACCAGATCAGGCATCGACACTCCCAAGCCCCTAGCGAGCTTCTCTAAGACCGTCACTGTCGGGTTCCTGACCCCGCGTTCGACGCCAGACACGTAAGTCCGGTGCAAGCCGGCCCGCTCAGCCAACTCCTCCTGCGACCAACCTTGATCCTGGCGCAGCCGCTGCACGCGAGCTCCGAGCTTCCGACGGATATCCATCCCGCCAAATGCTGCCGGTGATGCCGATCAGACGACAGACGATGAGTCTCATTTCGGTTGACTAGACCGGGGCGCAGGAGCGACCAGACGACACAACGAGACTCATAGGATGAGTCATCAACAGCGTGCTGGGAGTGGCAGTGGCAGGGTTCAAAATCATACTCGACGACCTCGGGATCGAGACGACGTCGGCGTCGTGCTACTATTCAAAGGTCACGTTCGCGGACGCAAAGGGGAAGATTCGAACGTTAGGGGCGACGGGCGTTGACGCGATCTCCGTCGATAGCACCACATCCGGCACGCTGAAGGGGGCGGCGTGGGGACTGATCCTGGCCGGGCCCCTGGGCGTCGCCATCGGATCCATGGTCGGAGGCGGAATGAAGGTCGCCTTTGAGCTCCACACGCTTGAGGGCGAGACGCTCCGAGGCATCGCCACGAAGGGCAACTATCTCGACATCAAAAAGCAGGTGGAGACACGCCCAGCGAAAGCCAAAGAGCCCAAAAGGAAACGCATGCCGCACGAGGGCCCTCGCACCGTAGGCCCAGGCCTTGTCATAGGGTTAGCCTTGCTGCCCTTCATCTTCTTCTGGCCCCTTCTGCGACGTGGTCACACAGGTCGCGCACGCGCCCTCGGAGCGGCGTGGACCCTCATTTGGTTTGTGGGGCTTGGCTCCCTGCCCGCGGCTCCAGCCGCGCCTGCTGCGGAGCTGGCAAGCACACCAGCAGCTGGCTAGGTCCAGGAGGAATGTTACGCACCGCGCTCGTGGCTTCGGCGCGTCCTCAACCCCAACCGACATATGGGCCGCCCAGTCGGGCGGCCCATATGCAATCCTAGCGGCGCCGCGGGCTTTCTCGTCTTTCACCTGGACGAAGAAGGCTCACACCCTTGCGGCCTACGGCCCAATTCAAGAACTGGCTGACGCTATCAACCTGGTCATCATGCTTGGCCATAGGGAAGGTCTGAAGCTCGCTGCGCAACCCGTCGAGCCAAGGCGCCTCTCGCGGCAGCTTGCCGAGGCCTGTGTAGAGGCGATCTACCGAGGCAAAGTAGCGTTCGGCCTTCGGCAGGCGCGCGTTGATCGGGACGACACGGCAGCCCGGACTGAAGTGGACCTGATCGGCTCCTTGCCCGAGTTGGTCCCGTCGAAGATCCGCTATCAGGGCCGGGCCGATTGAGCTATTTTCGACCAGAATAACATCGGCGCTCCAGGACCGCCTTTCGGCCCGCACGCGCGCCAGGAGATCCGGGTAGGCTAGCTTCACGCGGATCACGTCCAGGAGCAGCCAAGCCGCTCCGTCATGACCCCAGACCGTTCCAACAGAGTAGTCAGCAATCGGGTCGCACGACGAAGCCGCGTCCCAGCTGTGAACGACCTTCTGCAACCGGTCTCGCAGAGGCTTTTCACCGTAGAACTGAACCTTCTCCCAGCGAAGATAGTCGCCTTCTAAAGGCGTGGGGTTCTGCTGATACTGAGCCTGAAAGACCCGATCACCCATCTCGCTTCGCATGCGGTCGAGGGCGTCTTGAGGTTCCCGCGACGGGTTAAGGACATCGCCTATGCGGCGCGCGTGACGGCGGCCCCGCGGCAGAGGAAACACTTCATCCCGGATCGCGATGGCCGGCAGATTTAGGTGGCGATAGGTTTCTTTGGAAGACAGGTGGGCGGACACGTCGTCTTCGTGGAGCCTTTGTTGGATCGCAACGACGGCGCCCGTCATTTTATTGTCGAGCCGGCTCAAAAGGGTCTCATCGACGAACCGCTTGGCCTTCGCTCGGGCTTCTGGATACCCGGCGTCGCTGGCCTTCATCAGGTCATCGATGACTATGACATCGGCGCCGATGCCGGTGACCGTTCCACCGACGGCGGTGGCGAACCGATAGCCTCCCTGGCGGGTGGTAAGTTCTGATGTCGTGCTCCGGACGATCGACGCCGCCATGCTCGGAAAGACATCGGCGTACCAGTTGGACTCCACCACCTTGCGGAACTTGCGAGCCAGGTTGTCAGCGAGGTCTTGGCTGTAGCTGGCGCAGATGATGCGGGTCTCAGGCTGTCGCCCCATCAACCAAGCGGGATAGGCGATCGACACCATCTCAGATTTCAGATGCCGAGGCGGCACAGTAATCTGAAGACGGCGGTCGTGGCCCGCTTCAACGTCCATGAGCGCCTGGACCATGGCCTGGATGTACCAGCCCGATGAAAGCCGCACGCCGGGATTCAAATGGTGGAAGACGAGATACAGGAAGGCTTCGAAGTTCTCACGGGCGAAGGTGTGAAGCGCAGCCTGCTTGGCGAGAGCGCTAATCATGACCCGGCTCCTCGCTTACCGAGCTGCCGGCACGCAAGCCCGCCAGGATATCGTCATAGACATCCAACGGGATCTCGCTCGATGCGTGATGCTTCCCTGGCGTATCGACCTCGTCTCCACCGAAGCCTTGGCTCTCTAGCTTCATCAATGCGGCGAAGGCCTTCGGATCGCCTTTCACGGCGCGATCGACTTGCTGACGCACTGCGACCCGACGCTTTGACATGCGCTGGGTTCGTCCGTCTGAAGTGACAGTCACCTTCTGATCAAGCTCTTCCAGCAAAAGGTTCAGCATATTTTTTGAGCCCTTCGGACGCCCCTTGGGGTTGCCCGACTGGCCCGGCTTGAACTGCGTAGCGACGGGGGGCCGGCCGTAGCCGACCCCTTTTGGCGATGATGAGTCTGACATAACTCACCCCTACGCCGCGGCCGCGCGAACGCGCGTCCGGACCCGTGCAGCAGGCAGGACTGCAGTTTTGGCAGGCATGTCCGGGTTAGATACTGCGAGGGTCAGCGCCGTCTGCTGCCGTTCGGCGCGGACTTCTCGGAAGGTCTTGCCGCTTGAGGCTAAGCGCGCTTCGAAACCGGTATAGTCTTGCCAACGGATGACGCCGACATCCACATACCCCGGATCGAGCTCGGTCGCCCTGCCCTGCCGCCGGCTCTGTTCTGCGGCGATAATCGTAGTCGCGCTGCCGCTAAACAAGTCCAGCACGACATCCCCTCTGGCCGAGCTATCCAATAGTGCGTCTCGCACCATCGCCATTGGCTTGACCGTCGGATGCATCTCTCGGGCCTTTGCCTTCTTGGCGCCGAACCCATTGACGCCTTCGTAAGCCCAGACGTTCGCCCGGTTCCGGCCGTGCTTGCCAAGTTCAACCCGATTCAGATGCGAGCCACCCGCCTTGCGAAAGAGGAAGATGAGCTCGTGGCGCGAGCGGTAGAAGCTGCCCATGCCGCCCGTAACCTTGTCCCAGACGATGAGGTTGAGCATCTCCATTTGGGTCGCGGACGCTGCGGCAATTGTGTTCGCTATGTGGCGGTGATCCATACACCAATAGAGCAGTCCGCCCGCCACCAGATGGTCGCTCGCTCTCGCCATCGCCTTGACCGAAAAAGCGGTGAACTCGTCGTCGGTCATCTCGCCCGACGCCATCACGAACTCCCCATGATGGCCCGATCCGGTAATGTGCCCGTCGACCGCGACGTTGTAGGGCGGGTCCGTGAAGACGGTCCGAACCTGTTCGCCTTGAAGCAGAACGTCGAAGCTCCCCGGATCCGTAGCATCCCCGCAATAAAGACGGTGATCACCCAGGAGCCAAAGATCGCCCAGCCGGCTCACGGGTGACGTCGGACGATCGGGCGACACATCAGCGTTCTCGCCCCCTCGGTCGCCTTCGAGGATGAGCGAGTCGATCTTGGCCGCGGAGAACCCAGTCACTTCCAGGCTGAAGTCTAGGTTCAGGTTGGACAGTTCTTTCAACTCCAGGCCCAGCGCTTCAGTGTCCCAGCCCGCCAACTGGCTGAGTTGGTTCTCGGCGATCCGAAACGCCTTCAGTTTGGCAGCGTCCAGATGAGAGGCTCGGATGCAGGGCACGTGCGTCATGCCCAGTTGGCGTGCCGCTTCGATGCGGCCATTGCCGGAGACGATCTTATTGTTCCGGTCGATGATCACCGGAGCAAGGAAGCCGAACGTACGAATGGCGTTGGCTAGGGCGGTGATGTCCTGCTTCTTGTGCAGGCGCAGCTTGCGGCCGCCAGCAGCCAAATCTGCGATGGGCAGATGCTCGATGACAAGTTGGAGGTCGAATGGCAGTTCGGGTGCGCCGAGGCGCGCGGGTTTTGCAGAGACCATGACGGCTCTCCTTCCGTTAGGCAGCCGCAAGCGCGTGCAAAAGCACGTGCGGCGGACGCCGGGGGTTAGGGGAAAGTCGCTGAGTGCTCTGCGGGTCGAGACCCATGTGCTGCCAGCTCGTTACGAAAAGGTGGGTGTGAGGAATGAAGCCGACAAGGCCTCCTGCCGGAAGATTTTTCGACTTCAATCAACTGGACTAGCGCTGCGACCAGAGCGCTACTGATCGTGTTCCGCCCGGCCAGCCGGGCTCGGCTCAGTAGGAAGCAAGTCGCCCCTGTTGAACCGAGGATGCCATGACCAAAACCACCACCACCCTCACAGCCGTGACCACGGACACGGCGCCGCGCGTGTCAAAGCTGGACCTTCTCTCCAGGCTACTCAAAGCCTCCGACGGCGCGACAATGAAGCAGATGATGGACGCCACGGGCTGGCAGCCGCATTCGGTGCGCGGCGCCATGGCGGGCGCACTGCGCAAGCGCGGGCTCAAGATCGCCAGAAACCGCATCGACGGCGTTCGCCGCTGGAGTCTATCGCAAGAGGGCGCCGCCCGATGAGCGAGATCAAAGCACTCATCGCCACACTTGAAGCGCAAAAGATCGATGCTCTGCGCACCATCTGGTGCGACCAGTTTGAGGAGGGGCCGCCGCCCCTCCGATCCGCCAATGTCCTGCGCTATCTTCTCGCCGAGCGTCTTCAGTTGCGCGCTCATGGTTCGAACCACGACCTAGACCGTCGGCTGTGTAAGACCGCCAGCCGTCACCGACCGGGCTACAAGCCGACGGTTCGGACTGCCGCCTTCAAACCGGGCTCTCGTCTAGAGCGTGAATGGAAGGGCGAGCGCCATCAGGTCGATGTAATCGACGGCGCCTATGTCTGGAACGGCCAGACCTTCACCAGCCTGTCGCCGATCGCCCGCCAGATCACAGGCTCGCGCTGGAACGGGCCCCGCTTCTTCGGCCTGCGCGAGGAGGCCGCCTAATGCAGCCGAGCCGGACGATCCGCTGCGCCATCTATACGCGCAAGAGCACCGAAGAAGGGCTGGAGCAGGATTACAACTCCCTCCACGCTCAGCGCGACGCCTGCGCCGCCTACGTCATGTCACAGGCGGGCGAAGGCTGGACGCTGCTGCCTGAAGTCTACGACGACGGCGGCTACTCCGGCGGCAACCTGGATCGCCCGGCGCTGCGGCGCCTGATGAATGACATCGAGGCCAAGAAGATTGACGTGGTCGTCGTCTACAAAGTCGACCGCCTCACCCGATCCCTCGCCGACTTCTCAAAGATCGTGGACGTGCTTGATCGGACAGGCTCAAGCTTCGTCAGCGTCACCCAGGCCTTTAACACCACGACCTCAATGGGCCGGCTGACGCTCAATGTCCTGCTGTCCTTCGCCCAGTTTGAGCGCGAGGTCACCGGCGAGCGCATCCGCGACAAGATCGCGGCCTCCAAGAAGAAGGGCCTTTGGATGGGTGGCCGGCCGGTGTTCGGCTACGATCCCGACGGACGAACGCTCACGATCAATCTCGCCGAGGCGGAGGAGGTGCGATGGATGTTCGCCCGCTACCTCGAGATCAAATCGGTCAACAAGCTCGTCGCCGAGCTGAAGGCGCGCGGCGTGACTTCAAAGCGGTGGATCAACAGAGCGGGTGAAGCCCAGGGCGGCGTGCCGCTCGTTCGCGGCGTGCTTTACCAGATGCTGCGTAACCCGGTCTACGTGGGCGACATCCCTCATAAGGACGCCGTGTATCCTGGGCAGCATCCTGGGATCATTGACCGGGAGACTTTTGAGGCCGCCCAGGCGCTTCTAGACCTAAGCGTACGACGTCGGCAGCCCGGCAAGGCCCGACCGCCGCATCGCGGCGCGCCTCTTACTGGCCTGGTCTACGACAGCGCCGGACATTTGATGTCGCCGGTCAGCGCCTCGCGAAAGGGTGGAGCAACCTATCGCTACTACGTGTCGTGCGTGGCTCAACGCGGCCGTCCTGACGAAGCCGGCGTGCACAAGCGCGTCCCTGCCCCCGTCATCGAGACCATGGTCCGCGATGCGATCGCCCCGCTTCTTGCCAACGCCACCGATAGCGAAGACTGGCTCAAGGTGCGGGACTTGATAGATCGTGTGGAGATTCATCGGCATGAACTGGTCGTGCGGCTGGACCAGACACGTTGCGACGCGAACGTCGTCACCAGCCAGGGCAAGCTCAGGCTCGGGCAGCTGGAGCGAGACGGAAACGCTCCGCTCTTGCGCCTTTCGCTCCGTTTCAATCGAGGCGGCGGCATCGCCATGGTCGGTCCGGGCGGTGGACCGGCTATCACCCGCCAATCTATCGATCCCGCCCTGAGCTCGGCGCTTGTGCGAGCGGAGGCTTGGAAGCGGCGTTTGATCGGTGGCGAGGGCACGACCCTCGACACGATCGCGGACGAGGAAAAGCTCAACCAGTCCTACGCCTCGCGGATGCTTCGGGTGGCGTTCTTGGCGCCGGATCTGAAACAGGCCGTCCTCGAAGGGACAGCGCCCGAGGCCCTCTCCCTCTACGCCATCATGCATCGTGGCCTGCCGCTCGACTGGGATGAGCAGCGGGCGATGTTCGCCGCCTGACGCGTGAGGCGATCCCTGATCAGGTCGATTTAATTCCCTGATCCCAGAAAGAAGCTCCCTGTTCCGGGCGATTATTTTCCCTGTTATCTCCCAAGGGAATTTCGCCCTTTCTCATCGTATGAAGCCCGGCACGCCGGGCTTCGGGCGTTAGTTGGAACTTCGGCTGAACAAGAGATTCTCGCCGGATTTCCCTGTATTTCCCTGTAAACAGGCAACGGCCGAAAACGGACTGGCCTCTCGAAACTGGAGACTGGCGTCAGGTTGATGCGGTTTTGGGGAGGGCTAAAGGCGCGCAGAGACGCGCTCTGGGCAAAGCCCAAGCGGTAACGCGCCGGAATGTCGGGGGTATTTCCCTGCTCTCGCAGACTTGTCGTTTAGCGGAGGACGGCGTGGCGGACAGAGAGGGATTCGAACCCTCGGTAGGCTTTCACCTACACACGCTTTCCAAGCGTGCGCGATCGACCACTCCGCCACCTGTCCGTTTCACGCTGCGTCTTGCGCGCCGCCGGAGGTCGATCCGGCGGGAGGCGGGCCTGATAGAACACCCTCGCCCCCTCGGCAAGCGCCTCTCGCATCCCCATATGGACTTCAACGTCATTTTCCGATGAGGGAGCCCCAAATGCTGTTCAAGAAGACTGCCGAAATGCCCACGCCCGAGACCGCCCTGCCCGGCCGCGCCGAGCCGCTGGACACCGATGTGAACCACTATGTCAGCGGCAACCCGCTGAAAGGGCCCTATCCCGACGGTTTCCAGACCGCCATCTTCGGCATGGGCTGTTTCTGGGGCGTGGAGCGCATCTTCTGGCAGTTGCCGGGCGTCTGGGTGACCTCGGCCGGCTATTCCGGCGGCATCACGCCCAACCCGACCTATGAGGAGACCTGCACCGGCCGGACGGGTCATACCGAGGTGGTGAAGGTCGTGTTCGACCCGAGCGTCATCACCTACGCCGAACTGCTGAAGGCCTTCTGGGAGAACCACGACCCGACCCAGGGCATGCGCCAGGGCAACGACATCGGCACCACCTATCGCTCGGCCATCTATACACTGAACGCCGATCAGCAGGCCGAAGCCGAGGCGTCACGCGACGCCTATCAGACCGCCCTGACCAAGTCGGGCCGCGGGACGATCACCACCGAGATCGAACCGGCGGGCGACTATTTCTACGCCGAGGGTTATCACCAGGGCTATTTGGCCAAGAACCCGGCTGGATACTGCGGCATCGGCGGGACCGGCGTGGTCTGCCCCATCGGGGTCGGCGTCGACGCCTGACCCCTGCGACGGCCGCCGGGTTTCAACCGGCGGCCAGTCGGCCTATGGATCGGCGAAAAATGGGAGCGCTCATGTCCGCCTTCGTCCATCCTGACGAGATCCGCAGCCGGTTTTCGGCCGCCCTATCCGCCATGTACCGGGCCGAGGTGCCGCAATACGGCGACCTGCTGACGCTGGTGGCGGACATCAATGCGCAGGCGTTGAAGGCGGATGCGAGCGGAGCCGACCGGCTGGCGGCGTCCGGCGAACTGGCGCGTCTGTCGGAAGAGCGCCACGGCGCTATCCGCGTCGGCACGGGCGATGAACTGGCCACGATCGCGCGCGCCTTTGCGGTCATGGGGATGGAGCCGGTCAGCTATTACAACTTGGCCCCCGCCGGGGTGCCGGTGCATTCGACCGCCTTCCGCCCCGTCGATCCGGCGGCCCTGGCGCGCAATCCGTTCCGGGTCTTCACCTCGCTGTTGCGGCTGGAGTTGATCGAGGACCAAGCGCTGCGCGCGGAGGCGGCCGAGACACTGGCCCGCCGCGACATCTTCACCCCCGGCGCACGTGAATTGATCGAAACGGCGCAGGCCGCCGGCGGTCTGCACGAGGCGCAGGCCGACCGGTTCGTTTCTGAACTGCTGGAGACCTTCCGCTGGCACGCCCAGGCGACCGTCAGCGCCGAAACCTACGAACGGCTGGTCGCCGCCCACCGTCTGATCGCGGATGTGGTCAGCTTCAAGGGGCCGCACATCAACCACCTGACGCCACGCACGCTGGATATCGACGCGGCCCAGGCCGCCATGCCCGCACGCGGCATCAGGCCGAAGGAAACCATCGAGGGTCCGCCCGCCCGCGCCTGTCCGATCCTGCTGCGCCAGACCAGCTTCAAGGCGTTACAAGAGGCGATCACCTTCCCCGGCGCCGACGGCCCCACGGCGGGCGCCCACACCGCCCGCTTCGGCGAGATCGAACAGCGCGGCTGCGCCCTGACCCCCGCCGGTCGCGCCCTGTATGACGAGGCCCTGGCGAAGAAGGATTTCTCCGCCCTGCCCGACGACTGGGACGCCCTGCGCCGCGCAGACCTCGCCTGGTTCCGTTATCGCGCGACGCCTGAGGGGCTGACCGGCCGGGCGGGAACCGCCGATCTGGACGCCCTGATCGCGGCGGGCCACGTGGTCGCCGAGCCCATCACCTACGAAGACTTCCTGCCGGTCAGCGCCGCAGGCATCTTCCAGTCCAACCTGGGCTCGGAGGCCCGCGAAACCGCCTATGCCGTCGATCCCGCCAAGGCCGATTTCGAACAGGCGCTGGGTCGCCCCGTCCAAGACGAGATGGCCCTGTACCGCGCCGAACAGGAGGCCTCGATCACAGCGACGCTGAAGGCCTTGGGCCTGACGGAGACGGTCTAGTCCGTTCAACTGGATGCGGGGCTGGCGGCGCCCCGCGTCCATCCGGCGTCTTGCCTGATGCGCAGACGCGGATCATAGACGCGGCCGTGAACCCGTCCGCTTCCCCGACCCAGCGCCGTTACGATCTCGACTGGATCCGGGTCGGCGCCTTCGGCCTGCTGATCCTGTATCATGTCGGCCTGGTTTACGGGGTTTATGACTGGCACATCCACAGCGCCCACACCTTCGAGTGGATGCGCGAGGCGATCCTGGTCACCAATCCCTGGCGGCTGACCCTGCTGTTTCTGGTGTCGGGCGCCGCGCTGCGGTTCATGACCTTCCGGCGCACCCCGCGCGAGGTCGCCCGCGCCCGTTTCGAACGACTGGTCCCGCCCCTGATCTTCGGCGCCCTGGTTCTGGTGCCGATCCAGTCCTGGATCGAGTCGATGGACAAGGGCGGCTGGCCCGGCGGCGTCGCCGGCTTCGTCGCCTGGCTGGGCCATGAGTTCGGCTGGAGCGGTCTCGCCGACGGCGTGCCGGTCAACCATCTGTGGTTCATCGTCTATATCGCGGTCTACAGCCTGGTCGCCGTCGTCCTGTGGCGCCAGCCCGGCTTGATCGACCGCCTGAGCAATGGGCTGGAAAGGGCGCTGACAGGCCCACGCCTCCTGGTTCTGCCGATCCTCTACCTGTTCGCCATTCGGCTGCTGATCTTCCCCTGGTTCGGCCTGACCAACACCCTGCACAACGACTGGTACAATCACGCCCTGTCGCTGGTCGCGTTCCTGTTCGGCTTCAGCATCGTGGGGCGTGAAAGCTTGTGGCGCACGATGGAGCGGTATCGCTGGATCGCCTTGGCCCTGGCGGCCGTCGCCCTGCCGATCATGATGGTCCAGGTCTGGCATCCCGGCGCGCGCGCCTTCTGGGGCGTGCCCAAGGCCGCCGTTTACGGCGTCGACCAATGGGCGGTGATCGTCGCCATCCTGGGCTTCGGCTATCGCCATCTGCGCGACCGGGGCGGCCCTGCACTCAACTATCTGACGCAGGCGACCTTTCCCCTCTATCTGGCGCACCAGACGGTGCTGGTCGCGGCCGTCTGGATCATCCGCCTGGCGAACCTGCCGGCGCCGGTCGAACTGCTTTCCCTGATCGCCATCACCTTCGTCGGCAGCCTGGCGATCTATGAGGTCGTGCGTCGCATCCCGGCCATTCGCCCGCTGTGGGGGCTGAAGCCGCTGGACAGCAGGCCCTGGCCGCTGGACCTCCAGGCCCTGCTGAAGCCGCAGCTTCGCTATCACCGCCGTCGGCGCTTGTTGGGCGTGGGCGTCGCCGCGCCGCTTCTGGCCCTGACGGTCGTCGTCGTGGCCATCCTGGCCTACCCCGGCTTCAACAATGCGACCCAGTATCTCAGCGAACTGGGCGGGGCGACGGCCAAGGCGCCGATTATCTTCAACGGCGGGGTCTTCGTCGCCGGCGTCATGGCCGGGCTGGCGGGGATCGGCTTCGGCCTGGCCATCTACGCCCTGACTGGCGCGCGGGTCGCGGCCTGGGTCATCGCCATCGTCTTCATCCTGGCTGGCGGCGGCATGTCGGCTTCGACCCTGTGGCCCTGGCCCGATCCGCGCCACATGATCATCAATCTGGCCCTGGGCATCCAGCTGGCGCCGATGCTGCTGCTGTGGGGCTTGGCCAAACGCCGCGACTTGCCGCGCCTGAAGCTCTTCCTCGTCGTCACCTTCGTCGTCATGGCGATCCTGACGGTCCTGACCAAGCACCTCGTCTTCCCCGGCACGGTCAATGACGCCAACGTCGGCTGGTGGGAGCGGCTCTACGCCATCGTACTGGTCTGCTGGGTGGGGGTTGCAGCCTGGGTCCTGGACCGTAAACTGCTTTCGGTCGCCACGGAGTCGCCGCACGGCCGCCCGGCTCCCGCCTCGTTCGACGTTCCGGCCTGACTTCACCCCCATATTTTTTGGTTTCATCAACATTGCGTGATTGAAAATCGCGCGAATGTGATCGATTATGCAGGTCGTGTTGCAGTGCAGCACTCCGCGTCGTCCCCAGCCCTCGGGACGACATCCGGTTCACTCGGGGGCGTCCAGAGCGGCATGAACAAGCTGGCGATCCGGCCTGTCGAACAGGCTGAAATCGAGACGACGATCCACGGCGCGCAAACGCCTAGCTGGTCGTGGCTGCCCGACGAGGCGCCGCTGGCCATGCCGGTTCAGTCCCTGTCCGCGCCCGACGCCGTCGCCGACCTGACGCCCGCGACCTCGCCGCGCACGGTCGCGACGCGCCGCCTGGCCCTGCTGGCCGGCACCATCGTCCTGACCGGCCTGTCGGCCATCACGCCCTTCTACCTGTATGCCCGCAAGGGTTGGGACGGCACCGAGATCCTGGCCTTCAGCCTGTTCATGGTCCTGATCACCGCCATCTCCTGCTGGTTCGTCAGCGGCCTGATGGGCCTGTTCGTCATGCTGCGCGGCAAGGATCAGGCGGACCTCGCCTTCTCGCCGCATCCGCCGATGCCGCGCACCCGCACGGCCCTGCTGATGCCGCTGTACAACGAGGACGCCCGTTCGTCCTTCGCGCGCCTGTCCCAGATCGATTCCTGCCTGGCGCGTCTGGGCGCCTCGTCGGCCTTCGACATCTTCGTGCTCAGCGATTCGACCAAGGAAGACGCCGCCGCCGCCGAGCGTTCGGTGTTCCAGGCGTTCCGCATGGCCGCTAACTCCAAGGCCTTCTACCGTCGCCGCACCGACAACGCCGAACGCAAGGCCGGCAACCTGGCCGAATGGGTCCGTCGTTTCGGCGGCGCCTATGAGAACATGATCGTCCTGGACGCCGACAGCACCATGGCTGGCGAAACCCTGCTGCGCATGGTCGACGCCATGGAACGCAATCCCGGCGTCGGCCTAATACAGACCGCCCCGGTCATCATTAAGGCCCGCACCATCTTCGCGCGCGTGTCGCAGTATTCGGTGCGTCTGTACGGCCGCGTCGCCGCTGCCGGTCTGGCCTACTGGACCGGTTCGGAATCCAGCTACTGGGGCCACAACGCCATCATCCGCACGCGCGCCTTCGCCGCCTGCTGCGGCCTGCCGCACCTGAAGGGCCGCAAACCCTTCGGCGGTCACATCATGAGCCATGACGTCGTCGAGGCCGCCCTGATGCGCCGCGCCGGCTGGGCCGTCCACGTCACCGCCTCGCTGGACGGATCGTGGGAAGAGACCCCGCCGTCGATCACCGACTTCATCCGCCGCGACCACCGCTGGTTCCAGGGCAACCTGCAGCACCTGGGCCTGATCACGGCCAAGGGCCTGTCGCCGATGAGCCGCCTTCAGCTGCTGATGGGCTGCATGGCCTATCTGTCGTCGCCGCTGTGGCTGGCGTCGCTGATGGTCGGACTGTTCATCCAGATGTTCTATCCGGTCGACTGGACCAGCTTCTTCTACATCCTGAACCCCCAGTTCACGCCCTTCATGCTGGCCTCTTTCCTGTCCGGCGTGCTGCTGATCGGACCCAAGTTCATGGGCGCCGCCCTGGTCCTCAGCCGTCCGGCCGAGCTGCGCGCCTTCGGCGGCCGTCGCGCCATCGCCAAGGGCATGGCGGCCGAGATCGCCCTGTCGGCCATCCTGGCCCCCATCCTGATGGTCGCCAACACCAAGGCCTTCATCCAGATCGTCTCGGGCCACGACACCGGCTGGTCGACCCAGCAGCGCGAGGCCGACGGCCTGGCCTGGTCGGACGCTTTCCGCGCCATGCGCTGGCAGATGATCGCCGGCGTCGGCTTCCTGATTCCGCTGGCGGTTCGTCCCGACCTGGCCACCTGGTTCGCCCCGATCGTCCTGCCGCTGCTGCTGGCCGCCCCGATCACCGTCTGGACCTCGCGCGTCAGCTCGGGCGACAAGCTGGCCGCCAAGGGCTATCTGGTCACCCCGGTTCAGGACGGCGTCAGCGTTTCGCCAGCCGTCCTGCACACGCCGCGCTCGCCGCTGCGTGCCGTCGCCGGCGGCGTCCTGGCCCCCGTCGCCGCGCCTGCGATGGTCCCGGCGCGCGCGCCCGAGCGGTAATCGACCGATGCGTGGCGGCCACAGTGTCGCCACAACCGTTACAGCAACGCTCGACGGCAATCTCGATCGGCCTCACCCTAGGGTCCTGTCGTTTGCGGGAGACGTGATTCCATGGCCAAATCCACCGGTTCCGACGCCAAGCCTGACCTGCGGCTCGTCGCGGCCGAGGCCGAGATCTACGACCTGATGAAAGCGCCCGAAACCACCGCCGACCGCGTCAAACGCCTTCAGCTGGAAGCCCACGCCCTGGCGTTGGAAGAAATCGAAGGTCTGGAGCGTCTGCTGCTCGAAGCCGCCGCCAAGGCCAAGGCCATCGCCGACGGCGGCGACGCCTATCCGGTCGGCGCCCGCGAGATCGCCTCGCGTCTCGCCGCCGATCTGCCGACCAAGGCCGAGACCATCAAGACCATCGTCCACCGCGTCGGCTGAAAAAACCGAAGCTGGGCCGTCGGAACGACCCGCCCGCCCGTCCGCTTTCCTGAGGACCCCATCTTCAGGAGACGACCCCATGGACGACCGGACCCACGCGCGCGCCGAAGACATCGCCGATCAGGAACGCGCCATCCAGCGCGACATCGACGCAAAGGACAAGGCGTCCGGCGATGACAAGCCGTCCGGCGCGATGCAGGCCGGCGCCCGCCCCTACCCCGAACCGCCCTTCCCCAAACAGCATCAGACCAAGCCGGGCGACGAGGCGGCGCTGGATCCCGCGCCCCTCTATGATGCGCCCTTCTGGCAGGGGTCGGGCAAGCTGGACGGGTTCGCCGCCCTGATCACCGGCGCCGATTCCGGCATCGGCCGTTCGGTCGCTGTCCTGTTCGCGCGCGAGGGCTGCGACGTCGTCATCTGCCATCTGGACGAGGACGCCGACGCCGAAACCACCAAGGCCGCCGTCGAGGCCGAGGGTCGCCGCGCCGTGGTGTTGAAGGGCGATGTCTCCGATCCCGCCTTCGCCGAGATGGCGGTCAAGGCCACGCTCGACGCCTTCGGACGCCTGGATGTCCTGGTCCCGAACGCCGCCTTCCAGGAGCACGTCCCCGCCTTCGAGGACCTGACCTACGAGCATTTCGACCGCACGTTGAAGACCAACCTCTACGGCTATTTCAACATGACCAAGGCGGCGGTCCCGCACATGAAGGCCGGCGGCGCCATCGTCATGACCGGCTCGGTCACTGGTCTTATGGGCAATAAGGACCTGCTCGACTATTCGCTGACCAAGGGCGGCATCCACGCCTATGCCCGTTCGTTGGGCACGCATCTGGCCCCGCGCGGCATTCGCGTGAACGTGGTTGCGCCCGGCCCGGTCTGGACCCCGCTGAATCCCGCCGACAAGGACGCCGAGGCGACCTCGAAATTCGGCGCCGACACGGTGATGAAACGCCCGGCGCAGCCCGAAGAGATTGCGCCCGCCTACGTCTTTCTGGCCTCGCCCCAGATGTCCAGCTTCATCACCGGCGAGATCCTGCCGATCATCGGCGGTTACGCCGGCGGCTGAACCGAAACCGCCGCTCTGCGGTCGCAGGGCGGCGGCATCGCCTAGGCTAGCACGTCGTCGTAATCTGGGTGCCGCTTGTGCCAAGCGACGGCGTAGCTGCAGCGCGGAAACAGCTTCAGCCCCGTCTGGCGCGCATGGTCGGCCAGCGACTGCATGAACCGCCCCGCCGCGCCTGATCCGCGCAGCGACGGCTCGGCCTCGACATGCAGAATGATCCGCGCGTCGCCCTTGACGGTATAGTCGGCCCAGACCAGGCCCGCGCCCTTGTCGTCGTCGAACGCCTGTTCGAACCGGTTGTCGCCTTCGACGTCCTTGAACTGTCCCATCGGGTTCTCCTTTGACGGATCAACAGCCAAGACCGTCGGGACGTTCCGAGTTTCAGATCGGCTTGTCGTTCAGCAGGTTCAGCAGGCCGATCACGCTCTTGATCGTGAACCAGACACTCAGCAGGAACCAGACCAGCAGGAACAGCAGCAGGAACGGAATGCCGATCAGCACCACCGACGCCAGGGCGCTGACGAAGATCCCGACCCAGGCCGCGATGGTCCACCAGAAGACCGACCAGAACAGCCGGATCTGCGCCTCGATATGCTGGCGCGCCAAGCCCGTCGCCGTCCCGCGCGTCACATAAGACACCACCAGCCCGATCAGAACCAGCACATTGGCGCTGGGGATCGACAGGATGAACAGGGCCCAGGCGATCAGCGCCCCGACCTTGCCCTCGGACGGCTGTCCGGCGATGAAATTGGGTTCATTCGTCATCGTCGGTCCTTCAGAACAACAGGCTGCGGGGGTGAGGAACGGCCTGCCCGCTCTTCAGTTTCAGCACCCCGAACGCGCCGCGCGCCAGAACCCAGATCGCTAGGGCAAACAGCACCAGCACGCCGATGTTGACCACGATCAGAAGGGCACCGACGACCGCCGCCCCGACGGCGCCCACGATGGTGCGCTGCTGATAGACGGCGTGGCTGTGCTCAAGCTGATCCGTCGCCCCGTCGCGCCGCATCACCGCCAGCAGGGCGACCAAGCACGACACGCCCAGCGTCGGCACCGCCAATAGGATCAGCACATAGATCGCATACAGCCGCATCGGCACGACCGGGGCTTCGCGGCCTGAATCCTGAAGTTTGGGCGCGGCCTCGGCCGTTAGACGCTGGCGCACCGCGCGCACGGCCGGCGCCGGCTCGGCCTCGACAGGCGTCGGCTCGGAGCGGGGCGGAAACGGCGCCGTCGGCCGGGTCGTCGGGCCAGACCGGTCGAAAGGCCCCGGCTCGGGCGGGTCGAACAGGTCTGGTTCGCGCTCCTCGGCGGTAAACGGCTCCGGCTGGCGCTCACGCGCACGGCCCGCCAGCGACGCGGGCGAGACGAAGCCGACCTCGGCGTCATGATCGTGGTCGTGATCGCGGGGCGCTGCTGGGTCTTTCGGATCGCCGGGCTCGGCCATGAACAACGCTTCTGTCACGCCGGACGCCCGGCTGGAATCTGCCGATGACAATGGCGGTCGGCGCGGCGCGAAGCAACCGCCCTTACCGCCCCAGCACGATCTCGCAGCCCGGCGCCGCGACCGCCGCCAGGGCGCCCGGCTTTTCGATACGCACCGTGGCCCGCTGCACGCGGTTATCCTCCAGGCACGCCCGCGCCAGCCGTTCGGCGAAGGTCTCCACCAGCCCCACATGCCCCTCTGCGGCGATGGCGCGCGCGGCGTCCGCCACGGTCTCATAGTTGATGGTGTCGCCCAGCCGTTCGATCGGACGCGGCGCCAGCTCCAGCGTCACATCGATCACCAGCCGCTGCAGCCGCCCCTGCTCGTGGTCATAGACCCCAATCCCGGCCTCGACCTCCAGCCCGCGCACGAACACGCTCAGCCGCTCGAAACGCAGCGCATCGTCCGCCGGAGCCGGCGTCGCCAAAGGAGAGGAAACCACGCGCTACTCCTGGATGTCGGGGGTGCGCCAGGCCAGATGCTGGCCCCCGTCGACGGCGATCATCTGGCCCGTGACCATCCGGGCGTCAATCAGCCACAGCACCGCCTCGGCCACCGCCTCGGGGCTGCCGGGCGTTTCCAGCAGGGTGGCGCGCGCCTCGGCGGCGAACTCTTCGGGCGTCTGGTGGATGGACGGCAGCGTCGGCCCCGGCCCCACCCCATTGACCCGGATGCCGGGCGCCAACGCCTGGGCCAGGGTCTGCGTCGCCCACCACAGGCCGTTGCGCGACAGGCTGTAGGAGAAGAAGCGCGGATCCGGCTTCAGCACCTTCTGGTCCAATAGATTGACGATGGCCCCCTCGACCGCCTGGGCGGCGAACGCCTCGGTCAGCACGATCGGCGCCCTCAGATTGGTGTCGAGATGCAGGTCCCAGCTGTCGCGCGTCAGCACGCCGATCCGGTCGTCTTCGAACACCGAGGCGTTGTTGACCAGCACGCTGACCGGCCCCAGCGCCTCGACCGCCGCGGGGATCAGCGCCCGCACCTTGGGCTCGTCCGTCAGGTCCGCCTGCAACAGGCATGCGCGCCGACCCAGGCCCGCGATCTCGTCGGCCAGGGTCCGGGCGTCGTCGCCCGACGCATGATGATGGATCGCCACGTCGAAGCCGGCCTGGGCCAGCTTCAGACAGATTGCCCGCCCGATCCGCCGCGCCCCGCCCGTGACCAGGGCGACGCCCCTCTCAGAGCAAGCAGCCGCCTCAGTCAACCCGACCGAACTCGAACACGTTGAACGCCGCCAGAACGGCGATGAAGCCGAAGATGATGCCGAGAGCCAGCATGGAATGCTCCTGTTGTCAGTCTTGGCTTAGAGCGGGATGGGATGGGGTTCAAGCTCCGTCCTCACCGACCAGCACGACGTTTACTTCCTCATGATCAAATAGCGTGGCCGTAATCGCATTGAAGAGTTTTCTCGATCGATCGGAATCTATCGGCCCTATCACGGGGCCGATCCGGAGCGTTTCATTCTCACGCACAGAAAGCACCTGCCGGGGCTGGAAGCCGGCGTATGTTTCCAATGCCGTCGCGAAATCCGCCAGCGACATGGCGCCTGGATCGTACACGGGCAGACCTGGCGTACTCGCCCTCAATTCGGCGCCCATATTCCGCATCAAGGCTCGACCTTCGACCGCCTCCTGCGCGTGCAGGCGCGCCGCGTTTTCGCTGTCTTCAAAGGTGACGATGCCGGCCATCCGCGTCGCGGTCCTTATGTGCGCTATACCCTCGTCTGTCAGCGTCCCGCCTCCGATCAGGATTTCATAGTCCTGCAAATCGTCCCGATAGGTGACCATGATGTCGCTCTCCTGAACGCCTGCCGCCGTCAAGCGGGCGATCAGATCAGCCTTGAAACTTTCTTCGCGCTGGGACTGGTCGGCATCCATCGTTGCGTCCTGAGCGCTCGCCGAGGTGAGGGGCCACAAAGACAGCAGCACCGACAAGATCACAGCCGACAAACGCATCCAATCCCCTCCGCTCTTGATCAGCATAACATCCTTCGCCGGGATGTTTGGTTTAGGTTTAGGTCCAGCATTGACTCTGGCACGGTCGGGCCATGAGCAACTGGCGCATCCACGTCGAACCTTTCACCCGTCCCCTCTTCTTCGCCTGGTCGCGGCTGACGCGGGGCAAGACGTTGGGCGTGCGGGCGGTGGCGGTGGATGCGCAGGGGCGGGTGCTGATGGTGCGGCACACCTATCTCAAGGGCTGGTGGTTGCCGGGCGGCGGGGTGGATCGGGGCGAGACGACGCACGCCGCCGTGGTGCGCGAACTGCGCGAAGAGGCCGGTCTGGTCGCGCGCGGGGCTCCGCGCCTGATCTCGATCCACTCCAACGAGCGGTTCTTTCCCGGCGATCACGTCGCCGTCTTCTGCATCGACGCCTTCGATGTAGGCGAGCGCACCAGCCACGGCGAGATCGCCGAGATCGCTTGGTTCTCGCCCTCCGCCCTGCCCGACGATGTGAACCGGGGCTGTCGCGCGCGTCTGGCCGAAATCTTCGACGGCGCCCCGGTCGATCCGGACTGGTGAGACGGAAACCGCCCTTCGCTCCGTTGAAGAACGGTCAAGCCTGTTCGGAAGGATCGCACCATGCCTCTCTCGCGTCGCCTGGCCCTTATCGGCCTGGCCGTCAGCGCCACCCTCCCCTCCCACGCCCTCGCCCAAACCCGCAGCGATCGTCGACAGCGTCGCATGGCGCCCTCCGGCCCGGTTGTCGCGCCCGCCCATACCTTCACCTTCGGTCCTGACCCGCTTCAGGCCTACGATCTCTATGCGGACGGAGGGACGGGACCGATCCTGATGTTCGTGCACGGCGGCGGCTGGTCACGGGGCGAACGGACCAATGTCGCCGCCCTGCCTGACTATGCCCAGCGGCACGGCTTGACTCTGGCCTCGACCAGCTATCGGCTGGCTCCCGCCGTCAGCGCGCGCGAGTCGGCCCTGGATGTCGCCGCCGCTGTCGCCGATCTGAAGCGCCGCCTGCCCGGACGGCCGATCTATCTGCTGGGGCATTCGGCCGGGGCCCATCTGGCCGCGCTGGTCGGAATCGATCCCGAATACCTCGGCGCAGTTGGGGCGAAGCCCTCGGATCTGGCGGGGGTGATCCTGCTGGACGGGGCCGGCTATGACGCCACAGCCGCGCGCGGGACCGGCCCGGTCGACCATTGGCTGGGCCGGACCTACGATCAGGCGTTCGGGGATCAGGCCGCCGCCTTGTCGCCTACTCTGCTTATCCGCGCCGGCGTGGCCTATCCGCCCTTCCTCATCCTCCACGTCGCCCGCCGCCAAGATTCGACAGCCCAGAGCCGCGGCCTGGCTGAGGCCCTGATCCGGGTCGGCGGCCGCGCAGAGGTCATCGCCGCCCCGGACGACAGCCACATGACCATCAAGCGCGACTTCGGCGTCGCCGGCGATCCGGAAGGGGAACGCGCCGCCCGCTTCATCCGGGGTAGCAATCGGCGAGCGCCATGCTAGCCAGAGGCCATGAACCCGTCCCTGCTCGCCATCCTCGTCGTCATCCTGGCCGGCGGCGCCACCGCGCTTCAGGCGCCCACCAACGCCAAGCTGGCGACCGCCGTGGCCTCCCCGGTCAACGCCGCCTTCATCTCCTTTGCGGTCGGCACCACCGTGCTGGGGGTCTTGGCGGCGATCCTGCACACCCGGCCTGACATGGCCGCGACGCGGGCCCTGCCGTGGTACGCCTGGCTGGGCGGGGCCTATGGCGCCTGTTTCGTTGTCGCCGCCGCCTGGGGCGTGCCGCGCCTGGGCGTGGCCATGACCATCACCCTGATGGTCGGGGGCCAGCTGCTGCTCAGCCTGGCGCTGGATCATTTCGGCGCCCTGGGCGTGCCGCGCCAGCCGCTGAACATCGGCCGCATCGCCGGCGTGGGGCTTGTTCTGGCCGGCGTCCTTCTGGTCCGGCGCTCTTGACCCTATATCGGGCGCGATGACCGAGGAGACGCCTAATTCCCAACTGAAAGCCGCCGCCCTGATCGCCGACGAGGCGCGCCGGGCGCCGGACAAGCCGGGCGTCTATCGCATGTACGGCGAGGACGGCTCGTGCCTCTATGTCGGCAAGGCCAAGTCGCTGAAGAAGCGCATCGTCCAGTATGCGCAAGGGCGTTTCCACACCCAGCGCATCGGCCTGATGGTGTCGCAGACCCGGTCGATGGAGCTGGTGGTCACCGCCACCGAGACCGAAGCCCTGCTGCTGGAATCCAACTTCATCAAGAAGCTGAAGCCCCGCTTCAACGTGGTGCTGCGCGATGACAAGTCCTTCGCCGAATTGATGATCCGCCGCGACCACCGCGCGCCCCAGGTCAGGAAGCATCGCGGCGCCCACACCACGCCTGGCGACTATTTCGGCCCCTTCGCCTCGACCTGGGCGGTGAACCGCACGCTGAACACCCTGCAGAAGGCCTTCCTGCTGCGCTCCTGTTCCGACAGTGTCTATGAGACCCGCACCCGTCCCTGCATGCTGCATCAGATCAAGCGTTGCTCGGCCCCCTGCACCGGCTTGATCTCGCTTGAGGACTACGGCGAACTGGTCACCGAGGCCGAACAGTTCCTGCGCGGCAAGTCCCGCGCCGTCATCAGTCGCCTGTCCAAGGAGATGCAGGCGGCGTCCGACGAGATGGACTTCGAACAGGCCGCCCGCGTGCGCGACCGCATCCGCGCCCTGTCGGCCATTGCGATGGAGAACTCCGTCAGCGCCGACAGCGTCGCCGAGGGCGACGTCTTCGCCCTGCATTCCGACGGCGGCCAGGCCTGCGTCCAGGTCTTCTTCTATCGCGCCGGCCAGAACTGGGGCGGCCGCGCCTATTTCCCGCGCGTGGACAAGACCGACACCGATCCTGAGATTTTGGCCGCCTTCCTGGGCCAGTTCTACGAGGACAAGCCGATCCCGCGCCTGATCCTGTCCAACGTCCGCCCGCACGAGCTGGAGCTGCTGGAAGAGGCCTTTTCGATGAAGGCGGATCGCAAGGTCGAGATCGTCCGCCCGATGCGCGGCGAGAAGCTGGCGCTGGTCGACCACGCCCTGACCAATGCGCGCGAGGCTCTGGGCCGCCGCCTGGCCGAAAGCTCGGCGCAGGGCAAGATTCTGGACGAGGTTTGCGAGGCCTTCGGACTGGAGAGCCGACCCGAGCGGATCGAGATCTACGACAACGCCCACATTCAAGGGACAAATGCGGTCGGCGGCATGGTCGTCGCCGGCCCCGAGGGCTTCCAGAAGTCGCAGTATCGCAAGTTCAACATCCGGGGCGAGGATCTGACGCCCGGCGACGACTACGGCATGATGCGCGAGGTGATGCGCCGTCGTTTCTCGCGCCTGATCAAGGATGAAGAAGAAGGCGAGGCCAAGGGCGAAGACGTCGTCCGCCCCGACCTGCTGCTGATCGACGGCGGCGCGGGACAGTTGGCCGAGGTGCTGGCGGTCATGGCCGACCTGGGCGGGCTGGACGACATCGCCGTCGTCGGCGTGGCCAAGGGCCCGGATCGCGACGCCGGCATGGAGAAGTTCTTCATGCCCGGCAAGGCGCCCTTCATGCTGCCGCTCAAGTCGCCAGCCCTCTACTATCTGCAGCGCCTGCGCGACGAGGCCCACCGTTTCGCCAACGGCGCCCACGCCAAGCGCCGCTCGATGGACATCAAGAAGAACCCGCTGGACGAGATCGAAGGCGTCGGCCCCGGCCGCAAGAAGGCCCTGCTGCACGCCTTCGGCTCGGCCAAGGGCGTCAGCCGCGCCTCCTTGGCCGACCTGGTCAAGGTCGACGGCATCAACCAACCCCTCGCCGAGCGCATCCACGCCTTCTTCCGTAAAAGCTGAGCCGGAGCTAAGACACCGACCATGAGCGACATCGAAGACGAACTGACCGCCGGCTATCGCCGCTTCCGCGCCGAGCACTGGCCTACGGCCCGCGCCGAGTACGAGAGCCTGGCGACCAAGGGCCAGAAACCACACACCCTGATCGTGGCCTGTTCCGACAGCCGCGCCGATCCGGCCCTGATCTTCGACGCCAAGCCGGGCGAACTGTTCGTCGTGCGCAACGTCGCCAACCTGGTCCCGCCCTATGAGCCGGACGGCAAGCTGCACGGCGTGTCGGCGGCGTTGGAGTTCGGGGTCAAGGTGCTGGGCGTCAAGCGGATCGTGGTCATGGGCCACGCCCACTGCGGCGGGGTCAACGCCATGATCAACGGCGCCCCAGAAATCGTCGCCGACTTTGTCGCCCCCTGGATCGCCCAAGGCGCGCCTGTCGTCCAGCACGTCGCCGAAACCGTCGCCCCCGACCAGCTGGAGCGCGCAGCCGAAGAGGCCATCGTGCGGCTGTCGATCCGGAACCTGCGCACCTTCCCCTGGATCGCCGAGCGCGAAGCCAAGGGCGAGCTTCAGCTCAGCGGCCTGCATTTCGGCATCGCCGAGGGCGCGCTTACGGCCCTGACCGACAAGCCCCGGTTCGAACCGTTGGATTGAGCGGCGAACCGTGTCACACCCGGCGCGTTGCAACGGACATGACGATGACCTCCGCCCACCGCGCCAACCCCATCCCCAACATCCTGACCGGACTGCGTCTGGTGGCCGGGGTGGTGATGTTCGCCATGATGGCCGGGGCCGCCCCCGGGGCGCTTGAGGCCTGGCTGTCGCCGGAGACCCAGGGGCGGTTCAGCGTCTGGGCCTTCTGGATTTTCGTCATCGCCGCCTCGACCGACTGGGTCGACGGCTACCTCGCCCGGCGCTGGAACGCGACCACGCGCTGGGGCGCCATTCTCGATCCCATCGCCGACAAGGTGTTGGTGACCGGGGCCATCCTGGGCGTCCTGGCCTCGGGTTCGCTACCCGGCATCGCCCTGCCCTGCGGCCTGATCCTGTTCCGCGAATTCGCCGTCTCCGCCCTGCGCGAGACGATGGCCGGCCGCATCGAACTGCCGGTCACCCTGGCCGCCAAGTGGAAGACCACCGTGCAGATGGTGGCGCTCGCCGCGCTTCAGCTGACCCTGCTGTGGGGCGCCCTGGGCCTGCAGAACGACGACGGATCGCCGCTGGCCTGGCAGCCGGCGTTTGAATCCTTCGCCATCTTCCTGATCTGGTTCGCCGCCATCATCACCCTGTGGACCGGCTGGCAGTATTTCAGCGAAGCCCGTCGCCAGATGCGAGATCTTTAGGGCCGCAGCGTCAGCCCGGTCGGCGTGGCGGAAAAGGCGGAAAGCCGGCCCAGATAGCTCATGCCCAGCAGGGAGTATTCCAGCCCCTGCTCGACCACCAGGGCCTCGACCCGGTCCACACGCGCGCCCGCGACCGAGATCGACTTCAGCTGAACCGGCGCGGCGCGCACGACGCCTGATGCGGTCTGAACCTTGCCTGTGAAGGCTTCGGGTTCGGGATCGACTCCCAGCCTCAGGGCGTCGGCGCGCGTCAGGGCGACCACGCTGGCGCCCGTATCCACCAGCACCCGCACGGCCTTGCCGTCGATATTGGCCTCGGCCCAGTAGTGGCCGTCCGCGCCCTTGACCACCTGGGCGTCGGTGCCGGAGGCGCCCACCGCCGCCTCGACCACGGGCGTCGCCGCCTGGGCCATGCCGTCGCCTTCCAGATGGCGGATCGTCAGAGCCGTGCCGAACGACGCCATGAGAGCGAAGCCGAGGACGACGACAGACTGGGTATCGATGCGAACCATGCCTCTGTCTTAGAGGCGCGGCGTTTGGATGGGGTGAAACGACGTGGCTGACGAAAGCTTAAGCCGCGAACCGCGCTAGCCCAGCTTGGCCGGATCCACCTGACTACGGCGCGACGGCAGGTCGGCCATGACCGTCGCGCGCTCGGCGTCGCTCAACGCCCGCCAGCCGGCGATCTCCTTCAGGGTGCGAAAACAGCCGAGGCACAGGCCGCTCTCGCCGTCGACCGCGCACACCATGACGCAGGGCGTAGCGATGGCCTTGGGCGGTCCGGGCCGGCTCGGGGTCGTCGCGCTCATTGTGACACAGCGGCGAAAATCACTCCGACTCCTGACGAATAAGGTTGCAAATTCACGAAACTGTCTTATATCGGCTGATGACGCGAAACGACTGACGGTGGAATCCCATTGGTACGACGCGTCTCTTTTCATCGTTCTGCGAAAGGAGACGCCAAGATGAACGATAAGGAGCGTAACCTCCAACACGCCATGATGTCCTTTGCCCTTTGGGGCGGGATGCTAGTCAACAGTCGGCACATGCCGTCGAACTCGGGCCGGGTGGTCAGCCATCCGTCCAACTTCGTACCCTATACGATCAAGAAACGCTGACGGCCCGCTCGGCCCTCAGCCTGAAGAAGCCCCGGTCTCGCCGGGGCTTTTGCAATTCCGGGCTTGCCTGACGCGGCGTTGGCGGTCGATGACGGGCGCGAAGACGGAGACGATGCATGGGCCTGATCACCGAAGAGAAGCGGGGCGCGATCCTGATCTGGACGCTGGATCGCGAGGCGCGGCTGAACGCCCTGCCCGATCTGGGCGACGGCGACGAGGTCGCGGCGGCGTGCGAGCGGGTCAACGCCGATCCGTCGATCCGCTGCGTGGTCCTGACCGGCGCCGGGCGGGCGTTCTCGGCCGGCGGCGATCTGACGGCGATGCGGGACAGGCGCGACCTGTTCGAGGGCTCGGGCGCGACAATCCGCGAACGCTATCGCCGGGTCGTCCATCGGATCGTGCGGTCGCTGTATGGGCTTGAGGTTCCGCTGATCGCCGCCGTCAACGGGCCAGCGATGGGGCTGGGCTGCGACATCGCGGGGCTGGGCGATATCCGTATCGCCTCGGACCGCGCCAGTTTCGGCGTGCCCTTCCTGAAGCTGGGCATCATTCCCGGCGACGGCGGGTCCTGGCTGCTGCCGCGCAACATCGGCTACGCCCGCGCCGCCGAACTGCTGTTCACCGCCCGATCCATCGATGCCGCCACGGCGGCCGAATGGGGGCTGGTCAACCGCGTGGTCGCGCACGACAGCCTGATGGACGAAGCCCTGGCCGCCGCCGCCCAAGTCGCGACCCAGCCGCCCCAGGCCCTGCGTATGGCCAAGACCCTGCTGCGCCAGGGCCGCGACACGACCTTCGACCAGATGCTGGAGATGTCGGCAGCCATGCAGGCGCTCGCCCATCTGACCGAGGACCATCAGGAAGGCGTCGCCGCCGTGCTGGAAAAGCGGCCGGGCAATTTCACCGGCCGCTGATCCGACGTTCTATTTCGTCTTCATGGCCTCGCTGGGCCCGACGCCGGCGGCGACCGCGCGTTTGGCCCCGGCGGTCTCGCCCGGCTTCATGAACTTGACCAGCACCCGCTGTCCGATCAGCAGGGGCGCATCGCCGGCCGAGGCGACCACTTCAACCACCCGCTCGTCGCTACGTTGCGAGGGATCGTCCGAGGCCAGTTTACGCGCGCCGAACACGGCGGCCCGACGCATGACGGCGCCGATATAGACCTTGCTGGCGTCGCCCTCGGGGCTGATCTCGACGGCCTGGCCGTCGGTCAGGTTCGGCAGGTCGCTCTCGACCACCTCGGCGCGGACGATGCGCGGCGCGTCGGGTTCCAGATCGAACATGTTGGAAACGTTCAGGGTCGAGGCGCCGGCGCCGGGGTTGGCGTAGCGGCGCACGATCCGGCCGTTGGTCGGGGCGCGGATGACCGTCAGTTCCTGATTGTAGCGGGCCTGATCCAGCTGGGCGCGCGCGGTCTGGACTGCGGCGACCTGCGACCCCAGCCGGGCCTGGGCGGTGGCGATGGCGTCCTGGGCCTGGTCCATGCGCTGGGCGGCGACGAAGTTGGTGGCGACCAGACGTTGCAGACGCTCCTGCTCGCGCTGGGCGGTGCGGATGTCCACGCGGATCTGGGCCAGCTGGCTTTCGGCCTGGCTGACGGCGGCGGCGGCGGCCTGCACCGCCAGACGCGCTTCGTCGTCTTCTTGACGGGCCAGGATCTGACCGGCGACGACGCGATCGCCTTCCTGAACCAGAACGTCACGGACGATGCCGCCGCGACGGGCCGCGATCTGGATGATGCCGCCCTCGACGTCGACCTTGCCATTGGCGATAGCCGCATAGGGGCTGTCGACCTTGGTCGCCGCCGCCTTCTCCTGCTCGGCCTTCTTGGTCTTGGCGGCGGACTGGAACAGCATGAAGCCGACCGCCAGCACGATCACCAGCAGCAGGCCGATCCAAGTGCGTTTTTTCTTCAGAAAGCCGGGCATTGGCGTGTCGTCCTAAGGGAAATCGTCGTGTCGGTTAGTGGGACGCCAGGATGGCGTTCGGATCGGGGATGCGGCGCTGGTCGTCCAAGATCTTGCCGTCCTCGATGTGGATGACCCGGTCGGCCCAGGCCTCCAGGCGTGGATCGTGGGTCACGCAGATCACGGCTGCGCCGTGTTCGGTGGCGGCGCGGCGCAGCAGTTTGATGACCACCTGGCCGTTCTCGCCGTCTAGGGCCGAGGTGGGTTCGTCGGCGAACAGGATCTTGGGATCCTTGGCCAGGGCGCGGGCGATGGCGACGCGCTGCTTTTCACCACCCGACAAAGCCGCCGGCCGCTGGTGCAGACGGTGGCCCAGGCCGACCTCTTCAAGGGCGATGGTGGCGCGCTTCTTGGCCTGGCCTGCGGTCAGCCCCTGGAACTTCAGCACAGTCTCGACCTGCTGAAGCGCCGTCAGCGCGGGGAACAGGTTGAAGCCCTGGAAGATGAAGCCGCAGTTATCCAGGCGGAACTTGTCGATGCGGCCCGAGGACAGCTTCCACAGATCGTCGACGTCCAGCACGTCCACCCGGCCCTCTTCGGGCTTCAGCAGGCCCGAAAGAGCTGCGATCAGGGTGGACTTGCCCGAGCCGGACGGCCCCATGACCATGGTCAGGTCACCATGCCGCGCATCGAAATCGACGCCCTTCAGCACCTCGACCCAGGCCTTGCCGGACTTGAACCGCTTGACCAGCGCCTTGGCCTCGATGGCGAAATCGCCGTGCTTGCCGTGAACCTTTGTATGAACGTTCATCGCAGCAGGTCCGCCGGTTGGCTGTTCTTGAGGATGCCCAGCGACAGCAGGCCGGACACCATGGCGATGGCGATCAGGCCGATGCCGACGACGATCAGCAGCGACAGCGGCAGGGCGATGATCACCGCCCCCATCATCGCCAGCAGCGACACCAGCCAGGTCAGGACGATGGCCGCGATGACGCCGACGACGCCGACCCAGAAGCTGAGCTCGACCACGATCCGACGCAAGGACCCCATGCTGACGCCCAGGGCGCGCAGAGAGGCGAACTCCTTGATATTGGCCATGATGGCGCCGCGCAGGGTCTGCCAGGTGATGGCGACCCCGATGATGATCCCCAGGACGACGCAGCCGCCGATGATGATGACCAGAATGCCTTCCTCGAACATGGCGCCGGCGTTGGCGTCGGCCAGCTGCTGCTTGGTCCAGGCCTTCCACTGACCGTTGCCCATGGCGTTCAGCTGGGCCACTACGACGGGCGCACGGGCCGGATCACGCAGCTTGACCATCAGCGGACCCACGCGCGCGCCGGTGTCGGCCTGACCCAGCATCCGCAGGGTGTCGCGCGACATGACCACGCCCGGCTGCATCATGTTGGGATAGCCGCGCGTCACGCCGACGACGGTGACGGTCTGGCCGTTGTACAGCGCCTTGTCGCCCAGCTTCACGCCCAGGGTCGTCAGGGCCGTCTCATCGACCGCCACGGTGTAGGGTTGGCGCAACGCATCGACCAGTTCCTGCGAATAGTCGGTCGGGATGGTCACCGAGCCGGGGCGGGTGTCGATGATGCTGGCCTGGACGAACTTCTGACGCGGCGCGCCCTGCGACGCATTGTCCGCCTGGCTCTTGGTCGGATCGACGTTCTTGATGTTCTGGAACGTGCCCCCGGCGCCGTCCAGGGGCATAACCTCGACCACCTCGGGGTGGTTGTAGGCCAGGGGAATGAAACGGCGCGGCACGCCCGACGGTCCGCCCATCAGGCTCTTGGCGCCGGGCTGCATGATGAAGATGTCGGCGTTCGACCGTTCGATGGTCGCGGTGAATCCCTTACCGATGCCGATGAAGACGCCGGTCATCGCCAGGACCAGAAGCCCGGACAGGGCCAGGGCCATGACCGCCGCCATATAGCGACGCCACTCGAACAGCAGTGTTGATAGCGCAAGCGACATCGTCGTCGATAAACCCCCGGTACTTGCGCCTATCTGACCGTGCGCCCCCTCACCGCCAAGTTAAATCGGGGTAAGGGTTCCGCCACACGGACATTGCGGGTTTGAAATCCGGGGATTAAGGGCGATGCAGCCTCTTGGCGCCGGGCCTTCGTCGGCGCTAGTTACAACATAACAGATGGGACAGGCCGTCCCACGCTCCGGGAAACACGCCTTCATGTCCTTGCCCTCGCTTCGTCTCACCGCCTCGCTCGCCGCGCTCGGCGCCGCCACCGCCGTCCTGTCCGCGCCTGCGACCTCCGCCCGCGCCGACGAGGGCATGTGGACCTTCGACAACTTTCCCATCGCCACGGTGAACGAGAAGTACGGCACCAACATCGACCAGGCTTGGCTGGACCGCGTGCGCAACGCCGCCGTCCGCCTGCAGGGCTGCTCGGCCTCGCTGGTGTCCAACGAAGGCTTGGTGCTGACCAACCACCACTGCGTCGTGTCGTGCGTTCAGGACCTGTCCACGGCCCAGAACGACTACGTCAAGAACGGCTGGATGCCCGCTACGCGTGAGGAAGAGAAAAAGTGCCCCGGCCAGACGGCCGAGATCCTGACGGACATCGTCGATGTCACCGACCGCGTGACCGGCGCCGGCGCCGGCCTTGAAGGCGCCGCCTTCGTCCAGGCCCGCGCCGCCGAGATCGACAAGATCCAGAAGGAGACCTGCGGCGACGACCAAAAGCTGACCTGCCAGGTCATCAGCTTCTACCGCGGCGGCCAGTACAAGCTCTACAAGTTCCGCAAATACGATGACGTGCGCCTGGTCTTCGCGCCCGAGTTCCAGGCGGCCTTCTTCGGCGGCGACCCGGACAACTTCAATTTCCCGCGCTACGCCCTGGATGCCGGCTTCCTGCGCATCTACGAGGACGGCAAGCCGGTCGCCACGCCCAACCACCTGACCTGGAACGCCAATGCGCCCAAGGAAGGCGACGTCACCTTCGTCGCCGGCAACCCCGGCTCGACCCAGCGCCTGCTGACCGTGGCCCAGCTGGAAACCCTGCGTGACCAGCAACTGCCCATCAGCCTGATCCAAACCTCGGAACTGCGCGGTCGCCTGCTGGAATATTCGACCACCGGCGAAGAGGCCAAGCGCGTCTCGGTCGATCCGATCTTCGGCCTGGAGAACGGCTTCAAGGTCAACTACGGCCAGCAGGGCGCCCTGACCGACCCGGCCTTCATGGCCACCAAACGCCGCGAGGAGCAGGAGTTGCGCCAGCGCGTCGCCGCCGACCCGGCCCTGGCCCAACGCATCGGCGATCCGTGGGCCGATCTGGAACGCGCCTCGAGCGCCCAGCGCGACCTCTATCTGCCCTATCGCCAGCTGGAATCGGCGGCCGGTCAGCGCTCGTCGCTCTACAGCTACGCCAAGGCCATCGTCCGCGCCTCCAAGGAACGCGCCAAGCCCATCGCTGAACGCCGCGCCGGCTATTCGGACGCCGACATCGCTTCGCTGGGCCGTCGCCTGGCGACCGAAACGCCGATCTCAAACGACCTGGAGAAGATCTATCTCGACTTCTGGCTGTCCAAGACCCGCGAATATCTGACGGTCGACAATGCGAACGTGAAGGCGCTGCTGGGCAAGGAAAGCCCCGAGCAGATCGCGGAGCGTCTGGTCGACGGCACGCGCCTGGCCGATCCCGCCTTCCGCGCCCAGGCCCTGGCCATGACGCCGGAGCAACTGGCCGCCTCGGGCGACCCGCTGATCCAGTTCGTCCTGGCCAATGACGATGCGGCCCAGGCCGTGCGCACCCAGTGGGAATCGGCCGTATCCGGCCCGACCAGCCGCGCCGGCGAAAAGATCGCCCAGGCCCGGTTCGCGGTCTACGGCACCAATCTGTATCCCGATGCGACCTTCAGCCTGCGCCTGTCCTACGGCCAGGTGAAGGGCTGGACCTATCGCGGCGTGACGGTCGAACCCTTCACCCAGATCGGCGGCCTTTATGAGCGCAACACCGGCGCTGAGCCCTTCAACGCGGCCGAGGACTGGCTGGCGGCAGAGGGCAAGGTCAACAAGTCGACCGTCTATGACTTCGTCTCGACCAACGACATCATCGGCGGCAACTCGGGCTCGCCCGTGATCAACGCCAAGGGCGAAGTCATCGGCGCCGCCTTCGACGGCAACATCCACTCGCTGGGCGGCAGCTTCGGTTACGACCCCGAGCTGAACCGCACGGTGACGGTCTCGACCGCCGCCATCACTGAGGCCCTGCGCAACGTCTACAACCAGCCGCGCCTGCTGCGCGAACTGGGCGTGCGTCGCTAAGCCGAAAATCCTTCTCCCCTCGGGGAGAAGGTGGCTCGCGCTAGCGAGACGGATGAGGGGGCTGGTTGACCCAGGCCCCCTTTTTCCATTTTGAATGCGGGCAGAGCCCCCTCATCCGAGCCCTTTGGGCTCACCTTCTCCCCCGAGGGGAGAAGGATCAGGAGTTTTCCATGCGCCCTCTTCTCCTCGCCTCCGCCGCCGTTCTTGCTTTCGCCGCCGCCAGCTCGGCCAGCGCCGAGGAAGGCATGTGGACCTACGACAACTTCCCCATCGCCCGCGCCAACCAGACGCTGGGCACGAATATCGACCAGGCCTTCCTGGATCGGGTGCGGCTGTCGTCGGTGAAGTTCGGCGGCTGTTCGGCGGGCGTGGTGTCGGGCCAGGGCCTGGTGATGACCAACAACCACTGTGTCGCCACCTGCGTCGCCAACCTGTCCACGCCGCAACAGCAATATGGCGAGACCGGCTTTACGCCCAAGACGCGCGAGGAGGAGCGCAAATGCCCCGGCGCCACGGCCGAGATCCTGACCGACATCTCCGATGTCACCGAGCGGATGCACAAGGCCGGCGAAGGGCTTGAGGGCCAGGCCTTCACCCAAGCGCGCGAGGCCGAGGCCGGGCGGATCGAGACCGAAGCCTGCGGAAACGATCCCAAGATCCGCTGCCAGGTCGTCAGCCTGTACCGGGGCGGCCAGTTCAAACTCTACAAGTACCGCAAATACAGCGATGTGCGCCTGGCTTGGGCGCCGGAAGATCGCGCCGCGACCTTCGGCGGCGATCTGGACAACTTCTCCTTCCCGCGCTTCGCCATCGATGCGGCCTTCATCCGCCTGTACGAGGACGGCAAACCGGTCGAGTCGCCGGTCCACTTCGCCTGGAACGCCGACAAGCCGACCGAGGGCGAGGCCGTCTTCATCACCGGCAATCCCGGCGCGACCCAGCGCCTGCTTACGATGGACCAGCTGGCCACGATCCGCGACGTGGTCCTGCCACTGGATCAGTTGATCGCCTCGGAGCTGCGCGGTCGTCTGATCCGCTATTCTGAAGAGGGCGAGGACCAAGCCTTTATCGCCATGGACCCGATCGTGGGCGTGGAGAACACCTACAAGCGCGGATTGGGCCGGATGCGCGCCCTGACCGACGCCCAGTTCATCCAGGCCAAGGCGGCGGCCGAGGTCGACTTCATGCAGCGCTACGCCGCCGCCAACGGAAATGGTCCCGATCCCTGGGGTGCGCTGGAAGCGGTCCAGCCCATCGCGCGCGAACTCTATGCGCCGACCGCCCTGCTGGAAGGCGGCACGGGCCTGGGCACCACCTCGGTCGCGGGCGGATCGCAGCTGTTCCAGTGGGCCAAGGCCATCGTGCGCGGCGCGCAGGAGCGGGCCAAGCCGTCGGACCAGCGTCTGGCCGAGTTCGCCGACAGCCGCCTGCCGGGCGTCGAATCCGGCCTGTTCGCCGAGCGGCCCACCTATCCCGAGCTTGAGCAGATCCGGCTGGAATGGTGGCTGTCCAAGACGCGCGAATCGCTGACGGTGGACAGCCCCTACGTTCGCACCCTGCTGGGCAAGGAAAGCCCCGAAGAGCTGTCGGCCCGCGTCGTCTCAGGCACCAAGCTGGCCGATCCGGCCGTGCGTCGCGCCCTGTGGACCGGCGGCCTGGCGGCGGTTCAGGCGTCGGACGATCCGATGATCCAGTATTTGCTGTCGATCGACGCCGACGCCCGCGCCGTCCGCACGGAATGGGAGAATAAGGTCAAGGCGCCGACCGACCGCGCGTCGGAACAGCTGGCGGCCGCCCGCTTCGCCGCCTATGGCGACGCCGTCTATCCCGACGCCACCGGCACCCTGCGTCTGACCTATGGCAAGGTCGAAGGCTCCGACGTGCCAGGTCAGCGCTTCGGCGCCTTCACCACCTTCGCCGGCCTTTGGGACCGCGCCACCGGCGCCGAGCCGTTCACGGTCGCGCCCAAGCTGATGGCCGCCAAGGACCGGATCGATCCGAACGCGGTGATGGACATGGCCGTCTCGACCGACACCATCGGCGGTTCGTCCGGCTCGCCGGCGGTCAACGCCCGGGGCGAGATCATCGGGGCCAACTTCGATTCCACCGTCCTGACCCAGCGCAACGCCTATGGCTATGACCGCAACACCAACCGCAGCGTGATCGTCACCACCCAGGCCGTCACCGTGGCCCTGCGCGACGTTTATGGGATGGATCATCTGCTGACGGAGCTGGGCGTCAGCCGGTGACGCAGATCGCCGTCAGCGTGGCGACGCCCTACGACGTCGCCGCGCTGCATCCTCTGATCGAGCGCGCCTATCGCGGCGACACCGCCAAGGCCGGCTGGACGCACGAGGCGGACCTGCTGTTCGATGATCGCACCAGCGCGGCGGAGCTGTCGGCTCTGATCGCCGATCCCGACCGGGTCATCCTGCTGGCCCATCGCGACGGCGCGCTGATCGGCTGCGTCCAGGTCGCCCACGCCGGCGACGACCTGACCTATCTCGGCATGCTGACGGTCGAGCCGACCTTGCAGGCGTCCGGCCTCGGCCGTCGTCTGCTCGCGGCCGCCGAAAGCGAGGCGATCGCGCGTTTCGGTGCGCGCCGCATGGAAATGACCGTCATCCACCGCCGGACCGAACTGATCGCCTGGTACGAACGACGCGGTTACACCCCCACCGGCGAGACTCGCCCCTTCCCCGTCGATCCGCCCCGACCCGAGCTGGAATTCGCGGTGCTGGAAAAAGCGCTCTAGCCGCCCCTTGCAAAACGGACAGTCGTGTCCATTTACGCGCCTCACCATGACGCGCCCTGCCGAAAAACCTGTCCGTAAGGACGCCGCTCTGAACCGGGCGGCGGTGCTGGAGGCGGCGCGCGCGGTCTTCGCCGATCAGGGGCTGGATGCGCCCCTGGATCTGATCGCCGAACGGGCCGGTGTGGGGCGCGGCACCCTCTACCGGCACTTCTCCGACCGCACCGAACTGGCCTTGGCGGTGCTGGAGGCCGACGTCGCAGACCTGGGTCGGCGCACCGCCGAACAGGGCGATGATCCGCAGGCCTTCTTCTGGTTTCTGGACCGCCTGGCCGAGGACATGGTGCGCAATGCGGGACTGGCCGGGGTCGTGCGGAACGTGCGGTCGCCAGATGCGCTTACACCGTTGCGGCAGAGCTTGATGGAGGCGGGCGCCGCACCGCTGAAGCGGGCCCAGGCCGCCGGCCTGGTGAGGGAGGATCTGCGGCCGATGGACATCCGTCTGATCGCCACCCTGCTGGGCGCCGGTTTTCAGGGCGCGGACGAAGCCGAGCGCCAGGCCGTGTCGCTGCGCACCCGCGCGCTTGTTCTGGACGGGCTGAGACCGCGCGGGGAACCGCGCTGATGGCCCGCAACAACTGGCACCTGCCCTGGGAACAGTATGTCGAGACGCTGAAGCCGCACGAGCGGCCGATGATGCCCGGCTCGCCCGCCACGCCCGATCACCCCTGGCCGATGCGGATCCAGTACGCCCTGACCGGCCTGCTGGTCGCCATGGTCGGATCGCTGGGCAACGCCGCCGTCACCGCCAACATCCAGAACCTGCAAGGCTCGCTGGGGATCACGATCACCGAGGCCGCATGGCTGCCGGTCGTCTTCGTCATGACCAACGCCTGCATGAACCTGATCCTGGTCAAGTTCCGGATGCAGTACGGCCTGCGCCTGTTCACCCAGATCTTCCTGGGGGCCTTCGTGCTGGTCTGCGCCGCTCATCTGTTCGTCGACAACTATCAATCGACCCTGCTGGTGCGGGCCATCGCCGGCATGGCGGGCGCGGGCCTTTCCAGCCTGGGCTTCCTCTACATCATCCAGGCCTTTCCGGCGGCGCATAGACTCAAAGGGCTGATCATCGGCATCGGCCTGGCCAGTTTCGCCGTGCCGATTTCGCGGCTCGTCATGCCCGGCCTGCTCCAGCTGGGCGACTGGCGCGCCTTCTATCTGTTCGAGCTGGGCCTGTGCCTGGTCGCCTGGGGCGCGGTGCAGGTGGTCAAACTGCCGCCGTCCGAGCGGCTGCGCGTGTTCGACCGGCTGGACTTTTTGACCTTCGCCCTGTTTGCGCCAGGCGTGGCCCTGTTGTGTGCGGCCCTGGGTCTGGGGCGGATCGTCTGGTGGACGCAAGCCGCCTGGATCGGCTGGGCCTTGATCGGGTCCGTCATCCTGCTGACCGCCGCCTTCCTGGTCGAGCACAATCGCAAGAACCCGCTGATCAACACCCGCTGGCTGACCGGACCGGATTTGCTGCGCCTGTTCGGGGCGATCCTGCTGATCCGCATCGTGCTGTCGGAGCAGACATCCGGCGCGGTGGGCTTCCTGACCGTCGTCGGCCTGGGACCGGATCAGCTTCACGGCCTCTTCGTCGTCATCCTTCTGTCGATGATCGCCGGCACCCTGGTCAGCGCATTCACCCTGAACATGGAGAAGCTGAACAAGCCGATCGCCATCGCCCTGGCGCTGATCGCGGTCGGCGCGTGGATCGACAGCCATTCGACGGTCCTGACGCGCCCGGCGCAGCTGTATTTCAGCCAGGCCCTGATCGCCTTCGCCTCGGCCATGTTCATCGGCCCGGCGCTGATGATCGGCATCGTCAAGGTGCTGACCCAGGGCAAGCAGAACCTGATCAGCTTCATCGTCATGTTCAGCGTGCTTCAGAACGTCGGCGGTCTGGCGGGTTCGGCGCTGACCGGGACGCTTCAGATCCTCCGCGAGAAATACCATTCCAACCAGCTGGCGGCCGGGATTTCGGCGCTGGATCCGCAGGTCGCCTTGCGGATGCGCCAGCTGTCGGGCGCCTATGCCTCGACGATAACGGATCCCGCGCTGGCGAACGCCGAAGGCGCCGTCCTGCTGGGCCGACAGGTGACGCAGCAGGCCAATGTGCTGGCCTACAACGATGTCTTTCTGGTCATCGCCGTGATCGCGGCCCTGGGCTCCGCCTGGGTGACCGTCACCCACCTGCGGCCGCGCTGGAAGGCGCGCCGCGACGCCAAGAACAACAATGCAGACGCTGCGGTCCAGAGCGCCGTCGCCGCCGCCGACTGAACCGAGACCCACAATGACCGACGCCGCCCCGCCCGCCCCCGCCTCTTCCGCCCCCGCCGCCCCGCAAGCGCCTGCCGCTGCTCCGCCTGCGCCTGCGCCGAAGAAGAACGTCATGTGGACCGTCATCGCCGCCGGGGTCGCCCTGCTGGGCGTTCTGATGGTGCTGTACGCCTGGCAGTTGCCGCCCTTCCGGGGCGCGATCCAGCGCACGGACAACGCCTATGTGCGCGGCCAGGTGACGATCATCAGCCCGCAGGTGAACGGCTATGTCACGGCCGTGCCGGTCCAGGACTTCCAGACCGTCCAACAGGGGCAGTTGCTGGCCCAGGTGGACGACCGCATCTATCGCCAGCGGCTGGAGCAGGCGGAGGCCAGCCTGCACTCGGCCCAGGCAGCCCTGTCCAACTCGGCCCAGACCCAGGCGTCGGCGCGCGGATCGGTGGCCCAGCAGCGCGCCTCCATCGCCGCCGCCGAAGCGACGCTGACACGGGCCCAGGCCGACGCCAACCGCGCCCGCACCCTGAAGGCCGGCGGCTGGGTCGCCCAGGCCAATGTAGACGTCGCCGAGGCCGCCCTGCGCAGCGCCCAGGCCCAGGTCGCCCAGGCCCGCGCCGCCGAGGGCATCGCCCAGACCGGCGTCACCTCCGCCGTCGTCGGCCGCGACAGCCTGGCCGCCGCCGTCGAGAACGCCCAGGCCGCCGTGCGCCTGGCCCAGATCGACCTGGCCAACACCCGCATCGTCGCCCCCCGCGCCGGTCGTCTGGGCGAGATCGGCGTGCGCCAGGGCCAGTATGTGACCGCGGGCACCCAACTGATGGGTCTGGTGCCGGACGTGGTCTGGGTCACGGCCAATATGAAGGAGACGCAGATGAAGAACATCCGCGTCGGCCAGCCGGTCGAGATCACCGTCGACGCCCTGGGCGGCCAGACCCTGCGCGGCCATGTCGAACGCATCGCCCCCGCCGCCGGGTCGGAGTTCAGCGTCATCCGCCCCGACAACGCCACCGGCAACTTCACCAAGGTGGCCCAGCGCATCCCGGTCCGCATCCGCATCGACCCGAACCAGCCCGCCGCCGAGCGCCTGGCGCCGGGCATGTCGGTGGTGGCGAAGGTCAATACGGCCGGCTGACGGAACGCGCAGCTCCCGATCGCGCTACCTGTCCCAGCAACGGAGAGCACCATGGACCGCGAACAGACCAAAGGTCGTGAAGAGAACGGCGCCGATCCAGCCGGCAAACCGGACGCCCTGACCTCTGACAAGGCAACGAAGGCGGTCGGTCAGGCCGAGCGCCAGAGCGCGGGACCGGACGGCCTGGACGCTGCTGAGATCGGCGACACGTTCAAGCGCAAACCCTGACGCCGGATCAGGCTGATCGCGGCGACAGGCTGGCGGCGAGCAGATGCACGTCGTGCGCCCGCATCCGCTCAAAGTTTCCCAACCCCAAGGCCAGGGCGCGCATGATCTCGGTCTGGCGCGTATGTTCGGGATGAGCGGGCAAGGACGGCTCCGCCCGCGCCAGTTCCGCATCCAGTTCGGCCATCATATGGGCCAGGATTCCGTCGTTCATCTGATCCTCCATCACGCCGCCGACCGCCGCAGACGGTTAGAGCACAAACGGAACAAATCAGGAACACGCTGACCCAAGAAGGCTGTGGATGGTGCGGTCGGTTTTGCAAAATCGTCCGGCTGACCCTGCCGTTTAATCCACCTTAACCACAAGGATTCACCATAGTGGTCTCACTGTTGCGGGGCCGCGTTTCCATGTCCGATCTGAAGACCCCTGTCCTCGCCAAGGACGTCATTCATCGTGGCGACTGCATCGAGGTGCTGAAAAGCCTGCCCGACGCCTCGGTGGACATGGTCTTCGCCGATCCGCCCTATAATCTGCAGCTGGGCGGCGACCTGCTGCGTCCCGACAATTCCAAGGTCGATGCGGTCGATGACGACTGGGATAAGTTCGCCAGCTTCGCCGACTACGACGCCTTCACCCGCGCCTGGCTGGCGGAATGCCGCCGCGTCCTGAAGCCCGAGGGCTCGATCTGGGTGATCGGCAGCTACCACAACGTCTTCCGCCTGGGATCGGCGATCCAGGACCTGGGCTTCTGGGTGCTGAACGACATCATCTGGCGCAAGTCCAACCCGATGCCGAACTTCAAGGGCACCCGGTTCACCAACGCCCATGAAACCCTGATCTGGGCCGCCAAGTCGCGGGATCAGAAGCGCTACACCTTCAACTATGATGCGCTGAAGGCTTTCAACGAAGACACCCAGATGCGCTCAGACTGGACCTTCGCCCTGTGCACGGGCGAGGAGCGGATCAAGGACGCCGACGGCAAGAAGGCCCATCCGACCCAGAAGCCCGAAGCCCTGCTGCACCGCGTCCTGCTGTCGGCGACGCGCCCCGGCGACGTGATCCTGGATCCCTTCTTCGGCACCGGCACCACCGGCGCCGCCGCCAAACGCCTCGGCCGCCACTACGTCGGCATCGAGCGTGACGAGACTTATGCCGAGGTCGCCGAAACCCGTATCGCCTCGGTCATCCCTGCCCGCCCCGAAGACCTGATGGTCACAGGCTCCAAGCGCGCCGAGCCCAAGGTGCCGTTCGGCGCCTTGGTCGAGGCCGGCCTGCTGCAACCCGGCGACCGTCTGTATTGCCCAAAGGGTGAGCGCGAGGCGCGTGTTCGTGCGGACGGTTCGCTGGTTCACGGTTCGCTCAGCGGCTCGATCCACAAGCTGGGCGCGCTGCTGGAAAACGCACCGGCCTGCAACGGCTGGACCTACTGGCGCTTCAAGACCGACCAGGGGCTGAAATCCATCGACGCCCTCCGTTCGGAAGTTCGCGCCGCGATGTAAGCCGCTGCGACCGCGCGTCGCGTAAGCCACATCAATCACTTAGCCGGCAATCCGTCGCCAATACGTACGATTTCGCACACTCAATATGGGTCAGCTTCGCTGTAACCCCGCGAAACGTATGTGAAAATTCATCAGCTGCGACGGAACTTCGCAGTTGCGAGAACATTGATGTCAACGGCCCGCCAGGATGCGGTGTCGGAGCACATCACCATGAAAATCGCGCAGATCACCCCGTTGTACGAGGCTGTGCCTCCCAAGCTGTACGGCGGTACGGAACGTGTGGTCGCGCATCTGACCGACGCCCTGGTCGATCTGGGCCACGACGTGACGCTGTTCGCCAGCGCCGATGCCCAGACCAAGGCGCGTCTTGTGCCCGTGCGTGATCAGGCGATCCGTCTGGATCCGGCGCCGTTGAAATCCGACCTCGCCGCCCACCTGTCGATGCTGGGCGAAGTGTTGGACCGCGCCGACGAGTTCGACGTCATCCACTTCCATACCGACATGGTCCACTTCCCGCTGTTCCAGAAATATGCGGACAAGACTCTGACGACGCTGCATGGCCGTCTGGATATGAAGGACCTGCCCGGCGTCTATGCGCGCTGGAGCGAGTTCGGCCTGGTCTCCATTTCCGATGATCAGCGTAAGCCGCTGCATTTCGCCAACTGGAAAGCCACCGTCCATCACGGCATGCCGGGCGAACAGTACATCTTCTCCCCGAAGTCCGAGGGCTATCTAGCCTTCCTGGGTCGCATCTCGCCCGAGAAACGCCCCGACCGCGCCATCGAGATCGCCACCAAACTGGGCAAGCGTCTGAAGATGGCCGCCAAGGTGGACGCCGCCGACAAACGCTATTGGGAAGAGACCATCCGCCCGCTCGTCGAGGGCAATCCGCTGATCGAGTTCATCGGCGAGATCGGCGATCACCAGAAGTCTGCCTTCCTCGGCGGCGCCGAGGCCCTGCTTTTCCCTATCGACTGGCCGGAGCCGTTCGGTTTGGTGATGATCGAGGCCATGGCCTGCGGCACGCCGGTGATCGCTTTCCGCTGCGGCTCGACGCCTGAGGTCATCGAAGACGGCGCCACCGGCTTCCTGGTCGATACGATGGAACAGGCCATCGCCGCGGCCGGACGCGCGCATCTGCTGGACCGCGAGGCGATCCGCGCGCGGTTTGATCTGCGGTTCTCGGCCACCGCCATGGCGCGCCGGTATCTGGACGTCTACGGCGATCTGCTGGCCCGTCGCCCGTTCGCGGAAACCGCGCTGGATGACGTGGTCACGCCGTTGCGTCCTCGTGAAGAACGCAGCTTCGCCGCCACCGCCTGAAACCAACTCAGTCGGGACGCCGTTGCAATCCTGAGTTTGTAACGGCGTTCACCCAAAAGTTAAGCTTATCCATTACGGTCGTCCCAAATCGGGGCGACCACTATGCAATGGACAGCGATGAGGCGGCGGCTGGCGCATCTGCGCCGGAATACCGCGGGCAACATTGCGACCTTCTTCGCCCTGTCCGCCATGGGGCTGACACTGATGGTCGGCCTGGCCATCGACATCAATCGCTATGTCTCGGTCAGGAACCAGGTCCAGGAAGCGCTCGATGCAGCAGCGTTGGGGGCTGCGGCGTCCCGCGCCCAGACCGTCAAGGAACTGGAAGCGGTCAGCGGTCCCTATCTGGAGGCCAATCTTAAGACTGGCCAACTGATCGATGGCTGGAAGACCGGCACCCAATACGTCGATGGCAAAATCGTCAGGGTGACTTTCAAGGGCGGGGTCAAGCCCATCTTCGCGGGTCTGGCGGGCGTCAAACAGTTCGACATCAACGCCCTGTCCGAGGCGACGCGCGGCGTGGCGCAGAAGATCGAGACCGTCCTGGTGCTCGATAACACCTGGTCGATGAGCGAAAAGGACAGCCGCTCGATCAAGCGGATCGATGCGCTGAAGAGCTCGGCCAGTCTGCTGGTCAACGAGTTGATGGCGACCGAGAGCGACGAGGTCTCGATCGGCGTCGTGCCTTATGCGGACTACGTCAACGTCGGGATTGGCAATCGTAAGGCCTCGTGGATTTCCGTGCCCGACGACTATGTTCAGGAGCGCACCTGCACGACCAAGACGACCTACAGCGGCGGCACTCCCTACCCCTGCACCACCGTGCGCGACGGCGTCAGCGAGACCGGCACCTGCTACAAGGATCAGGTGGTCAAGACGGTCACCGTCCCGCCCTATGCTTGCAACGTCAGCTACAAGTGGTTCGGCTGCGTCTATTCGCGCAACGTCGGCACGACGCGGCTGAACGACCAGTCGCCGGCGACGCCCTACAAGGGTTTCCTGACGACGGGCCAGAGCTGCCTGAATGCGGTCAGCCCCTTGTCCAAGAGCAAGTCCAGCGTGCTGAACGCAATCAAGAACCTCGTCATCAATGTCGGCGGCTACAAACCCGAAACCCACATTCCATCCGGCCTGATCTGGGGCATCAATCTGCTGTCGCCTACCGCGCCGTTCCAGGAAGGCGGCGCCTACGATCCGGCGAACCGCACGCCGCGCAAGATTTTGGTGCTGATGACCGATGGTGTGAACACCCTGCGTTACCGCTCGTCGGACGGCGCGCACGTCGCAACGGCCAAAGCCAATGAGCTGGCGGCGACGGATGCCGATTTCGGTTCGATCTGCACCTATGCCAAGTCGAACAAGATCGAGGTCTTCACCGTCGGCCTGAACGTGCCCACGCAGAACGGGCGCAATTTGCTGAGGACCTGCGCCAGCGATTCCGACCATGCCTTCCTGGCAGAAGACAGCGCCGCTCTGGAAGCCGCCTTCCGCGACATCGCGCGGTCCATCGGCGTCGTACGGCTGATCAAGTAAGTCTCTCAGGTCGCTTGGCGATGAAAAAGCACAGGTTCGCCTGAACTCGTCGGCGACTTGCCCATTAAAGTCTGCAAGCGGCCCCTGAGCGCCGCATTCGGGTGCGACACGTTCGGCCGAGGCCTCACAACGACGGGGAAGAGACCGCATGGACGACGCCTATTCCACTCAACTGACCGCCGGTGAATCGGTCGAGGCCACGGGTCTCGAACAGCTGATGGCGCTGAAGGAAGGCGACACCTTCCTGGTCGCCGACGGGTGGGGCGACATGAAGGGCGGCGCCGACGGCCTGTTCGCGGGTGACACCCGCGTCCTGTCGCGCTGGGCCATGACCGTCGGCCTGCTGAAGCCGTCGCGCCTGTCGTCCGGCGTCAGCCAGGACAACGTCTTCTTTTCCTGCCACACCACCAACCGTCCCCTGCCCCCGATGGGCGGTCGATCGGCCCCGGCTGGTGTCCTGCATATCGAGCGCCGGCGCTTCCTGTGGAACCGGCGGATGTTCGAGCGCATCCGCATGGTCAACCACGGGGTGGAGGACATCCTGCTGCCGCTGGCCTTCGACTTCGGCGCGGACTTCTTCGATATCTTCCAGGTGCGCGGCACGCCTCGGGCCAAGCGCGGGACGATCCACACGCCGACCACCGACGGTCGCCGCGTCACCTTCCGCTACACCGGGCTGGACGACGTGGATCGATCCAGCTGTATCGCCTTCTCCGAACCGCCCGCGCGCCTGACGCATCAGCGCGCCGAGTTCATGTTCAGCCTGCCCAAGGGCCGCTCCCTGGACCTGTTCATCGAGTGCGGCGTGGACGCCTGCGAGACACCGGACGCCGACCGTTGGCGACAGAACGCCATACAGGCGCGCCTGGCCATGCGCGCCAAACGCCGGCGCGGCGCCTCGGTGCGCGGCCCGCGCAGCCCGCGCTTCAACGACTGGCTGGACCAGTCGCGCGCCGACATGGCGCTGTTGACCACAGACCTGCCGACCGGCCCCTATCCCTATGCGGGCACGCCGTGGTTCTCGACCCCGTTCGGCCGCGACGGCATCATCTCGGCCTGGCAAATGCTGTGGCTGGACCCGTCGCTGGCCAAGGGCGTGCTGACCTATCTGGCCTCGCGTCAGGCGACCGAGACCTCGCTTTACCGGGACAGCCAGCCTGGCAAGATCATGCACGAGACGCGCGGCGGCGAGATGAGCGCCCTGCATGAGGTGCCGTTCGGCCTCTATTACGGCGGGGTCGACACCACCTGTCTGTTCGTGGCCCTGGCCGGAGCCTACGCCAACCGCACCGGCGATCTGAATCTGATCCGCAAGCTCTGGCCCAATCTGATCGCGGCCGCCGACTGGATGCGCGACTATGGCGACAGCAACAATGACGGCCTGATCGACTACCAGCGCGGGGCCGACACCGGCCTGTCCAACCAGGGCTGGAAGGACTCTGAGGATTCCATCTTCCACGCCGACGGTCGCTTCCCCAAAGGTCCGATCGCGCTTCTGGAGGTCCAGGGCTACGCCTTCGCCGCCTGGAAAGCGCTGGGTGATCTGGGCGAGCGCCTGCACGACGATCGCACGACCGAATGGCGGATGCGCGCCGAACAGGTCCGCTCGCTGGTCGAGGAAAAGTTCTGGATGGAAGATGAGGGCTTCTATGCCGTGGCCCTCGACGGCGACGGCCAGCAATGTCGCGCCATCGCCTCCAACGCTGGACACCTGCTGTTCACCGGCCTGCCGTCGCTGGAACGCGCGCGGCGCGTCACCAAACGCCTGCTGACCGCCGAGTTCCGCACCGGCTGGGGCATCCGCACCCTGGAGGTCGGACAGGCCCGCTTCAATCCGATGAGCTATCACAACGGCTCGGTCTGGCCGCACGACACCGCCATGGCCGCCGCCGGCATGGCGGCTTACGGCGAGCGCGATGCGGTCGCGCAAATCCTGGCCGAGATCTACGCTGCGGCCGCCCACTTCCACCTGCGGCTGCCCGAACTTTTCTGCGGCTTCCCGCGTGAGCCGGGCGAGCCGCCCATCGCCTATCCGGTCGCCTGCCTGCCCCAGGCCTGGGCGGCGGGATCGGTTTTCCTGATGCTTCAGGCGACCCTGGGCCTGTCGATCGACGCCTGGACCGAGACGGTCGATCTCTCTGACCCCGTCCTGCCCGCCGGTCTGGATCGTCTCAAGATCACCGGCCTGGAAGTCGGCGTCGCCGTTGTCGATCTGAATATCCAGCACGCCGACGGTCGCGCCGTGGTCATCCCGCATCACAAGCAGGGCAAGGTTTCGATCCGCACGTTGCGATAGGCCTCAGCCGAACAGATCAGGCACGCTCGCCCGGTCCAGCGCCTTGGCGAAAACCGTCGGCAGGGCGGCCCGGGCCGCCTCGATCGGCATCCAGCGATAGTCACCGTCCGCATCGACGCGCGCGGTCATCACCGCCAGCGTCAGGCTGAAGTGGGTGAAGACGTGCTCCACAGCCCCCGCGTCGCGCCAGTCGGCCTCGACCGGCGCTGCGGCAACAGGCTCGCCTGTCGTCCAGTCGCTGGTCGGCAGGCCCAGCATTCCGCCCAGCAGCCCCTTTTCGGGTCGCGTCTCGACTGCGACCCGCCCCTGGTCGTCAACCAGCACATAGGCGATGCCCCGCCGATGCGGCTGCTCCGCCTTCTTCGTCTTTATCGGGAACCGGGTCGGGTCGCCCGTGGCCAGACCCAGGCATTCGCTGGCTACCGGACAGGTCACGCACGACGGTGATTTGGGCCGGCAAACCGTCGCGCCCAGATCCATCAACGCCTGCGCCCAATCCCCTGGCCGCTCGTCGGTGACGAACAGGCCGGCCAGCCGCCTCAGCTCGGGCCGGGCGGCGGGGACCGGCGTCTCGACCGCGAACAGACGCGCCATGACCCGCTCGACATTGCCGTCCACCACATTGGCCGCCCGGTTGAAGGCGATGGAGGCGACGGCTGCGGCCGTGTAGGCGCCGACGCCCGGCAGGGCGAGCAGCGCCGCCTCGGTGTCCGGAAACACCCCGCCATGCTCGCCCGCCACCGCGCGCGCACAGGCAAGCAGATTGCGCGCACGCGCATAGTAGCCCAGTCCCGCCCAGGCCCCCATCACCTCTGCATCCTCGGCCGCCGCCAGGTCCGAGACCGTCGGCCAGCGCGTGGTGAAGGCGTGGAAATACGGCGTCGCATGCGGCACGGTCGTCTGCTGCAGCATGACCTCCGACAACCAGACGCGGTATGGCTCGGTCCGCGGCGCGCCGACGGCCGCTCGCCACGGCAGGCTGCGCGCATGGGCGTCGTACCAGGCCAGCAGCCGCGAGCGGATCAGGTCTATGTCGGGAGAGACGTCAGGCATCGGTCGGGCTATATAGACCCATGCGCCGCACGCTGCCCACAGACGCCGAGGTCCGCGAGATCCTGTCTCGCCGCCGCACCCGTCCGGTCCCCCGACCGGCGCCGCGCGCGGGCAAGGCGCTGACGCCCCTGATCAAGAAGCTGGACGAACAGTTCGGACGCGGCGCCGGCGCGCTGGAGCCCCGCTGGCGCGAGATCGTCGGCGATCGCCTGGCGCGCGTCACCCGCCCGCAGAAGCTGACCAAGGGCAAGGGCGGTCAGCCCGGCGTGCTGGAGTTGCGCGTCGCCGGCGCCGCCGCCCTGCTGATCCAGCATCAGTCCGAGGACATCTTGGCCCGCGTCAACCTGTTCCTGGGCGCCGGGACCGTGGACCGGTTGCGCATCGCCCAGGGTCCGGTCGCCCCTTTGAAGGAGGCCGCCGCCCGTCCCAAACGCAGCGCCAAGCCGCCGCCCCTGCCCGCCGAGGCCGAGGCCGATCTGGCCGCATCGATTGCTTCAGCCCCCGACGATCTGCGCGCCGCCTTGGTCCGGCTGGGCCGCGTCGCCCTGTCGCGCTCCGACATCAAGTCCGACTGAGCGCCGCGCCTTGGTTGGCAGTCGCCCCCCGGTGCTGTAGGAAGAGATTGTAAAGCGACAAATATCCGCACGGCGCTTCCGGTCGCGCGCCTGTATTCCGAGCCCCGATGAAGCAGCAAGACGACTGGCGACTTACCGATGTCGTCGAACACGAAATCGGGCGCGGAGATCCGTTCGCCGCTGCCATACGTGGCACGCGCATGCCGATGGTCATCACCGACCCGCGTCGCGACGACAATCCCATCGTCTTCGCCAACAAGGCCTTTCAGGACCTGACCGGCTACGAGCGCGACGAGATCATCGGCCAGAACTGCCGTTTTCTTCAGGGGCCAGATTCCGATAGGGACGCCGTGGCCAAAATCCGCGACGCCCTGCAGGCCGGTACAGACATCCACATCGATCTGCTGAACTATCGCAAGGACGGCAGCACCTTCTGGAACGCCCTGTTCATCAGCCCTGTGCGCAACGCCCACGGCGACATCGAATATTTCTTCGCCTCGCAGTTGGACGTGACCGAGCGGATCGAGGCCCAGGCCTATGTCGAAAAGCAGAAGGCCCTGGTCGAACGCGAAGTCGCCGCCCGCACCGCCGATCTGCAAGAGGCGCTCGCCGCCAAGACCCTACTGCTTCACGAGGTCGATCACAGGGTCAAGAACAACCTGACCATGATCGGCTCGCTGCTGCGGCTGCAATCGCGCTCGCTGTCCGATCCGGCCCTGACCGCCACCTTGGACTCCATGTTAGAGCGAGTGGACGCCCTGGCGACCGTTCACCGCAAACTCTATCAGTCCGAGGACGTCACCCAGTTTGACGTCGGCGCCTTCACCAACACCCTGGTCGCCGATGTGATTGGCTCGACAGGACGCACCGATATCGAGGTGTCCGTCGATGTGGAGCCCATGTTCATTCCTTCGACCCATGCCTCGTCGATCGGGCTGATCATCAACGAACTGCTGACCAATGCGATCAAGCACGGCTTCCCCGAGGATCGCGGCGGCCGATTGATCGTCTCGGCCAAAAGAACGGAACAAGGCGGCCAGGTCGTTGTTCAGGACGACGGCCCCGGCATTCCCGGCGCTGCGCATCAGGGATTGGGCAAGACTTTGATCGGTCGTCTTTCAAAGCAGATCGGCGGCAAGACGCTGTGGCTGCCAGCCGACCCCGGAACGCGCGCGGTCGTCGACTTCCCCGTGAGCGGCTAGGTGCGCGCCGCCGGGCCTCACTTCGACATCCTGGTCGTCGAGGACGAGGCCCTGCTTGTGATGGACCTCGAGGCGATGCTTGAGGACGAAGGCCACCGGCTGGTCGGAGAAGCCATGTCCCTGAGCGAGGTCGAGTCGCTGTCGCTCGACGCGCCGCCCGACATCGCCTTTGTCGACATCCAGCTGGCGGATAACTCCAGCGGTCTGGACGTTTGTCGCCTGATAAAGGATCGCTGGCCGTCCACGGCCGTTGTCTTTCTGACCGCCAACCCCAAGATGATCCCCGAGGACTTCCTGGGCGCCCACGGCGTGATCCCCAAGCCCTTCTCACGGTCCGGCCTGCTGTCGGCGATGCGCTTCATTCAGCAGGGCATAAGCGATCCGCCGCCCCGCCAGGACAGGCCGCAAAGTTTCATCCCCGCACCGGCGATCAATCGGGCCTGGGCGCGCGGATAAGGCGCTGTTGACAAAACTTCGCCGCACCTGTTCCAGACTAGTTCACGGTTGCGCCATTCCCGGGGAATCGCGCGATCATCGCCAACGATCCGATCCGAGGAACCTTCATGGCCGACACTGAATCCCGCTTCGCCCGCATGAGCCGTCGTGCGGCCATCACCGGCGCCGCACTGGCGACCATGGCTTTGGCGGCCTGCGGCGGCGGCGCCAAGGGTGCGGCCGAGGGCGACATGGGTCTGGGCGCGCCCGAAGGCGCCAAGGTCACGGTGGTCGAATACGCCTCGGTCACCTGCCCCCACTGCGCCCTGTGGCAGAAGAACACCTGGCCGGCGTTCAAGGCCAAATACGTCGACACCAACAAGGTCCGCTACGTCTTCCGCGAACTGCCGACCCCGCCGGTCGACGCCGCCACCGCCGGCTTCCTGGTCGCGCGCTGCGCCGGTCCGGACAAGTATTTCGACGTGGTTCACCAGCTGATGGCGACGCAGCAGGAGATGCTGACGTCCTCGCCGCGCGACTGGCTGCTGCGCACCGCCCAGGCCGCCGGCCTGTCCGAGCAGCAGTTCAATGACTGCGTCACCGACAAGGACGCTGTCGCCGCCATGGAGAAGCGCGTCCAGGCCGCCCGCGCCCAGGGCGTGACCGGCACCCCGGCCTTCTACGTCAACGAAACCCAGGTCATCTCGCCCGGCGGCGAAGGCGCCAGCCTGGCCGACCTGTCCACCGCCATCGACGCGGCCCTGGCCAAGTAACCGAGGCCAAATCAGATGATGCGACGCGCCTTTATCGCCGCCGGTTTCGCCCTCGCCGCTCTGTCCGGCGGCTTGGCGACGCCGGCGCTCGCCGCCGATGCGCCCCCGCCCGTCACGGCCCAGGATCATATCCTGGGTCGGGCGAATGCGCCGGTCACGGTGATTGAATACGCGTCCTTCACCTGCTCGCACTGTGCGGACTTCCACAACACTGTGCTGCCGGCCTTCAAGGCCAAATATATCGACACCGGCAAGGTCCGGCTGGTTCACCGCAACCTGCCGACCGCGCCCGCCAATGTCGCCGCCGCCGCGGCTGCGGTCGCCCTGTGCGCCGCGCCCGAACGCTATTTCGACGTGGCGGCCGTCTTCATGCGCGATCAGGCCAACCTGCAGACCACCGGCGCCCAGCCCTGGTTCGCAGCCGGCATCGCCGCCAGCGGCAAGACCCGCGAGCAGATCGAGGCCTGCCTGAACGGCCCGACCATCCGTACGGCCCTCGACGCCCAGATCGAGGGTGCGCGCGCCGCCGGCGTCGCCGGCACGCCCACCTTCTTCGTCAACGGGACGATGGTGATGGAGCATTCGCTGGAGGCCCTGTCGGCCGCCATCGATCCGCTGCTTCGGTAGTCCGCCAGGACGATGCAGTTCCAGCGCCTCCGGCTCGTCGGCTTTAAGTCGTTCGTCGATCCGGCGGAGGTGCACATCGAATCCGGCCTGACCGGCGTCGTCGGCCCGAACGGCTGCGGCAAGTCCAACGTCCTTGAAAGCCTGCGCTGGGTCATGGGCGCCAACTCAGCCAAGGCCATGCGCGGCCAGGGCATGGACGACGTCATCTTCGCCGGAGCGGCCGGCCGTCCCCCGCGCAGCCACGCCGAAGTCAGCCTGACCATCGACAACGCGCAACGCCGCGCGCCCCAGCCCTTCACCGACAGCCCCGTGCTGGAGGTGTCGCGCCGCATCGACCGGGGTCAGGGCTCGACCTACCGCATCAACGGCAAGGAGGTGCGCGCCCGCGATGTGCAGCTGCTGTTCGCCGACGCCTCGACCGGCGCCAACTCGCCCGCCCTGGTGCGTCAGGGCCAGATTTCGGAACTGATCGCCGCCAAGCCGCAGAACCGCCGGCGCATTCTGGAAGAGGCGGGCGGCGTCGCCGGTCTGCACACCCGTCGGCACGAGGCCGAGCTGCGCCTCAAAGCCGCCGAGACCAACCTGGACCGGCTGGACGACATCGGCCGCGAGCTGGAGACGGCGCTGAACCGGCTGAAGCGCGAAGCCCGCCAAGCCGAGAAGTACAAGAAGATCTCGGCAGAGATCCGCGCCCTTCAGGCCGCCCTGCTGTATGTGCGTTGGAACGACGCGCGTCTGGCCGCAGAGGCCGCCGCCGCCGAACTGCGCGAGGCCGACCGGGCGGTGGCCGACACCACGACCGCCGCCGCCGCCGCACAGACGGCCGCCCTGTCCGCTCAGGACGCTTTGAAGCCCGCGCGGGAAGAGGACGCCGTCGCCTCCGCTCTGCTGCACCGCGCCAGCCTGGAGCGCGATCGGCTGGACATGGCTGAACAGGCGGCCCGTGCGGAAGTGGATCGCCTCAAGGCCGAGGCCGCCCGCATCGCCGCCGACGCCGCGCGCGAAGACGGCATGGCCGCCGACGCCCAGCGCGAACTGGACCGGCTCGACAACGAACTGAGCCGGCTGAAGGCCGAGATCGCCGCCGCCCCCGAACGCGGCCCCGAATTGGACATGGCCCTGGCGGCCGCCGAGGACGCCCGCAAGGCCGCCGACGGCGAGGTCGAACGGCTGGCGGGGATGCTGGCCGCCGTCGAGGCCCGCGCCAATGCCGAGACGGCCCGCAAGCGCGACGCCGAGGCCCGGCTGACCCGCGTCACCGCCCAGCACGATCAGGCCCGGCGCGAACGCGAGGCTCTAGGGCCGCTGGAAACGCCCGAGCTGGAAACCGCCCGTCAGGCGCTGGAAGCGGCGCAGGCCGACCTTGCCGCGGCGCGCGACGCCGTCGAGGCGGCCGAGGCGACACGCGGCGAACTGGCCCGCGCCGAACAGGAGGCACGGACCGCCGCCCGCGCCGCAGAGGACCGGTTGGGCCGGCTTCAGACCGAGGCGCGCGGCCTGGCCCAACTGCTGGTCACCGGCAAGCGTGACCATCCTCCGGCTCTGGACAAGGTGCGGGCCGACAAGGGTTATGAGGCCGCCCTGGCCGCCGCCTTGGGTGACGATCTGGACGCGGCGCTGGACGCCAAAGCCGCCGCCTACTGGGGCGGGGCGGATGCGCGCCCCCCGTCCTGGCCCGCCGGTATCACGCCGCTTTCGGATCATGTTCAGGCGCCGGCACAGTTGACCGCGCGCCTCGCTCTTTGCGGCGTGGCGCCGAAGGCCGAGGCGGTCCGGCTGGCCGGACTTCTGCCTCCCGGCGCGCGCCTGGTGACGGTCGAGGGCGACCTCTATCGCTGGGACGGGTTCGTCAGCCGCGCCGAGGCGCCGCGCCCGGCCGCCGTGCGGCTGGCACAGCGCACGCGCCTGGCCGAGCTGGAGGCCGAGATCGACAAGGGCAGACCGGCGCTGGATCAGGCGCAGGCGGCCCAGAAGTCGGCGACGGAAGCCTTTCGCGCCGCCGAAGAGACGGTCAAGGCCGCGCGCCTGAAGCCCTTCGCCGCCGACAAGGCCGTGACCGCCGCCCGCGACCGCGTGGAAACCCTGGCCCGCGAGCAGGCCCGCCGCGAGGCCCGCGCCCAGGCGCTGGACGACACCGTGAGCCGGCTGGCGGCCGACGCAGCCGAGGCGCAAGCCGCCCTGGACGCCGCCCAGACCACCGACGCCCCGTCCGAGACGATCGCCGGCCTGCGCGACGAACTGACCGCCGCCCGCTCCACGGCCGACGCGGCCCGCACCACCGCCCAGACCGCCCGGTCGGACCGCGACGCCGAGGCCCGCGATCGCCAGGGTCGCGAGCAGCGGCTGGGCAGCCTGACCCGCGCGCGTGAAGGCTGGGTCACGCGGTCCAGGGACAGCGCCGGCCGCGTCGGCGCCCTGGCCAAGGACGCCGACCGGACGGCCGCCCTGCTGAAGCAGGCCGAGGTCGCGCCCCAGGGCTTCGCCGAACAGCGCGGCAAGCTGCTGGACACGCTGGTCGGCGCCGAACAGAGGAAACAGGCGGCGTCGGACGCCATGGCCGTCGCCGAGACTGAGGCGACCGAGGCCGACCGCGCGTCTCGCGCCGCCGAGACCGCCGCGTCGCAGGCCCGCGAGGCCCGCGCCGGCCTGTCCGCCCGCGCCGAGGCCGCCGCCGAGAAGCTGGCCGAGGCCGAGACCACCCTGCGCGAAACGGCGCAGATGTCGCCGCAGGAACTGGGTCAGAAGCTGACCGACGACGCCATCGCCCGCCCGCCCGACGCCGCCGGCGCCGAGAGCCTGCTCTACGGGCTGGAGCGCGAACGCGAGGCCTTGGGGGCCGTCAACCTGCGCGCCGAGGACGAGGCGGTCGAATACGGCGAGCGGTTGAACAGCATGAAGTCGGAACGGATCGACCTGACCCAGGCGATCGCCAAGCTGCGCGACGGCATCGACGAGCTGAACGCCGAGGGCCGCGAGCGACTGGTGGCGGCGTTCGACGTGATCAACGCCAACTTCAAGACCCTGTTCGAGGCCCTGTTCGGCGGGGGCCAGGCGGAGCTGAAGCTGGTCGAGAGCGACGACCCGCTGGAGGCGGGGCTTGAGATCTACGCCTGCCCGCCCGGCAAGCGGCTGTCGGTCATGAGCCTGATGAGCGGCGGCGAGCAGGCGCTGACGGCGGCGGCCCTGATCTTCGGCGTCTTCCTGGCCAACCCCGCGCCCGTCTGCGTGCTGGACGAGGTGGACGCGCCGCTGGACGACGCCAACGTCGACCGCTTCTGCCGGATGCTGCACGAGATGCGCAGCCGCACCGACACCCGCTTCATCGTCATCACCCACAACCCCGTGACCATGAGCCGGATGGACCGGCTGTACGGCGTCACCATGCCCGAACGCGGCATGAGCCAGTTGGTCAGCGTGGACCTGAAACAGGCGGAGACCCTGGTCGCATGATCGCCCTGCTGCTCGCGCTCGCCGATCCGCAGATGGTCCTGACCGGCGTGGGACGGTTCGCCATCTATGCCGACGTGGCCTCGATCAAACGCGAGGGCGACGTGGCGCGGATGCGGGAGCTGCAGGTGACCGAGGCCGGGTTCAAGGTCGGAGATGTGACCTATGTCGGGGGCTGGTCGCGGTGGGCGTTCGACTGCCGCGCGAGGACGGCGGATCGGTTGGACTTCTCCTCTTTGAAGGCGGACGGGACGGAAGGGCCGGCGACGCCCGACGCCGCCCCCGCCTATGACGCCGCGCCGGGCGGGGATGCAGCCGAGCTGCTGGCTATCGCCTGCGGAGCCGAACGGCCGGCCCAGGCGCTGACGCTGGAGCAGGCCATCAGCCAGGGACAAAGGGCGCTGGCGGACTGACCGCCCCCTCGGCGGGCTTGTCCGACCCTTGTGGCCATTCGATACGGTCGCGCGGCAGGGCCTCGCGGCATTCGTCGCGCATGAAGGCCATCAGCTTCTCGCGGATCTCGCAGCGCAGGTCGAAGGCGACCGGGGCCGAGCGGGCGCTGGCCAGGCAGCGCACCTGAAGCACGCGTTCGGTGATGTCGGTGACCTGCATCACCTGCACGTCGCCGTCCCAGTGTTTGGACGCCTTGACGATGCCCTCGAAGGCGGTGCGCAGCCGGTCGATGGGCGCTTCGTAGTCCACGTAGAAGAAGGCGACGCCGATCAGACGGGCGTTCTCGCGCGTCCAGTTCTGGAAGGGCTTGGTGATGAAGTAGGACAGGGGCAGCACCATCCGGCGCCAGTCCCACAGCTTGACCACCACATAGGTCGAGGTGATTTCCTCGACATTGCCCCACTCGTTCTCGACGATGACGGCGTCATCCAGGCGGATGGGCTGGGTCAGGGCGATCTGGATGCCGGCGACCATGTTCGTCAGGATCGGCTGAAGCGCCAGACCGGCGATGATGCCGACGACGCCGGCCGAGGCCAGCAGGCTGACGCCCCACTGACGGAAACCGGCGATGGTCATCAGGGCCAGGCCCACGGTGACGATGAACAGCACGACCTTGGCCACCCGCTGCAGGATGCGGGTCTGGGTCAGGTGCTTCCTGGCCAGCAGATTGTCCTCGACGGCGATATTGTACCGCTTGAGATGCATGACCGACCACATGTCGAGCACGCCCGACGCCATCCAGCCGAGGGTCAGGATGAACAGGAACAGCAGGGCGCTGCGGATATCCTCGGACGGGCCGGGATCCATCGGCGAGACGGTCACGCCGATGCCGATGCCGATGATGATGATCAGGACGCGCAGCTTGACCCGGGCGCGTTCGACCACGCCGCGCCAGAAGAGATCCTTGTTCCGAACGACGCGACGCAGGATGGCGAAGACGATCTTGTGCGTCAGCCAGCCGCCGCCGACGAAGACCAGCAGGACCAGGCCGATGACCGCCCATTCGGGCAGCCAGTCGAACCGATGCCACAGGGCGCGGATCTGGCGGGTGACGGCGATGATTTCGGGAGGCATGAGCTTCCTAACGCGTCAGGGCCGAGAGGGTTGATGTCTCCTCCCTGTCGCGAAGCGATGGGGAGGTGGCGCGGCGCGCCCTTCGCGCCGTGACGGAGGGGTTCGTTCGGCGCGAAAACCCCTCCACCGCTACGCGGTCCCCCTCCCCACACGTGGGGAGGAGACATTATGCACGTCCCGCCGTCGCCTCGACGAGGTCGGCCAGGCGTTGGGCGGCGTCGGGGATGGCAACGCTGCGGGCGGCGGCGGACATGGCCGACAGGCGCGCCGGGTCGGACAGGACGCCGGTCAGGGTCGAGGCCAGGCGATCGACGGTCAGGTCGTCTTCCAGGATGACCTCGGCCGCGCCCGCATCGGTCAGGGCCTTGGCGTTCAGGCGCTGGTGGTCGTCGGTGGCGATCTTCAGCGGGATCAGGACGGACGGCAGGGCTGCGACCGCCAGTTCGGCGCAGGTCGAGGCGCCGGAGCGGCCGACGACCAGATGGGCCCTGGACAGCCGTTCAGCCATGTCGCGGAAGAAGGGGGCGACCTCGGCCTCAATCCCGGCCTCCAGATAGATCTGGCGGGCGGCCTCCAGCGTCTCGGGGCGGGACTGCTGCTGCACCTTCAGGCGGCGACGCAGGGCTTCCGGCAGGGCGGCCAGCGCGCGGGGCGTGGTCTCAGACAGGATGCGGGCGCCCTGGCTGCCGCCGGTGACCAGCAGATGGATCGGGCCGTCGGCGGCGGGGGCGACATAGGGGCGGTCGAACAGGGCGCGGATCTCGGACCGCACCGGCGAGCCGACGACGTGCGAGCGGCCCTGGACCCTGGCCGGCGCGCGTTCGAGCGTCGGGAAGGATGAAGCGACCTGACCGACATAGGGGGCCAGGAGGCGGTTGGTGCGGCCCAGGACCGCGTTCTGTTCATGGATCACCGTCGGTCGCTGGGACGTGACGGCGGCGACCAGAGCCGGGGCGGACGGATAGCCACCGAAGCCGACGACGACATCGGCGCCCAGCCGGTCGAAGGCCGTTCGCGCCTGAACCACGCCCTTGAAGATGGCGACGCCGGCCTTGATCAGGCCCAGCGGGCCGGAGCCGGTGGCGGCGTCCAGCGCCAGCCGTTCCTCGGCGGGAAAGGCGTGGGCGTATTGTTCGCCCCGGTGATCGGTCGCCAGCACCACGCGCCAGCCGCGCGCCGCCATCTCGCGCGCCAGCGCCTCGGCCGGGAACATATGGCCGCCGGTGCCGCCGGCGGCGACGACGCAGAGCTTGGTCATGGGCGAGGCTCCGAAAAAGAGGGTCTGAATAGTCTGAAGTTCAGACGGTGGGCAGGCAAAAACACCGTCTAATTCGTCTAATCTGTCTAATGTCGGACAGGAACGGTGCGGCGAGGAATGGGGCGGCGACAGGATCGCACGGTTTTGCAGCGTGGGCAGGAGACGGTCGATCGCGAGCGGTAAGCGACGGAAATCATCCGCATGTTTTCGTCAAAGAAGGCTGGCTAACCGCTCTTTCGTCCTCCTACGACTGGCGTAACGAGATCGAGGGACGACGAAAGAGAACTACAGCAACCGCCGGCCCATGGTCAGGCTGGCGCCGGGTTCGTAGGCGCCGGGGCGGCGTCGCGTCAGGGCCAGGGCAAAGCCCATGGTCAGGCCCATGGCCAGCATGGAGGAGCCGCCGTAGCTGATGAAGGGCAACGTCATGCCCTTGGTCGGGATCAGGTTCAGGTTCACCGCGACGTTGATGCAGGCCTGAAGCCCGATCAGCATGAACAGGCCCGCCGCCGCCGTCTGTTCGAACGGGTCGGTCAGCTTCATGGCCCGGCGCATGCCGCGAATGACGATGAAGGCGTAGAGGCTGATCATGATCAGGCTGAGGATCAGACCGAACTCCTCGGCGCCGACGGAATAGATGAAGTCGGTGTGCAGGTCGGGCACGCGGCGCTTCATCACGCCCTCGCCGATGCCCCGGCCCAGCAGGCCGCCGGCGCGGATGGCCTCGGACGCGCTGTCGATCTGGTGGGTGTCGGTGGTTTCGGGCGAGAAGAAGCGGCTGAGGCGGTCGCGCATGTGTCCGAAGACGAAATACAACGACACCAGCCCCGCCATGCCCAAGCTGGCCAGAACCGCCATCCATTTGAACGGCACGCCCGCCATGAAGAAGACGGCCATGAAGGTGGTGGTGATCAGCAGCGTCTGGCCGATGTCGGGCTGGATCAGCAGCAGCGAGACGGTCAGGGCGTAGAAGCCGAAGGCGATGGTGACGCCGGGCACCCCCTGGCCCTTTTGCGCCTCGGCGAACATCCAGGCGGCGAAGACGATCAGGCCGGGCTTGGCGAACTCGGACGGTTGCAGGCTGAAGGGGCCAAAGTTCACCCAGCGGGCGGCCCCTTTCACCGTGTCGCCGATGAACGGCAAGGCCATCATCACGACGATGGCCCCGAACAGGGCCAGGACCGCGATGCGCCGCACGCCGCGCGGCGACATCAGCGAGGTCGTCAGCATGATGCTGAGCCCCACGCCCGAAAAGACCATCATCCGCCAGGAATAGTGGAAGGGGTCGGTGATCGATTCATCGGCCAGGATGGCGGCGGGGCTGGAGGCGAAGCTGAGCGCCACGCCCAGAGCCATCAGCGCGAGCGCCGCACCCAGCAGGCCGCGATCCACGGTCCAGAACCACTGGGCCACATGGCTTTGGTCGTTGCGAGAAAAGGCGGGGGTGTAGGGAGCGCTCATGACGCGGTTTCCGGGACGGCGCCGAGGGCCAAGACGGCGGCGCGGAAGGCCTCTCCACGCGCCTCGAAGTCCTTGAACTGATCGAAGCTGGCGCAGGCGGGGGACAGGAGGACGATCTGGTCGCCGCCGGCAGAGGCCGCATCGGCGGCGGCGGCGGCCACGGCGGCGTCGAGGGTGTGGGCGATGACGTGGGGCGTGTCAGCAAGTGTTTCGGCGAAGGCCGGGGCCGCGTCGCCGATCAGATAGGCCTTGGCGATGTGGGGGAAGAGGTCGGCCAGGTCCGCGATGCCGCCGGCCTTGGGCACGCCGCCGGCGATCCAGAAGACGGAACGGTAGGAGGCCAGGGCCTGACGCGCGGCGTCGGCGTTGGTGGCCTTGGAATCGTTGATGAATCGCACGGAGCCGAGGCGGCCGACCGCCTCCATACGGTGGGCCAGGCCAGGGAAGGACAGCAGGCCGGCCACGGCGGCGTCGTGCGAGACGCCGAGCGCGCGGGCGGTTGCATAGGCGAAGGCGGCGTTCTGGGCGTTGTGACGGCCGGGAAGCGAGCGCGCGGTGGAGAGGTTTACGAGTTTGCGACCTTCGCTCCAGATCGCGCCGGGGACAGCCTTGATGCCGCTCATCCCCGCGAAGGCGGGGACCCAGTTTTGTGGGCGCTCCACCGGTAGGGATGGGGCAAGACGTTGATCCTCGGCATCATCTCCTGACGAAAGCCCTGGGTCCCCGCCTTCGCGGGGATGAGCGGAGGAGGAAATAGCGATGACGCGCTCGGAGCGTTCAGATGCGACCCCCTGCCCCCAGGTATCGTCCACGCCCACCAGGGCCACACCATCCGGTCCCTGATTGGCGAATATCCGCGCCTTGGCCGCGACATAGCCGTCCATGCCGCCGTGGCGGTCCAGGTGGTCGGGGCTGATGTTGGTCAGGATGGCGACATCAGGGGCGAAGGTCGTGGTCAGGTCCAGCTGATAGCTGGAGACCTCGATCACATAGACGGCGTCGGGCGTCGGTTCGGGCAAGGCCAGGACGCCGACGCCGATATTGCCGCCGACGTGGACCGTCAGGCCCGCCGACTTCAGCACCCAGCCGATCAGGGCGGTGGTGGTGGACTTGCCGTTGGTGCCGGTGATGGCGACGACGCGCGGCCGCTGATCCTTCGGCCGGTCGGCCAGGGCGCGGGCGAACAGTTCGATGTCGCCGAGGACGAGCACGCCGGCCGAGCGGGCCAGGTCCACGGTCCAGTGCGGCCTGGGATGGGTCAGCGGTGCGCCGGGCGACAGAACCAGGGCGGCGAAGTCGGACCAGTCGGCGGCGGCCAGGTCCTCGACCGTGAAGCCCTCGCCTTTCGCCTGCGCGCGGCCGGCCTCGCCGTCGTCCCACAGGATCGGGATCGCGCCCCCGGCCTGAAGGGCGCGTGCGGCTGTGATCCCCGACCGTCCCAGGCCGAAGACCGCGACCCGCCTGCCTTCAAAGCCAGGAACGGGGATCATCGGATCAGCGCAGCTTCAGCGTGGACAGGCCCAGCAGGGCCAGGGCGCCGGCGATGATCCAGAAGCGGATGACGACGGTAGATTCCGGCCAGCCCATCTTCTCGAAATGGTGGTGAACCGGCGCCATCAGGAAGATACGCTTCTTGGTCAGCTTGTAATAGCCGACCTGGATCATGACCGAGGCGGCCTCCATGACGAACAGGCCGCCGACGATGCCCAGGACCAGTTCGTGCTTGGTGGTGACGGCGATGGCGCCCAAAGCGCCGCCCAGAGCCAGCGAACCGGTGTCGCCCATGAAGATCTTGGCCGGCGGGGCATTGTACCAGAGGAAGCCCGCGCCCCCGCCGATCATGGCCGCGCAGAAGATGGCCAATTCGCCCGCACCAGGCACGTGGTGGACCTGAAGATACTGGGCGAAGACGAAGTTGCCGGCGAGGTAGCTGATCACGCCGAACGCGCCCGCCGCCATCATCACCGGCACGGTCGCCAGACCGTCCAGACCGTCCGTCAAGTTCACCGCATTGGAGAAGCCGACGATGGTGAAGGCCGCGAACGCCACATAGAACCACCCGATGTTCAGCAGCACGGCCTTGAAGAAGGGGAAGGCGATCGACGTCTCAAGCCCCGGCGAGGTCGGCGAGACGGTCATCCACAGCACGGTCAGGACGCCGGCGACGACGGCAACGACGGTCTGGGCCAGGAGCTTCTGTTTCGAGGTCAGGCCGGCCGAGGTCTGTTTGGTCACCTTGGCGTAGTCGTCGATGAAGCCCAGCACGCCGAAGGCCGCCGTCACGAAGCTGACGATCCAGATGTAGGGGTTGGTCAGGTCGCCCCAGAGCAGCACCGCCACGCCGATGCCGGCCAGGATCATCAGACCGCCCATGGTCGGGGTGCCGACCTTGGACAGGTGGGACACCGGGCCGTCGTCGCGGATCGGCTGGCCCCGGCCCTGTTTGGCGCGGATCCAGTTGATGAAGCGGCTGCCCATGGCGACGGCGACGATCATGGCGGTGGCCATGGCGAGGGCCACGCGCACCGTCTGGTACTGAACCAGGTTCAGCAGCGGATACTGGTGCGCCACGTCGGCGTAGTAGAGATAGAGCAGATAGAACATGTTTCTTCCCTACCGCGACGCCCGCGGGGCGTCACTGCTTGAGGGGACGCCTTCGGCGCGACTGAGGTTCGCCAAGGCTTGGGCCACCAGCGAGGCCTTGGAGCCGTTCGAACCCTTGACCATGACGATGTCGCCGGGCGCGACCAGTAGGGCCGCCTCGGCCGCCAGTTCCGCCGCCGTCGCGCGCCAGACGCCGCGTCGCGAGACCGGAAGCGCGTCGTAGAGCCAGCGCATCTCGGGACCGGCGGCGTGGACCAGGTCCAACCCGGCAGCGTCGATGGGGCCGGCGAGGCCTTCATGCAGGTCGCGGCTCTGCTCGCCCAGCTCTAGCATGTCGGTCAGCACGACCACGCGGCGGCCCGAGGTCGAGCGCGCGCCCAGGGTCTTGAACCCGGCGGCCATGGACAGCGGATTGGCGTTGTAGCTTTCGTCGATCAGGGTAAAGGCGCCGTCCGGCGTCGTGACCGTGCGGGTCTGGCCGCGCCCAGCCAGCGGCTGGAACCCCGCCAAGGCTTCAAGACCCGTCTCCAGCGACACGTCCAGGGCGTCGAGCATCAAGAGAACGCACAGGCTGTTCAGGCCCCAGTGGGCGCCGGACTGGGCCAGGCGATAGTCGATGCGTCGCCCGAACAGTTCGGCGGCGACCGCCGCGCCCTCGGCGTCCGGCCGGAAGTCCAGCAGACGGGCGTCATGGCCGGCGTCGGATCCGAACGTCAGCAGACGCGCGCCGACCGCCTTGGCCGCGTCGCACAGGATAGCCGAGAAGGCGACGTCGCCGTTCGCCACGGCCGCACCGCCCGGGACCAGACCTTGGAAGATGGTCGCCTTTTCACGCGCGACCCCGGCCTCGCCGTCCGCGAAGGCCTCGATATGGACCGGACCGACCGTGGTGACGCAGGCGGCGTGGGGGGCGACGAAGCGCGACAGCGGCGCGATCTCGCCGGGCGCATTCATGCCGATCTCGAACACGGCGCGCTGGGTCTCGGCCGGCATCCGGGCCAGCGTCAGGGGCACGCCGATGTGGTTGTTGTAGCTCTTGATCGAGCCATGCGCTGAACCCGCCAGATCAAGGCCCGCCTTGATCGCCTGGGTGACGCTGGTCTTGCCGACGCTGCCGGTGACGGCGCCGCGCTTCACATGGGGCGCGCGCTCGCGGGCGGCGACGCCCAGGGCTTCGAGGCCGCGCAAGGTGTCGGGCACGACGACGCAAGGGCCGCCTTCAACCGGGTGTTCGACCAGGGCGGCCGCAGCGCCCGATGCGAAGGCGCCGCTGGCGAACTGATGCCCGTCGCGTTCGCCCTTGAGCGCAAGGAACAGATCGCCGGGGACGATCTCGCGGCTGTTGTAGGTCAGGCCCGTGATCGGGCGGTCGTCGCCCTGCAGCACGCCGCCCGTGGCGGCGGCGACTTCGGCGGCCGACCAGAGCGGGCGGGCGGAGTGTTCAGGCATAGAGAGACAGGGCCTCGGACGCGACAGTGGCGTCGTCGAAGGGGTGGGTCACGCCCGCGACGATCTGACCCTGTTCATGCCCTTTTCCGGCGATGACCACCACATCCCCGTCACGCATCATTTCGACGGCGGCCTCGATGGCGGCGCGGCGGTCGCCGATCTCGATCCCGTCCGGGCAGCCGGCGCGGACCTGGGCGCGGATGGCGGCGGCGTCTTCGGAACGCGGATTGTCGTCGGTGACGATGGCGATGTCGGCCAGACGCCCGGCGATCTCGCCCATCAGGGGACGCTTGCCACGATCGCGATCGCCGCCGGCGCCGAAGACGACGATCAGGCGGCCCGTCGCGTGCGGACGCAGCGCGTTCAGAACCGTCTCAAGCCCGTCGGGCGTGTGGGCGTAGTCGACATAGACCTCCCCCCGGCCTTCCTGCCCGCCGTCTATGCGTTGGAGGCGGCCTTGCGCGCCGGTCAGGCCTTCCAGCGCGCCGATGACGGCGTCGGTAGGATCGCCGGCGGCGATGCACAGACCGGCCGCCACCAGGGCGTTGGACGCCTGAAACGCGCCGGCCAGGGGCAGCAGGATTTCGCGGATGTCGCCGCGCACGTCGATGGTCAGACGCTGGCCCTCCGGCGTCGCGCGACGGCCGATCAGGGTCAGGTCGCGACCGCGCTCGCCCACGCCCATGACGCCCAGGCCCGCCATGATCGAAGCGGAGGCGAAGACCGAATAGGCGTCGGAATCGGCGTTCAGCACGGCGGTGCGGCCGCGCGGCAGCAGGGTTTCGAACAGGCGCATCTTGGCGGAACGGTAGTCCGCCATGGTGCCGTGATAGTCGAGATGGTCCTGGGTCAGGTTGGTAAAGGCGGCCGCCTTCAGGGCGACCCCGTCCAGGCGGCGCTGATCGATACCGTGGGACGAGGCCTCCAGCGCGACGTGGGTCACGTCCTTGGCGGCCAGTTCGGCCATCAGGCGCGCGGCCTCGGCGGCGTCGGGGCTGGTCAGGCCGGGGCCGGTCAGGGCGTAGGTCTTGACGCCCTTCTGGCCTATGACGCCCAGCGTGCCCATGCTGGCGGACTTGTGGCCGATCCCGGCCCAGATCTGCCGGCAGAAGGTGGCGACCGAGGTCTTGCCGTTGGTGCCGGTGACGGCGACGCAGGTCTTGGGCTGGGCGCCGTAGAAGCCGCGCGCGGCGATGGCGTAGGCCCGGCGCACGTCGCCCGAGGTGACCAGAACGGGCGCCGCGCCATCCGGCGTGTCGGTCGGGGCCAGAACCGCAGCCGCGCCTTGCGCCAGAGCTTGCGGGATGAAGGCGCGGCCGTCGGCGGCCGTGCCCGGCAGGGCGACGAACAAGGCGCCAGGCGAAACCTCGCGGCTGTCGGCGGTGACGCCGGTGATGACCGGGTCCGAGGACACGTCGCGGCGCAGCAGGTCGGACAGGTGAAGCGCGCTCAAAGCCCGTCCCCCGCCACGTCCTGATACTGCGGGATCTTCTCGCCCGAGGCCGTGCGCCAGCGGTCGTCGCGGCGTTCGACGCCCAGGAAGCCGGCGATGCGGTCCGCGATATTGTGCACGGCGGGCGCAGCGACATAGGCGCCGGTCTTGGGATAGGTCCCCGGCTCGTCCATCACGATCAGGATGGCGTAGCGCTTGCCGTTCAGCGGGCCATCGACGGGGAAGACCGCCGCGAAGGAGCCTAGGGCGTGGCTGGGGTCATAGCGACCGCCGACCAGTTTGTTGGCCGAGCCCGTCTTGCCGCCGACTCGCAGGCCCGGCGCGTCGGCGAAACCGCCCGAACCCTTGACGACGTTGCGACGCAGCAGGTCGAGAATGGCGCGCGAGGTCTCTTCGGTGACGACCTGTTGCGGCTGGACGTTGCGGGCGCCGCCCTTGCGCAGCGACAGCGGGATCATCCGACCGCCATTGGTCAGGGCGCCCATGGCCTGAACCATCTGGGCCGGGGTGATCATGATGCCGTAGCCGAAGGACAGCGACGCCAGGGTCGAGTTGTCCCAGCGACGCGGCACGACGGGCTTGGCCGATTCCTTCAGCTCGATCTTGGCGGCGTCCAGCAGGCCCAGGCGGCGGAAATAGTCGCGCATGGTGTTGGGGCCCATCTGCACCGCCAGTTGCGACGTGCCAATGTTGGATGAGTGCAGATAGACCTCTTCCAGCGTCATCACCCGGTTCTGGGCGTGGAAATCCTTGATCTTGCGATCGCCGATCTGGAAGGCCTGGGAGGCGTCGAAGAGGGTGGTCATGTCGGCCCGGCCAGTATCGAGGCCGGCGGCGACGGTGAAAGTCTTGAACACCGAGCCCATTTCGTAGTGGCCCGAGACGGCGCGGTTCAGCGTGGCGCCGTCGGGCGCCGCACCGCGATCAGCCGAGTTGAAGGTCGGCCAGGACGCCATGCCCAGCACCTCGCCGGTCTGGACGTCGGTGACGATGCCGACGGCGCCCTTCGCCTGGTTCTTGATCGCGGCGGCGGCCAGTTCGTTTTCCAGCACGCCCTGGACGCGCAGGTCGATGGACAGAGGGAAGGCCTCGCCGCGCTGACCGGCCGCGCGGATCTCGTCGTTGAAGGCCAGTTCGGCGCCCGAGACGCCCTGCCCGCCCGTGTCGGCGTCGCCGATCAGATGGACGGCCGAGGTCCCCAACGGATAGGCGCGGCGGTCCTCGGGCTCGAAGGTGACGCCGCCCAGCGCCAGGTCGTGGACAGCGGCCTTTTCCTGAGGCGTCAGGCCGGTCAGGGCGATCAGGCGACGGTCACCGCCCAGCACCTTCTTCAGACGCTCGGCCGAGATGCGCGGCAGGGCGCGGCGGATCTGGCGATAGGCCAGGTCGCGATCCCAGATCTCGGCCGGATCGATGTAGAGGCCGTAGTGGACGATGTTGGTGGCCAGCAGCTCTCCATTGCGATCCGTCAGGTCGCCGCGCACCAGGGCGTTCGGATTGACGCCGCGTCCCAGGCCGTTGGCCGGGGCGAACAGGGCCTTATACGATGCGCCGATGGCCAGGCCGCCGAAGACGCAGGAAAAGACGATCAGGATCAGGAAGATGCGGACGCGCGTGTCCTCTTCCGGGCGAGCGTCGGCGCGGGCGCGCTCGAAGCCGTGCTCCAGCCGCCAGACCAGTTCCGTCAGCCAGCGCCAGAAGGGCGACAGGCGGCCTTGCAGCCGTTCCTGGAAATCGGCGCCCGGCGCGGGGCGGTGGTAGCGATGATCCTGAACGCTCATTGCGCCGGCTCCGGCGAGGGCGTTGGGACGGGCGCGTCATCGGCGACGGCGGCCGGCGCCGGCGCGGCTGCAGGAGCGGACGCGGCGGGTTGAGCGGGGACGGGCTTCAGGGCGGTCAGCTGACCTTCCTTGGCCTGACGGGCGACGGCGACGGGGGCCATGCCGATCTGGCGCGACAGGCTTTCCAGACGCGCGGGCTGCTCCAGCCGGGCGACCTCGGCGCGCAGCAAGCGGACGCGCTGTCCGTTCTCGCGGATGTCCTGTTCGATCTGGGCGATGCGGCTGCTTTCGCGCGCAGCAGCGGCCTTGGCCGCATAGACCGACACGATCATGATCGCGACCAGGGCCACGCCGATGATCTCGACCCAGCGCACGCCGCGCACCTTCCAGTCGAACAGGCGCTGAAGGGCGGTGCGGGAATAGGTAAAGAAGGGCGCCGTGGTCATGCCGCCGCTCTCCCATCGATCCGACCCCAGGCCGGGGCGTCGGTGCGCACGGCCGCGCGCAGCTTGGCCGAGCGGGCGCGGGGGTTGGTGGAACGCTCTTCGTCGCCTGCCTCGCGCGCGCCCTTGAACTGAAGCGTGAAGCTGGGCTTGCGCGGATCGACGGCCATTGGCGCATGACGCGAACCGGCGGGGCTGTTGCCGGTGCGCTCGGTCAGGAAGGCCTTGACGATGCGATCTTCCAGCGAATGGAAGGTGACGACGGCCAGACGCCCGCCGGGGGCGAGCGTCGCCTCGGCGGCCTCCAGACCGCGCTCCAGCTCGCCCAGTTCGTCGTTGACCGCGATGCGCAGGGCCTGGAAAACCCGCGTCGCCGGATGGATGGGCGCGCCGCGACGGCCGCCCAAGGCCTTTTCTACCACCTCGGCCAGATCCAGGGTGCGGGTGAACGGCTGTTCGACGCGACGACGCAGGATGGCGGTAGCGACGCGGCCCGACTGGCGCTCTTCGCCATACAGTTTGAAGATGTGGGCCAGGGGACCGTGGTCCCAGGTGTTGACGATATCGGCGGCGGTCGCGCCCTCATCGGACATGCGCATGTCCAGCGGACCGTCGCGCATGAAGGAGAAGCCGCGCTCGGCCTGATCCAGCTGCATTGAAGAGACGCCGATGTCGAAGACGGCGCCGTCCAGCTTCGCCTTGCCGCTGTCGGCGAACGCCTGCGCCAGACCCGAGAAGGGCGTGCGAATCAGCTGGAACTGACCGGGGAAGTCGCTGGCGACGGCGTCGGCGTGCGGCTGGACCGTCGGGTCGCGATCCAGGGCGACAACCTGGGCGCCGGTCTTCAGGATGGCGCGGGTATACCCGCCGGCGCCGAAGGTGGCGTCGATCACGACATCGCCGGGCGCGGGCGCCAGGGCCTCAATCACCTCGGTCAGCAGGACGGGGGCGTGGGGAGAATTGGGGGGAGCGTCAGTCACGATCCACCTCCCGCCAGCTTCATCTGGGCCGCCAGCTTCAGGGCGCCGATCTGGGCCATGCCGGCCTTGGCCAGGGCGCGCTGTTCGGCGCGGCGAGCCGCCCATTTCTCGCGCGACCAGATCTGGAAGCGGTCGTTCAGGCCGACGATGACGACGGTGTCGCCCAAACCCGCCTCGGCGCACAGCGCCTCGGGTAAGGTGATCCGACCGCCGGAATCGTAGGCCAGACGCACCTGCTCGCCCATCACCTGCCACTCCAGCGCCGAACGCTCCTCGGAGCCGAACGGCAGGGCTTCGATCATTTCGGCATAGACGGCGAACAGGCGGTCGCCGCCCGCTTCCAGGCAGTCGGCCTCGATCGAAGGAAAGATGAAGACGCCGCCGGCGGCGCCGTTTTCGGTCGTGCGGAAATCGTTGGGGATGAGGAGACGGCGCTTGCCGTCCAGCTGCTTCTCATAGGTCGAGAGAAACACGCCCTGTCCAATCGAGCCTTCGGCCCGTCCCTAGATGCCCTGACGAACGCCCGCCGCGCCCGCCTCTCAGCCCCAAATCATGAAGCTGGGATAGCATGGGATGAAATGGGCCTCAATGGGATCGAAGCCAAGATTTAACCATGTTTTGACGTGTGACGACTTAAGCACGCTCGAACAGCTGGAACATACACGGAACAAACAAAGTATTCACAGGCTGTGAGGCGTTCTAACCTTTCATTGCCAGACAATAGGTTAACGCGCGCGAAAGCGCGGGACCGCCGCCAGAACGCTGAAATGCGGGGATAATCCCAACTCGGATTAGGCGACGGGCTAAGGGAGGGCGCCAACCCCCAGCCCTACTGGCCTCAAGTAGGCCGAAGGCCGATAGGCCCAAAGAAAAACGTCGGCCTTAAGCAGCGCGAAGCGCGGTAGGCCAAGAAAAATGCCAGACGGCCTGTAAGCCGGGTTTTGTTCCGCTCCGAAGCCGAGGCCCGGATCGGCGACGATCATTCCTCTGGACCGACCATTGCTGATCGGTTCTCGCGACCTACCCGGACATCTGAGGCGGTGAGCCCCGCGAGCGAGCCCGCGCGATGTCCCTATTTGGTCTTGCTCCAGGCGGGGCTTGCCATGCCGTCCCTGTTGCCAGGTCCGCGGTGGGCTCTTACCCCACCCTTTCACCCTTACCGGCCTCGCAAGGCCGGAGGTTTGCTTTCTGTGGCGCTATCCCTCGGGTCACCCCGGGCGGAAGTTATCCGCCGCCTTTTCACCGTGGAGCCCGGACTTTCCTCGACGGACGCGAAGTCCGCCGCGACCGCCCAGCCGTCTGGCGCGCGCTAGATGCGCGTTAGAGGCGCCGAGGTCAACTGACGGATGCGCCGGGGCAGCAAATGGGATATGATCGACCCATGGCCGAACCCGCTTCTCATGTCGCCGATCAAGAAAGCCCGGAACAGCGCGAACGCCGTCTGACCTGGGAGCGCGCGCGCGTCGCAGAAGCCGATGCGGACATCGCTGCCGGGCGCGTCATTTCCGGCGACGAAGCGCTGGAATGGCTGGATCGCTGGTCCGCCGGCGAAGACCTGGACGAGCCCGCTTTAGCTGAATGAGCGGGCCTTATCAGGTCATCTTCACCGCTCGGGCGCGCGTCGATCTGCTAGCGGTGCGGCGTTGGCTGTATCAACCCGGAAGCGGTCTGAAGGCGCGGTTGCGATCCGCCCGCATTACGCGCGCCATCGTTGAACTGCAGTTCACTCCGTTCAGATGGCCCGAGGGCGATGTCGCAGGCGTTCGAGAACGCCCTGTCGAGGGCCATCGCATCTTGTATCGGATCGACGACGGGAACCGCACCATTTCTATCATCCGCGTCTTCGGGCCCTTCCAGGACCGATCCGAACCCTAGTTCAGCACGCCCGTGACGCTCTCGGCGCTGGCCAGCTGGAGCAGGCCGACCAGGCGGGCGCGGGTTTCGCCGTCGGCGACGCCGTCGACGCGGGCCGGGCGCCAATGACGCTGGAAGGCCCGGACGGCGGTTTCGACGGCGGCGTCGTAGTCGCCACTGGCCTTCAGGCCGTAGCCCAGCCGATGCAGGCCGGCGCTGAGCACCATCGGGCCGATACCCTGATCGCCCTTCTGCAACAGGCCGCCCAAGGCCTGAACCCGTTCGGCCGCCGGTTCGAACCACAGGCCGTGCCCGGCCTCGGCCAGGCGTTTCCAGGGGAAGAGCTCGCCCGGATCTTCCTTGCGATCCGGCGCCAGGTCGGAATGGGCGATGATGCGGTTGTCGGCGATGGTCCAGCGGCTGCGAATGTCGGAGATCAGGGCGATGACGGCCGCGATCTGGGCTTCGGGGAAAGCGCGGTAGCCGAACTCATGGCCGGGATTGACGATCTCGATGCCGATTGAGGCGGCGTTGCAGTCGTCCTCGCCCTGCCAGACGCCGCAACCGGCGTGCCAGGCGCGGCGCTCCTCGGGCACCAGTTGAAAGACGCGGCCGTCTTCCTCGACCAGATAGTGGGCCGAAACCTTGGCCTCGGGGTCGCGCAGGCGGGCCAGAGCGGCCTCGCCGGTCTGCATGCCGGTGTAGTGCAGCACCAGCATGTCCGGCGGCGCACGGCGCGCGTCGAAGTTGGGCGAAGGCGCGTCGATGTAGGACGTCATGGGCGGCGTCGGCTCAGCGGCCGTTGCGCTCCCAGCCATAGGCGACCCAGGCGCCGTCCACCTTGTGCGCCTCGATCAGGTCCGGATCGCTGTTGCGGCGACGCGGCGCGATATTGCGGCGGGTGCGCATGACCAGACCGACCAGAAAGACCAGAACGCCGGCGAACAGGGCGATGACCGCCACGGCCGCAGCGGTGAAGACGGCGAGGACGGCGCCGACCGCCATGGCGCAGACGGCGGCGATCATGCCGGCGACCCACATGACGGAGGCCACCAGGCCGTTGGGACGGCGGCGTGCGGCATGGCCGATGGCGGCGAGACGTTCAGGCTGGAACATGGATCATCCTTTCAGGCGATCCGGGGAACGCCTTATACGCAATGTCGGTCCATCGGGGCCAGCGGTCAATGGACCGCGACGCACGGTCGCGTGCGCCGCGCCCCGTCAAAAGATCGGCTGGTCGGCCAGAACCACCGCGCCCTGGCTGCGCATCCGGTCGCTGTCGATCCGGCGCATCACGGCCTGGGCCTGGGGATCGGCCATGACGCCGCCCAGCATGACCAGGGCCTTGGCCGCCTCGGTCTGGACGCCGAACATTTCCGACAGGGCCTCGAACGGCGACTGCTGCTTGGGGAAATGCTTGAAGCGGACAGGCTCGTTGTCGGGGATCTTGGCCAGCTGGCGAGCCTTATTCACCGCCTCGGTCACGCCGCCCAGCTGGTCGACGAGGCCCAGAGGCAGGGCCTGGGCCCCGGTCCAGACGCGACCCTTGGCGATTTCGCGCACCCGGTCCGGCGACAGTTTGCGGCCCGTCGCCACACGGGTGATGAAGTCTTCGTAGATCCGGTCCATCGAACCGGCGAAGGCCGCGCGCTGCTGGGGCGTGAACGCCTGCGTCGGCGAGAAGGCGTCGGCGTATTCCCCGCCCACCGTCAGCTCACGCATGTCGACGCCGAACCGGCCCAGCGCATCGGCCAGCACGAACTTGCCCCCGAACACGCCGATCGAGCCGGTCAGGGTCGTGGGCTGGGCCACGATCCAGTCGGCTTCAGAACTGATCCAGTATCCGCCCGAGGCCGCATAGGCGCCCATGGACACCACCACCGGCTTGCCGGCCGCCCGCGCCGCGCGCACGGCGGCCAGGATCTGCTCGGACGCCTCGGGCGAACCGCCGGGCGAAGAGACGCGGAAGACGATCGCCTTGACGCTCTTGTCCTCGATCGCGTCGTAGATGGCCTCGGCCGTGTCGTCGGAATGGATGGACGAGCCGCCGCCGAAGCTGGCGCCGCCGCCGCGCCCGGTGACGATGGCCCCCTCCCCGCCCACGATGGCGATGGCGTTCTTGCCCGAACCCGTGCGTTCGCCCTTCTGGCTGGCGTATTTGCCGAACTCGACGATCTCGGCGCCCTTGCCGGCGCGGGTCTTGATGGCGATCTCGGCCTCTTCGACCTGGCCCACCTTGTCGATCAGCCGGTTGCTGAGGGCCTGTTCGGCCGAATAGGGGCCGGCCTCGATCACCGTCTTCAGCGCCGGGGCCGTCGTCTTGCGATCCTTGGCCGCGTTGGCCAGGGCGGTGTCGTAGATCGACGTCATCCAGGCCGTCATCGCCTCGCGGTGCGGGCCGGTGTAGTCGCTCTGGGTGTATTCGTTGACAGCGTTCTTGTACTCGTAGCGCTGTTCGAACTCGGGTTTGACGCCGTATTTCTGGAAGGCGCGGCCCAAAAACAGGCTGTCGGCCGAGAAGCCCGTGGCCTGGAAGCCGGCTGTGTTCTGCATCCACAGCTCCGACGCCGAGGCCCCGACCATATAGGTAGACATAACCGCGCCCGACGGGGCGAAGCCCTGACTGTGGGCGATGACCGGCTTGCCTGCGTTGCGGAAACGATGGATCGCCTGGCGCAGTTCGTCGGCGGTGGCGGGCGTCATGCCGCTTTCCGGCAGGCGGATCAGCAGAGCCTTGACGCTGCTGTCGCCCTGGGCCTGATGCAGGCCATCGACCACGTCCGTCAGGGCCAGGCCCGAACTGCCGAAGGCCGCGAACGGATTGGACGACGGTTGGTCGCTGACGCCGCCGCGCAAGTCCAGCTCCAGCACGGTAGTCGCCGGCGTCGTCGGCTTGGACGACGAGGCGACGGCGACCGTCAGCAGCACCACGGGAATGACGACGACGAACAGGATCAGCCCGGTGAAGACACCAAGGACCGTCAGGAAGAATTGCTTCATCGGAGGGAAAACGCGCGCTCGCAGGCCGGAAATGGCGTTGCCAGCATAGGGGGACGCGGGCCGTCGTCAAATGACGCGCGTGCAATCCGTCGGTTGACCTAGCGTTCGCAGCCGCACCCGATTGCTGCGACGCAGCGTGCGGATTGATGCGAGGCCCGGAAATCCCTATATGAGCCGCCTGTGAGCGAGGGCCTGCGCCCCGCGTTTTTCTTGCTGGAGACCGCACGATGCTGGTCACCCTGATGAAGTCCAAGCTGCACCGCGCCACGGTGACCCAGGCCGATCTCGATTACGAAGGATCGATCGCCATCGACATGGACCTGCTAGACGCCGCAGGCATCTATCCGCACGAACAGGTCGACGTGCTAAACATCACCAATGGCGCGCGCTTCACCACCTATGCGATCGAGGCTCCGCGCGGCTCGAAGGTCATCGGCGTCAACGGCGCCGCCGCCCGCCTGGTGCAGAAGAACGACAAGGTGATCGTGGTCACCTACGGCCAGCTGCCGCAGGAAGAGGCGCGTCAGTGGAACCCGAACGTGGTCCTGCTGGACGACGCCAACGCGATCAAGAACGCTGGCTAAGGCGCTTCGCCTCTCAGAATGCAAAAAGGCCCGCCGGCGACGGCGGGCCTTTTCTTTATCCGGCCAATGCGATCAGCGGGCGATGTCGTAGACGCCCGTGATGTCGATCCGCACCGTCAGTTCGCCGGCGGAAACCGGGGTGCTCTCGGCCCGATCCATCGACGCAGCGCGGGCGGCGAACATCGGCATCGGCGGCTGAGGCGCATAGCCGCCGCCCTCGGTCAGGTTGCGAATGCCCGACAGCTGGACGTTCAGCGATTGGGCGTACAGCTGGGCCTTGGCCTGCAGGTTGCGCACGGCCAGCTGGCGCGCCTGGTTTTCGGCGGCGGTCGGATCCTTCAGGCCGAAGCTGATGCCGTCGATCTGGTTGACGCCGGCGGCAACCACGGCGTCGGCCGTCGTGCCGACCTTGCTCAGGTCGTTGATGACCACCGTCACGCGGTTGACCGCCTGATAGCCGCGCAGCTTGGGCGGTTCGTTCTGGACATAGTCGTATTGCGCCGACAGGTTCAGACCGGAGGTCTGGATATCGCGTTCAGCAATGCCCGCGCGACGCAGGGCGGCGACGACGCGCGTCATTTGCGCAGCGTTATCGCGCATGGCTTGCTGAGCCGTGACGGCCTCGGTCTGAACGCCGAAGGTGATGGTGGCCATGTCCGGCGCGGCCTTGACCTCGCCATAGGCAGACAGGTTCAGCGACGGCGCGGGTTGCATCATGTGCATGGCTCCCATCGAGGGTTCAGCAGTCTGAGCCATGGCGCGGGGCGTGGCGGCGGCCAGGACGGCGGCGGCGGCGACGGCGCCGCCCAGGGCGACGGTCTTCAACGACAGGGTCTTCAGGGGGGCGGCGGCCAGGGTGCGGGTCATGCAGTCTTCTCCGTAAGCGATCCGGGACCGGCGCGTTCGCCGATCCGTTGCAACGACCTTGGCCGTTCTCGCCTGAACCAACGCCCGTGCGCCGTGGCAGTTTCCGTTCATCTTCGTGAAATCGCCGAAAGATCGCCTTCTTGCCCGCCCCCGCTTGGCAAGCCGCGCCCGCGCCTGCTAGGCGAAACCCCTACCGCCGAGGCGTGCCTTGGGGGCCTGTAGCTCAATGGTTAGAGCCGACCGCTCATAACGGTCTGGTTGGGGGTTCGAGTCCCTCCGGGCCTACCAAACCTGTCGGGACCACTTAGAAGTGGCTCATAACCACCTAAGAGTGGCTCAGCGGCTGGCTCATCTTTCCAATGACCGGCTCCTTGTTCGCTTTTGACTCGATGCAGATATTTAGCGTCCTACCTGAGACGTTTGGGGAAACTGCCGTCAGACGCTCGACACATCGAAGCAGGATCAGAAAATGTCTGTCGCCATCGGCAGGCCTTCGCCCTAGCCTGACGACGCTGCAATCGAAGGCGGATCAGCCGCCGGGTCAGCAAGAGGAAACACATCATGCGTATGCTGTATATCGCCGCCGCGGCCGCCTTGGCCTTGTCGGCTTGCTCCGAGCGGACCGAGGAAAACGCCGCCGCTACGGCGGAAAACGCCGGCGACACGGTCGCCTCGGCGGCCAGTGACACAGCCGCGAATGCGGACGCCGCCGCCGACGCAACCACCGATGCAGCCAAGGACGCGGCAGCTAACGCCGATGCCGCCGCCGATACCGCAGCGCGCAAGACCGATGCGGCCGCTGACGCTGCGGCCCGGACCCAGTAAGAGAAGCGTCGCGACGCTCCGGATGCCTGGCGGGGGCGTCGCGACATCTTCAATATGATGTAAGCTGTGCGACCGGCTCACCGGGCGATTTTGGTCGGGAGACACGGACATGCTGGAAGTCGGAACCACCTGCTGGCGTGCCGAAGTCGCGCCCCGCGCCGCGCTGCTGGTGGACATGGAGCCCTATCTGGCGGCCGCAAAGGCGGCGATGAGCCAGGCGAGTCGGACCATCCACTTCCTGAACTGGGCCTTTGATCCCGACACCGTCCTTGATCACAAGCCAGCGGACGGCTCTGGTCCGCAAACAATCGGCCGCTTCCTCAAAGAGCTGTCGCAAGCCCAGTCAGATCTGGAAATCCGGATCCTGTGCTGGAAGTCGCCCCTAGCCGTTGCGGCCACGCAGCGCTTCTTTCCCTGGCGCAGCCGTCGCTTCTTCGCCGACACGCGCGTCGATTTCCGTCTGGACGGAACCTTGCCGCCAGGCGCTTCCCACCACCAGAAGGTCATCATCGTGGATGACGCCGTGGCCTTCTGCGGCAGTTGCGACATCGGTCCCGACCGATGGGATAGCCCCGAACATCTCCACCCCGACCCGCGTCGGGGGAAGACCGATAAGGGAACGCCCTGCTACGATTGCCGCCATGAGGTCATGGCGATGGTCGATGGTCCTCCGGCGGCCACTCTGGGTGCCCTTTTCCGCGAACGGTGGGCGAGAGCGACGGGAGAGCCGCTTGCCGCCTGGGCTGAAAGCGTTTGCGACGTCTGGCCGGACGCTGTGAAGCCCGATCTGGAAAACGTTGAGATCGGCGTGTCTCGAACCCAGGCCCCGTGGAAAGATTTTCCGGAGTTGAGGCAGGGCGAGGCGGCCACATTGGCCGCGATCGCTGCGACCAAGACGACCCTCTACATTGAGAACCAGTATTTCACCTCGCCCGTCGTCGCGGAGGCTATCGCCCAGCGGCTTGATGAAGCCGATGGCCCGGAGGTGATCCTGGTCTCGACCCAGCATTCGCCAAGCTGGTTCGATCAAATGACCATGGACAAGACGCGCTCGGCCTTTCTCAAGAGGCTAGAAAACGCCGATCGGCATGGGCGGTTCAGCGCCTACAGCCCTGTCACGCGCAATGGCCGGATCATCATCGTCCACGCCAAACTCGCCGTCGTCGATGACCGTTTTATTCGAATCGGGTCCAGCAACGTCAACAACCGGTCGCAGGGCTTCGATAGCGAATGCGACCTGACCCTGGATGCGGGGGCGGACCCTGAAGCGGCGGGAGGGGCGTGCGTCGGCGTATTTCGTAATCGGCTGATTGCTCACTGGCTGGGGTGCGAAGAGATGCGCGTCACCCAGGCAATCATGGCCTACGGCGGCATCAGTGCCGGCATCGAACATCTGCGAGACCAGGGCTTGGATCGTCTGCGTCCGCTTCGATCACGCAGTCACGGCGCCTTCTCCCGGTTCGTCGCCGAACACCACCTGGGCGATCCAATCTCGGCTTCCGACAGCCTGCGACCGTGGCGCCGACCGGCGCAGATGCGACACAAGCTTGCGGCGGCGGCGCATCGGCTGGTCCGCGCAGACATTCCGGCCCCGGAAGTGCCGCTCGGCGGTCCCATCGAACCGGGCCACGGTCAGGACTAACCCTCCGCGCTGGCGGCTGCTTACTCTTCAAGCCAATCGAGTAGGCGGCGAACCTGTCTTCGTTGTCACTTGGTTGAGCGTGGTGAAGCTTCCTATGAAGCTGGGCGTCCCAACCGAGAACTCCAGATGAATATGCCGCGTCGCCAACTGCTCGCCACGTCGTTAGCGACAGTGTGGCTTATGCCCGCAGGCCAATCCGTTGCAATGGCCATGGGGGCTATTGAAGTGGTTGCTGACGGCTTTGCCCAGGCGCAGAACTTCAACGGCGTAATCTCGGTTGCGATCGCGGGTCGACCGATCATGCTGAAGGCTTACGGGGTGTCCGACGTTCGCGATCAGTCCCCGGCCAGCACCGCCTCAACCTACGCCATTGGCTCCATCTCCAAATGATTCACGGCTGCCATGGTTCTTCGGCTGGTGGAAATGGGATTGCTGCGCCTGGATACGCCGCTATCTACGCTTCTTCCAGATTTCCCTACGAGCAGTGGAGCGACCGTAACCTTGGCGCACCTGCTGTCTAACACGAGCGGGCTTCCTGATCTTTTGATGCCGGCCGCCAAGGCAAATTCCGATCTGCGAACGTCAAATGCTTCTGCGAGAGAAATGGTCAGCCGTTTCGCGCCGACGGAGACGAAGTTCGTTCCTGGTTCGGACTTCGATTACGCCTTCATGAACTGGGTGATCGCTCGCGCAGTCATTGAAGCTCAAACCGGCGCACGTTTTGAGGATTTGGCGCAGAGTTTGCTGTTCGAGCCAATGGGCCTGACGAACACGGGGATCGCCAGCCGCGGGTTCGAAGGCATTCCCGGCTTAGTCCCAGCCTTCGATGGTCAGACCGTCGCCGCGCAGTTGGATATGAGCACATGTTATGGCTACGGGGCCGCCTCTGGAACCTTCTATTCGGATGCTGCTGACTTGCTGACATTCGCAGATCGGCTCCTGAGCGGGCCTATTTTGACCCCGCAATCGAAGTCAGACCTTTTGAATGTCCGATACTTGCAGGAAGGCTACGCCCTAGGCGGGAGGGTGCGCGTAGGATCTGCCGGACCTGTCGCTTGGGAAACCGGATCCGTGGGGGGATACAAATCCCTTCTCACCTACCGACCGTCGGATCGTCGATCGGTAGTGGTCCTGAACAATACCGATATGTCGCAAACGACACTCAACAACTTCGCTACAACCATTTTCGACTTGCCTTAGATCTAGATCGAAAAAGGTCTCTGGAACGGCTCTCCGAACCAAGGGGACGGTCATATCCGTGCGGGCGCCTAGCGTCCGCGTCGGATCGAACGCGAAGTCGGCGACGAAGTGCGCGTCTGCGTGCGCGGTCAGGCATATCTCCCATCCAATTTGATCCGATTGAGGTTCGGTTCGCATCAAAGCGTCAAGCTCACCCCGCGCGTCGGATCATCATGTCGGCGCCCACAATCACGCTTACGGTGAGGCTAGCTACGAGATAAGCCAGAGCGTTAAAGCGCCATGACGCCCCAAGGCGTCGCGAAGCCCAGATCGTGCAAGCGACTAAGGCCGAGGCGGTGACGATAGGCAGAGTCCAGAAGCCGATACCGAGCCAATCACTGACGCGCGCCTCGTCATTGGGCAGGATGAAACTCAATCCCTGCGCCACCACGCGCATGAAGGCCGCAGCATAGAGGACCGCAAACGCGGCCAGACTTCGTCTGGTGCGCACCAGGTAGAGCGCGATCAGGGCCTGTAGGATCGTGACAAGAGGACCGGCGATCGAGATCAGGGCGTGGTCGCCCGCCGATGTCGCGGCTGAGGGAACCGAGCCATTCAGGCCGTAGGACATCTGGTGCCCGAGTATCGTGCCTGCACCCCAGTGCGCGCCCTCGTGGATCACGAAGGTGCCCAGGATCACGAGCGCCAAGAGCCCCGCATAGCCAGCGGTGAACTTGGGCCGAACAGCCCGGTCGGAAGATGTGCCCCTTATCATCGCTTTGCCCTCCAAGCGAGAAACCCTGTCAGGGCGGCGCCCACCGCAATCGCAACGCAGATCCAGAGACCGAGATTATCCGTGATGAGGCCGATGCCGGCGACTGCAACGAGGCAGAGCGACGTGGGCGCAAAGCACTTCGGCAGATGCCTTGTTTCGATGGCTGGCGCCGTCATAAGCTACGCTCTCCGTGTTTAAGTCCGATATAAAGTTGCGAAGCATCGATCTTTAAGTCAAGATTAAAAATCGGACATATGCAGGAGCTGCCATGAGACCGTCGGACCTCTCTCGATTTCGACGTATGTGCGTCCGTTTTCGCTGGCTGGCGGTATTTATGACGCTGAGCGTCGGCCTGCTGGTGACGTGGGCCGGGGTCATCGTGCCCGTCATCACTTCGCTGTCTGGAAGGATGGATGGGAGCAGCCTTATGACGCCATTGGTGTGGACAGTTTCACCGTTTTGCTACCTGTTCGGCGTCTGGTCGATCGGTCAGGCGATGGGTGATTTGGCTCGCGGCAGCATGTTCACCGCGACAGTAGCCAACGCCTTGCGGCGGGTCGGTCTGGCGCTTGGGCTTGGCGGCGTCTTCAGCGTATTCGTCGCGACCAACCTGCTGCGTTTCTTGGAACAGATGCGCGGTGGATACCTGCATTTCGATGTCGCGGGCATGACGCTGGGGATGATCGGCGGAGCCCTTTTCCTTCTGGGCCGTGTTCTGGATCAGGCTGAGGCTGTCCAGGCCGAGCTGGACGAGATGATCTGATGCCGGTCCGGGTAACACTCGACAGGCTAATCACCGCTAAGGGCCTGAAAGCTCGTGACTTGGCTCAGCAGGTCGGACTGAGCGAGACTCAGCTATCCCTCTTTCGATCAGGCAAGGTCAAAGGCATCCGATTCCGCACGCTTGCCCGCCTGTGCGCTGCATTGGATTGCAAACCAGGCGATTTGCTGGACTATCTGTATGAGCCATCTGACCAAGCGATCGGTCCTGACGAGGACAATTAGTCTCTCACCATCCGAGCGAGCCCGATATCGGCAGCGGTTGGGCAGCACGCACGAGCACTGAGATACGAAACTAGCAAGCCCATAATCTCCTGACAAAGTTGCTGGAAGTCTGCTCTACGACACTGTGCGCATGACTGCTGTTGGCGCATCTAGGTTGTTTGGAGCGTATCTTGAGGAGGAAGGGTGTTGATCGTGGGAGGTGGCCATGAGCCAGCCCGATCTGTTTCGTTTACCCCGCAAACCCTGGAACGCTGGTCGAATGACCGGTGCGAAGGCCCCACTCAAGCCAAAGCACATCTGGGCGATCCGTCAGCACCTGAAGTCCGTTGGATCGATACGGGATGTTGCGATGTTCAACATCGCATTGGACGCCAAACTGCGGGGCTGTGATCTGGTAAAACTCCGTCTCGGCGATATTGCTCAAGGCGGCGCCATTCGGCAGCGGTCGATGATCATCCAGCAGTAGACCGGTCGGCCCGTGCCGTTCGAGATCACGGAGGCCGCTAGGGAAGCTCTGGTTCAATGGTTGGAGCGCCGAGGACGACGGCGTGACGACTGGCTGTTCCCTAGCCGCAGCCGGGATGGAGAGCACATAGGCACCAGGCAGTACGCCCGGCTGGTCGAAACCTAGGCAAGAATGATCGACCTGAACCCCAGCGCCTATGGCACCCACAGCCTGAGACGGACCAAGGCGGCCTTGATCTATAAGAAGACCGGAAACCTTCGCGTCTGCCAGCTCCTTCTCGGGCACGGAAAGCTCGAGAGCACCGTCAGGTATCTCGGCATCGAAGCCGACGACGCGCTGGAGATTTCAGAGCAGATCGACCTCTGAGCAGGCTTGGGGCGGCCCGCCGTAAAGCGGACTGCCCCTATGTCTCAGAAGGGTGGAAAGCGGACCTTGGCGACCCCCGTGAGCGAGCGTCTCAAACATCGGCTAGGGGTGGACAGCGTAAGTTACGCATCATTATCTTCAACGCAGGGTGGAGAGCCAATGGTTGATCTGCAGGAAGGTCGAGGACCTAAACCGAATGGCATAGCGCGGGCCGTGACCTGGGGAGGGCTGGTGTTACTAACCGCTCGATTGCCAGCGGAGATGCTTGGCGCCGCTCCCATAATACAGGACGCCCTCTTTCTCGTGGGCCTACTAGCTGTCTTCGGCGGCCTCGCTTGGCAGGAGCGGTCAGAGCGTAAGGCGAGGCGCTAACGAACGTCAGCAACGGGTCGTGAGACGAAGTTCGCTAAAGAATGCGAAAAGGACGTTGGCTGATGTATTTTCAATAAAAATCATGGCCGCATCGCGAGCAAACAGTTTCCATCAGAGGCGCTGAGTATTTAATCCGCTCGCGACCATCTTCGCGAAAACGGACGCGGATATAAGGAGACTTCCCGCATTTCGGACAGACGATCTCGAAAACAAACAGCCCCACAAAAAAGCGCAACGAGCATCACCGCGAGCCCAGCGGGTGGGCTCACGCTGCTGAGCGCCAAACCCAGCAATGCCATCACCAGCGGCACCAGCATGAACAATCGCAGGAAGCGAATCTGGACCAATGCCAACTCCCAATCTAGCCCTGCGGAGATTTTGAACCTATGCTGCGCTGCAGACAATCACCCGCCTGGGTGTCCGCACTGGGTCGATTTCAGTCTTGGGTTCCCCTGCCGAAAGCAGTCGCGGTCGATGTCAGCTAGAGTTGGAAGCAAACCTCACCCCTATAGCCATACAGCGCAGGCCTTCTTAGCAGTCCTCACGCGAGCGAACATACCGCCCGGCCACTCCAGGAACGCATTGAATCGGCGGAGGGGGCAGTTGCGTCGGCTCCATCATCTGAGGGGCCGCCGCCGTGAAGGTAGCAAGATCGCGAGGAGTCCGATCAGTATTTATGATTAGACCCGACCCTTCAGGGACTAGCCGCGCATCGAAAAGGTATGGATAGTTGCAAAGTCTTTTGAGAAGTGTCTCCTCCCACTCGTCCGGTTTCTGCAAAGCTCCATCATTGTCGGTTTTGGCTGTTGCATCTGCCAAATCGTCCTGCTCGCTCAACCACCGGATAGTCTTCGACCTGCAGTTTCCAACCATTCGGTCGAGCACTGGAGCTTGTCCACGCTCGATCCACACAGTCCTGATCCCGCGCCCCTCGCCTTGCATAGTGAATGTGGTGGCATCGGCTCCGAACACGCCGTCGGGGGATGAGAGAACATTCATCCAATCTTCAGGAGGGCTTGGCGGGGACTGCAGGGCAAGAAGAAGCACGAACATGTCAGAATCTTATATGCAGATAGCACGCGCCTACTGGCGTCACTGCATCCATACGAAAAGACCAATCTGCGCGAAATTAGCGAGCCCAAACCGGACGCCCTAGACGTCCGCCATGGGTCAGAATCGGCCAAAGGCATCGGACCAAAAAGCGGACGTCCCCAGGCTCGGACTGCATCGATGAATGACGTGTTTCCGGCGCTCAGTGAATGACCGCTTCTGGCGCTAAACTGCAATCACTTCCGAGAAAAATTCAAACCGACTGAAGCACTGTTAAGTGGTCAGCTACTTTGCGGGGGAGAAATTAAGCGCTTTTTCAAGCAGCGCTTGAGCCAGTCTTAAGTGGTCCTGACACAAACATTTTTGAAATCGACTTTCGCACGCAAATGCGCACGCGGTCGTTGATCCAGCAGCCGTCGCTGAGGCGCACGGTTCCCAGACGATCGCCGGCCTTATCGTCATCGGGATCGGCGTTCCAGGTGGCGTCGGCCGAGCCGTCGGCCATCAGGACGACGACGGCGAAATGCGAGTTCTTGGGCTTGCCCTCGGACCAGGCGTTCATCGTGTAGCCGCCGTCGCCGAACGGATAGACGAGGCACGGCTCGTCGAGCAGAACCTTGCCGTCGACCGAGAGATAGCAGGACTTGCGCGACGCCGCAGGCGTCGCGGATGCCGACGACGACGTGGCGGGGCTGGAGCCTGTCTTCGCCGGTTCCGCAGGCGGTGCTGTCGGCTCTGGTGCGGACGGCGCGGGGATCTGCGTCGCGTCAGCTGGCCCAGGCGCGTCGGCGTCCTGACCGCAGGCGGCCGCGGCTGCCGACAGCATCAGGGCGGCGATCAAGCTGAGCGATCGTGAAGGGGTGGATGTCACGCGAGCCTCCGTCGTTGTCTCCCAGCGCCAACACGGGGGCGTATGGAAGCGTTCCCGGCCAGGCGGCGGCGAATGACGGCCCCCTCCCCTTCGGCCGGCCGCTCGCCTATATCGCCAGCCTGTCCCGCTCCGGAGTTTCCCTGATGGCCTATGTCGCCCGCAATGATCGTCCCGCCGACAAGGCGGCGCGCTATCTGGAGGTCGAGGCGGAAGTCCTGGCCGTGCTGGACGGCGAGCCGAATGTGACGGCGCGAATGGCGACGGTGGCGTCGATGCTGGCCGATGCGTTCGAGCACTATTTCTGGACCGGCTTCTATGTCGTGGCGCCGGACAAGGCGGACGAACTGGTGGTCGGGCCTTACCAGGGGACGCTGGGGTGCCTGCGCATCGCGTTCGGGCGCGGGGTGTGCGGCGCGGCCGCAGCGACCGGCCAGACGCAGTTGGTCGAGGACGTGCACGCCTTCCCCGGCCATATCGCCTGCGACAGCCGTTCGGCCAGCGAGATCGTGGTGCCCGTGCGCGACGCATCCGGCGCTCTGATCGCGGTGTTCGACGTGGATGCGACGACGCCGGCCGCCTTCGATACGGACGATCAGGAGGCGCTGGAGCGGTTGATGGCGAAGGTGTTCGCCGACGCTTGATCGGGCCGGTTGATCCGGCCGCAGCCGGCTCTATGGTCCCCGGCGACATGGAGGAGCGGATGATGCAGCGGACAGTCGCAATCACGGGCGGACACGGCGTCCTGGGCCGGGCGGTGCTGGAGGCGGCGCTGAAAGCCGGTTGGCAGGTCGCGGTCATCGACCATGCCTCGGGCCATGCCGTGCCCGACAACGTGCTGGAGGTCGGCGGGGTCGATCTGACGGACGCCGGCCAGGCGCAGAAGTCCGTCGATGCTGTGATCGCGCGGTTCGGGCGGCTGGACGCCCTGCTGAACATCGCCGGCGGCTTTGTCTGGCAGACGACCGACGATGCGGAACCGGCTTGGGACCGGATGTATGCGCTGAACGTCACCACCGCCGTCAACGCCAGCCGCGCCGCCCTGTCGGCGCTGAAGGCTTCGCCCGAGGGACGGATCGTCAACGTCGGCTCGGCCGCCGCGTTGAAGGCCGGGGCCGGCATGGGGGCCTATGGGGCGGCCAAGGCCGGGGTCCACGCCCTGACCCAGGCGCTGGCCGAGGAGCTGAAGACGACATCCGTCACCGTCAACGCCGTCCTGCCGTCGATCATCGACACGCCGACGAACCGTCAGGACATGCCCGACGCCGACCCGGCGGCCTGGGTCGCGCCGGCCGATCTGGCCGCGATAATCCTGTTCCTGGCCTCGCCCGAGAGCCGGGCCATGACCGGCTCCCTGGTGCCCGTTACGGGCCGCGTTTGATGCGCAGCGACCGGGTCCGCAGCGTCCTTTATCTGCCCGCCTCCAATGCACGGGCGATCGAGAAGGCGCGGACGCTGGATTGCGATGTCGCCGTGCTGGACCTGGAAGATGCTGTGGCGCCCGAGGCCAAGGCTGACGCCCGCGAAGCCGCCGTCGCGGCGGTTCGCGGCGGGGGCTTCGGGCCGCGCCTGGGCGTGCGGATCAATGGGCTGGACACCGATTGGGGGCTGGACGATCTGGCGGCGATGAAGGCGGCGGGAGCTACGTTGGTCGTCGCGCCCAAGGTTGAGACGCCCGACGCCGTGCACGCCCTGTCCGCCGGCCTGGCCGAGGGCTGCGCCCTGTGGGCCATGATCGAGACGCCGCGCGCGCTGATGGCCCTGGCCGACATCGCCACGTCGGATGGGGCGCTGGACGGGCTGATGCTAGGGGTCAACGACCTCGCCAAGGCGTTGGGGACGGCGGCGTCGCCGGATCGCGAACCGTTCAAGCCGTGGCTGGCGATGCTGGTCGCCGCCGCGCGGGCCAACGGATTGCTGGCCATCGACGGGGTGTTCAACCGGATCGAGGATGCCGAAGGCCTGGCGGCCGAGGCACTGCAGGGGCGACTGTACGGGTTCGACGGCAAGAGCCTGATCCACCCGTCGCAGATCGCGGCCGCCAACGCCGCCTTCTCGCCGTCCGAAGCCGAGATCGCCGATGCGCGAGCGATCGTCGCCGCCTTCGATGCGCCAGACGCCGAGGGGCGGGGCGCGATCCGCGTGAACGGGGCGATGGTCGAGCGGCTGCATCTGGAGCAGGCGAAGGCCTTGCTGGCCCGGGCGGGCTGACCGGCTGTCTCCTCCCCACTCGTGGGGAGGGGGACCGCGAAGCGGTGGAGGGGCTCTGGAAGTCCCGCAGGCCCCCGTGATGCGGTGCAGAACCCCTCCGTCTCTCCGCTGCGCTTCGAGCCACCTCCCCATGAAATGGGGAGGAGACGGGTGCGAACCCTAGCCGCCTTTACGCAACCGCCCTAAACCTCGCGTCGAAACTCAGCGGACTCGCCTTGCCCCTACCCTCCGACACGCCTTCGAAAATCCCGGCCTGGGTCTGTGCGCCCGGCGTGCTGAAAGTCCCGTTCCTCGACGTGTTTCTGGCCGACTACGAGCTGCGTCGGTTGCCAGGCGAGGACGTGCAAGCGGTGCTGGGCTGGGGGATGAAGCCGACGGCGGCGGCGGGGCGACGGTGGGCGCAGAAGAACGGGCGGCCCTATGTGGCGCTGGAGGACGGGTTCCTAAGATCGGTCGGGATCGGCGAGGCGGGGGCGACCAGCCTGAGCCTCATCGTCGACGATCTGGGCGTCTATTATGATGCGACGCGGCCCAGTCGGTTGGAGCATCTGATCCAGACGGCCGACGACTGGTGCGACGCCGCCATGACCGTGCGGGCGCGCGGGTTGATCGACCGGATCGTGGCGTCTGGCGTGTCCAAGACCAATATGGGCGGGCCGCTGGATCCGGGCCTGCTGAAACCCGGTCGGCGTGTGCTGATCGTGGACCAGACGTTTGGAGACGCCTCAATCGCCTGTGGCCTCGCGACGGCCCAGAGCTTCGATGAGATGATCGCCGCCGCGCGGCGCGACGAGCCGGACGCCCAGTTGATCGTCAAACGCCATCCGGCGGTAGCGGCGGGCAAGAAGCGCGGCTGCGTGACGGACCTGACGGGCGTCACTCTGGTCGATACGGATGTACGGCCCGCCGACCTGCTGGCGGCGGTGGATGCTGTCTATTGCGTCACCTCGGCGCTGGGCTTCGAGGCGCTGTTGCGCGGCCTGCCGGTGCGGTGTTTCGGTGCGCCCTTCTATTCCGGCTGGGGTCTGACGACCGATGCGGTCCAGACGGGGCGGCGCGGCGTCGCGCGGTCGATCGAACAGGTCGCCGCCGCCGCCCTGATCGCCTACAGCCGCTATGTCGATCCCGTCACCGGCGAACGGTGCGAGGCCGAACAGGCGCTGGAGCGATTGATCGCGTTGCGCGACCGGGCCGACCGACTAGCGGGCTTTTGGTCGGCAGTCGGGTTCGCCCCCGCCAAGCGTCCGCCGGTGCGCCGCCTGCTGAACTCGCCCAAGGCGACGATGCGTTATTTCATGTCGCCGTCGCGCGCCGCCGCCCATGCGACCGCCACCAACGGCCGACTGATCTGGTGGGCGGGCAAGGAGAGCGAGGCGACGCGTCAGGCGGCGGCTGCATTTGACGGCCCGACCGTGCGGATGGAAGACGGCTTTATCCGTTCGCGGGGCTTGGGGTCCGACTTCGTCGGCGCCCTGTCGGTCGCCCTGGACGATCAGGGCGTCTATTACGATCCGTCGCGGCCTTCGCGGCTGGAAACCCTGATCGAAACCTCGGACCTGTCGCCGGTTCAGCTGGCGCGGGCCGCCGCCCTGCGGACGCGCGTGGTCGATGCCGGCCTGTCGAAATACAATCTGAGGGGTCAGGCGCCGACGGACTGGCCTGTTGATCGCGACATCCTGCTGGTCGTTGGTCAGGTCGAGAACGACAAGTCGATCCTGCTGGGCTGTGCGCCGGATCTGAACACCAACTCGGCCCTGGTGGAGGCGGCGCGGCGCGATCATCCGGACGCCTTTCTGGTCTATCGCAATCACCCCGACGTGCTGGCGGGCAACCGGCCTGGGCGACTGGACGCCGGGGCCATGGCCTCGGTCGATGCGGTGGGCGACGGGCTGGATATCATCGACTGTCTGAGCGCCTGTCGCCGGGTGGCGACCCTGACCTCACTGACCGGGTTCGAGGCCCTGATGCGGGGCAAGGCGGTGTCGGTCTATGGCCGGCCCTTCTATGCCGGATGGGGACTGACCGACGACCGGCTGACGTTCGAGCGCCGCAGCCGCCGCGCCGGCGTCGATCACCTGGTCCACGCCGCCCTGATCGCCTATCCCCTCTATGTCACGCCCGAGGGCTGGCCCTGCGAGGCCGAGGATCTGGTGGACCGGCTGATCGCCGCGCGCGACCAGCCGACCCCCAAGGCGCCGCGCGGCCAGGTCCAGCGCTGGGCCGCCGGCGTCATCGCCAGTCTCGACCGCAAGCCGCCGCCGTCCTATTGACGCGTTCTGATAGGAAACGGACTGTCCTCAAGCAGCAAGGTCCCGCGGGCCGAGCGATAGGAACACACTCCTCAAGCAGCGAGACGCCGCGCGTCGAGCGATAGGAACCACAAAGTGTCGAATGCAGTGATCGCCGCCACCGGCCTCTTCACCCCCGAACAGTCGGTCTCGAACGCCGAACTGGTCGACAGCTACAACGCCTGGGCTGACGGCTGGAACGCCCGCCACGCCGCCCAGATCGAGGCCGGCGAGCTGGAGGCCAAGTCGCACTCCTCGCCCGAATTCATCGAGAAGGCGTCGGGCATCAAGAGCCGGTTCGTGTTGGACAAGGCCGGAATCATCGACCCCGAGCGGATGGCGCCGAACCTGGCCGAACGGTCCAACGACGAAATCTCGATCCTGGCCGAGATGGCGGTCAAGGCGGCGCGTCAGGCGATTGAGGCCTGGGGCAAGCCGGTCAGCGAGATCGGCGCGGTCCTGTGCGCCGCATCGAACATGCAGCGCGCCTATCCGGCCATGGCGATCGAGGTTCAGCAGGCCCTGGGCATCGAGGGGTTCGCCTTCGACATGAATGTGGCGTGCAGCTCGGCGACCTTCGGCATCAAGACGGCGGCGGACTTCATCGCCGGCGGCTCGGTCAAGGCCGTGCTGATGGTCAATCCGGAAGTCTGTTCGGCCCACCTGAACTTCACCGACCGCGACAGCCATTTCATCTTCGGCGACGTGGCGACGGCGGTGATCGTGGAGTCGTCGGACACGGCGGGACCCGGCGGCTGGGACGTGCTGGGCACGCGGCTGAAGACGACCTTCTCGAACAACATCCGCAACAACTTCGGCTTCCTGAATCGCAACGCGCGCGACACCGCGCATCTGGACAGCCCCGAGGCCGACGACAGCATCCAGAACGACAAGCTGTTCATCCAGCAGGGCCGCAAGGTCTTCCGCGACGTGGTGCCGATGGTGTCGGACATGATCGTGGATCACGCCAGCGAACTGGGCCTGGATCCGCACGAGCTAAAGCGCCTTTGGCTGCACCAGGCCAACATCAACATGAACACGATGATCGGCAAGAAGGTGCTGGGTCGCGAGCCGTCGGCCGATGAGAACGTCATCATCCTGGACAAATACGCCAACACCTCCTCGGCCGGGTCGATCATCGCCTTCCACCTGCACAACGACGGATTCGAGGCGGGCGATACGGGGCTGATCTGCAGCTTCGGTGCCGGCTATTCGGCCGGGACGGTCTTTGTCAGGAAGCGCGCGGCCTGAAGCCTCAAAGCCGGGGCAGGAACAGGACGAAGTCCAGGCTCCACACCCCCGGCCCGTTGGCGATCAGCCAGACCAGGATGACCATCAGCAGGGTCTCGGGCAGGTCGAAATAGCTGGAGAGGCGATAGCCGAGGCTGGTTCCCTCCACCGACTTTGACGCCACCGTCACCAGGGCGACCAGGCTGATGATCAGCAGCACCAGGGCCGCCAGGCTGGTGAACAGGCCCATGATCAGCAGGGCGCCGAAGGCGAACTCGCACACCGAGACGAACTTGGCGGTCTGGCGCGGCGCGGCGATGCCGGCCTCGACCATCGTCTTCTGCATCTTCTCGGCCTGGGCCGGGGTGAACAGTTTGTAGAAGCCGGACAGGAAGAACATTCCCCCGACCACGACCCGCGCGATCAGGGGCGCGATGTCCATCAGGGCCGGAACGCCCAGGCCGAGGCCGCGATAAAGGTCGATCATGGGGCGAAGGCTCCGCTTGGAATGGCGAAGCCTTCAATGCCCTAAGGACGCGTCGGTTGCTCTGCCAAGGCTTGGGCGGGATGCGTCGCCTTCCATTCCATGGCGCGGCGGATGCGGTTCTCCACGCTGGGGTGATCGTAGAACAGGAACTCCTCGATCGCCGACGGCGATGGCGCGCGGTATTCAGCGGTCTTGATCAGGGCCTTGGACAGGCCGTCCGGCGCATTGGCGTGAACCAGCGAGAAGTGGTCGGCGTCCTCCTCCATCGTGCGGGTCATGGTGGCGAAGACCGGGGTGCCCAGCACGCCCAAGAAGGCCAGCACCAGGGCCAGGACCGGCAGACCCGCAGGGTCGGCGATGTCGCCTACGCGATCCGCCTTCAGCAGACGATGCGCCACTGGATAGAGCCGGTCGGTCAGCCAGAAGGCCAGCACCGACAGGAGGACCAAAATGCCGACGGTCCAGAGAATGTGCGCCCGGACATAGTGGCCCATCTCGTGGCCGATCACGCCGCGCACCTCGGCCAGATCCGCGCCCTGTTTGAACATGGTGTCGCTCATCGCCACCCGCGCCGTACCGAACAGGCCCGAGACATTGGCGGTGTAGCGGTCGGACTGTTTGGAGCCGTTGTAGATGAAGATCTTGTCCGACGGCGTGCCCGTCTGTTTGGCCAGGGTCACGACGGCGTCGCGCACCGGCCCGTTTGGCGCGGGCGTGTAGGTGTTGAAGATCGGCTCGATCACCAGGGGCGCGAGCACCAGGCCGATGACGATGAAGGCCGCCGTCACGCCGGCCGCCCAGGCCCACCAGAACCGACGCGCGCGCCGGATCAGGGCATAGATCGCCACGAGCAGCAGCGAGGTCGCCACGACCGAAATCGCTGCGCCGATCACAGCCTCGCCCAGCCAGCCGCCCAGGGCCTGGCTGGTCAGTCCATACTGTTTCTCTCGCCACCAGCCCTGATAGATCGCCCACGGCAGGGTCAGCGCCCAGCTCATGCCCGAATAGACCAGGGCGACGGCGAAACTGGCCAGGATCGGCCGACGACGGCGACGTTCGATCCGGCTGCGGATCGCGACCAGCAGGCCGGTACGCACGATGATCCAGGCGACCAGGGCCGAGACCAGGAAGCTCCACAGGATCAGCCAATGCGAACCGTGGGTATAGGCGATGGCCCGGGCCGTTTCCTGGGGCGACAAGGTCGCCAGCCATTGGGCCGTCGCGGCCGCCGGATCGAAATTCGTCATGGTTTTCTCCCTTGAGAGAACCAAACCGCGCGACCCGCGTTGTGTCAGGTTAATTCGCATCCATGATGATTCTCGCCCGGCCACGCTTGAATCTTTCACGACTTTTTGTCACGCATTCTCCTGTCGAGAACAGGGGATGTCCCGAATGGCTCACAAGACGCCCAAGCAGGTCCTGGAAAGCTTGGCTCATGATATCGCCACCGTGTTGAAGAGCATGGGTGGCTCGGCGCATCAGAACATGGTGGTCGATTGCGTGGCGGCGATGAAGCGCCAGCGCGGCGAGGCGGTCAACCCGCCCGATCTTCGACAAAAGATCATCGAGACCTTTGAATACTATCGCGACTGGTTCGTTCGCCCGTTCGGCGAAGGCTCGCAGCGTTGGGCCCTGGCCGGCGACTTCGGCTGATTTCACTGTTCTGAACGAAAAAGGCGCGCTCCCTGCGGAGCGCGCCTTCGTCGTTAGGACTGATCGATCAGATCAGAAGCGACGGATGTAGCTGACCGAATAGGCGTCGGCTTCACCACCGTTGTCGCGGTAGTCGCGACGGGTCCAGTCGGCGCGCACGCCGTTGACGCCGTCCAGGTAGTAGTTGGCGCCGGCGCCGTAGTTCCAGCTGTCGCCGCCCACGTCGGTGTTGGCGCCCGGGAACTTCTGCTTCAGCTCGGTGTGGCCGTAGCCGCCGCGTGCGAACAGTTCCAGCTTGTCAGAGACCGGCACCTTGCCGACCACGTAGCCGGCGGCGTCCCACTCGTGTTTGATCTCGCCATCGACGCCCGCGACGGTGAAGTCGTCATGATTCACGCCGACCGAGGCTTCGGTTTCCACAGCGATGTAACGGTTGAGGTTGACGCCAAGACGACCGGTGACAGCGCCCGTCGTTGCATTGTCGCCTTCAAGATGAGTGTAGCCCAGCGAGCCGTAACCACGCGGCTCAGGGTTGGTTTGAGCAAAGGCCGGAGCGGCGATTGCGGAAACGGCGACAGCAGCGAGAAGAATGTTACGCATTGTTTCTTATTAACTCCTAGATGTGATGACCGAGCCGATCATCAGCCCCATCCAGCGAGTGCTTAAATAGGTCACAGCGTCATCTGTTCCAGAGGCCCGAAAACACGACGAATGCCTGTGGACGCCGGGACACATACAGCGTTCCGTCAAGATCGGCGACTTTGTGGCGCCGCAGCAAAAAGGGCGGCCTCGACCGAGACCGCCCTTCTTGGGTTCGTCTTGCTGAGAAGGCCTAGCGGTCCTTCTCGCGCTCCACGTTCAGCGCGGCCTGGGCCGCCGCCAGACGGGCGATCGGCACGCGGTAGGGCGAGCAGGAGACGTAATCCAGCCCGGCCTGTTCGCAGAAGGCGATCGACGACGGGTCGCCGCCATGTTCGCCGCAGATGCCCAGCTTGACCTCGGGCCGGACCTTGCGCCCGCGCTCGGCGGCGATCTCGATCAGGCCGCCCACGCCGTCTTGGTCCAGACGCACGAACGGATCGGCTTCGAAGATGCCCTTGTCCAGATAGGCCTGCAGGAACCGGCCGGAATCGTCGCGCGAAATGCCGAACGTCGTCTGGGTCAGGTCGTTGGTGCCGAAGCTGAAGAACTGGGCGTATTCGGCGAGGTCGCCTGCACGGATGGCGGCGCGCGGCAGTTCGATCATCGTGCCGACCAAGTAGTCGAGGCTCTGGCCCGTCTCCTCGAACACGGCCTTGGCCGTGCGGTCGGTCAGCTCGCGCAGATATTTCATCTCCAGGCCCAGGGCGACCAGGGGGTGCATGATCTCCGGCAGGGGCGCGGCGCCCGACTTCTGCTTGACCTCCAGCGCCGCCTCGATGATGGCGCGGACCTGCATCTCATAGATTTCGGGATAGGCGACGCCCAGCCGGCAGCCGCGGTGGCCCAGCATGGGGTTGGTCTCGTGCAGTTCCTTGGCGCGACGCTTCAGCTTCTCGGCGTCGATGCCGGACGAGGCGGCCAGGGCGTCGATGTCTTCCTCGGTATGGGGGATGAACTCGTGCAGCGGCGGGTCCAGCAGGCGCACCGTCACCGGCAGGCCGGCCATGATCTCGAACAGTTCGACGAAGTCCGACTTCTGGAACGGCGCGATCTTGGCCAAGGCCGCGCGACGGCCCTTCTCGTCGTCGGCCAGGATCATCTCGCGCACGGCGGCGATCCGGGTGTCGTCGAAGAACATATGCTCGGTGCGGCACAGGCCGATGCCCTCGGCGCCGAAGCCGCGCGCGGTCTTGGCGTCCAGCGGGGTCTCGGCGTTGGCGCGGACCTTCAGGCGGCGCACCTTGTCCGCCCACCCCATCAGGGTCTGGAAGTCGCCGGTCAGTTCGGGCTCGATCATGGGCACGGCGCCGTCCAGCACCTCGCCCTTGGAGCCGTCGATGGTGATGACCTCGCCGGCCTTGAAGGTGCGGCCGCGCGCGGTGAACACGCCCTTGGCTTCGTCGATGTGGATCTCGCCGGCGCCGGAGACGCAGGCCCGCCCCATGCCCCGCGCCACGACGGCGGCGTGGCTGGTCATGCCGCCGCGGGCGGTGACGATGCCGCGCGCCGCATGCATGCCGTGGATGTCTTCGGGGCTGGTCTCTTCGCGCACCAGGATGACCGCCTCGCCCAGACCCGACATGCGCTCGGCCTCGTCGGCGTCGAAGACGATCTTGCCGGTCGCGGCGCCAGGCGAGGCCGGCAAGCCGGCGGCGACCACGGTGCGCGCCGCATCGGGGTCCAGCGTCGGGTGCAGCAGCTGGTCCAGCGCCGACGGCTCGACCCGACTGATGGCCTCTTCCTGAGAGATCACACCCTCGGCGGCGAGGTCCACGGCGACCTTCAGCGCCGACTTGGCGGTGCGTTTGCCGTTGCGGGTCTGCAGCATCCACAGACGGCCTTGTTCAACCGTGAACTCGATGTCCTGCATGTCGCGGTAGTGGCTTTCCAGCTTGCCGACGACGTCGACGAACTGGGCGAACACCTCGGGCATGGCCTCTTCCATCGAGGGGGCGGTCTCGCCCATCTCCTCGCGGCCGATCTTGGTCAGGGACTGCGGCGTGCGGATGCCGGCGACCACGTCTTCGCCCTGGGCGTTGATCAGGAACTCGCCGTACAGGCGCGCCTCGCCGGTCGAGGGGTTGCGGGTAAAGGCCACGCCGGTCGCCGACGTCTCACCCATATTGCCGAACACCATCGACTGGACGTTGACGGCCGTGCCCCAGCTTTCAGGGATGTCGTGCATGCGGCGATAGAATTTCGCCCGGTCGTTCATCCAGCTTTCGAACACGGCGCCCACGGCGCCCCACAGCTGGTCCTTGGGATCCTGCGGGAAGGCGTGACCCAGTTCGCGCTCGACCACGGCCTTGTAGTCGGCGACCACCTTCTCCCAATCGGCGGCGGTCAGGTCAGTATCGACTGTGACGCCCAGGCGATCCTTGTGCTGGTCCAGCACCTCTTCGAAATCGTCGTGGCTGAGGCCCAGCACGACGTTGGAATACATGGTGATGAAACGGCGATAGCTGTCGAAGGCGAAGCGACGGTCGCCCGACAGCTTGGCCAGACCTTCGACCGTCTGGTCGTTCAGGCCCAGGTTCAGCACCGTGTCCATCATACCCGGCATGGACGCGCGCGCGCCTGACCGCACCGACACCAGCAGCGGGTTTTCGACATCGCCGAAAATCTTGCCGACCACGCCCTCGACCTTGGCCAGGGCGGCCTGGACCTGAGTGTCCAGATCGGCCGGATAGGTCTCGTTGTTGGCGTAATAGTGGGTGCAAACCTCGGTGGTGACCGTGAAGCCCGGAGGAACCGGCAGACCCAGCGACGACATTTCCGCCAGATTGGCGCCCTTGCCGCCGAGAAGGTTCTTCATCGACGCGTCGCCGTCGGCGGAGCCTCCGCCGAAGCCGTACACCCACTGAGTCATCATGCAGTCCCTGAGCTTTTCGGATCGTCCGGCGGGTTGGCCCCGCTCGCACATGCAGCATGATCTAGCGCGTGAGAGCGGCCTTGACCATTGCGGATGTAACAATGCGTGAGGGGGTGTGCGGTTTCCAGGCGACGTGTGCGCACAACCTTGACGTCATCGTCTCCTCCCCATGAAATGGGGAGGAGACCGTGAAGCGGTGGAGGGGTTGTTGACGCATGAAGGCTCCGTCTCGCGCGCCCGCATCCTGCGCCGCGCCCTGACCCCGCCCGAAGCGCGATTGTGGGTCCACCTGCGCCGCCGCGCTCTGGACGGTCTGAAATTCCGTCGCCAGCATCCGGCGGGCCTCTATGTGCTCGACTTTTATTGCGCCGAGGCGATGCTCGCGGTCGAGGTCGATGGCGAAAGCCACGAAGGCCGAGGCGAACACGACGCTCGACGCACGCGCTGGCTTGCGACCCAGGGCATTGCGGTCATCCGCGTCTCGGCCGAACAGGTGCGGGTGGACTTAGGCGACGTGCTCGAGTTCATCGCCGACAGGGCGAGAGACCGAATCCGAAGCTGAAACACCCCGTCTCCTCCCCATGAAATGGGGAGGTGGCGCGGCGCGCTTGCGCCGTGACGGAGGGGTTCTTCACCACGTCGCAGCCGTGAGACGTCAAGAGCCCCTCCACCGCTGCGCGGTCCCCCTCCCCACGCGTGGGGAGGAGACGATGCGGCCCCTACCCCGCGATCTGGCCGAAGTCGGCGACCTGGCCCATGACGTCGCGGACCTGGCCCAGCAGTTTCAGCCGGTTCGCGCGTTCTGCGGGGATGTCGGAGTTGACCAGAACGTCGTCGAAGAAGCGGTCCACGGGCGCGCGCAGGCGCGCCAGGGCCGTCATGGCGGCGGCGAAGTCCTCGGTCTCCAGCGCGGCCTCGACGGCGGTGCGGGCGGCGCCGACGGCGAAGGCCAGGGTGGTCTCGGCCTCGGGCTGATTGTGCAGGCCGGTCTGGACCATGCCGGTGGGCAGCGAGCCCTTCTTCTCCTCAGCGCGCAGGATATTGGAGGCGCGCTTGTAGCCGGCCAGCAGATTGGCCCCGTCGTCGGTGGCGAGGAAGGCGGCCAGCGCCTCCACCCGACGCACGATGCGAACGAGGTCGTCGTCGCCCAAAGCGAAGACGGCCGCGACGAGGTCGTGGCGTTGGCCTTTGTCGCGCAGGAGGACGGTCAGGCGGTCGGCGAAGAAGGTGCTGACCTCCATCGCAATGGAAAAGGCTTTATCACTCGTTTGAGCAACCATCTCGGACGCTCGACTAGGGCTTAAAAGCGCAAGGCTTTCCTCGGCAGCAACCTGAGCGGATGGGATACCGAACTGATCGCGCAACGCTAGAGCTAACGTGACTGCTTGTTCGGCATTCTCACGGTCAGGGTAAGTCAGCGCATGTGCGATGGTCGCTGGCATAAATCGGATGAGACTCAGCCGCAGATCATTCTCCAGCACCAGCCGGATCACGCCCAGCGCCGCTCTGCGCAGGGCGAACGGGTCCTTCGACCCCGTGGGCTTCTCGTCGATGGCGAAGAAGCCGACCAAGGTGTCCAGCTTGTCGGCCAAAGCCACAGCCACAGTGACAAGCGCGGTCGGGACCGTGTCGGCGGGGCCTTGCGGCTTGTAGTGGTCGCGCACGGCGTCGGCGATCGCGTCGGAATGGCCGGCGAGACGGGCGTAATAGCCGCCCATGATCCCCTGCAGTTCCGGGAATTCGCTGACCATGCCCGACAGCAGGTCGGCCTTGGACAGGCGGGCGGCGGTTTCGGCCTCGTCGGCGTCGGCGCCGACCAGCGGCGCAATCTCGCGCGCCAGAGCAGCGATGCGCTCGACGCGCTCGGCCAGGGTGCCCAGTTTGGCGTGGAAGGTGACGCCAGACAGTTTGGCGTTCCAGGCGTCGAATCCGACCTTCTGGTCCTCATCCCAGAAGAAACGCGCGTCGTTCAGGCGGGCGCTCAGGACGCGGCTGTTGCCGGCGGCCAGGGCCTTGCCGCCGTCGGTGGCCTCGACATTGGCGACGACCAGGAAGTTGGGGGCCAGGCCATCCTTGGACGGATCGCGAACGGCGAAATACTTCTGGTGCACCTTCATCGACAGGCGCACGACTTCCGGCGGCAGGGCCAGGAACTGCGGGTCCATATCGCCCAGGATCGGGGTCGGCCATTCGGCCAAACCCGCCACCTCGTCCAGCAGGCCGTCGTCATCGACAAGGGCGAGGCCGCGCGCGGCGCAGGCGGCCTTGGCCTGTTCCAGAATGCGTAGCTTGCGATCGGCGACGTCCAGCAGGACGAAGTTCTTTTCCAGTTGGGTGCGGTAGTCGACGAAGTCGCTGACCTTCAGCGGCTGGCCCGAGCCCAGGAAGCGGTGCCCCTCGGTGATCGCGTCGGATGAAATGCCGTCGATCTCGAACGGGACCACCTTGCCGTCGAACAGGCACAGAATGCGCTTGATCGGACGCACCCAGCGCAGCGTGCCGGACCCCCAACGCATCGACTTCGGCCAGGGGAAGGTGCGGACGACCTGATCCACCGTCTCGGCGACCAGATCGGTCGTGGCGCGGCCCTTGGACGACAGGACGGCGAACAGGACGCCGTCGCGCTCGGTTAGCTGATCGCGCGTCAGGCCGGTCTTGCGCAGGAAGCCTTCCAGCGCCTGTTCGGGGGCCGAGGCGCGCGGGCCCTTGACCTCTTCCTCGCGGTCCGGCGTGGCGGCGGGCAGGCCGTCGATGACCAGCGTCAGGCGGCGCGGACCGGCATAGGTCGTCAGCGCCTCCCACGTCAGGCCGGCGGCCTTCAAACGGTCGGAAACCATCCGCTCCAGGTCGCGCGCGGCGCCCTGCTGCATCCGGGCGGGGATCTCTTCGGAGAAGATTTCGAGGAGAAGTTGGGGCATCAGGCGGTTTTCCGCTCTTGTTCGACGTAGGCGAGGGCGCAGGCTTTGCAGAGTTCGCGGATGCGGCCGATGTAACTCTGGCGTTCGGCGACGGCGATGGCGCCGCGGGCGTCCATCAGGTTGAACAGGTGGCTCGCCTTCAGAACCTGATCGTAGGCGGGCAGGACCAGCGGCTGATCCTGCGGCCCGCGCATGTCCAGCAGGCGCTGGACCTCGCCCACCATGTCCTCGAACCGGCGTTTCAGCCCGTCCACGTCATAGCCGTGGAAGTTGGCTTCCGACTGCTGCCGCTCGTTCTCCAGGAAGACCTCGCCATAGGTCAGGCCCTCCTTGGTGAACTTCAGATCATAGACGTTGTCCACGCCCTGCACATACATGGCCAGACGCTCCAGCCCGTAGGTCAGCTCGCCCGACACCACATCGACCTCGATGCCGCCGACGCCCTGGAAATAGGTGAACTGCGTCACCTCCATCCCGTCGCACCAGACCTCCCAGCCCAGACCCCAGGCGCCGACGGTGGGGTTTTCCCAGTCGTCCTCGACGAAGCGAATGTCGTGCAGTTTCGGATCGATGCCGATGGCCGCCAGCGACCCCAGATACAGCTCCTGAAGGTTGTCCGGGTTCGGCTTCAGGATGACCTGGTATTGGTAATAGTGTTGGAGGCGGTTGGGGTTTTCACCATAGCGGCCGTCGCCGGGGCGGCGGCTGGGCTGGACATAGGCGGCCTTCCACGGCTTGGAGCCGAGCGCGCGCAGGACGGTGGCGGGATGCAGCGTGCCGGCCCCGACCTCGATGTCATAGGGTTGCAGAATGGCGCAGCCCTGCTCGCCCCAATAGCGGTGGAGCGTCAGGATCAGGTCCTGAAACGCGAGCGGCTCGGTCGAGGTGGTCAAATCGGGCTCGTGGGGAGGGGCTGCAAAAAAGACGGCGGACCATAGGGCCCGCCGCCTTCCGCTTCAACACGCTACCGAGCGAGCGCGTGGATGACCCTGATCAGTTCGGGGTCGGCTTGGCTTCGGCCGCGCCGTCGGCGGCGGGATCAGCCGCATCGACCGGCGGGGTGGCCGGGGTATCGACCTGACCATCGGTTGGGTTGACGACCGGCGACGAGGACGTGGTGGTCGTCATCGCGGCGGGCTGGCCGTTCGGCGCGGTCGGGGCCGGCGTCGCTTCAGCAGCCGGCGTCGCCTCAGCGGCCGGAGCGGCGGCTTCGGCGGGCGCGGCGGCCTCTTCATCGCCCATGGCGGCCATGGAATTCGCCGGGTTCAGGACCTTGTCGATCGGGAAGATGGCGCCGTTCGAGGCGTCCAACTCGGCGCTGACCACGGTCGCGCCGTCAGCCTTGATGGCCGAACCGGTGCCGTCCAGCAAAACCTGGCTCTCGGCGGCCGTCTCTACGCCGCCCTTCTTGCCCATGATCTGGTCGGGCGTCACGTCGGCGACGATGACGTGATACAGCAGCAGCTGGCGCAGTTCGGCGGCGTTTGCCGGGTCCATCAGACGGGTACGCTCGGCCTCGGGCACGGCGGCGAAGGCGGCGTCGGTCGGGGCGAAGATCGAGATGGCCGGACGGCTGGCCAGGGTGTCGGTCAGCTGGGCGGCGTCCAGCGCGGCCAGCAGTGTGGTGAACTGACCGCTGGCCTTCAGCTTGTCGACAACGGTTTCGCCGGCGACAGGCGTGGTCGCCTCTGCAGTCGTGGTCGTGGTCGCGGCGGCCTCAGCCGTCGGCGCCGGCGTCTGCGGCATGGCTGGCATAGCCGGATCGGTTTGCGGCATGGTCGCCGGGGCGGGCGTCGTCGTGGTCGCCGGGGCGGTCATGTCCTGGGCGAACGCGGGGGCGGCCATCAGGCTGACGACGGCGGTGGCGGCAAGCAGTTTTGCACGAAGCATGGCGATTTCCTTTTTCCTGTTTGAGGATCGCCACGGGGAGACAGCGACCCGTTCCAGACATCGGAACTGCCGACTCAAATCAGAACGCCGTGATCTGGTTCCGAGATTTCGAAACAATGCGTAACGTTTGTGATAATCTGGGCGAGACCTGGGCGAAATCGCCGGTTTCGCAGTCTGATCGCCGGTATTCGGCCACAAAGCTTTAGCGTTGCTGTACGGACAGCTGCGTTGCTTTGACCCAGGCCGTGGGATGTGCGGCGGACAATGCGCGCGCAGCAGATTGGGCCGCGTCGTCGCTGGGGTACAGACCGAACACCGTCGCGCCTGAGCCGGACATGCGGGTCAGGGCGATCTGGTCGGTCATCGCCACCGCCGAGAGGGCTGCGCCGATCGCCGGCGTCAGGGCCAGCGCAGGCGCTTCAAGATCGTTGCGCTGGGCCGACAGCCATTCGATGACGGCGGCGATGGACCAGTCCCGGGGCGGCGCGGGTCTGTCGGCCGCTCGCACCGGCCCTGCGTCGTAGGCGCGATAGACGGCGCCGGTCGGCGAGGGAACGCCGGGGTTGAACAGCACGGCCGGCAGCGGCGGCAGGCAGGGTTCGTCGGTCAGGACGTCTCCCCTGCCCTCGGCCCAGGCCGTGCGCATCCGCAGACACATCGGCCCGTCCGCGCCGACGACGCCCGCGACCGCCTCAAGCGCGTGGTCGTCGAGATTGAGCGCCAGGACGTCGCGCGCCAGCTTCAGCGCCGCGCCCGCATCGGACGATCCGCCGCCCAGCCCCGCCGCGATGGGCAGGCGCTTGTCCAGCGTGACCTTCAGTTTCGGCTCCGCGACGCCGCAGGCCTCGCCCAGCTGACGCAGCGCGCGCAGGATCAGATTGTCGTCCGTCGCGCCCAGCCCGCCGCCGAAAGGGCCATCGACCGTCAGCGACAGACGATCCGCCGGCTCGACCGACACGCGATCTCCGACATCGGCGAAGGCGACCAGGCTGGACAGCGGATGATAGCCGTCCGCGTCCACCGCGCCGACGTGCAGGAACAGATTGATCTTGGCCGGCGCCAGGGCGGTCAGGGCAGGCATGACCTATTGCGCGACGCCCTGAGCGCTCGGCGCGCCGTCCAGCCCGTTGGCGATCTTGCGTTCGACCTCGGCCCGACGTTCGGGTTCGGGCTCCAGCACCAGGACGCGGTTCCACAGCCAGACGGCTTCGCGTTGACGGCCGACCTTCCAGTAGGCGTCGCCGAGGTGATCGTTGATCTCGGCGTTGGACGGCTCCTTGTCGACAGCCTCTTCCAGCGTGTTGACTGCGGTGTCGTACTGGCCCTGTTTGAACTGCGCCCAGCCCAGCGAATCCTGAATGTTGCCGTTGTCGGGCTCCAGCGCGTGGGCGCGAGCGATCATTTCGGCGCCTTCCTGCACCCGCAGCCCCTTATCGACCCAGAGATAGCCGAGGTAGTTCAGCATATCGGCGTCGTTCGGCGCAGTCTGAAGCGCGGCCCACAGTTCGGCCTCGGCCTCGGGAACGCGCCCCAGCGCCTCATAGGCGGCGCCGCGCAGGAAGTGGACGCTGGCGCCCTGATCAGCGGTGTTCAGAAGCGGCCCGTCCAGCAGGGTCAGCGCCTCGTCATGCTGTTTCAGCTGCATCAGCTGACCGGCCAAGACCAAGGCGATCTGCCGATCGTCGGGGCTGGCGGCGGCGGCGAGGCGCAGTTCGGTAAGCGCGTCCTGCGACTGGCCGTCCTCTTCCAGAGCCACGGCCAGCTGAGCGCGGGCGGCGGCATAGAGTTTTGGATCGGTGGTCCCGACCCGCGACAGGGCGTTGCGGGCGGCGGACTTCAGACCGGCGCGGGAGAGCACCTGGGCCAGCTGATATTCCGTCTCGTCATCGTCGTGCAGGTTCTGGGCGAGGCGCAGATAGACGGCGGCGAACTCGTTGCCGCGCTCGGCCGAAGCCTGGGCGGCGGCGGTGATCAGGCCCTGGGCGGCGCCTTCGCGGAAGTCGGGCAAGGCGGGCGGGCGCCCTCCGTCCTTCAGCCGTTGCAGCGCGCGGGCCACGCCCGGATCGACGGGTTGCACCGCCATGGCGGCTTCATACAGGGCGACGGCGTCGTCGCGGCGACCGCGCCGTTCCAGAAACTCGCCATAGGGGCGTTTGAACAGGGCGCCGACGCCGGCGACTTCGGAAGCGGTCTTTAGCTCGACCTCGGCCTCGGCATAGTCGCGACGTTTTTCCAGCAGGGCGGCGCGATTGATGCGGGCGAAGGCCAGGGTCAGGGGATCGCCGGCGGTCGGGACCGGCTGAAGCGCCCGGGTCCAGTCGCCGGCTGCGGCGGCGATCCACGGCGCGACCAGCAGACCGGCGCGCGCGTGCGGCGCGCCGATGGGCTGACGGGCCAGTTCGGCGTTCGGCGTCCTGGCGTCGCCGCGCACGAAGTCCTGCACCAGACGCACCAGCCGCCCGCCCTCAACGAACGCCGGAGACGCGGTCGCATCGGTCGGGGCCAGGGCGGCCGCCACATCCAGATCGCCGGTCAGCAGGGCGGAGGTGAAGGCCTGTTCGCGCACGCGAGGCTGTTCCGGTGCCAGCCGTTCCGCCTGGGCCAGATAGTCCGAGCCGGTGGCCCCCTCGCCCTGCATCAGGGCCAGCTTGCCCGCCAGATACAGACCATAGGCGCTGCGGCCCTCGGCGTTCGTCGGGATCGGCGCCCAGACGGCCGGGATCGCCGGCGTTGCGGGCGTGTCGGTGATGATGATGTGAGGATCGGACGCGGCCTCGGTCGGCACCTGAGCCGGTGCAGCCTGACCCGGCGCCGTCTGGCCCGGCTCCAAGATGACGGCCGGCGGATGGGTGTCCAGCGTCGGGGCGGGCGGGGTCGTTTCCTGAGCCGAGGCATGGCCGGCAAGCGCCACAGCGAGGACGGTCAGGGAGGCGGCGAACAGGCGAGAACGGGAGGCGATCATGCCCGGACCCTTCACGCTTTTGCGGCGGCGGGCAAGGGCGGAACGCCGCCCCTGCCCCGTTCCGTCACATGTTCGGATAGTTGGGACCGCCGCCGCCTTCGGGCGTGGTCCAGACGATGTTCTGTGACGGATCCTTGATGTCGCAGGTTTTGCAGTGAACGCAGTTCTGGGCGTTGATGACGAAGCGGGGATCGGCCTTGGCCGCCTCGTCGCCATAGACCACCTCGTACACGCCGGCCGGGCAGTAAAGCCGCGCCGGCTCGCCGTATTTGGGCAGGTTGACGCGGATCGGGATCGACGGATCCAGCAGCTTCAGGTGGGCCGGCTGGTCCTCGGCGTGGTTGGTGTTGGAGATGAACACCGAAGACAGCTTGTCGAACGACAGCTTGCCGTCCGGCTTGGGATAGGCGATCGCCTTGTGGTCGGCGGCCAGACCGGTCGAGGCGGCGTCGGTCTTTTCGTGCTTCAGCGTCGGGATCGGCGACAGGCCGCCGAACAGGGTGCGGCACCACATGTCGAACATCCCCAGCGCCCCGCCCAGCGTCGTGCCGAACTTGGACAGCAGGGGCTTCGCGTTCCGGACGACCGACAGCTCCTTGTAGACCCAACTCTTTTCGAAGGCGGTCTGGTATTCGACCAGTTCGTCGCCCGCGCGCCCGGCCTGAACGGCCTCATAGGCGGCGTCGGCGGCCAGCATGCCGGTCTTCATGGCGTTGTGGCTGCCCTTGATTCGGGGCACGTTCACGAAGCCGGCCGAACAGCCGATCAGCACGCCGCCGGGGAAGCTCAGCTTTGGGATCGACTGCAGGCCGCCCTCGGTGATGGCGCGCGCGCCGTAGGAGATGCGTGTTCCGCCCTCCAGGTGCTGAGCGATCTCAGGGTGGTGTTTGAAGCGCTGGAACTCGTCGAACGGCGACAGGAACGGGTTCTTGTAGTTCAGGTGAACCACGTAGCCGACGGCCACGTAGCGATCGCCGAAGTGATACAGGAAGCTGCCGCCGCCGGTGTGTTCGTCCAGCGGCCAGCCGGTCGTGTGCTGGGCCAGGCCGGGCTGGTGCTTGTCGGCCGGCACCTGCCACAACTCTTTCAGGCCGATGCCGTATTTCTGGGGCGACTTGCCGTCCTGAAGCTTGTGCCTGGCGATGATGGTCTTGGCCAGGGAGCCGCGCACGCCCTCGGCGATGAAGACATATTTGCCGTGCAGTTCAATGCCGGGCTGGAAATCGCCGGTCGGCTTGCCCTCGCGGTCGATGCCGAAGACGCCGGCGACGACGCCCTTCACCTGACCCGTCTCTTCTTCCCAGACGACGTGGCTGGCGGCCATGCCGGGATAGACCTCGACGCCCAGGGCCTCGGCCTGCTCGCCCAGCCAGCGCGTGACGTTGCCCAACGAGGCGATGTAGCAGCCGTGATTGTGCATGAAGGGCGGCATCAGCGGCATGGGCAGCGACGCCGACCCCTGCGGGCCCAGCAGCAGGAACTTGTCCTTCGTGACCGGCGTCTCCAGCGGCGCGCCGCGTTCCTTCCAGTCGGGGAACAGCTCGTTCAGCGCCTTGGGATCGATGACCGCGCCCGACAGGATATGACCGCCGACCTCGGCCGCCTTTTCCAGAACCGCGACGGTGATTTCCTTGCCATCCTTTTCCGCGCGCTGCTTCAGGCGGATGGCCGCCGACAGGCCCGCAGGCCCGCCGCCGACGATCACGACATCATATTCCATGATCTCGCGCTCGACGCCGTTCAGCGCCTCCAGCGGCGGCAGATTGTCGATGATGGCGTCCTGACGGGCGTTTTCCGCGCCGCCTTCGATGGCGTCTTCGGCCATGGTTTCCCCTGAATCCCGGTTATCTGTGTGGTTATGCCGCTTATCGGAAGGTGACGCGAGGGCGGTCAAGGCTTATCGGTGGTTCGAGACATGAACGCGCAACCCCATGACATCGCTGCAGTCGAAAGCCTGCTCGCCTTCTGGCGGGATGCGGGGGTCGACGCCTGTTATGGCGATGCGCCCGTCGATCACACCCATGTCGCCCCGCCGCCGGCCGTCAAGGCGGTGCAGAGGGCTACGGCCTCGGTCGTCATGCCCCTGGCCGGCGTCAACGCCGACGACGCCCTCGCCGAGGCGCGGCGGCTGGCCGCCGGCACCGCGACGCTTCAGGATCTGGCGGCGGCGGTCGCGGCGTTCGAGGGCTGTCCGCTGCGCGGCATGGGCGCGACGCAATCGGTGTTCGGACGCGGCAACCCCAACGCCTCGGTTCTGATCGTCGGCGAAGGTCCCGGCGGGGACGAGGACCGGGCGGGGCAACCCTTCGTCGGCAAGGCCGGGCAGTTGCTGGACCGGATGCTGGCGGCGGCAGGCCTGACCGACAAGGTGTTCATCACCAACACGGTCTTCTGGCGCCCGCCCGGCAACCGCACCCCCAGCCCGCAGGAACAGGCGGTGTGCGCACCCTTCGTCGAGCGCGCCTTCGCCCTGCTGAAGCCCAGAGCCGTGCTGCTGCTGGGCGCAGCCTCGGCCAAGTCGGTGCTCGGCGCCGAGGAAGGCATCATGAAGCTGCGCGGCAACTGGAAGGAATGGCGCCTGCTGGAAGGGGCGGTGTCGGCGCCCGTCATGCCGACCCTGCATCCCGCCTTTTTGCTGCGTCAGCCACAAGCGAAACGACAGGTCTGGAGCGACCTGCTTTCGCTGGCCGTTCGCCTTGAAACGGACTCGGTTGAAGAACAAGGCTAATCGCGGCATGTTCGCATGCTGACGACCGATCGCCATACACGCGCCCGTAGCTTACGCGCGTCGCCAACGAGGGGGCCGCCGCTTATGTTTCTGTTCCGCCGCGCGATCCTCGCGTCGACGCTTGTCCTTGCGTTCTGCGCCGCCACGACGGCCGCGACCGCCGAGACGCCCTACGGGTCAACCGCCGAGGCCGGAGCCGGTTCCGGACGTCCCACCGCGCTGAGCTCGGCCGACAGAATCTCCTACACCACCGCCTTTGACGCCCTGCGACGCGGCGATATCGAGACGGCCCGCACGGCGGCTCGTCAGGCGCAGGACCGTGTGCTGCTGGGTCAGGTCGAGTTCGAAAGCCTGTTCCATCCTGATCATGTCGCCACCTATGAAGAGCTGACGGCCTGGCTTGAGACCTATTCGGATCTGCCGTGCGCAGACCGGGTCTATACGCTGGCGCTGCGTCGTCGCCCCGACGGCGCGCCGGAGCCGGTGCGTCCCGGCGGCGTGCTGGGCCGCACCTGGAACAGTCTGGTCAGCGCCGTGTCCGGCGACGGCGGCGTCACCGATCCGGCCAAGGCGGCGCGCGTCGCCTACAACAACAACGACCTGACCGGCGCCTCGGCCCTGGGGCGTCAGATCGGCGACTGGTGGACGGTCGGACTGGCGGAGTGGCGTCTGGGCCAGTTCCATGAATCCTTCGCCGCCTTCGAACGCGTCGCCAACGATCCGACCGAGGACGCCTGGGTCCGCGCCGGCGCCGCCTTCTGGACCGCGCGCGCCGCCGCCCAGTCGGGTCGTCAGGATCGCGTCACCGACTATCTGCGCCTGTCGGCCCAGTGGCCCGCCACCTTCTATGGCCAGATCGCCCTGCGTCAGCTCGGAGAAGAGCCGACGATCGAGAACATGGGTCCCCGCCCCTACGAGGCCGAGCCCCGCCTGCGTCGCGCCGCCTATGTGCCCCAGAGCGCCGCCGTCGAACCGACCGCCCTGGAAGCCTTCGTTCAGGCCGACGCCCGCGCCAAACGCACCGTCGCCTTCTATGAGGTCGGGCGCAACGCCGATGCCGAGACGGAACTGAGGTCCGGCCTGCGCACCGCCGTCGGCGATGCGGCCAAGATGTGGACGGCCCTGGCGCGCGCCATCCTGCCGGTCAACAACGGGGACGCCACGCGCATCGACGCGACCCGTTATCCGATGCCGGATCTGACGCCCGAAGGCGGCTTCGTCATCGAGCGGGCGCTGGTCTACGCCCTGGCGCGCAAGGAAACCGACTTCAATCCCAATGCCCGTTCCAGCGTCGGCGCCTATGGGCTGATGCAGGTCATGCCGACGACGGCAGCCGAGATGACCGGCGATCGCACCTTCGTCTCGGACCCGACCAAGCTGCTGGTCCCGGCGGTCAACATGCGTCTGGGCCAGGCCTACATCAGCAAAATGCTGGCCCTGCCGGCTTTCCAAGGCGATCTGCTGCGGGCCGTGGCCTCCTACAACGCCGGTCCCGGGCCGATGCTGGCGGCCGTCAGAAAACTGGGCGCGGACGCCGATCCCCTGCTGCTGATCGAGACGATCGACGTGCCCCAGGCGCGCGACTACGTCGAAAAGGTCATGGCCAGCTACTGGATCTATCAGCGGCTGTTCGGCGGACCGCTGAAGACGCTGGACGCCGTGGCGTCGGGCGCGCGCGCCGTGCCGATGGCGCTGGATTACGTGGCCCCGCCGCCGCAGGCCGAGCCGGTCCTGATCGCCGAGACGACTCCCATCGCCGGCGCGCGCTGACCTCTTAGAAGACCGCGAACAGCAGGCTGGCCCAAAACGCCGCCCCCACCAGGGCCGCAAGCCCATAGGCCATGACCGGATTGAGGCCGCGCGCAGCGGCTTGGGTCGAAGGGCTGGGCAGGAGCGGGCTCGTCATCCCCATCGAAATAACAGCGTCCGCTTAACGCGGCGTCAGCCGGGATGGTTGTCGCGCGTTAAGCCCAGCGCGTCGGCTTCCCATTCAAGAAAATGCGGATGAGCCAGCAAGGTCTCGGCATAGGACCGGGCCGTGCCGTCGTCTCCGTGCGCGAAGAGGTCCAGTTGGAAATGGCGGATGCGGGCGGCGACCGGCGTGAAGAAGGCGTCCGGCACGGACCAGTCGCCGAACAGATACGGCCCGCCCGCACCGAACCGCTCACGCAGGCTCCGCCACAGGTCGGCGATCCGGCGCAAATCCTTGGCCAGCCCCGGATGGTCCGGTGCGGGCGCCCGGCTGGGGCCGACCATCCAGTGATCCGGGCCGGTCGAACAGGCCGTGCGCAGGGCGGTGAAGCCGCCATGCATCTCGCACGCCGCCGAACGCGCCAGCCAGCGCGCATGGGCGTCCGATGGCCAGAGACGGGCTTCCGGATAGCGTTCGGCCGCCCAGACGGCGATGGCCATCGAATCCCAGATCACCTCGCCCTCGACCTTCAGCACAGGGACGAGACCGGACGGCGAATGCTCGCGGATGCGCTGATCGGTGTCGGGCTGGTTCAGCGGCACGAGGATCTCATCGAAGATCGCGCCGCAATGTTTCAGCACCAGCCACGGCCGCAGCGACCACGTCGAATAGGCCTTGTCGCCGATCACCAGTTCCATCACGCGTCTCCTGTCGCCGCCATCAATGGCTCGCCGCCAGCTTCAGCACAACCAGGCCCGATGCGACCAGGGCGACGCCCGCGATCCTGAGCGGCGTCAGCGGCTCGCCCAGAAAGACCGCGCCCACCACAAAGGCGCCGACTGCGCCAATGCCGGTCCAGATGGCATAGGCCGTGCCCAGCGGCAGGGTCTTCATCGCCAGCGACAGCAGACCGAACGAACCGATCATGAAGACGATCATGCCCACGGTCGGCCACGGTCGCGTGAAGCCGGCCGACGCCTTCATCAGAAACGCCCAGACGACTTCGAGCAGACCGGCGACAAGAAGGAATACCCAGCCCATGACATTCTCCCTGCATGGCGTCGGGTCGTCCCGGCGTTGGTCCCATGTGGGGGAGGTCGTCCTCCTGAAAGCGCGCTGAATCTGGGACAACGGTCGGCAAAGTCAACCGCGCCGTCCCGCAAACCTTGACTCCGCGCCCCCCACGACCGACACGACCCGCCCATGATCACGCGCTACTCCCGCCCCGTCGCCGCCGCCATCTGGTCCCAGGAAACCAAATACAAGATCTGGTTCGAGATCGAGGCCCACGCCGCCACGAAGATGGCCGAGCTGGGCGTGATCCCCAAGGAATCGGCCGACGCCATCTGGGCCAAGGGCAAGGATGCGACCTTCGACGCCGACCGCATCGACGAGATCGAACGCACCACCAAACACGACGTCATCGCCTTCCTGACGCACGTCGCCGAGATCGTCGGCGAAGAAGCCCGTTTCCTGCACCAGGGCATGACCTCTTCGGACGTGCTGGACACCTGTTTCGCGGTCCAGCTGGCGCGGTCTTCGGACCTGCTGATCGAGGGCGTCGATCGGGTTCTGGCCGCGCTGGAGACACGCGCCAAGGAGCATAAGTACACCCCGACCGTGGGCCGTTCGCACGGCATCCACGCCGAGCCGGTGACCTTCGGCCTGAAGCTGGCCGGCTATCACGCCGAGTTCCAGCGCGCCAAACGCCGCCTGATCACCGCCAAGGAAGAGATCGCCACCTGCGCCATTTCGGGCGCCGTCGGCACCTTCGCCAACGTCGATCCGGCGGTCGAACAATATGTCGCCGACCAGATGGGCCTGACCGTCGAGCCGGTCTCGACCCAGGTCATCCCGCGCGACCGCCACGCCGCCTTCTTCGCCGCCCTAGGCGTCGTCGCTTCGTCGGTCGAACGTCTCGCCGTCGAGATCCGCCACCTGCAACGCACCGAAGTCCTCGAAGCCGAGGAGTTCTTCGACAAGGGTCAAAAGGGCTCGTCGGCGATGCCGCACAAGCGCAACCCGATACTGACCGAGAACCTGACCGGCCTGGCCCGTCTGATCCGTTCTGCCGTGACGCCCGCGATGGAGAACGTCGCCCTGTGGCATGAGCGCGACATCAGCCACTCCTCGGTCGAACGCGGCATCGGCCCGGACGCCACCATCCACCTGGACTTCGCCCTGCACCGTCTGGCGAATGTGGTCGAGCGGCTGAACGTCTACCCAGAGAACATGCAGAAGAACATCGACCGCCTGGGCGGTCTGGTGCACTCGCAGCGGGTCATGCTGGCCCTGACACAGGCCGGCGTGTCGCGCGAAGACGCCTATGCCGCCGTTCAGGAAAACGCCATGAAGGTCTGGCGCGGCGAAGGCGCCTTCCTGGATTTTCTGAAGGCCGACGAACGCGTCACCCTGCCCGCCGACCAGCTCGAGGCCCTGTTCGACCTCGGCTACCATACCAAGAACGTGGACGTGGTGTTCAAGCGGGTGTTCGGAGACTGACGTCATGAGCGAGCGCACGATCCGGCTCAATCCTCGGCTCGATCCCCGCGACTATGCGGCGGCCTATGCGCGCGACGGCATGGTGCAGGTGCCCGATCTGCTGGATGAGGTCAGCGCCGAATGGCTGGAGCTTGCGCTCGAACACGACACGGCTTGGCATCTGTCCTTGAAGACGCCGGAAGGCGGCAAGCTGCTGTCGCCGCAAGACATGCAGGCCATGGGCCGAGATGCGATCGGCGCCCAGATACAGCGCGCGCTGGCGGAGGGTCGCGACGGTTTCTCCTTCATCTATCTGGCCTATCCGATCATCACGACCTTGCTCACCGGCAAGGACGAGGGCCATGCGACGCACGCCCTGGTGCAGTTTTTCAACGACACGCCCTTCACAACATTCGCCAAAGCCGTGACCGGCGAAACGAGCGTGACCAAGATCGACGCGCAAGCCACCTGGTTCCGGCCCGGCGACTTCCTGACCCAGCACGACGACACAGGCGTCGGCGAGCGGCGCGCGGCCTATACGCTGGGTCTGTCGCGCGATTGGCGGCCGGATTGGGGCGGCCAGTTGCTGTTTCACGACGCCAACGGCGATATCGAGCGCGGGTTCAAGCCGGGCTTCAACGTCTGGACGGTGTTCAAGACGCCCCGCCAGCACTCCGTCGCGCCGGTCGCCGCCTACGCCGGCGGCAAGCGCCGCTCGATCACTGGCTGGCTGCGCGACGACCCGCCGGTCAAGTGACGGATCACACGGGCGATCGCAGGCTGGGGTTCGCACCCGTCGTCGATGCGGAAACCCGATTGTTGATCCTGGGCAGCCTGCCCGGCGACGCCTCGTTGAAGGCGGCGCAGTACTACGCCCATCCGCGCAACGCCTTTTGGCCCCTGATCGGCGGTGTGTTGGGCGAGGACCTTGTAACCCTTCGCTATGAGCAGCGGCTGGATCGATTGAAGGCGCGCGGCGTGGGGCTGTGGGATGTGGTTGCGTCGGCGGAACGGTCAGGCAGTCTGGATGCCGCGATCCGCTCGCCGGAGGCGGCTGATCTGCGCGGCCTGATCGGCAGCTTGCCGCAGCTGAGAGCGGTCGCCTTCAACGGCAAGCTGGCGGCCAAGTTGGGACGGCGCATTATCGGCGAGGTCGCAGGGGTTGGCCTTATCGACCTGCCTTCATCCAGCCCGGCTCATGCAATTCCACTGGCAGGCAAGGCGAACATCTGGAATTCGTTGACTGATCTGATCGAACGATAGTTCTCTTGCTGCAAAGCAGCATAAAAGTGCGCGCGAAAACTGAATGGTGAAGCTGCGATGTCTTGTCGCGCGGCATGCATCCATTGTGCGGTGTCGCGCGTAACGTTCCCGTTACCGCCTTGAGAGCGGCCCAAAGGGAACGAAACACATGACCAAACTTCGCAATCTTATGCTCGTCGCTGTCTCCGGCGGCGCGCTGATGGCGCTCGGCGCCTGCGGCAACAACGAGCCGGCCGCCACGACGCCGGCGGAATCGACCGCCATGGCCCCGGCCGACGGCGCCGCCATGGCCCCCGCGACCGACCCGATGGTGGGCGGCGCTGCCATGAGCCCGAACGAGACTATCGTCGCCAACGCCTCCAAAGCCTCCAACCTGACCACCCTGGTCGCCGCCGTGAAGGCCGCCGGCCTGGTCGACACCCTGCAAGGGGCGGGCCCGTTCACGGTCTTCGCCCCTGACAACGCCGCCTTCGAGAAGATCCCCGAGGCGACGCGCACCAGCCTGATGCAGCCGGCGATGAAGGCTGATCTGACCAAGATCCTGACCTACCACGTGGTCGCCGGTCGTCTGACGGCCGCCGATATCGCAGCCCAGGCCGAGGCCAACGGCGGCACCGCCACGCTGAAGACGGTTCAGGGCGAAGAACTGAAGGTTTCGGCCGGCCCGAACAACACCTGGATCATAACCGACGCCAAGGGCGGCAAGTCCACGATCACCCAGGCCGACGTGGGCCAATCGAACGGCGTCGTCCACGTCGTCGACACGGTTCTGATGCCGTAAAAATATTTGGTTTCGGGCGGCGACGCCTGAAACCAAATCTCGGCCCTGGTGTTCTTCAGGGGCGCGAGACGCACAGTACGCCGGGTGAGACATCCCCCCAACGTCCCCGGCAAGAAGAAAGGGCCGCACTTTCCCCCGGGTGCGGCCCTTTCGAATTCTCAGATCAGTCCAAAGACCGAGGCGATTACTCGCCGGCGCGGATCTGCTCGCGGGCGATCGAGGCCAGTTCATCGATCTTGGAGCGAATCTCGCCCTCCGATACCGACAGGCCCGAGGCCTTGAAGTCGCCGGCGACCTTGCGGAACACGTCCTCGTCTCCCGGCTGTTCGAAATCGGCACGCACCACGGCGGCGGCGTACTGGTCCGCGCTTTCGCTTGACAGGCCCATCTTTTCCGCAGCCCAAAGGCCCAGCATCCGGTTGCGCCGGGCGATGGCCTTGAACTCCTGCTCCTGATCGAGGGCGTATTTGGCTTCGAAGGCCTTTTCCCGATCGTCGAAGGTCGTCATTTCGCTCAGCAAAGCTCCGTCCACCCCGCTAACGTCGGGGCAAGCGCCGTCTATAGACCGCCCGCCCGCGAACGCAACCTGACTTCCGTCGCATGGACATCCTGTCCCCAATGATTGCGGCGCCGGCCATCCTCATTTGTATCGAGGGCCGCCTTCGGCTAAGGAGACCCCGAACGAGATTGACTGCCCGAACGATTCCGAAACGCGCCGCCAGGACCGGGTCTTCCCCCTCCACATATGGCCGCGCGATTTTTGTTTCTGGAGGGCGCCCGTAAGCCGGGACCGGACCATGAACAGCAAGCGCAAGAAGATCTACGAAGGCAAGGCCAAGATCCTGTACGAAGGACCCGAGCCCGGCACCCTGATCCAGTATTTCAAGGACGACGCCACCGCCTTCAACGCGCAGAAAAAGGCCGTTCTCGAAGGCAAGGGCGTGGTGAACAACCAGATCAGCGAGTTCATCATGTCGCGCCTGAACGGCATCGGCGTGACCAACCATTTCATCAAGCGTCTGAACCTGCGCGAGCAGCTGATCCGCGAAGTCGAGATCATTCCGCTGGAAGTCGTGTGCCGCAACATCGTCGCCGGCTCGATGAGCCAGCGCCTGGGCATCGAGGAAGGCACGCCCCTGCCCCGCTCGATCATCGAGTTCTATTACAAGAAGGATGAGCTCAACGACCCGATGGTCACCGAAGAGCACATCACCGCCTTCAACTGGGCCTCGACCCAGGAGCTGGACGACATGCTGGCGATGACGGTGCGGGTGAACGACTATCTGTCCGGCATGTTCAGCGCCGTCGGCATCACTTTGGTCGACTTCAAGATCGAGTTCGGCCGGGTGTGGGAAAACGACTTCAGCCGCGTCCTCCTGGCCGACGAGATCAGCCCCGACAGCTGCCGCCTGTGGGACGCCTCGACCGGCGAGAAGCTGGACAAGGACCGCTTCCGCCGCGACCTGGGCAATGTCATTGAAAGCTATACCGAAGTCGCGCGTCGCCTGGGCATCATGAAGGGCATGCCGACGGTGATCCAGGGAGGACTGCACTGATGGCCCCAACCGCTTCAAGCAAGGTCAAGGTTCACGTCTTCCTCAAACCGGGCGTCCTGGACGTTCAGGGCAAGGCCGTCGAAGGCGCGTTGCAGGGTCTGGGTTGGTCGGGCGTCTCCAACGCCCGCGTCGGCAAGCTGATCGAGTTCGACCTCGCCGGCGCCGAAGACCCGCAAGGCGAAGCCAAGAAGATGTGCGAGCAGCTGCTCGCCAATACGGTGATCGAAAGCTACCGCATCGAGGCGGCGTAAACTCTGCTGTCTCCTTTCCCATGTCGCGGGAAGGAGACGGTTGCATCCTTCGGCATCGACGCCAGTTTAGCAGACGGCTTGATTGACGGAGCGCCCATGACCTTCACCCTCACCTCCACCGACATCCAGGACGGCGGCGTGCTGCCGGACGCCCAGGTTCACGCCAAGGGCAATCAATCGCCCCAACTGTCATGGGCCGGCGCGCCGGAAGGGACCAAGAGCTATGCGATCACCTGCTATGATCCCGATGCGCCGACCGGCTCGGGCTTCTGGCACTGGACGGTGGCCAATATTCCGGCGGATGTGACAGAGCTGCCGGCCGGCGCCGGCTCGCCGGGCGGGCATCTGCCCCACAGCGCCATCCAGGGCCGCACCGACTATGGTCAGCCCGGCTTCGGCGGCGCCGCCCCGCCCCCCGGCCATGGTCCGCACCGCTACATCTTCACCGTCTTCGCCGTTGATGTTGAGAGCCTGGACGTCACGGCCGACAACTCCGGCGCCGTATTCGGCTTCAACCTGCACTTCCACACCCTGGCCAAGGCGTCGATCACCGCCACCTACGAAAACAAAGCGTGATCGTTGCAGGGCGGCGTGGCCCTTGTGGCGTCATGAACGCTGATTAGTTTGCAGCGCAACATGACCGACGCCGCCCTTGACACCCGCCTTCCCGTCCGCTCGCGCGGGGCGGTCGCCCTCGTGCTGATCGCCCTGGCCATGGGCGGGTTCGCGATCGGCGTGACCGAGTTCGCGGCCATGAGCATCCTGCCGGACTTCGCCGCCGGGCTTGGCGTCGATGCGCCGACCGCCGGCCATGTCATCAGCGCCTATGCCGCCGGCGTCGTAGTCGGCGCGCCGATCCTGGCGGTCCTAGGCGCACGCTACCCACGCTGGCTGCTGTTGATCGCCTTCATGGCCCTGTTCGCCATCGGCAATGTGGCCAGCGCCCTGGCCCCGACCTACCATTGGATGCTGGTCTTTCGCTTCCTCAGCGGCTTGCCGCACGGGGCCTATTTCGGCGTGGCGGCCCTGGTCGCGGCCTCCATCGTGCCGCTACATTTTCGCACGCGCGCAGTCTCGACCATCCTGATGGGGCTGACGGTCGGGACCGTTCTAGGCGTGCCCGTCGTCAACATCATCAGCCATGCCCACGGCTGGCGCTGGACCTTCGCCATCGTCGGCGTGCTGGCGGTTCTGACCATGGCGCTGGTCGCCCTATTCGCTCCGCGCGATCCGGCCCACCCCGACGCCAGCCCCTGGCGCGAGCTGGGCGCCCTGAAGCGCAGTCAGGTCTGGCTGACGCTGGGCGTGGGCGCCATTGGTTTTGGCGGCATGTTCGCAGTCTACGCCTATCTCGCCTCGACGCTCGAGGCGGTGACGGGCGCCGGCACGGCTGTCCTCCCCTGGGTTTTCGCCGTGTTTGGCGTGGGCATGTTCCTGGGCAATATCCTGGGCGCCTGGGCGGCGGACCATCTGGGGTTCAAGGCGGCGGGCGGCCTGTTGCTGTGGAGCGCGGCGGCGCTGGCCCTCTATCCGCTGGCGGCGCCCCACCTGTGGGCCGTGATGGTCGTGGTATTCCTGATCGGCGGCGGGGGCGGCCTGGGTTCGATCCTGCAGACGCGACTGATGGATGTCGCCGGCGACGCCCAGACCCTGGCGGCGGCGCTCAACCATTCGGCGTTCAACACGGCCAACGCCATCGGCCCGCTGCTGGGAGGGATGGCGATCGCGGCCGGCTATGGCTGGGCCTCGACCGGCTGGGTCGGCATGGGCCTGTCCCTGGGCGGCTTCGTCATCTTCCTGATCGCCTGGCTGACCGGTCGGGCGCGCGCGACGGCCTGACAAGGCGAAAGAACCCTGCTAAAGGCCCGCGCCATGAGCGCAGCCGTCATCGTCTTCCCCGGTTCCAACTGTGATCGCGACTGCAAGGTCGCCGTCGAACGCTCCACCGGCGAGCCGGTCTCGATGGTGTGGCACGCCGACACCGAACTGCCCCAGGGCCTGGACCTGATCGTCATCCCAGGCGGCTTCTCCTACGGCGACTATCTGCGTTGCGGCGCCATGGCGGCCCAGTCGCCGGTGATGCAGGCGGTCAAGAAGGCCGCGGACGACGGCGTCGCGGTGGTCGGCATCTGCAACGGCTTCCAGATCCTGTGCGAGGCCGGAATGCTGCCCGGCGCCCTGCTGCGCAACAAGGGTCTGAAATACGTCTGCAAGCCGATCGCATTGACCGTCGCCAACGGCCAGACCCGCTTCACCGCCGGCTATCAGGGCCAGCGCGAAGTGACGATGACCCAAGGCAACGGCGACGGAAACTTCTTCGCCGACGCCGAGACACTGGCCCGGATCGAGGGCGAGGGCCAGGTCGTCTTCCGCTACGTCGACAACCCGAACGGCTCGGTCAACGAGATCGCCGGCATCCAGAACGCGCGCGGGAACGTCCTGGGCATGATGCCCCACCCGGATCGCGCCTTCGAAGCCGAACTCGGCTCCGCCGACGGCGCGACCCTGTTCCGGAGCATCTACGCCGCCGCTTGACGGCAATCGCAAGTTGGTGCGGATTGGGTCGATGCACAATTGCCTCCGATTCATCTTCGCCTTCGCCGCCCTCGCCGCCGGCGCACCCGTTATGGCTCAGGAAAGCGCTCCACAGAGCGAGGACTGGACGGTAACGTCCGTGCCCGAGCGCAAGGCCGTGCTGGCCACGATCGACTTTACTTCTGGTTTGGCTATCGCCGCGCGCTGCGTCGATGGAGCTTACGACGTCTTGATCTCGGGACTGCCGGAGGCGCCCCGTCGCGATATGTCGCGTGAGTTGGGCATTCAGGCCGGCGACCAGGAAGAGCCCTACACGTCTGTATGGACGGTGGGGACGCAGCGCAACACCGCATTCAGCCGCATACCCGCAGTCGTGGCGCGCGATCTGGCGAAAGGCGGCAAGCTTCAGGTCATCGTTCCATCCACGTCCGGCGGTCCGCGAACGCGATATGTCATGGATTTGGATCCATCCAGCACCGCGATCGAACAGACATTGACCGCCTGTGGCCGACCGATGATCGACCCACGCGAAGCGCGGGCTAAGGAGATTGACGGCAACGGCCAAGATGGGCTGCCTGATACCGTACAATGGCAGACGATGCCGCGTCCGGTTTTCCCAGCATCGGTGAATGGTCGAAGCCCGCTGGAGGGCTATGTGGTTTTGTCCTGCGTCCTCACTGACGCCGGTCAGATGACTGAATGCCAGACAGAGAGCGAGCAGCCAGCGGGTTACAACCTGTGGCAGTCAGTTGAACGGTCGCTGCCGCGAGCGCGCCTCAAACTGTCCGAACAGGCCGCTGCGGCCGGTCTCTCGCTTGCCGGCCGAATGGTCCGTTTCTCGGTCACCTTCAAAATGGAGCCCTGACGGCCGTCAGATGTCCTTGATCTGAGCGCGACCGTCCGACAGGTCGGCAGCTTCATCGTCTTCGGCCCGATCGTCGTCGAACAACTTTTCTCCGGCCTCGCGTTGAGCAGCCAGTTCGCGGGCGCCGACGCCGAGGCCCTGTTCGATCGCGAGATTGGCCTCGACCTCTTCGGTCAGGTTCAGGTCTTCGTTGTCTGGGTCGGCCATGCGAGCATCCTTTTAAAGGGGTCCCGCGAACAACCGCCTGTGGGCGCCTTCGGTTCCTAACGGCCGAAAAACGGCTCCAGACTCGCGCGGGATATCGGGCGGAAGATCAGGAACTGACCATCCACCGTCACCGTGACCTCATGGGCTTGCGGACGTTGCAGCAGGGCCGGATCGTCGAGCGACACGGCGCGGCCCGAGGCGATATCGCGAGCATCCAGCGCCGGCGTCGTCGGCCGTCTGTTCTCGTTGGCGAGCGCCGACAGGAAGCCCCGCACCTCATTGGCCTGCTGCTGAGGCGTCAGGGCCGCGCGAACGCGTGACCAAGCGGTCTGGATCGTGGTCGGCAGGGGCGCTCCGGTCGTCTGCGCGGACGCCTGGCCCGCGGCCACAGCTATCGCGATGAACAGAGCAGGCAGAGAGGCTTTGAGCATCATGTCGAGCAGAATGAAGCCGCCGCCCGCCAATGCAAGCTTCACTTTTCTGCCGCTCGCGGTGAACCTTCTGGCGTGGCGAGGCGTAAAGGCGGGAACACGCGTCGCACTGGAAATCGAATGTCCTCCATCATCCGTCCCACGCCCCGCCAACGCACCCGTCGACTGGTCGTCCTGGCCGCCGCCCTGTTCGCCATCGTCGTGCCCCTGGTTCAGAACCTGGCGGGCCTGGGCCTGAACCAGGCCGAGTTCGCCGCAGACGGCAACAGCACCCTGCGCGTTGCGGGCTACGCCTTCTCGATCTGGGGCCCGATCTATATCGGCATTCTGGCCTATGCGATCCGTCAGGCCCTGCCGCAGACCGGCGAAAGCCCGCTGCTGGGCCGAATGGGTCTGCCGTCCGCCGTCGCCTTCTTCGGCATCGGATTCTGGATCATCGTGGCGGCCCTGAACCTGAAGGCCGCCAGCGTGGGCGTGATTTTCGCCTCGCTGATCGCGCTGTTACTGCCGATGCTGGCAGTATCCGGCCACACCCGCGCGCTGCGGATGTTCGATCGAGAGCGCATCCTGCTGGTCTGGCCGCTGGCGGCACTGGCGGGCTGGCTGACGGTGGCTGCGCCGTTGAACCTGATCACGACGGCGACCGCGTTCAACGCCCTGCCCGCCGCCCTGTCGCCTGACCTGTGGGCCATCGTCGCCATCGTCGCCGTCACAGTCGTCGCCCTGGCGGTGACGGCGGTGCTGCGCACCCTCGCCTATCCGCTGCCGACGGCCTGGGGCCTTCTGGGCGCGTTCGTCGCCGAACAGGCGGACAAGCCGACCGTCGCCTTCACGGCCCTGGCCGGCGCGATCGTCCTGCTGATCGGCGGCCTGCTGCTGACCTTCCGCCTGCGACCCGGCGTCGAACGCGCTCGCTAAGACTCAGGGTTTGTCGGTGACCGCGTCGTCCTGAGGCGCGTGGTCATCGGCGCCCACGTCGAAGGTGCCGGTTTCATCGAAGCCGACGCTGCCGACCCCCACGGCCGAACCAGTCAGCCGCTGACGACGGCTGGCCAGAGCCGCCTCAGGCGCTGCGGTGTCCATCTCTGCTGTGGTTTCTGGATCGTTCGAACGATCCATCTGCTGGCCCGAGGCCGGGACGATGCGGTCGGTGTGGGGCTTGCTCACGCCTCGTCCTCCTCGGTGTCGTCGGCCCGTTTCTGAGCCCGTTCCGCCAGGGCGGAGGCGCCGGCGTCATCGGCGGCGATCTCGGGCAGGTCGTCGTCTTCGGGGGTGGCGGCGGGGTCGATGGGCGTATCGGTCATGGCGGCTCCTTTGGCTGTCGACGGAATCAACCACCTGCGATGGACGATGTTCCCCGATCTTGCGCCGCGCGGGCTGACATTGGGCCCATCTGCGGCTAGAAGCGCCGCCCATGACCGCTCCGCAAAAGACCCCCCAGAAGTCGATGGCTGAACTGGCCGCCGAATACGGCCTGGCCCCCAATGAATATCAGGTCGTCCTCGACCGACTGGGGCGCGAGCCCAACCATGTCGAGCTGGGTGTCTTCTCGGTCATGTGGTCCGAGCACTGCTCCTACAAGTCGTCCAAGATCCACTTGGGCAAGTTCCCCACGACTGGAGAGCGCGTCATCTGCGGACCGGGCGAGAACGCCGGCGTGATCGACATCGACGACGGCGACGCCTGCATCTTCAAGATGGAGAGCCACAACCACCCGTCCTACATCGAACCCTACCAGGGTGCGGCGACGGGCGTGGGCGGCATCATGCGCGACGTCTTCACCATGGGCGCGCGGCCGGTGGCCCTGCTGAACGCCCTGCGTTTCGGCGATCCCAGCCATGAGAAGACCAAGCGCCTGGTCAAGGGCGTGGTCTCCGGCATCGGCGGCTACGGCAACTGCGTCGGCGTGCCGACGGTCGCCGGCGAGACCAACTTCCATAAGGGCTACAACGGCAACATCCTGGTCAACGCCATGTGCGTCGGCCTGGCCCGCGCCGACGAGATCTATTATTCGGCCGCGCCGGAGGCGGGCCATGACGTCGTCTATTTCGGCTCCAAGACCGGCCGCGACGGCATCCACGGCGCCACCATGTCCTCGACCGAGTTCGACGACGAGTCGGAAGCCAAACGCCCCACGGTCCAGGTCGGCGACCCCTTCGCCGAAAAGCTGCTGATCGAGGCCACGCTGGAGCTGATGGCGTCCGGCGCCGTCGCCGCCATTCAGGACATGGGCGCGGCGGGCTTGACCTCCTCCTCCGTCGAAATGGCGGGCAAGGGCGGCGTCGGCATCGAACTCAACCTCGATAAGGTGCCCCAGCGCGAAACCGGCATGACGGCCTATGAGATGATGCTGTCGGAAAGCCAGGAGCGGATGCTGGCGGTGCTGAAGCCCGGCTATGAAGACGTCGGCTATCGCATCTTCCAGAAGTGGGGCCTGGACTTTGCCATCATCGGCGTGACCACCGACACCGGCCACCTGGTGCTGAAGCATCACGGAGAGACCGTCTGCGACGTGCCGCTGGCGCCGCTTTTCGACGACGCGCCCCTGTATGACCGCCCGTGGGTCCAACCGGAGCTTCAGCCCAGGCTGAATCACGCCGACATTCCCGCCCCCGAAAACTGGGCCGATGCGGTGATGAAGGTCGTCGCCTGCCCCGACATGGCCTCCAAGCGCTGGATCTGGGAACAGTACGACCGCCACGTCATGGCCGACACGCTTCAGGACTCCTCGACAGGCGCCGACGCCGGCGTGGTGCGCGTGCACGGCACGGACAAGGGTCTGGCCGTCACCTCGGACTGCACCCCCCGCTACGTCCAGAACGACCCCTATGAGGGCGGCAAACAGGCGGTGGCCGAGGCCTGGCGCAACCTGACCGCCGTCGGCAGCCGTCCGATCGCCATCACGGACAACCTGAACTTCGGCAATCCACAGCGCCCGGAGATCATGGGCCAGATCGTTCGCGCCATCGACGGCATGGCCGAGGCCTGCCGCGAACTGGTCTTCCCGGTCGTAAGCGGAAACGTGTCGCTCTATAACGAGACCAACGGCGTCGCCATTCCGCCGACCCCGACCGTGGGCGCCGTCGGTCTGCTGCCCAACTACGACGTAGTGACGGGCTTCTCGACCATGGCCGAGGGCGATGCGCTGGTCCTGATCGGCCAGACCCAGGGTGAACTGGGCGCCTCCATCTATCTGCGCGAGGTCCTGGGCCGTGAGGACGGCGCTCCGCCGCCCGTGGACCTAAAGCTCGAAAAGAAGACCGGTGATTTCGTGCGCGACCGGATCGAGGCGGGCGAGCTGACCGTGGTTCACGACCTCTCGGACGGCGGCCTGATCGGCGCCGCCGCCGATCTGGTGCTGGCCTCCGACGTCGGCGTGACCCTGGACGCCTCCAGCGCGGCCCACGCCCACATCTTCCTGTTCGCCGAGGACCAGGCCCGTTACCTGGTCGCCGTGCCTGACGCCGACGCCATCATCGCCAAGGCGCGCGAGGCGGGTCTGCACGCTTCGGTCGTCGGCCATGCGGGCGGCGCCGCCTTCGCCTCCAAGGGCGACAAGGGCGAACTGTTCAGCATCCCCGTCGCCCATCTGCGCGAATGGCACGAAGGCTGGATGCCGGGTTGGCTGGGCGACGCGGCATGATCCGCGTCCTGACGCCGCTCGCCCTGCTCGGCCTGCTGAGCGCCTGCGATGGCGGCGGCGATCCTGTGCAACAGGCGCTTCGCGACACCTCCGCCGCCAACCAGGCTGCGGCGGCGCGCACGACGGAACAGATGGAAGCCGCCGGTCATGCCGGTCACGCCATGGGAAGCCCTCCCCCCGGAGACAAAGCTTTCGCCGCCTCCGAAGCCGAGATGCACCGCAAGATGGCCGCCGCCTCGGGTCAGACGATCGACCAGGCCTATGTCGCCAAGATGATCGCCCACCACGAAGGCGCCGTCGCCATGGCCCAGGTCGCCCTGCGCGACAGCCGCGATCCGGAAATCCGCCGCATGGCCCAGGCGGTCGTCGACACCCAGACGCGCGAAATCGCCGAAATGAAGGCCTGGACGCCGACCGCCCCTCCGGCGAACTGAGATTGGCCAAGGGACCCTATCGCGGCGGCGGAAAGCCAGCGGGGCCCACCCGCACCAAGGCCGCGTCAGCTGGGCGGCCGTCTTCCAAGCCTTCGCAGATCACCAGAGACGAGCTGAAGCATTTCGCCTTTCGTGATCGCTCCAATGAGGCGTTTCTGGATGAGCTCGATCCCCTGCTCCGCGCCTGTTTCAAAAGCGGCTTCACCCGGCCTAACGAGGTCGCCGGCCTGCTGAACAAGGCCGGCAAGAGCACCGCCTGCGGCCAGCCGTGGACGCCTCACCTCGTCTGGGGTCTTCAACGCTTCCTTTTCGAAAGGCGCGAAAAGAAGAGAGCGGCTCAAGCCGCTCCACCCGTAGCGACGGTTTCGAAACCCGCCGTCTCCAGCCAGCGCGCGAAAGACTTGGCTGCTGAAGATATGACGCGGTTGCTCGCCGCGATTGGCAGGGCGCGCCCGCCGCGTTGACGCCGCGTTGACGTCGCATTGATCCCGCATGAACGCTGGAGCCGGATGGCGCGTTTCAGAGGCGATGCGCCTGGCTGAACCGGCGACTTGAACAGGGAGCGTCTGATGGACGCGACGACCGCCGACACCATCTTCCGCCCGGCCATACCGCCCCGGCGCGCGGGCAAACCGCTGTCGCTGCTGCCCTTCCTGTGGATCAGCTGGCGCGATCCGATCCAGATGTGGTCCGAGCGGCATTTTACCGAGCCGCAACTGCATGGATCTTCGGCCTTTGGTGAAATCCTGGTGGTCAGCCATCCCGAGGGTGTGCGGCACGTCCTGACCGAGAACGCCGCCAACTATGTGAAGGGCGATCTGCAACGGCGTGTGCTGGGACCGATGCTGGCGGAAGGGCTGCTGCTGACCGAGGGCGAGGCCTGGCGTCGCGCGCGGCGCATCCTCGCGCCCCTATTCACACCGGCCAAGATGGCGACGCTGAACGCCCGGATGGCCGAGGTCTGTCACGCGCGCGTGGCCGCCTGGTCGCTGTCGGCGCGCGGGCGAGTGCTGGATATCGACAGCGAAATGTCGGGCCTGACCTTCGACATTCTGTCGGCGACCATGTTCTCGGACGAGCTGGGCGGCGAGGCGCGCGGTTTCGAGCGGGCGCTGAACCAGTTTCTGGCCAACGGCGCGCGCATCGATCCGCTGGACGTGCTGGGCGCGCCGGACTGGGCGCCGCGCCTGGGTCGCCTGGCCAGCTTCCGCTCGGCCCGTTTCTTCGAGCAGCGCGTGACGAAGCTGGTCGAGGCCCGCCGCGCCAAGATCGAGAGCGGCGACGCGCCGCCAGACGACCTGCTCAGCGCGCTTCTGCTGGCCCGCGACGAACACGGCGGTCCGGGCCTGAGCGACGAAGAGGTCGCGGCCAACATCCTGACCTTCATCCTGGCGGGACACGAGACGACGGCCCGCGCCCTGGGCTGGACCCTGCATCTGCTGTCGCGCCAGCCGGAGTATCTGGCCCGACTCCAGGCCGAGGCCGACGCCTTCGACGTCTCCGATCCAGAATGGGCCGAGGCCCTGCCTTGGACCCGCGCCGTGCTGGAGGAGACGATGCGCCTGTTTCCGCCCGCCCCGACCATGGCCCGCAAGGCCTTGGCCGACGACGAGATCGGCGGACAGACGATCAAGGCCGGCGCCACCGTCATCATCTCGCCGTGGATCCTCCAGCGCCACCAACTGCTGTGGGACGACCCCGACGCCTTCAGGCCCGAACGCTTCCTGCCGCAGAACCGCAAGAGCATTGATCGCTACGCCTACATCCCCTTCAGCGCCGGGCCCCGCGTCTGCATCGGCGCCACCTTCGCGCTGCAGGAGGCGATGATCGCGCTCGCCGCCATCCTTCGTGTCGCCGATGTCGAGGCCCTGACCACGGTGGAACCCCGTCCGGTCCACCAGATCACCCTGCGCAGCCGCGAGCCCATGCGATTGCGGCTGAGGGCGCGGCGCAAGGGCTGATCCAGCCCAAACTTGGCCGCAAATCCGGCGCGTCGTGGGCCGTCGAAACCGGATCGCCACGATGAGCGCCACGTCTGCTGAACAGTTGCCCACGGGCGCGGTCGATAAGGTGGCTAAGGTCACTCTGGCCTTTTGGCTCATGAAGATCTGCGCCACCACGGTCGGCGAGACCGGCGGCGATTTGGTCTCGATGACGCTGAAGGTCGGTTATGCCGTCAGTTCGCTGATCCTGCTGGGGTTCTTCGTCATCACCCTGATCGCTCAGTTGCGGTCAAAGCGGTTTCATCCCGCCCTCTACTGGCTGGTGATCCTGTCCACCAGCACGGCGGGAACGACCCTGTCCGACTTCATGGATCGCAGCCTGGGCCTGGGTTACGCCACGGGTGCGACGATCATCGCCGGCGTCCTGATTGCCGTTCTGGCGGCCTGGCGGCTGACCTATGGCTCGTTGAAGGTCGATCATATTCGCGAGCCGGGGGTGGAGACCTTCTACTGGCTGGCCATCCTGGCGTCGAACACGCTGGGTACGGCCCTGGGCGACTTTCTGGCCGACACCTCGGGCCTGGGGTATCTGTGGAGCAACGCCCTGATCTCGGGCGGCATCGTCCTGACGATCCTGGCCTGGAAATTCACCCGGATTTCGACCACCGTCCTGTTCTGGATCGCCTTCGTCCTGACCCGTCCCTTCGGAGCCACAATGGGTGACCTGTTGACGAAATCGCACGCCAAGGGCGGACTGGACCTGGGCACCATCGGATCGACGGCGGCGTTGCTAGGCCTGCTGGTCGTGCTGCTGATCGCCACCACGGCCAACTATCGCAAATGGTTTACGGGAGCGCGCCCCGCGTGATCCGCCGGCTCTCACCCTTGAAGCTCGTGCTGATCTCGGCCGCCGTCAGTCTCGTCTGCCTGATCGCCTACATCATCGGCGTCGCCCTGAGCGGCAATGTCCACACCGTCATCGCCGGAGAGATTTATCGGGCCGGTCAGCCGCGCCCCGGCCTGCTGGACCGGATGGAGCGCCAGCACGGCATCCGCACCGTGCTGAACCTGCGGGGCCACAACCCCGGCTCACCCTGGTATGACGACGAGGTCGCCGAAAGTCGTCGCCTGGGCATCCAGCACATCAACTTCCGCATGTCGTCCAAGGAAGAGCTGACGCCGCAGGAGGTCCGCACCCTGATCGCCATCATGCGCGATGCACCAAAGCCCCTTTTGATCCACTGCGCCGGCGGATCGGATCGCACCGGGCTGGCGTCGGCCTTCTACGTCGCGGCGGTATCGAAGGGCGGAGAGTCCGCCGCAGAGGACCAGTTGTCGCTGCGCTTCGGCCATATCGCCCTGCCCAATCTGGACGCCTACGCCATGAACCGCACCTTCGAGAGGATGGAGCCGGAACTGGGCTACCCGAACAGCTAAGGCGCCGTCGCCGTTCCGCCACGAACCGTCTATAGGTCGCGCCGACTTTCCCACTGGAGGCGACCTTGCGCACCGCCATCCTGCTCCCGCCGGGATGCCTGTTTTCCGAAGCCCAGCCGAACTCGATGGAGACGGTGGTGCGGACGATGGCGGGTGTCGATCAGGGCGGCGAGACGCGCATCTTCTGTTGTCAGGGCGCGGACGACGGCGTTTCAGCAAGCGTGGACGCCCTGCCGGCGGGGCGTAGCCGCATGCCGACACTTATCGAACGGCTGCGCGCCTTTCGACCTGATGTGATCGAACATCATCAGCAGGTGAAACAGGCGCTGGCCGTGCAGCAGGCCCTGCCCGAGACGCCCCACCTTCTCTATCGCCACAACGCCCTGCGCCCGCCGCGCCACCCCATCGACCGATGGCGTTATCGGGCGCGTTATGAGCGGCTAGACGGCCTGGTCTTCGTGAGCGTGGCGGAGCGCGACGCCTTCGTGCGCACCTTCCCCGATCTGCACGCCCGGGCGTTCGCGGTGCCCAACCCCATCGAGGCCGGCGCCTGGCTGGCCTCGCCCGAGGATCGAGAGCCGGTGATCGCTTTCGCCGGGCGCGCCATGCCGGAAAAGGGCGTCGATGTGCTGTGCGCCGCCCTGCCCTGCGTTCTGGACGCCCATCCCGACTGGCGCGCCGTGCTGATGCTGAACGACTGGGACGATCATGCGCGCTGGGCGGCCCGACATGTCGCGCCGCTGGAAAAGTATGGCGACCGGGTCGAGGTGCTGAAGTCCGCGCCTTTGGGCGAGGTGCGGCGACGGATGCAGACGGCCGCCATCGCCCTGACGCCGTCTGTCTGGGATGAGCCGTTCGGCCTCACGGCGATCGAGGCCCATGCGGCAGGCGCGGCCCTGATCTCGTCCGGGCGCGGCGGCCTGCGTGAAGCCAGCGGGCCGCACGCCCTCTATGTCGATGCGGTGACCCCGAAGACACTGGCGGCGGCGATGGACCGGCTGATCTCGTCACCCGAGGAACGATTGGCGCTGGCGCGATCCGCACAGGCCTATGTGCTGGCGACCCACACGCCCAAACGTCGCGCGGCCGAGCTGATGGTCGTGCGCCAGACGGTGATCGACCGTCGCCGGGCGCGTCAGACGACCGGGATCGCCTGAGACAACCGCCCGCCAACCCGGATCGGCTCGACCCGCGTCGCCAGCCCCGTCCGGTCGTCGGTCTCGACGAAGACCCCGCACACGGTCGCCGGGCCGGAGGCCGGCATGTAGCGGCCGCCGGAAATCCGGGTGGTGAAGCGGCGCAGCGGCTCTTCCTTCTCGTTGCCGATCACGCTGTCGTAGTCGCAGCAGCCCCCGGCGTCGGTCTGATAGGCCGTGCCGCCCGGCAGGATCTGGCAGTCGGCGGTAGGCACATGGGTGTGGGTGCCGACCACCAGCGACGCGCGCCCGTCGCAGAAATGGCCCATCGCCATCTTCTCGGACGTGACCTCGGCATGCATGTCCACGATAACGGCGTCCGCCACCGCGCCCAACGGCGCCGCCGCCAGCTCGCGCTCCACCGCGCCGAACGGATCGTCCATCGGGTCCATATGCACCCGGCCCAGCACGTTCATGACCAGGACCGTGCGGCCCGAATGGGTCTCGAACAGATTGGCCCCGGCGCCCGGCGCATCCATCAGGCGCGGATAGTTGGCCGGACGGATCAGGCGCGGCTCGCGCACGATATAGGTCAGGGCCTCGCGTTGGTCCCAGCTGTGGTTGCCCAGCGTCAGGCAGTCGGCGCCCGCCATGAACAGTTCGCGCGCCGTGTTCTCGGTAATGCCGAAGCCGCCCGCGGCGTTCTCCGCATTCACGACCACGAAGTCGAGCTTCAGGTCCCGCTTCAGGCCCGGAAGATGATCGCTGATGCCGTCACGGCCGGACTTGCCGATGACGTCGCCGAAAAATGCCAGTCTCATTTGAAAGCCGTATAGCCGGTCTCGGTCAGAACGCCATGCAGTCGAATGTCGTGAGGCTCCAGCGCCAGCCGTTCGACCCTTTGGCCGGCATAGGCGAAACCGATGCGGATGGCGTCGGGTCGGGCGGCGAACGTCCGGTCGTAATAGCCCCCGCCTTGCCCCAGGCGGCCGCCCTGATCGTCAAAGGCCAGCAGCGGCGTCAGGATCAGGTCCGGCATGACGACCTCGGCCAGCGGCAGCGGCGCGGGGCATCCGGCGGCGTCCATCTCCAGCGGCTCGCCGGGCGACCAGGCGCGGAACTCCATCGGCGCGTCGCGCTGGACCACGACCGGCAGGCACAGCCGGCGGCCCGCCGCCTCCAGCGCCGCGGCCAGGGCGTCGGTATCCATCTCCGACCCCATGGCGCGATACAGCGCGACGATCTGAGCGGCAGGAAGGGCATCGGCATGGTCCGCCGCCCGGCTGGCGGCCAGCGGATCGGTCTCGGCCAGACGCTTGCGCAAGGCGCGGGCAGCCGATCGAAGTTCGTGCTTGTCCTGGATCATCGAACCGCCCCTACGAACGCGTGCTCATGCAGCAAGCCGCCGCGCGGCGAGCGATAGCACATCACAAAGGCGAGGAAGGTGGCGGCGCCGCGCGAACCGTGAAGAACGTTTAAATCCTCTCGACCTGGGTAGCCAGGTGGGCTCCGTATGCCCAAGCCCTCGAGCCCGGACAGGGACAGATCCCTATGAGTGAATTAAGGTCAGAAGGATATGTTGTCTTCGACGTGAGCCGCAGCAAGACCCGCCGTCATTAAGATAGGCCTTCGCCGGCCCCGACGCCAGCATCCGCAGCGGAATAATCGACTACAGGTTCTGGGCGATCTTTTCGATCCGCGCGGCGACAGCGTTCAGCGCCTCGGCGACCCCGTCCGTCGAAGCCGCCGCCGGCGCAGTCGTTGACGAAGGCCCCGCCTTGCCGGCGTTCAGCCGCGCCTCGTGCAGCTCGTCGGCCAGGATCAGCGCGGACATCAGAAACAGCCGCAGATCGCCGACATGGCCCACGTCGCCTGCGACCTGGCGCACCTGGTTGTCGAACTGTTTGGCCAGGATGCGGACCCGCTCTTCCTGCCCGTCGGCGCAGCCTACCGCATAGGGGCGTCCGTTGACCTCGACCGTCACCGTCGCCATCAGCCGGCCTCGCTTTCGGCCAGGACTTCGCGCACCGCTTGGGCGGCGCGGCCCAGCGCCTCGGACGCCTCGCGCCCGGCGGCCTCCAGTTCGGCGACGCGCTGGCTATCCGCACGCGGCGCGAACAGATCGTCGTCCGCGATCGCGGGCGCCGAGGCGGGCCGCGCCTTCAGCTCCAGGATCTTGCGTTCCAGTTCGGCCAGGGCGCGGTCGATACGCGCCCGTGCGGCCGTGGTGGCGTCTGCCATCGGTCGCTCCTTTAGATTCCGTATAGAAGCCGAGGACGCGCCGGGGTAAAGGGGCGCGCCCCCTTTTTCCGCCTTCCCAACAGAGGTCTCCACCGTGACCGACGCCAAAACCGCACCAAAGGCCACGCCTGAGCAGATGGCGAACGCCATTCGCGTCCTCGCAATGGACGGCGTCGAGAAGGCCAAGTCGGGCCACCCCGGCATGCCGATGGGCATGGCCGACGTCGCCACGGTGCTGTTTTCCCGGTTCCTGAAGTTCGACGCCTCGCGCCCCGACTGGGCTGACCGCGACCGCTTCATCCTGTCGGCCGGCCACGGCTCGATGCTGATCTACGCCCTGCTGCACCTGACCGGCTACAAGGGCGCGACGAAGGAAGAACTGTCTAACTTCCGCCAGTGGGGCTCCAAGACCGCAGGCCACCCGGAGTACGGCCATATGCCGGGCGTCGAGGTCACCACCGGCCCGCTGGGCCAAGGTCTGGCGACCTCGGTCGGTTTCGCCATGGCCGAGCGCCATCTGGCGGCGAAGTACGACGATGATCTGGTCGATCACCGCACCTGGGTCATCGCCGGCGACGGCTGCCTGATGGAAGGCGTGTCGCAGGAAGCGATCGCGCTTGCCGGCCGCTACAAGCTGAACAAGCTGCACGTCCTGTGGGACGACAACGAGATCACCATCGACGGCAAGGTCTCCCTGTCGGACACCACCGACCAGAAGGCTCGCTTCAAGGCCGCCGGTTGGGCGGTCAAGGCCATCGACGGCCACGACATGAACGCCATCAAGGGCGCGATGAAGTGGGCCATGCGTCAGGACAAGCCCACCCTGATCGCCTGCAAGACCAAGATCGGCAGGGGCGCCGCCACCATGGAAGGCAGCCACAAGACCCACGGCGCGGCCCTGGGCGCCGCCGAAATCGCCGCCACGCGCCTCGGCCTTGCCTGGGATCACGATCCCTTCGAAATGCCTCAGACCATCGCCGACGCCTGGCACAAGGTCGGCCGTCGCGGCGCCAAGGACCGCAAGAAGTGGGAGGCCCGCCTCGCCGCCTCGGCCCAGGCCGCCGACTTCACCCGCGCCATGAAGGGCGATCTGCCCGAGGCCGCCTTCGACGCCCTGAACGCCAAGATCGCCGAACTGGTCGAGACCCAGCCGGCCCAGGCGACGCGCCAGTCGTCGGGCGCGGCGCTCGACGAACTGTTCGCCGCCATCCCCGAACTGGTCGGCGGCTCGGCCGACCTGACCGGCTCGAACAACACCTTCGTCAAGGGCACGCCGATCCTGGATGCGCCGACCTATGAAGGTCGCTACGTCAACTGGGGCATCCGCGAGTTCGGCATGGCCGCGGCCATGAACGGCCTGGCCTTGCACGGCGGGGTCATTCCTTACGGCGGCACCTTCATGGTGTTTTCGGACTACAGCCGCCCGGCCATCCGTCTGGGCGCCCTGATGGGTGTCCGCGCCGTCCATGTCTTGACGCACGATTCGATCGGCCTGGGCGAAGACGGCCCGACGCACCAGCCGGTCGAACATCTGGCGGCGTTGCGCGCCATTCCGAACCTGCTGGTCTTCCGCCCCGCCGACACCATCGAGGCCATGGAATGCTGGCAGATCGCCCTGCAGACCAAGACCTCGCCCTCGGCCCTGGCCCTGTCGCGCCAGAAGACCCCGGCCGTCCGCACCGTCGCCTCCGCCGAAAACCTCTCGGCCAAGGGCGCCTATGAGATCAAGGCGGCCTCGGCCGAGGCCAAGGCCACCCTGTTCGGCACCGGCACGGAACTGGCCCTGGCGCTGAAGGCCGCCGAGACGCTGGAAGCCGAAGGCGTGGCGACCCGCGTCGTCTCGGTCCCCTCGTTCGAACTGTTCGAACAACAGGACGCCGCCTACCAGGCCTCGGTCATCGGCCGCGGCACGGTCCGCGTCGCCGTGGAAGCCGCGATCAAGCAAGGCTGGGAACGCTTCATCGGCGAAGACGGCGCCTTCGTCGGCATGACCGGCTTCGGCGCCTCGGCCCCGGCCGAGGTTCTGTACGAGAAGTTCGGCATCACCTCGGACGCCATCGTCTCGGCGGTCAAGGCGCGCTTGTAAGTCTCAGGTCCTCCCCCGCTTGCGGGGGAGGGGGACCGCGCGCAGCGTGGTGGAGAGGGCGGATATGGGCGAGATGTATCCGCCGGCTCTCGAACTATAATGGCGACCGCCGGTGCGAGGTCCGCCCCCTCCACCGCTTCGCGGTCCCCCTCCCCCGTTTCGCTGCGCTTCACGGGGGAGGATTTCAGGAGCCTCCGATGAAACGCCTCACACTCGGTCTTCTTCTGGCTCTCGGCGCGGCACCGACCCTCGCCCAGACCGTTCCCCAGACGCCAGCCATAGCCGAAACCCCCATCGTCATCGGCCGGTCCTACGCCCTGCCCTCCGGGATCATGGGCGCGACGCGTGAGATCAACATCTGGCTGCCGCCTGGTTATGCCGACAGCGGCAAGACCTATCCCGTCCTTTATGTCCTCGACGGCGGTCAGGATCAGGACTTCCACCACATCTCCGGCCTCGCCCAGTTGGGAACCGTCGTCGGCACGACCCGCGACGTCATCGTGGTCGGGATCGCCTCGGTGGACCGCCGCGACGAACTGGCCTTGCCCACCACCGATCCTGACTTGATCGCCCGCTATCCGACCCAGGGCCATTCGGACCGTTTCCGCCGTTTCCTGGCCAAAGAGGTCCAGCCCTTCGTCGAGACCCGCTTCCGCACCAGCGGCGAAACCGCCCTGATGGGCGAGTCCCTCGCCGGCCTGTTCGTGGTCGAAACCTTCCTGAAGGAACCGCAGATGTTCGACGCCTATGTCGCCGTCAGCCCCAGTCTATGGTGGGACGGCGGTGAACTGGCGCGTCAGGCGGGGGCCCGTCTGCGCGACCAGTCGAATGATCCGCGGACCCTGATCCTGACCCTGGGCGACGAGGGCCCCGAAATGCAGGCGCCGATGGACGTCCTGACGGCCAATCTGCGCGACCACGCCCTGCCCGGCCTGAGCTGGAGCTTCACGCCTCGCCCAACCGAGAGCCACGCCACCATCTATCACGGCGCGGCCCTGGACGCCTTTCGCCAGCTCTATGCGGAGCCCGCGAAATGAGCCGCATAGGCGCGATCAGCCTGCTTGTTCACGACTATGACGCGGCCATCGCCTTCTATGTCGGCAAGCTGGGCTTCGCGCTCAGCGAAGACACCGACATGGGCGCAGGCAAACGCTGGGTGCGGGTCACGCCCAAAGGTGGCGAGACCAGCGTGCTGCTGGCGCGCGCTACGACCGACGCCCAAAAGGCCCAGGTCGGAAACCAGGCTGGCGGCCGGGTCTGGCTGTTTCTGGAAACCGACGACCTGATGCGCGACCACGCCGCCTGGCTTGCCGCCGGCGTCCACTTCCGCGAAACCCCGCGATATGAGGCCTATGGCAAGGTGGTGGTCTTCGAAGACCTCTACGGCAACGCCTGGGACCTGATCGAACCCGCTACCGGAGCCTGACGCCCATGAAACTCGGCACCCCGCTTTCCGACACCGCCGTGCGCGTCATGCTGCTGGGCTCGGGCGAACTGGGCAAGGAGGTCGCCATCGAGCTTCAGCGGCTCGGCGTCGAGGTGATCGCCGTCGATCGCTATCCCAATGCACCGGCCATGCAGGTCGCGCACCGAAGCCACGTCATCCCCATGACCGACGCCCAGGTGCTGAACGGCGTTATCCTGGCCGAGGCCCCGCACTTCATCGTGCCCGAGATCGAGGCCATCGCCACCGAGGTCCTGGCCGATATCGAGGCCGCCGGCATGGCGACGGTCGTCCCGACGGCTCGCGCCGTGCAACTGACGATGAACCGCGAGGGCATCCGCAAACTGGCCGCCGAAGAGCTGGGCCTGCCCACCAGCCCCTACGCCTTCGCCGGCTCGGCCGAGGAACTGGCCGCCGGCGCCGAGGCCGTCGGCTATCCCAACTTCGTCAAGCCCGTCATGTCATCGTCGGGCAAAGGGCAGTCCTTCGTCGAAAGCGCCGATGAAATCGCCGACGCCTGGACCTACGCCCAGGACGGCGGCCGCGTCGCCAGCGCCCGCGTCATCGTCGAGGGACGCATCGACTTCGACTTCGAGATCACGCTGCTAACCGTCCGCTCGCGCGACGCCGACGGCTCGACCCGCAACGATTTCTGCGCGCCCATCGGCCACCGCCAGGTCAAGGGCGACTACGTCGAAAGCTGGCAACCGCAGCCCATGACGCCCGCTGCGCTGGCCGCCTCCCAGGACATCGCCGCCAAGGTCACAGAGGCACTTGGCGGTTACGGCGTCTTCGGCGTCGAACTGTTCGTCAAGGGCGACCAGGTCTGGTTCTCTGAGGTTTCGCCCCGTCCGCACGACACCGGCCTCGTCACCCTGGCCAGCCAGACCATGAGTGAGTTTGCGCTTCACGCCCGCGCCATCCTGGGCCTGCCCGTCGACGTGACCCAGCGTGAACCCGCCGCCAGCGCCGTCATCTATGGCGGCATGGACGCGCAAGGGGTCGCCTTCGAGAGCGTCGCGGAGGCCCTGTCGGTCCCGACCGCCGATCTGCGTCTGTTCGGAAAGCCCGAGGCCTTCGAGCGCCGCCGCATGGGCGTAGCCACCGCCCGCGGCGCCGACGTCGAACAGGCCCGCGACCGCGCGCGTGAAGCCGCAGGCTGTGTGAAAGTCGTTCGGAACTGACACTGCCGTCTCCTCCCCACCTGTGGGGAAGGGGACCACGAAGCGGTGGAGGTTGGTGAAATCCCACTCGCGCCCGCGATGCGTCGCAGAACACCTCCGTCACGACGCGAAGGCGCGCCGCGCCACCTCCCCGCTCCGCAGGGAGGAGACGCCCGATCCCTCATTTCTACGACTTTAGTCGATTGGCCTTGTCCCGCATTGTGGTGCAAACCAAGGGCGAGGGTCGCAGTCAGCCGGCCGGGAGGGATCTGTCGTGGGCAAACTCAGCACACCCATAATCTTCGGCGCCATCGCCATCCTGGGGGCGGTGTCCCTCGGCATCATCGCCTTGTATCAGGGCGAAAGCATCAGTGCGGTCTGGATGGTGGTCGCCGCCGTCTGCACCTATGCGATCGCCTATCGGTTCTACAGCCGCTACCTGGCCAACAAGGTCATGCAGCTGAACCCCGCGCGCCTGACCCCGGCGATGCGCCGCAACGACGGGCTGGACTATGTGCCGACGCCCAAGAACGTCCTGTTCGGCCACCACTTCGCCGCCATCGCCGGCGCAGGCCCGCTGGTGGGGCCGGTGTTGGCCGCCCAGATGGGCTATCTGCCGGGCGTCCTGTGGATTCTGGTCGGCGCCGTGCTGGCCGGCGCGGTGCAGGACATGATGGTCCTGTTCATGTCCACGCGTCGCGACGGCAAGTCGCTGGGCGACATGATCCGCACCGAAATGGGCAACATCCCCGGCATCATCGCCCAGGTCGGCGTCCTGATGATCATGGTCATCATCCTGGCGGTGCTGGCCCTGGTCGTGGTCAAGGCTCTGGCCGAAAGCCCGTGGGGCACGTTCACCGTCGCCGCCACCATCCCCATCGCCATCTTCATGGGCCTATACACCCGCTTCCTGCGGCCGGGCCGCGTGGGCGAGGTGTCGGTGATCGGCGTCGTCCTGTTGATCCTGGCCATCATCGGCGGCGGCCATATCGCGGCCGATCCGTTCTGGGGTCCGGCCTTCACCCTGACCGGCCCGACCCTGGCGATCCTGATGATGGTCTATGGCTTCATCGCCTCGGTCATTCCGGTGTGGCTGCTCTTGGCGCCGCGCGACTATCTGTCGACCTTCCTGAAGATCGGCGCGATCGTGGCCCTGGCCGTCGGCATCCTGATCGTGCGTCCGCACCTTCAGATGCCGGCCATCACCCCCTTCATCGACGGCACCGGCCCGGTCTTCGCCGGCGCCCTGTTCCCCTTCCTGTTCATCACCATCGCCTGCGGCGCGGTGTCGGGCTTCCACGCCCTGATCTCGTCGGGCACCACGCCCAAGCTGCTGGAGAACGAAGCCCAGATCGCCATGATCGGCTACGGCGCCATGCTGTGCGAAAGCTTCGTCGCCGTCATGGCCCTGATCGCCGCCACGGTTCTGGATCCGGCCGTCTATTTCGCCATGAACAGCCCGGTCGCCGTCATCGGCAACGATGCGGTCTCAGCCGCCGCCGCCGTGGCCCAGTGGGGCTTCCACATCACGCCCGGAGAGCTTGAACAGCTGGCGCGCGACGTGGGCGAACATTCGATCCTGTCGCGCGCAGGCGGCGCCCCGACCCTGGCGGTCGGCATGGCGCACATCCTGTCCGGCGTGATCGGCGGCAAGGCCATGATGGCCTTCTGGTATCACTTCGCCATCCTGTTCGAGGCCCTGTTCATCCTGACCACGGTCGACGCCGGCACACGCGTCTGCCGCTTCATGATCCAGGACCTGCTGGGCGTCGCCGTGCCCAAGATGCGCGAGACCAAGTCGTGGGGCGCCAACGTCGTCGCCACGGCCCTGACGGTCGGTCTGTGGGGCTATTTCCTCTACACCGGCGTGGTCGATCCGCTGGGCGGCATCAATAGCCTGTGGCCCCTGTTCGGCATCGCCAACCAGATGCTGGCCGCCGTCGCCCTGATCCTGGGCACCGTCGTCCTGTTCAAGATGAAGCGCGAGAAGTTCGCCTGGGTCATGGTCGTTCCCGCGACCTGGCTGCTGATCTGCACACTGACGGCGGGCTTCCAGAAGCTGTTCCACCCGGACGTCCGCATCGGCTTCCTGTCCCACGCCCGCAAATATCAGGAGGCGCTGGGCGCCGGCGAACTGATCGCCCCGGCCAAGAGCATCGGCGACATGCACCGCATCGTCGTCAACGACTACGTCAACTCGACCCTGACGGCGGGCTTCCTGTTCGTGGTCGTCACCATGGTCGTCTATGGCGTCCTGGCGTGCCGCAAGGCCTATGCGAACAACCGCCCGACGGTGCGCGAGTATCCGGAAAGCCACCAACTGACAGCGGCTGACGAGGCGGCGGATGCGGCCCGTGCCTGACGTTCAGGATGACCTGCTGTGCCTGTGCCGCGACACCGCCCTGCGGTGGGGTCGCGGCGTCAGGCGCACGGCCGGCGCCATGATCGGTCAGCCGGATTATCAGGCCTATGTCGATCACGCGGCGGCGACCCATCCCGACCAGCCGCCGCTGGACAAGACCGCCTTCTTCCGCCTGCACGAACAGCGCCGCTTCGGCGGCGCCGGCGGGTTCAAATGCTGCTAAATCAAAGCCCGCTGGCGGGGGTATCGGCCCTGGCGCGATCCTCGGCCTGAAGGGCGGCGATCGCCGTCTCCAGTGTCGGATCGTCGCCCGCGCGGCGTTGGGCCACGGTGCGAGGCGCGGCGATATCGGGCGTGACCCCCCGCTTCTCCAGCCGAATCCCGCCCGAAGTCACGAAGTCCGCTCGGCTGAGCGTCAGCCGCCCGCCGTCCGGCAGATTGGTCTCCTGGGCGATCAGCACCGATCCGCCGGTCTTCTCGCCCACCACGATGCCGCGCCGCGCCTCCTGCAAGGCCGCCGGCGTCAGTTCGGCGGCGCTGCGGCTGCCTTGATCCACCAGAACCGCCACATCATTGGCCAAGGGATCGCGCCGATCGCCGCAGTCGCCCGCCGCCCTCAGAACCACCGGCCGGCCGCTGCGTCCCGTCCGCGTCGCCCAGACCTGATCGCGCGGCAGGAAACAGGTCAGGACCGATTCCGCCTCCATCAGCCGCCCACCGGGATTGCCGCGCAGGTCCAACACCACATCGACGTCCGGCGGCAGACCTTCCAGCTCACTACCCACCCAAGCGCCCAGGCCTTTGTCGAACTGCTCGACACGCAGCACCAGCACCCCCGGTCGCGACTTGTCGGCGGTGAACGGCTCGATGGCCTCCATCACCCGCGGCGTCAGGGCGATCTCGCGCCTCTGTCCCGCATCGTCGGTCAGGACCAGTTGCACCGGAACCCCGTCATAGGTCTCGACATCCGGCCCCCAGGGCTGCCCATCGACTGAGTTCAAAGCCCAGCCCATCTGCACGCCCGCCGCCTCGGCCGGCGAGCCCGGCCGGACACGCTCGACGGTCCAGTCGTCCGGCGTCTCGCCCCGCATCAGGGTCAGGCCCATCACGGCGCGCCGGGCGAACTGCGCCTCCTGACGCCGCACCGCCGCCGGCGGACTGGCCGCCGCATGACCGTCGTCCAGCAGATCCAGCATCGCATTGATGACGCGGTACAGCCCGCGCTCATCGCTCGCCGCCAGGGCCTGGGGCCGGAACGTCGCCCGTGCGGCGTTCCAATCCACGCCGTGCAGGGTCGGATCGTAATAGCCCCGCCGCACCTCGCTCCACACCCGATCGAACACGCGCTGATTCAGCCGCGCGCGATCCCGCGAGGGCGCTGCTGCGACGACCGTATCGACAGCGGGCATGGCCACGGCCGGAACGCTCAACGGCAGGCAGAGCAACATGAGGCTGAAAAGCCGGGCGGAAACGCTCAGACGCATGACCACCATCTGACGTCAGTCGCCCGCTTCGCTCAAGTCACGACTGCGCGCTATTCCGGCACCCGCACCCCGTCCCAGGCGAACACGCCGCCGCTGTCGGCCGGGGTCAGGTTCGACAGCACGGACAGCATCCGCTCGGCGGAATGGTCGGCCGTGAACAACTTGCCCTCGGCCACCCCCTTCTGGAACGGCGCGCTCAGGTCCGTCGCCACAGTACCCGGATGCAAACCGGCGATCACCGCCTGCGGATGGCTGCGCGCCATCTCGACCGACAGATTGCGCAGGATCATATTCAGCGCCGCCTTGGACGCCCGATAGGCGTGCCAGCCGCCCAGCCGATTGTCGGCGATCGACCCCACCCGCGCCGACAGGGCCGCGAACACCGCGCGTCGATCGCGCGGCATCAGCGGCAGCAGATGTTTCGCCGCCAGCGCCGGCCCCATCGCATTGACGCGGTAGTCCCGCAACAGGTGTTCCGCATCCAACTGACGAAACGACCGTTCCGGCTGGAGCCCGTCGTGAAGCACCCCGGTCGCCACGACGATCAGGGTTGGGGCCGGCCCCTGGCCGATCCGCTCGGCGGCGGTGGCCAGACTTGCCTCATCCTCCAGATAGGCGGCTAGCGCCTGCGTGCCCGCCAAATCCGCGCCTGAGCGCGACACGGCCCACACGGTCTCGAACGCGCCGTCCGCCACGATCCGCTCGACCATCGCCCGGCCGATGCCGCCCGTCGCCCCGATCACCACCGCCGATCCGTTCATCGCGTCTCCCTTCCTTGTTCGTCCCATGATAGGGGCGCGGCATGAGCATCACCACGGTCGGCCTCGATGCCGACGATACCCTCTGGCACAACGAGACGATCTTCCGCCTGACCCATGCGCGGTTCGTCGATCTTCTGGCCGACCACGGCGACGAGGCGACCATCGAGGCGCGCCTGGCCGAAACCGAGCAACGCAACCTGCGGCTCTATGGCTACGGCATCAAGGGTTTCACCCTGTCGATGATCGAGACGGCGATGGAACTGACGAACGGCGAGGCGCCGCCCCATGTCGTGCGCGAGATCCTGGCCGCCGGTCGCGAGATGCTGGCCCACCCGGTCGAGACCCTGCCCGGCGTGGATTCGGTCGTCGCCGAACTGTCCGAAAAATACCGACTTGTCCTGATCACCAAGGGCGACCTGCTGGATCAGGAGCGCAAACTGGCCGCCTCAGGCCTGGGCGACCTGTTCAGCGCCGTCGAGATCGTCTCAGAAAAGGATCGCGCCACCTACGAGCGGGTCTTCAACCGCCACGGCACCGGCCCCGCCGAGGCCGTCATGGCCGGCAATTCGATGAAGTCCGACGTCCTACCCGCCATCGCCGCCGGCGCCTTCGGCGTCCACATCCCCTATCACGTCACCTGGGTCCACGAATTGGCCGACGCCCCGGTCGACGAGCCCCGCTACGTCTCCCTCGCTCGCATCGAAGAACTGCCCGACTGGATCGCAGTAATTAACGTTCGGACGTAGGCTGGCGCATAAAGCCTAGCCCGTGCAAAAAACATATTGCCGCCCCATTCGGGCGAACGTTGACGTGCTTCTTTTATGACACGTTGTAAAAAGCTAGAGTCCGAAGAGTGATTTGGTCACGGCCGCGCTTGACGCTGTTCCTTGTGTCGGCTTTGTGCCCGTCCTATGGCAGTTTGAACATGGTATCGGCTTTTTAATGCCGCAGCTGCTCAGGGAGAATTTATGCGAAACCTTCTTTTGACATCCACAGTCCTGGCTAGCGCACTTGTCGCGAGTGGTGTCGCTGCGCAGACCACGGAGCCGACGACGCTCAATGCTGGACCCGTGTCGGCTCAAGCCCAATCCGCTGACGAGGTTGCAGAAATCGTCGTCACAGGTTCGCGCATCCGACGTGACCCAGTGAACTCGGCGACCCCTCTCATCCAGGTCTCCGGCGACCAGCTTTTGACCACAGGTCAATCGACCGTGATCGATTATCTGGCCACCATCCCGGCCCTTTCGAACTCGCAAGTGCCCTCTGATGCCACTGGCGTCCTGGGTATCGGCGGCCTTTCGTTCGCCAACCTGCGTTCGCTCGGCGCCGGCCGCACCCTGACCCTGGTGGACGGCCGTCGTCACGTCGGTTCTCAAGGCGGCACGCTTTCGGTCGACGTCGATACCATCCCGCGTCTGCTGATCCAGAACATCGAGATCATCACCGGCGGCGCCTCGTCGGTTTACGGCGCTGACGCTGTGTCGGGCGTTCTGAACTTCGTCCTGCGCAAGGACTTCGAAGGTTTGGAACTAGACGCCAACTACGGCATGATCAACGATAACGGCGAAGCCACCCGCCGCGTCTCCGCCCTGCTGGGCAAGAATTTCTTCGACGATCGCTTGAACGTCTACGGCTTCGGCGAATACGAAAAGCTCGACGAAGTGCAGTCGATAGACATCGACTGGCTCCGCAACGCCCGCGGTCTGGTCGGCATCGACGCCGATCCGACCAATGCTCGCTACGACGGCGACCGCGACAACCAGCTGTTCTATGGCTACCGCACTCTGCAACGCCCGCGTTGGGGCCAAACGACCCTGGCCAACAACCAGCAGGCCAGCCCGCTGAACGATCCGGACGTGCCTTACGCCAACTGCGCCAGCGTCAACACCGCAATCGGCGGCAGCAGCGCGAACTGCTTCTCGGTCGAACCGGGCCGCACCTGGGTCTTCGACGGCACGACGGCACGCCTGGCCAACTTCGGCCAGCGTATCGGCAACACCGGCATCAACCGTCCGCTGACCATCGGCGGCGACGGCGACCAGCCTGCCGAGTTCTCGCTCATCACCCGCGTTCCCGCCTCGGAATCGCAGCGCTATCAGGTCGGCGCGAACTTCAAGGTCACCAACGACATCTTGGCCTTCGTCGAAGCCAAGTATGTGACCGAAGACACGCACTTCTCGTCGCAGCCGGACTTCTACGACTTTATCCTGGGTGACAACCTGCCGAACAGTTTCTACGGCGGCGCGACCACGGCCAATCAGATCGGCTCGAACTACAACTTCTTCAACCGCCAAGGTCTGCGGATCGCCGACAACGCCTACATCCCTGACAACCTGCGCCAGGCGATCTATGCGAACCGGATCACCCTCTATAATCCGCCCACCGCGACCGCGCCCAGCACCGTCGCCGGCACGGCCGCCGCGCCTTACGCGCGTCACACCTTGTTCGGCGAAAACCGCGACCAGTACAGCACGCGCGACCTGCTGCGCTTCGTGGCCGGCGTTCAAGGCAGCTTCGACAAGGTCTCCTTCGTCAAGAACGTCGATTGGAGCCTGTCCTACACCTATGGTCAGGTCGAGGTTGAAGAGACGGAAACCGGCACCGACGCCCTGCGGGTCAATTTGGCCGCCGACGCCGTGCGCGACACCGCCGGCATCCTCGGCACGCCCGGCGCCATCGTCTGCCGCTCGCGCCTGCTTAACGCCCAAGGCCTGCCTCTGGACGATTATTTCCTGCCGTTCAACGATCTGCGCGATAGCCAGGTCGGTCGCGACGCGGTGGCTAACTGCCAGCCGCTAAACATCTTCGGCGCCGGCAACCAAAGCCAGGCTGCTCGCGACTACATCAACGCTGCCGTCAACTACACCGAGCGCAACGAGCAGGAAGACGCCATCGCGTCGGTCTCCGGCCAGCTTTGGGACTTCTGGGGCGCCGGTCCTATCGGAGTGGCCTTGGGTTATGAGCATCGCCGCGAATACACCGAAGCGGTTGGACGTGACGCGTCGACCGCGGGTCGCGCGCTGTTCCTGAACGGCGGCCCGGACTTCCCGGGTGCGGAATACACCAGCGATGAAGGCTTCACCGAGCTTTCGCTGCCCCTGTTCCGCGATTCCATCCTGGGTGAGTATGCCGAACTGAGCGGATCCTACCGCTACTTCGACTACAGCACGGTCGGCACGGGCGACGTCTATGGCGTCAACCTGATCTACCGTCCGATCCGGGACATCACGTTCAAGACCAGCTTCAACACCTCGTTCCGCGCGCCGGACCTCAGCGAAAACTTCTCCCCGCTGGGTGAAACCTTCGCCAACAATTTTGTCGATCCCTGCGCCACCACCAACATCGCCCTGCAGACGGCGGAGATCCGCGCTAACCGGATCGCCAACTGTACGGCATTGGCCCAAGCGCGCGGCTTGACGTTCGACTTTGCTGGAACGACCGCGACCAACACCGACGACTTCAACCCGGTGTATGGCAGCGGCGTATCGGGCGTCACGGGCGGCAACCCCAATCTGACCCCGGAAGAATCGGAGTCCTTCACCTTCTCCACCGTGCTGCAGCCCCGGTTCATCCCGAACTTCAGCCTGGTGCTCGATTACTATGAAATCGAGATCACGCAGGTGATCGCCGCCGTGTCGGCCCAAACCGCAGCCAACAACTGCGTCAACGGTCCGGGTCTGAACAACGCGGCTTGCGCGACCATCTTCCGCAACAACCCGCAGATCCCGTTCGGCTTGGGCGCTCCGGCGAACGATCCGATCGGCGGCTTCATCGAAGGCGCCCTGAACTACGCCGCTCTGACCACGCGTGGTCTGGACTTCACGGCTCGTTATGGCTTCGACTTCGACGAGATGATGGGCCGGAACTGGGGTCGCCTGGACTACTCGCTGGCGGGTTCGTGGTTGATCGAGCAGGAAAACTTCCTCGACTCGACCAACGCCGCCAACTTCACCAGCGATCGCGGCAACCTGTTCTTCCCGAACGTCCGCTTCACCTCGTCGCTGACCTACACGCCCAACGACACCTGGAGCGTCAACTGGTCCGTGGATTGGCAGTCGGCTCAGAACATCAACCGCAACCGCGATCTGGTCCTGAACGCCGACACCCGCGAGCAGAGCCTGAACAACACGGGCAACTTCATGCGGAACGACTTCACGGTCCGCTACAATGTCCGTGACGACCTGTCGCTCCGCGTGGGCGTCGTCAACGCCTTCGACGCCGAACAGGCGCCGCAACTGGGTCAGACGCTCTACAGCAACTTCGATCCTTACGGCCGTCGCTTCTTCATCGGGCTGAACTACCGCCCTTGGTAAGACGACAAGACTGAAAGACGAGAAGGGGCGGCCTCAGGCCGCCCCTTTTTTTTCGGTTCATGGCCATCCGTCTTGCCAGGCTGCGGCTGCCTCTCTAAACCGGCCGCTTAACCGACAAGCAGACGTGAGCGTCGCAGGGCCAGGCTCTGCGGGGGCTTCTCGCGCGCGTAGAGAACGAAGGACGACGCACTCCCTTGGACGCCTCGGACATCCGTCATGACGAACGCGACGCCATGGTGCGCGCGGCGCTGGCCGAACAGGGCGACAGCGGCGTGACGCCGCGCCATACGTTGTTCTACTTTTATGGCGAGGGCGACCACGGCGACCTGAACGAGGTCGCCCGGCGCGCCGGCTTTCTGACGCGCGGCGCCGACGACATGACGGTGCTCGAAACGACCATGGCGGTGGACGCGGCGTCTTTTGCGGCGACCTCGGCCATGATGCAGACCTGGGCCGCGGCCTTCCAGCTTGAGTATGACGGCTGGGAATGCGCGGTCGTGACCCACTAGCGTTCAATAAGAAGAAGAGCTGGCGATGCCCAAGCGCACAGACATCAAGTCCATCCTCATCATCGGCGCCGGCCCGATCGTCATCGGCCAGGCGTGCGAGTTCGACTATTCCGGCGTTCAGGCCTGCAAGGCGTTGAAGGCGGAAGGCTACCGGGTCATCCTGGTCAACTCGAACCCCGCCACCATCATGACCGACCCGGAGGTGGCCGACGCCACCTACATCGAGCCGATCACGCCCGAGATGGTCGAGAAGATCATCGTCAAGGAAAAGCCCGACGCCCTGCTGCCCACCATGGGCGGCCAGACCGCGCTGAACACCGCCCTGGCCCTGCATGAATCCGGCGCCCTGGCCAGGCACGGCGTCGAGATGATCGGCGCCAAGGCCGAGGTCATCGACAAGGCCGAGGATCGCCAGAAGTTCCGCGACGCCATGGACAAGCTGGGCCTGGAGAGCCCCCGCTCCAAAGCCGCCCATTCGATGGAAGAGGCGTTGGAGGGGCTGGAGTTCGTCGGCCTGCCCGCCGTGATCCGCCCGTCCTTCACCCTGGCCGGCACCGGCGGCGGCATCGCCTTCAACCGCGAGGAGTTCGAGGAGATCGTCCTGCGCGGCTTGGACCTGTCGCCGACGACCGAGGTCCTGATTGAAGAGTCCGTTCTGGGTTGGAAGGAATATGAGATGGAGGTCGTCCGCGACACGGCGGACAACTGCATCATCATCTGCTCCATCGAGAACGTCGATCCGATGGGCGTCCACACCGGCGACTCCATCACGGTCGCCCCCGCCCTGACGCTGACCGACAAGGAATATCAGCGGATGCGGACCGGCTCGATCAATGTGCTCCGCGAAATCGGCGTCGAGACGGGCGGTTCGAACGTCCAGTGGGCGATCAACCCTGCCGACGGCCGCATGGTCGTGATCGAGATGAACCCGCGCGTGTCGCGCTCGTCGGCCCTTGCGTCCAAGGCCACCGGCTTCCCCATCGCCAAGGTCGCGGCGCGTCTGGCGGTCGGCTACACCCTGGACGAACTGACCAACGACATCACCCAGGTGACGCCGGCCAGCTTCGAGCCGTCGATCGACTATGTCGTCACCAAAATCCCGCGCTTCGCCTTTGAGAAATACCCCGGCTCGGAGCCCCTGCTGGGCACCTCGATGAAGTCGGTGGGCGAGGTGATGGCCATCGGCCGCACCTTCCAGGAATCGATGCAGAAGGCGCTTCGCGGGCTTGAAACCGGCCTGTCCGGCTTCGACGAGATCGAGATCGAAGGGGTGGCCGGCGCCGAAGACGACGCCACGGCCCGCGGCGCCGTCGTGCGCGCCCTGGGCGTTCCGACCCCCGACCGCATCCGCGTCATCGCCCAGGCCTTCCGCCACGGCCTGACGGTCGAGGAGGTCAACGCCGCCTGCGCCTACGAACCCTGGTTCCTGCGCCAGATCGCCGACATCGTGCGCGAGGAAGGCCATGTGCGGGTCAAGGGCCTGCCGACCGACCCGACCGAGTTCCGCCGCCTGAAGTCCAAGGGCTTCTCCGACGCCCGTCTGGCTCAGCTGACCGGCCAGAGCGAAAAATCAGTCCGGACCGCTCGTCGCGGCCTGCACGTGCGCCCGGTGTTCAAGCGGATCGACACCTGCGCCGCCGAGTTCGCCAGCGCCACCGCCTATATGTATTCGACCTATGAGACCGGCGCTCTGGGCCAAATCCCCGAGTGCGAGTCCGAACCGACGAACAAGAAGAAGGCCATCATCCTGGGCGGCGGTCCGAACCGGATCGGCCAAGGTATCGAGTTCGACTACTGCTGCTGCCACGCGGCCTTTGCCTTCGACCAGATCGGCGTCGAGAGCATCATGGTCAACTGCAACCCCGAGACCGTCTCGACCGACTACGACACCTCCGACCGCCTGTATTTCGAGCCGCTGACGGCCGAGGACGTGCTGGAGCTGATCGAGGTCGAGCGCTCGAACGGCGACCTGATCGGCTGCGTCGTCCAGTTCGGGGGGCAGACCCCGCTGAAGCTGGCCCACGCCCTGCAAGAGGACAACATTCCCGTTCTGGGCACCAGCGTCGACTCCATCGACCTGGCCGAGGACCGCGAGCGGTTCCAGCAGATGCTGGAAGGCATCGGCCTGCGCCAGCCGCCCAACGGCCTGGCCCGTTCCGCCGAGGAGGCCGCGCAAAAGGCCGAAGAGGTCGGCTATCCCGTCGTCCTGCGCCCCTCCTACGTCCTGGGCGGTCGCGGCATGATGATCGTCCACGACCGCGAGCAACTTGACCGCTACGTCCACGAGGCCATGCGCGTCTCGGGCGACGATCCGGTCCTGATCGACCACTATCTGAACCGCGCCACCGAGGTGGACGTGGACGCCCTGTGCGATGACAAGACGGTCTTCGTCGCCGGCGTCCTGGAACATATCGAGGAAGCCGGCGTGCACTCGGGCGACAGCGCCTGCTCCATGCCGCCCTTCTCGTTGCGGCCCGAGATCGTGGACGAGCTGAAGCGTCAGACCACCGAAATGGCCAAGGCCCTGAAGGTGCGCGGCCTGATGAATGTGCAGTTCGCCATCGAGGAGCCGCACAGCGAAAGTCCGCGCATCTTCGTGCTGGAGGTCAATCCGCGCGCCAGCCGCACCGCGCCCTTCGTGGCCAAGACCATCGGCCAGCCTATCGCCTCCATCGCCGCCAAGGTCATGGCCGGCGTGCCGCTGAAGTCGTTCGGTCTGACGGACAAGCCCTACGACCATATCGCGGTCAAGGAAGCCGTCTTCCCGTTCGCCCGCTTCGCCGGGGTGGATACCGTCCTGGGTCCGGAAATGCGCTCGACCGGCGAGGTCATGGGCCTGGACTTCAAGCGGCCGGGCGAGGCCGACATGGCCCCCGCCTTCGCCCGCGCCTTCGCCAAGTCCCAGATCGGCGGCGGCACCACCCTGCCGACCTCGGGCTGCGCCTTCATCTCGGTCAAGGACGAGGACAAGCCCTTCATCGTCGACGCCGCCAAAACGCTGCTGGCTGAAGGCTTCAGCCTGATGGCCACCGGCGGCACCCACGCCTATCTGGTCGAACAGGGGCTGGAGGTGAAGCTGGTCAAGAAGGTGCTGGAAGGCCGCCCCCACATCGTAGACGCGATGAAGAACGGTGAGGTCCAGCTGGTCTTCAACACCACATCGGGCAAGCAGTCGCTGCAGGACAGCTTCTCGCTGCGCCGCACCGCCCTGATGATGAAGATGCCCTACTACACCACCACAGCCGGCGCCCTGGCGGCGGCCCAGGCCATCGGCGCCATCAAGGCTGGCGACCTGGATGTACGGGCGATCCAGGATTACGCCTGACGTTGACGAAATCTCCGGTTTTCGGCCGCACGCTGCAAGGCTGTAGCGGCCGAACGCCGGAGATACGCCGATGTCCAATCTCGACCTCGCCCTGATCGCCATCCTGTGCGGCGAAATGCTGGGGTTTCTCGCCTTCGCCAGGGACAAGCGGCGCGCCAGGGCCGGCCTGTGGCGCACGCCGGAATCCATGCTCTTGCTGTTCGGCCTGATCGGCGGGCTGGGCGCCTGGATGGGTCAGCACATCCTGCGCCACAAGACGCGCAAGGAGCCGTTCAGGACCCAGTTCGGCCTGATCGTCTTGCTTCACCTGATCCTGCTGGCGGGCGGCGCCGCCTGGGTCATTCTGTAACGCGACCGTCCTCGCCTGCCCCATCTTCGCCGGCCACGATCCGGGTCGCGGCCAGGTCGGCGGTGACATTGCCGACGGTGCGGAAGATGTCGGGGATGACCTCGACCGCCAGCAGCAGCGGCAGCACGCCAAGCGGCAGGCCCATGGCCAGGCAGATGGGGCCGATGGCGGCGAAGAAGCTGACCTGGCCCGGTAGGCCCACCGAGGCGATGGACACGGCGATGGCTGTCAGTCCGCCGGCGATCAGTACGCCGAGGCCTAGCTCCACCCCGTGCAACTGCGCCACGTAGAGGCAGACCGCCAGGTTGGCGACAGGGCTAGTGATGCGGAAAACCGCCACCGCCAGCGGCAGCACCAGACCCGCCGACGTCTGCGGCACGCCCAGCCAGTCGCGCGCGCGCTCGATCATGACCGGCAGGCTGGCCAGCGACGACTGGGTCGAGACGGCGACGACCTGGGCCGGAGCCACGGCGCGCGCGAAACGGGCCAGCGAAATCCGCCCCCACACAATCGCCACGACATAGATGATCAGGATCAGCCCAATCTGGCTGAGGCAGACGATGGCGACATAATGGGCCAGCGTCCCCGCCACCCCGAGGCCCGCACGCAAACCCACGCCTAGCGCCAAAGCGAACACACCAAACGGCGCGGCCAGCAGCACCCAGTGGACGATGACCACCATGGTTTCGGCCACCGCCTCGAAGAAGCCGGCCAGGGGCCGCCGCAGCTCGGCCTTGATCCGCGTTGCGGCGAAGCCGAAGGCGACGGCGAAGACCACCACCGCCAGCACCCCGTCGTCGGACGCCGCCTTGATGACGTTGGCTGGCGCCAGACTGGCCAGGAAGGCGCGCAGCCCGTCGGTGCGCGCCGCTTCACCCACGGTCGCCAGCGATTCGGCGCTGACGCCCGCCAGCAGTCCACGCCCCGCCTCCGGATCGATCGGCCAGACCGCCAGCAGGCCCAGCCCCGCCAGGATCGCATAGATCGTCGCCCCGACCAGCAGCACCGCGAACACCACCAACGACCGCACCGCGATACGGCCCGTCGCCGCCGCATCGGCGATGGAGACGATGCCGGTCACCAGCAGGCTGAACACCAGGGGAATGACGGTCATGCGCAGGGCGTTCAGCCACACCTGGCCCAGGCTCTCGACCACGCCCAAGGCGCCGGTCAGCAAGGCCGCCTGCGACCCTTGCGCCAGAGCGCCGACGACGACGCCGGCGACCAGGGCGGCGATGACGAAAAAGCTCAGAGAGGTGAAGAAGGCGGCGATGCGGGATTGGCTCATGCCCTAGCGCTAGCACCGCTCGGCGTATCGCGCGCGGCAAACCTTCTACCGGTCGCTGACAGTTCATGTCGTCGCAGGGCGAACCCCGATCGCGCACGGCGCGTTGGGACGACGAAAGGAACTCAATCATGTCCCGTCTGAACAAACTCGTCCCGCTGATCGGCAGCCTGCTGCTCTCCAAGGGCGGCCGCCGCGTCGCCGGTCGTCACGCCGGTAAACTGGCCCTGGCGACCCTGGCCTATGAGGTTTGGCGCAACCGCCGCGAGGGCGCCAAGCCCAAGGTCGCGCCGCAACCGCGCGGACGCTTGAGCGGCCGCCGCCCGCGCTGAGCCCGCAATCGCCGCTCGACTTCTGGAGCGGCGTTGCGAATAGTCACGCCTCGCCGCCCGGAGCCGACACATGATCAAAGTCCACCATCTGAACGACAGCCGCTCGCAACGCGTCCTGTGGCTGCTCGAAGAGTTGGGCCTGGACTATGAAGTCGTGCGCTACGAACGAAACCCCGGCAACCGGCTGGCGCCCCCAGAACTGCTGGCGATCCATCCGCTGGGCAAGTCGCCGGTCATCGAGGACGGCGCGGTGAAGGTCGCAGAGACTGGGGCCATCGTCGAATATCTGCTCGATACCTACGGTCAGGGCCGGCTGCGTCCCGCAGCAGGAACCGAGGACGGCCGTCGGTTCACCTATTGGCTGCACTATGCCGAGGGGTCGGCCATGCCGCCCCTGCTGCTAAAGCTGGTCTTCAGCATGCTGCCGCGCCGCGCGCCCGCCCTCCTGAAGCCCATCGTCAATGGCGTCGCCAACAAGGCGATCACCAGTTTTGTCGACCCGCAACTGCGCACCCATGTCGGCTTCTGGGAGGACGAACTGGGCCGCTCGGAATGGTTCGCGGGCGATCATTTCACCGCCGCCGACATCATGATGAGCTTTCCAGTCGAGGCCGGCGCCGACCGTGCCTTCAATGCCGAGACCAAGCCCCGTCTAAAGGCCTTCTTGAACCGCATCCATGCGCGGCCTGCCTATCAACGCGCGCTCGAACGCGGCGGTCCCTACAGCTACGCGTGATCGGATCGTGATCGCGGCGGCGCAACCCGCCGTGGTCGAGGGCGTTAAGGTCTCATGCGCCTTCAAACTATTCAGATCGTGGCCGGATTGGCTGCTGCCGTCGCCTTCGTCCTCGCCTTCATGGCGGCAGGAGCCGCCCTGATCTCGGGCGTCTTCATGCTCGCCGGCCTCGCCGCCGTCGGTTGGCTGGCCTACAGCCTCATAAAGGGCGTCCTGCGTCGTGATCACAAGCCCGAACCGCCGGCCCGCGCCTGAGCAGTCAACCACTGCGGGCGCTGCGCTCTTGAATTCCTGAGCGAGAAACCCTAGTCTTGATGCCCGGCCGCGCCCGCCCCGCGGCCTTTTGTGTGCTTATCTCGCGTCTTTCCAGTCTCCGGGCGAACCAGAAAAATCACGACACAAATGGAAAAAGTGCCGATGACGGGCGAGGGCTACCGTGCCCTCGACGATCAACTGAAGCAATTGAAGTCGGTCGAAAGGCCGAGCGTGATCGCCGCCATTTCCGAGGCGCGTGAGCACGGCGATCTGTCCGAAAACGCCGAATACCATGCCGCCAAGGAGCGTCAGGGCTGGATCGAAGGCCAGATCGCCGAGATCGAGGATAAGATCAGCCGCGCCCAGGTCATCGACGTGTCCAAACTGTCGGGCAGTCAGGTCAAGTTCGGCGCCACGGTCACCGTGGTGGACGAGGACACCGAGGAAGAGGCCACCTATCAGATCGTCGGCGAACACGAAGCCGATGTGAAGAAGGGGAAGATCTCGATCGCCTCGCCGATCGCGCGCGCCATGATTTCCAAGGAGGTCGGTGACGTCGTGGAGGTCAACACCCCTGGCGGCGTGAAGGCCTACGAGATCCTCAAGGTCGAGTGGAAGTAACAGCGGTGGCGGGGGCAGCGTCCGCGCAGCCCCTCTCTCCCAATCCTTTGGCCATCTGGGTCGTCTCCGACGGCCGCGCCGGCATCGAGAATCAGGCGCTGGGTCTCGCCGAGGCCGTACAGCGCCTGACCCCGGCCGAGGTTACGATCAAACACATCCGCTGGCGGCCGATCTTCGACCGCCTGCCGTCGGCGTTAAAGACCCCGGCCATGCTGGCGTCCGCGCCGCCGATCTCCCCTTGGCCCGATCTGTGGATCGCCACGGGTCGTGCGACTCTGCCGCTGTCGACGCGCGTCAAGGCCTGGAGCGGCGGCAAGACCTTCGTCGTCCAGACGCAGGATCCCCGCTGGGCCAATGACCGCTACGATCTGATCGTCGCGCCCGCCCATGACGGTCTGTCGGGCGACAATGTCTTTGAAATCACCGGCTCACCCCATCGCATCACGCCCCAGCGCATCGCCGAGGCCGCGCCCGCCTTCGCCGACCGGATCGCCCCCCTGCCCCATCCGCGCGTCGCCGTGCTGATCGGCGGCAAGTCCAAGGCTTTCGACCTGACCGAGGCCCATGCAGCTGACTTGGCCGACCGGATCGCGGACGCCGTTCGAGCATCTGGCGGCGCGCTGATGCTGACCTTCTCACGTCGCACGCCCGATGCGGCGAAGGCCCTCATGACCGCTCGCCTTTCGGATCTGCCGGGGTGGATCTGGGATGGGACAGGCGAAAATCCATTGTTCGGTTTCCTGCATTTCGCCGACCACATCCTTGTCACCGAGGACAGCGCCAACATGGCGGCCGAAGCCGCCTCGACCGGCAAGCCGGTCCACGTCCTACCGATGATCCCGCTGAAAGCCGGCGACAAATTCGCTCGCCTGCACCACGACCTGCAATCGCGCGGCGCTACCCGTCCGTTCAACGGCGCGCTGGACGGCTGGACTTACGAGCCGCTGGCCGAAACCGACCGCGCCGCGCGCGCTGTCCTGGAAGCGATGCGGACGCGATAGCGCGACCCACGTCCGATCCTGACGCAGCTTCCGTCCTTTATTCCCCGAACTTGGGAGTTTGCTGAGAACGGTTCGCAAAAATTTGCACTAAAGTGCACTCAAAAAAATTGCATTGGCGTTTTAATCGCCGCCACCGCCGCTGTCTCCACCGCCGTCCAAGCTTGCGTCATGACCGCTCTGGTGATGCTTTTCCGAGGACGAAACCGCGTCGCCGCCGCTCTTTGATCCGTCGCCCTTCTTGACCTTGGCGTTCGCCGCCCCCGTCAAGGCCACGCCGAGGCCCGCTCCGATCGCTATGCCGACGCCTAGCCACAACCCCATATTGTCGGTCGCAGCGCCGATCGCCACGCCCATCCCCACCCCCATGCCGATCCCGATCGGCAGAAAGGCTGCGTTCTTGTTCGTCATCCCCATCTCCCCTGCGTGTCAGGCGAGACTAGCATCGCGCAAACGGGAATCACCGCCTAAATAGGGGCCATGACCCAAGCTCGTACCGTTCGCGTCGCCATCATCGGCTCCGGCCCCGCCGGCTGGACTGCCGCCATCTACGCCGCCCGCGCCTCGCTGAACCCCGTCGTCATCGCCGGCATCCAGCCCGGCGGCCAGCTGACCATCACCACCGACGTCGAGAACTATCCCGGCTTCGCCGACACCATCCAGGGCCCCTGGCTGATGGAGCAGATGCAGGCCCAGGCCCTGCATGTCGGGACCGAAGTCATCCACGACATCGTGGTCTCCGCCGACCTGTCGCAACGCCCGTTCCGCCTGAAGCTGGACAGCGGCGAAGAGATGCTGGCCGAGACCATCATCATCTCCACGGGCGCCCAGGCCAAATGGCTGGGGCTGGAGAGCGAGGCCGCCTATCAGGGCTTCGGCGTCTCGGCCTGCGCCACCTGCGACGGCTTCTTCTATCGCGGCAAGGAAGTCGTGGTCGTCGGCGGCGGCAACACCGCCGTCGAAGAGGCGCTGTTCCTGACCAACTTCGCCTCCAAGGTCACGGTCGTTCACCGTCGCGACGAGTTTCGCGCCGAGAAGATCCTGCAGGATCGGCTGTTCGCCCACCCCAAGGTCGAGGTGATCTGGAACTCGGCGATCGAGGAGATTGTCGGCGTCGTGGACGGCATGGCCAAAAATGTCACCGGCGTTCGGCTGAAGAATGTCCAGGACGGCTCGACCCGGGAAATTCCCGCCGACGGCGTCTTCATCGCCATCGGCCACGCCCCGTCGTCGGAACTGTTCAAGGGCCAGTTGGAGACAAACGCCGGCGGCTATCTGCGGGTCAAGCCCGGCACGGCCTCGACCGAGATCGAAGGCGTCTGGGCCGCCGGCGACGTGACCGACGACGTCTATCGCCAAGCCGTCACCGCCGCCGGCATGGGCTGCATGGCCGCCCTGGAAGTCAGCCGCTTCCTCGCCGAGGAAGACCACGCCAAGGCCCACCATCCCATCAGCCACGCCGAGGCGGAGAAGATCGGGGTCTGGTGACCCCGATCCTGCGCGATCAGTAGGCGCTCGCCTCCATCAGTTCCGCCACGTCCTCGTCCGACAGCATCAGGGTCGCCGCCTTCAGCGTGTCGGCCAGCTGTTCGGTCGAGGTCGCGCTTACAATCGGGGCCGTCACGCCCGGCTGGGCCAGCAGCCAGGCCAAGGCGACCTGGGCCGAGGTGGCCTCGGCCTTCTGGGCCACGGCGTCCAGGACCGCCAGGATACGCACGCCGCGCGGGTCGAACTTGTCCTTCAGCATTCCCTCGCGCTTGGTCCCGGCGATCTGATCGACGCTTTTGTATTTGCCGGTCAGGAAACCGCTCTCCAGGCTGAAGTAGGTGATGACGCCCAGGCCCTGTTCGACGGCCAGGTCCTGAAGTTCGCCCTCGAAGGTGTCGCGGCTGTAGAGGTTATAGTGCGGCTGGATCGTCGCATAGGCGGCCAGACCCTCGCGCTGCGAGATGTCCAGAGCTTCGGACACCTGCTCGGCCGAATGGTTGGACGTGCCGATGGCGCGCACCTTGCCGGCCTGCACCAGCTTATCCAGCGCGCGCAGCGTCTCCTCTTGCGGCGTCTTCGGGTCGGGCCAGTGGGTCTGGTACAGGTCGATATAGTCGGTCTGGAGCCGGCGCAGCGACGCCTCAACCGCCGTCTCTATCCAGGCCGGTGACAGGTCGTTGTGGCCCTGCCCCATATCCGATCCGACCTTGGTCAGGATCTTGACGTCGTCGCGCCGGCCGCGCGCCTTCAGCCACTTGCCGATGATCGTCTCGCTTTCGCCGCCGGAATGGCCCGGAACCCAGCGCGAATAGGCGTCGGCGGTGTCGATGGCGTCGAAACCGGCCTCGACGAAGGCGTCCAGCAAGGCGAATGACGTCGCCTCGTCCGCCGTCCAGCCAAAGACGTTGCCGCCGAACACCAGGGGGGCGATGTCCAGGCCGCTGGAGCCGAGCTTGCGTTTGGAAAGGGTGGTCATGCGGAGATCTCCTCTTGGGGAGACATCGACATATGCCGCATCATTGCGACCGCAACCGCCTCGGCGGCGGTCAGGCGAACAGTTGAAGACCCGGCGGCGCGTAATCGACCGGCTGTCCCTGGCGACGGCGCAGGGCGTAGTCCACAGCCGTCTGTACCGCATGTTCGTCTGTCGGTTTGGACAAGACGCCGATAGTGCCGGCGACGCCGTCACGCACCATGCCGGGGTTGGCCGTCATGAACAGGACAGACACGCCCATGTCCTGACCCAGTTCGCGGCCCAGATTGATTCCCGTGGGACCGTCGGACAGGTGGATATCGACCAGCGCCAGATCGACATCGTTCTCGCGCACCAGATCGCGCGCGGCCTGTGCGGTCGCGGCGACGCCCAGAACCTCGTGGCCGAGGTCCTCCAGGACGAACCTGAGCTCCATCGCAACGAGAGCTTCGTCTTCGATGATGAGGATACGCGCAGTCATAGTTCAATCAGTGCTCGGGAGCGTACGTAACGTCAGTGTGAGGGATAGGTTTCAATAGAAGACTAATTTGAATATCCGCCTGCCGCGCGGCGCCTCGACAGGGCCGTCGCCGGCAGGTCCACGACCACCTGGAGCCCCTCCGGCCGCCACTCGCGCGACAACCGCCCGCCGAGTTGTCCCTCGACTGAAAGGCTGGCCAAGGACGAGCCGAAGCCGGTGCGTTGCGGCATGCCCTGGATGACCGGACCGCCCGTTTCCGACCAGGTCAGGACGAAGCGGTCTTCCTGCCGTTCCGTCGTCAGCGTGACCACGCCGCCACGCTCGGATAGCGCGCCGTATTTGGCGGCGTTGGTCGCCAATTCATGGAACAGCAAGGCCACGGAGGTCGCTGCCTGATCGTCGAAGACGGCGTCCTCGCCGCGGATGACGACGCGTGAACCGCCCGTCTCGTCCGCATAGGCCTTGAACAGGTCGGACAGGAAGGAATGCAGGGTTGTCGCCCCGATCGTGGTCTTGGACGTCTCGGTGTGCGGCCGCACGAACTCATGCGCCCGGGCCAGGGCGGCGATGCGTGTGCGGAGAGAGGCCGAAAACGCCTTGGCTTCCGGATACTGGCGCGCCGAAAGGGCGACCAGGGCGGTGACAACGGCGAAGATGTTCTTGATCCGGTGGCTCAGCTCCTGGCTGACCAGCTCGCGGCCCTGCTCCAGCCGCTTCAACTCGTCGATGTCGGTGCATGTGCCGAACCAGCGCGTGATCTGGTCGTCTTCATCACGGATCGCCACCGCGCGTCCCAGCGTCCAGCGATAGACGCCGCTATTATGCTTCAGGCGGTATTCGATTTCGTAGGGTTCTCCCGTCTCAAGCGAATGCCGCCAAGCCGCCCAGGCTCGCTCCTGATCATCCTGATGGAACATGTCGTTCCAGCCTTCGCCGTCGGTAGAGCCGACCGGCACGCCGGTGAACTCATACCAACGCGCATTGTAGTAGTCGTGGAAACCGTCGGGCTGGGTGGACCAGACCATCTGCGGCATGGCGTCGGCCAGAACCCGGAACCGGGTCTCGCTCTCACTGAGAGCACGAGCGGTTTCGGCGAGGTCTGTCTCGATGGTCTTGCGTTCGGTGATATCCACCGCGACGCCGGGGAAGCGGATCGGCTTGCCCTCTGCGTCGAAATAGACCTGACCGCGCGCCAGAACCCAACGCACGTCATCGCCTTGGCCCAGACGATATTCGCTGACGAAGGCGCCGTCGCCCGTCATGGCCCGGTCGATCTCGTCGGTGACGCGTTGGGCGTCGTCGGGATGGACGCTGGAGGTGAAAACCTCGATAGCCGCGCCCTCGCGCGCGGCTTCGGGATCCACGCCATACATCCGCGCAAAGCGTTCGTCGGCGATCACGCGGTTTTCGGGAATGTCCCAGTCCCAGGCCCCGACATAGGCCGAGGCCTCCATCGCCAACCGCGCGGTGCGGTCGCTGAGGTCCCGGTCCAACAAGGCGCGCCGCAGCTCCAATTGCGTCATCACCTGTTGCGCCAGGGTCTTGAGCGCGATCAGCTGAAGCTCGGTCAGCCCTTGCGGGCGCGGCGTGTCGTCCAGCACGCACAGGGCGCCCAGCGGCACGCCGTCGGGCGTCCTCAGCGGATAGCCGGCATAGAAGCGGATGTGCGGCGCGCCCGTCACCAGGTCATTGTCGATGAAGCGGTCGTCCTGCATCGCGTCGGGGATGACCATGACGTCGTCGCCCAGCATGGCGTGGGCGCAGAACGACAGCGGGCGCGGCGTTTCGCGCACGCCCAGACCGACCTCGGACTTGAACCACTGACGCTGGGAATCGACCAGACTGACGGCGGCCATCGGCGCCTCACAGATGCGCGCGGCGAGCGACGCCAGATCGTCGAACGACCCTTCGGGCGTCGTGTCCAGGACGCCGTAACTTGTCAGGGCCTTCAGACGGTCGCCTTCGTCCCACCTCGGACAATCGACTTCGGGGTGGGTCAAGCAGGCGTCCTCGCTGGGCCGGTCAGGTCCGGCCATCGACATCAATGCTCGGAGTGGCGAAGCGTTGCAATGCAGGATGTCAGTTCGCGGGGCGACCGACTTCCTCCACATCCATTGTCGTGACGCCCGCGGGCGCCGGAGCGGCGGGTTTGATCGACGATGCGGGCCGCTCCAGGGCGTTCAGGCGCGCGTTGATGGCGGCGACTTCGTCACGCGTGGGCAGGCGGCGACCGCCCAGGCTGACCACACCGACGACCCGCTGCTGACCATCGATCTCGACCGTCTTCAGAGGCGCGTCTTTCAGCGGAGCGTCGGGATCGGCGCCGCCGGTTGCAGATCCGGCGGCGATCGTCATGCGCGGACGCGAGAAACGCGCCTCGTCGATCGCCGGCTCGCGCCCATTGTAGGTTTTGCGGAAGGCGGCCGTTTCGCCATAGACGCCCTTCCAACGATAGAAGATGTGCGCGCCGATCTGCGTCACCTTGGCCACCGTCGGCGCCCACCAGGGATGCACATAGTCGGCGTGATAGTGGGTGGCTGTGCCGACTTCCTGAGCCACGGCGCCGTTCAGCGCGCGCTCCGCCACCTTGCGCGCCCGCTCCCACGCCCAGCCGACCGGCGCCTGGCCTAGCGAGCCGTCGCAGGTGAAGCTGAACTGACATCCCGTGACGCGTTCGGCGCCCTCGAACACCACGCCGCAGACGGTGTTGGCGTAGTTCGGATCGCGCACGCGGTTCAGGACCACCTGGGCCACGCCCGCCTGGCCGTTGTCCGGCTCCAGCGCCGCCTCATAATAGACCGCCTGGGTCAGACAGCGCAAAGCCCGCCTGCGATCCTCGGCGCTGCCCTTGAACACGAAAGGCAAGGCGGGACGCAGCGCGCCGGACGCGGGCGCCATGGCTGCGTTCAGACGTTGGGCCTCGAGGCCGCTCTTGCCCGACTCCAGACCTGGCTTGCCGGCCAGCGTCAAGCTCTCCCAGCCCGGCGTCAGTCCGTAGAGAGCCGGCTGCAGAAGGTTGGGATCATGCCGCATGGCGACGGCCAGCTGCGACGACGTCAATCGCCCCTTGATCGCGGCCAACCCGCCCGCGCCGAGGTCGCCGCCGGTGATGCGCGAGACAGCCTCTGCCGTCCGATCCATATCGGGTCGCACGCTGGACCCCGCCGCCATGGCGACGCCCAGCACCGCGCCGGCCGCGGGCAAGGCCGCCGCCGAACGCCGCAGCGCCTTCCACATCGTCTTCCAGGGCAACCGGGTCATTCAGGGTCCAATAGCCGCGATCGGCGCACCGGCCTTTCGCTGAGATCGCGCGTCTAGTCCGACTTATAGGCCATTTTCCGGCGCCACGACGACCGCCGTTATCGCACCCCTTTGCGCGTCAGGGGTGGTCGCCCCAAACGCAAGGTGTAAAGCTATGTTCCAGCGGCGCAAACGCGTCGCTGGTGGGGCGAACCGACGATATGAGCGCAGGCGGATCGAAAGGGCGGATCGCAGGCATGGATCGCTGGCTGGTCGGCCTGGCGCGCTTGCCCGCGACCTCTGCGTCGCGTCGTCTTTTGATCGGGATCGGCATCGGGCTCGCCGGGCTGGTGATACGGGCGGCGGCGTCGCCGCTGTATGGCGAGGTGACCGGCTTCACCATCCTGTTGCCTGCGGTGACGCTGGCGGCGCTGGCGGCCGGCTGGACCGGCGCCCTGGCGGCGCTTGCGGTCTGCACCGGCGGCGGCTGGGCGATCGTCGCCCTGACGGCGACCGGTCGCGATGGCGTGCTTGACGCAATCGGCGGTGCGGCGACCTGGAATTTCGTTCTCGTCGGCCTGTTCATCGCGGCAGTTGGCGCGTCGCTGCGCAAGGCTCTGTCGCGGCTGAGTGAAAGCGAGACCCGGTTCCGCGAACTGGCCGATACCGCCCCCTCGCCGATCTGGCTGCTGGACGCCAAGGGCGAGTTCGAGTTCGTCAACGCCGCCGTCTTCGCCTTGCATGGGCTGGACATCGAGGCGTTGCGCGAGGGCGGCTGGAAGACGGCCGTGCACCCCGACGATTTGGAGACCGTAAAGGCGGCCGAGAAGGCCGGCGCCGCTGATCGCAAGCCGTTTCAGATGGAGGCGCGCGTTCAGGGACAGGACGGCGTCTGGCGCTGGATGCGGGCCGTCGTGCGTCCACGCTTCGATGGCCAAGGCGCCTTCGTCGGCTATGCCGGCATTTCGTTCGACGTGACCGAAACCCACGAGGCGCTGGATGCCGCAGCGCGCGCCGCGCGCCGTCAGGCGTTCCTGCTGGACCTCAGCGACCGACTGCGCGACCTGACAGATCCCGAAGACATCATGGCCGATGTGGAGAGCACCCTTGGCGCCCTGCTGGATGTCGAGCGGGTGGGCTATGGCGAGGTGGATCAGGCAGCAGGCGTCGTCTCCATGAGCCGCGACTGGACCGCCGGCGTCGAAAGCGCCCAAGGTCAGTTCAGCCTGAACGCCTTTGGCGAAGGTCTCATAGCGGACCTGAACGCAGGCCGCACTATTCAGATTTCCGATGTGCGCGAGGACCCTCGCACGGCGGCGGTCGCCGACGCCTTCGACGCCATCCAGACCCGCGCCCTGGTTCGCGCGCCGCTGATCCGCACCGGACGCCTGCGCGCATTTCTCTATGTCCATTCCGCGACCCCGCGCGACTGGACCGAGGCCGAGGTGAGCCTTGTCGAGGAAGTCGCCGCGCGCACTTGGGCCGAGGTCGAGCGCGCCCGCGCGGAAAACGAGACCCGTGAGAGCGAGCAGCGGTTCCGCGCCATCGCCGACACCGCCCCGGTGCTCATCTGGGTCACCAAACAGGATCGCACGCGCGCCTTCGTCAACCGCGCCTATGTCGATTTCCATGGCTCGAACTATCAGACCGTCCTTAACCTGGATTGGCGCAGCGCGCTGCATCCCGAAGATCAGGCGCGGATCCTGGCGGAATCTCTGAGCGGCGAGGCGACGCGCGAGCCTTTTTCGATGGAGGCGCGCTATCGCCGCCACGATGGCGAATGGCGTTGGCTGAAGTCCTTCTCCCGCCCCCGTCTGGCGGGTCAGGACGTCGTCGGCTTCGTGGGCGTGGCGTTCGACGTGACGGACATGCGCACGGCCCAGGCGCGACTGGAGGAATCCGAAAACCGCTTCCGCACCGTCGCCGACAGTGCGCCCGCCCTGATCTGGATGAGCGACGACGCCGCCCAGATGGTGTTTGCCAACAGGCGCTATCGCACCTTCTTCGGCGTGGAGGCCGATGCGCACCTGCCTGATAGCTGGCGACGCCTGATCCACCCGGACGATGAAGGGGTCTTCGCCGCCGCCTTCATGCGCGCCTTCGAGGCCCGGGATCGGTTCGAGGCGCTGACGCGGATCAACCACCCGACGCTCGGCCCGCGCTGGCTGCGAACCGAAGGCGTGCCGCGCTTCGACGCCTCGGGCCTATTCCAGGGTTATGTCGGCGCCTGCCTTGATGTGACCGATGCCAAGCGGGCCGAAGACGACCTCAAACGCATCAATGAACTGCTGGAAGAACGGGTCGATGAAGCCCTGATCGAAAAGGCCCAGGCCGAGGCGCAACTGGTCCACGCCCAGCGTATGGAGGCGGTCGGGCGGCTGACCGGCGGGGTCGCGCATGACTTCAACAATCTGCTGACCGTCGTGATCGGCGCTTTGGACATCATCTTGCGCAGCGAGGATGCGGCCAAGCGCAAGAAGCTGGGCGAGGCGGCGCTGGCGGCGGCGCGACGGGGTGAGAGCCTGACGCATCAGCTGCTGGCCTTCTCGCGTCGTCAGGCGCTGCGGCCCGAGCCCATCGACCTGAACGCCCTGATCCGCGAGAGCGAACCGCTGCTGCGTCGGGCCGTCGGCGAGGCGGTGGACTTCAAGGTCAAGCTGAAGCGCGGCGGCGCGCCCGCCAATGTCGATCCGGCCCAGTTCGAAGCCGCGCTGCTGAACCTGATCGTGAATGCGCGCGACGCCCTGGGCGATGTGACCGGGGCCAAGGGCCGCCAAGCCCGCATCACCGTGCAGACGCGGACCTGCACGGTCGAGGCCGGACAGATCGCAGAGCTGGCGGCCGGCGACTATGTCTGCGTCAGCGTCGCCGACAATGGCGAAGGCATGTCGCCGGACATCCGCGACCGGGTGTTCGAACCCTTCTTCACCACCAAGGGCGTCGGCAAAGGGACGGGCCTGGGGCTGAGCCAGGTTTATGGATTCGCGCGCCAATCGGGCGGCGGCGTCCAGATCATCTCAGAGCCGGGACGCGGGGCCGAGATCTGCATCTTCCTGCCGCCCCTGTCGGCAGACGACGCCGCGATGACGTTGAACCTGGTCACCGCCGATGGCGCCCCCTTGGTCGAGGGCGGGCGGATGTTGCTGGTGGAGGACGACGCCGGCGTCGCCGCCATCGCGCTCGAAATCCTGGAAGGTTTCGGGCTGGAGGTCGACTGGGCCGAGACGGGCGACGATGCGCTGAAGTTCCTTCAGGCAGACGACTTCGATCTGATGCTGACCGATGTGGTGATGCCCGGCGGCATGAGCGGGATCGATTTGGCGCGCGAGGCGGCGGCGCGCTGGCCGGACCTGCGGATCGCCCTGACCTCGGGCTACGTCGGCGAGGACGTGGATGCGGTGCTAGCCGACACGGTCTGGCCGCTGCTGCGCAAACCCTATTCGTCGGATCAGTTGCGCGCCCTGCTGGAACGCCTCAGCGCCGCGACGACGAACTAACTAACTAACAAGGGAACTGACGGCCAAAGAAAAACGCGCCGCAGCGATGCGACGCGTCGATCTGTTTGGAGCTGCAGCTGGATTTAGCGGCGGGCCTTGCGGGCGGCGTAACGCGCGTCGCGCTTGGCCTTCTGCTCTTCCTTGGTCAGTTGCTTGCGCGCCTTGCGGTCGGCGCGCTTTTCCGCGTCGATCTCTTCCTGGGCGGCGAGTTCGGCGGCCAGACGAGCGGCTTCCTTTTCAGCCTTTTCACGACGCTGCTCGGCCTTGGCTAGCTCGTGCTGCTGACGCAGAGCTTCCTTTTCGGCGGCGCGCTTTTCAGCCAGACGCTCGAACTCGGGATCGGGCGCGGCGGCCTTGGGCTTGAATTTGGCGAGCAGGGCCTTCTTGGCCTCTTGCTGGGCGGTAATGCGGTCGGAGAATCCGGTCTTCAGATCTTTCATGCGAAAGCGTCAGGGTTCCTTGTGAGCGACCAGGGCGGTCGTCGGGGGTCAGGCTGCGCCACGCACGGCCCGAAGCGGGGCGCACAAAGCCGATAAGCGCGCGAAAATCAAGGTTCGCAGCCCGCAAATCGGCCCGATGCGTCATTTGGAGCGTCGCGGCGGCGTGGCCGCAACACTTCGATCAGATAGGCGCCGCAGGCCTGATCGCAAGCGCGGCGATAAGAGCGTGCGTCGACCGAGGCGGTCTTAGTTCGGCTTCTGCGCTTGGCCGACAGCCGTCCCGGCCGCACCGCCCACGGCGGCGCCGACCGGGCCGCCGACGACCGCGCCGGCGATAGCACCGCTGGCGGCCTTCTGTTCGATGGTCGCGCCACAGGCGGACAGGGCGATGGCCGCCGCAGCCGCTACGGTCGCGGTGATAATTTTTGTCATGGGTTTCTCTCCAAAGGCCACGCTTGAACGCGAACGCGGCATAGCGGTTCCTGGCTTAGGCTCTAGTTGCGCCGACGACCACCGCCACAATTCTAAACAGCTTTGTTCGCTCCAGTTAGTTTGCTGCGATGCAGCATATCTAGACATAACAAGTTCAACTGTTGATGGATACAGTATTCGATCTATAGATTTATCTAGTCTTGCCGTTTTGCAGCCACACGGGTCGCCGCGACTGAAAAATACCTACCAAATCCGAGGCGTTAACCATCGGATTGCGAATCGAACACATTGAGGCCATAAAAGGCTGGCTAAAGGCCCGTCCTCGACGCCCGGGCCACTGAGCCGAGCGCCGGAATTTGCAGGCTGGACCGCGACCGCAATGGGTCGCCTCGCCGGCAAGACTACCCCGGGGGCCGCGTTTCTCGCCCTGCTGAACAGGACTACCTCGTTGTCGCATTCTTCGCAGACGCGCGCCATTTTGCGCGCCGATCGTGTGGCCAAGATCAAGCCCATGACGGCTGCTGCAGCCTTTGGCGGTCTGTTGGGACTGGCGATCGGATGCGCCTATCTGGGCGGCACGACGGCGCGCGCGACGACGCTGCGCGCCCAGGCCGAACGGATTCAAGGCGCCACCGCCGCCGGTTTCACGGAAGAAGCCCTCGCCGCCGCCGCCGGCGGCCTCGACGCCAGCGCCCTGACCATCGCGCGTCGACACGATCCCTACACCAGCGCGGGCTCGGCCCAGCGCGATCGCCAGGCCGAACTGCTGGCCGCCCGTCTCGAACAACTCCGTGCGCCGGGCGACCCCAACCTTCGCCGCGCCAGCCTGACAGCACCGACCGCCGCGCCCGCGTTCCGCGTCGCCAACGCCCTGGACGCCAGCCGCGATCTCGATTGCCTGACCCAAGCCGTCTATTATGAGGCCCGTGGCGAAGGCGCCGACGGCATGAAGGCCGTGGCCCAGGTCGTCCTGAACCGCGTTCGCCACCCCGCCTTCCCCAAGACCGTCTGCGGCGTCGTCTTCCAGGGCGCAGCGCGCAGCACCGGTTGCCAATTCTCCTTCACCTGCTCCGGCGCGATGCGCGGCCGCGTCAACCAGGCCGCCTGGAACCGCGCCAGGACCGTGGCCTCGAACGCCATGTCGGGGTCGGTCTTCTCGCGCGTCGGCAATGCGACCCATTTCCACACCACAGCCGTGACGCCGGGTTGGCGTTCGTCGCTGGTGCAGGTCAGCCAGGTCGGCAGCCATCTGTTCTATCGCTTCGGCGGCCGCTCAAGCACCGGCGGGACCTTTACCTACGCCGCACGCCGCGCGGCGCCGGCGGACCAGCCGCGCCTGATCCAGGCCGGCCTCAACCCGGTCGAAACCGCGCGTCAGGCCGGACAGGCGGTCGCCTATTCGATGGTGCTGGCGCAGGAAGGTCGCGCCCTGCCCACGCCAGCTGCCCAGTCGACGACGCCTTCGCCCTCCGCCACACGTGCCGCCGCGGCCCAACCGGCTTCCCGCGCCGCGCGGGCGAACGACACGCCGGCCAAGACCGACGTCGCCGAGACGGCCTCCAGCCCCGCTTGATCGGCGGAGGCCTGGAAGCCTTCAGAACGCATCCAGGCCGATATCGAGAACCGGCGCCGAATGGGTCAGGGCGCCGACCGAGATGACGTCCACGCCCGTCTCGGCGATGCCGCGCACCGTCGTCAGATCGACCCCGCCCGAGGCCTCCAGCACGATCCGCCCTGCGACGCGCGCCACGGCGGCGCGCAGGGCGTCGAGGCTGAAGTTGTCCAGCATGATGACATCGGGCGCCGCGCCCTCGTCGATCAGAGCCAATACGGCGCCCAGTTGATCCAGCCCATCGACCTCGACCTCGACCTTCATCAAATGCGGGGCGAAGGCCTTGGCCCGCCGCACCGCCTCGGCGACGCCGCCACAGACAGCGACGTGGTTGTCCTTGATCAGGATGGCGTCATCCAGCCCGAAGCGATGGTTGATACCGCCGCCGCAGGCCACGGCGTGCTTCTCCAGCGCGCGCAGGCCTGGCGTGGTCTTGCGCGTATCCGCGATCCGCGCCTTGGTCCCGGCGACGGCTTCGACATAGGTGCGCGTCAAGGTCGCCACCCCGCTGAGCCGTCCGACCAGATTGAGCGCCGTCCGCTCGGCCGAGAGGAAGGCCCGCGCGTCGGCCTCGACAACCGCCAGCACGGCGCCGGCCTCGAAGGCGTCGCCATCCCTCAGCCGCAGATCGACCGAGGCGTTGGGGTCCATGGCCAGCACGGCCAAGCGCACGCAGTCGATGCCGGCCAGCACGCCGGGTTTTCTGGCCGCAAAGGCCGCCTTCATCCGCGCATCCTCTGGGATGCATGCCATGGCGGTCATGTCGCCGGCACGACCCAGATCCTCGGCCAGGGCCATACGGACGACGGGTTCGATCAGGACATCGGGAAGTCGTCTCATTCCGCCGCCTCCAACGCCGCCGGGTATGGCATCCGCACACGCGTATGCACAGCGACCCCGTCCGTCTGCGGATAGTCCGACCGGTAGTGCCCGCCCCGGCTCTCATGCCGGTCCAGCGCCGCCTGAGCGATGAGCCGCGCCGCCAACAGAACGGCCGCCGGCCCGTACTGGCTCTCCAGCCGGTCGATCAGGGCGATCAGGCCCGACAGCCCCTCTGCATCACGCACCACACCCGCATGCGCCGTCATGGCGGTCCGCAGTTCGGCCATCGCTGCATCCGGCAGGTCAGGCGAAATATCAGCCGTCAAGGCGCGGCCGCCGCCGAGTTCCTCGGCCGCCGACCGGCCCGCGCGCCGACCGAAGGCCGCCGCTTCCAGCAGGGAGTTGGACGCCAGCCGGTTGGCGCCGTGCACGCCGGTCGCCGCGCATTCTCCGACCGCATAAAGGCCCGCAACCGTCGTGCGGCCGTCCGCGTCGGCGGCGATCCCGCCCATGTGATAGTGGCAGGCCGCCATCACCGGGATTGGGCTGACGCGCGGGTCCAGCCCAGCGCGCATGCAGGCGGCGAAGACGGCGGGAAACGCATGGGGAAACTCGTCCCCGATCGCCGTGCGCGCATCCAGAAAGGCCCCTCGCCCGTCCGCGCGCGCCGCATGGACCGCTCGCGCCACCACGTCGCGCGGTTTCAGATCGGCGTCGGCCTCGTCGCCCAATAGAAAGCGCCCCTGACCATCGATCAGCCGCGCGCCCTCGCCCCTTAGAGCCTCGGTCGCCAGCGGCGCGGGGTCCAGTCCCACGTCGATGGCGGTGGGGTGGAATTGCACGAACTCGGGATCGAGAATTTCCACCCCGGCTCGCGCGGCCAACGCCATCCCCTCGCCCTTCAACACCGCTGGCGTCGTGGTCGCCGTGAACAGACCACCCGCCCCGCCTGTGGCCAGCACCACCGCCGTCACCGTGATCTCGACCAGGCGGTCGCCACGCATCACCACCGCCCCGACTACTCGGCCGTCGGCGTCCTGAAGCAAAGCCTTCAGCCGCGCGTCGTCCCAGACCTCGATCAGCTTTTCAGCCCGCACCGCGGCAACGACGGCCGACAGGATGGCCCGGCCCGCCCCGTCGCCGCCGACCCGGGCCACGCGCGGAACGGAATGGGCCGCCTCGAGGCTGACGACGAAGCCGCCGTCCGCATCCTGATCGAACGGCGCGCCCAGGGCCGCCAGCCACTCCACCGTCTCACGCCCGGCGTCGGTCAGGGCGCGCGCCGCGACCGGCTCGACCAGACCCGCGCCCGCCGCCTCCGTATCCTTGGCGTGCAATGCGGCCGAATCCTGCGCCGTCAGCGCCGCCGCCATCCCGCCCTGCGCCCAGGCGGACGAACAGGCGTTCAGCAAGGGCTCGGGCGTCACGACGAGAACCTTCGCGCCGGTCTTGGCCCCCTCCAGCGCGGCCGACAGCCCCGCCAGGCCCGCCCCGACGATCAGAGGTCCGTCATGCCGCATTCGGTTCATCGTCCAAAGCCCAAATAGTTGAGGCCCAACTGCACCGCGCCGGCCGGATCACCCCCCGTCATCGGCATCAGCGCGCCGACGGCCGCCGCCGCGCACACCGCCAGGGTCAGCAGATAGAGGGCCAAGCTCTTGGCCGCCTCGGGCCAGCTCAGCGTTCCCCAGGCCGGACGCCAGACGCCGCGCTTCAGATGGCTGAACACCGACAGAGCCAGGAAGGCGGCCAGGATGAACCGCCCGGTCGTCAGCCCCCACCAGACCACCGCCACGCCGATCACCAGCAGCACGATCTGCTCCAGACGCGGATGCACACGCGTCAGCACCGGGCCAAGAGCCTTGGATCCATCCAGAGGCGGCGCAGGCACGAGGTTCACGAGGTTGAGCATGGCGATGAAGAAGGCGCCAATCAGCCACTCCCCCTGGCCGAGCACGATCCAGACCCCGACGAAGGGGATCATCGCCAGCAGGCCGAACGCCGGTCCGGCCAACGACACCAGAACCCCGTCCCACTCGCTTTTCGGCTCACGCCGCGCCTTGGCCAGGCCGCCAAGGAAGGGGATGATGTAGATGCGGGCCGGCCCCATGCCGAGCTTGTTCATCACCAGAGCGTGACCCGCCTCATGGACGAACAGGCCGATCAGCACCGCGCCCGCCACGATGGCGCTGCCCGTGATCCACCACAGGAAGCCGCCCATCAACGCCGTGGACAGCATCGCCCACACCAGGCTCTGGTCCTTCTCGACCGGCGCTTCGACTGCCGGCGTCGGCGCGGTTTCACGCGCCGACGTCGCTTCGGGCTTGGCGTCCCAAGGTCCCGGCGTACGGCCAGGCGTCTGATCTGTGGTGTCTGTGTTGCTCATGGCGTCCAGATGGGCGCGGACGACCGTCCCGTCGCCGGGACCGATCGCCGCGTCACGCTCAGATCAGCTCCACATCGACGTGGTGGCGCGCCTTGACCAGATCGTAGCGCGCGGGAATGGCGGGCGGCGGCAGGTCGATCATTCGCTGCACCGCCAGGCGTCCACGTTCGATCATGTCAGAGGGCACGATCACCTCGAACTGCATGTGCAGCAGGCAGTCATGGATGTTCTGAAGCGTGATCCGCTTCATGTGCGGGCACAGGTTGCACGGGCCGATGAACTGCACGCCCGGCACGTCGCCAGCGACGTTCGAGGCCATCGAACATTCGGTGATCATCATCACCTGTTTGGGCCGGCGCGCCTCGACATAGTCGGTCATCGCCGCCGTCGAGCCGGCGAAGTCCGCCGCCGCCAGCACGTCCTCAGGGCATTCGGGGTGGGCCAGGATCTCGGCCCCCGGATAGGCGGCGCGCATCTCGGCGATATCGGCGACCGTGAACCGCTCGTGCACCTCGCAGCGACCTTTCCAGGCGATGATGCCGACCGTCGTCTGGGCCGCGACATTGCGCGCCAGGAACTCGTCCGGGATCAGGATGACCCGATCCACGCCCCATTCCTTGGCCGCCCATTCGACCACCTGAACAGCATTGGCGCTGGTGCAGCAGATGTCGGTCTCGGCCTTCACATCGGCGGTGGTGTTCACATAGGTCACGACCGGCAGACCGGGGTAGCGCTGCTTGATCAGCCGCACATCCGCCCCGGTGATCGATGAAGCCAGCGAGCACCCGGCGCGCAGGTCGGGGATAAGCACGGTCTTCTCGGGCGACAGGATCTTGGACGTCTCGGCCATGAAGTGGACGCCCGCCTGGACGATCACCTTGGCGTCCGACCGCGCGGCCTCCTTGGCCAGGCCCAGGCTGTCGCCGACATAGTCGCCGACCCCGTGGAAGATCTCGGGCGTCATATAGTTGTGGGCCAGGATTACGGCGTCGCGCTCGCGCTTCAGCCGGTTGATCTCGCTGATAAGGCGCGCCTGTTCGGGCCACTCCAAAGGCGTGACGTGGTCCTTGACCTTGGCCCACACCCCGGCGGTTTCCCGCGCCAGCTCTTTCGTCAGACCAAAGGCGCCGTCAGCCATGATCATCTCCATACCCTTATGCTCACATTTAGCATAAGCAGGCGCAATGTAGGCCTATGCGGGCGCTGTGCAAGAGGAAATGCATGCCGCCTCCTATCCGCCACCGAAGACAAAGATTTGCAAAAACCGTTCCCATTTCGGCGAATATCGCCTAGAGGGCAGCCCACTTCTTTGCTTCCAAGCGCCTATCCGCAGCATTTCCATGCAGGACACCATCCGCCGCATCCTCACCGCCCGCGTCTATGACGTGGCGGAGGAAACGCCCCTCGACCCGCTGCGCCGCCTGTCGGCCCGGCTCGACCGGCCCGTCCTGCTGAAGCGCGAGGACTTGCAGCCGGTCTTTTCGTTCAAGATCCGCGGCGCCTACAACAAGATCGCCGGCCTGTCGGAGGACGAACTGTCCAGGGGCGTCATCTGCGCCTCGGCCGGCAATCACGCGCAAGGGGTGGCTCTGGCGGCCGCACGTCGCGACATTCCCGCCACCATCGTCATGCCCACCACCACCCCCGGCATAAAGGTCGCGGCCGTCCGCGCTTTGGGCGGCGAGGTGGTCCTGCACGGCGACAGTTTCGACGAGGCCTATGCCCACGCCCGCCACCTGGAAAGCCAGACCGGCGCGGCGTTCATCCATCCCTTCGACGACCCCGATGTCATCGCGGGCCAGGGCACGGTGGGCCTCGAGATCGCCCGTCAGCACGCCGATCCGATCGAAGCCATCTTCGTGCCCATCGGCGGCGGGGGCCTGGCCGCCGGGGTCGCCGCCATCTTCAAATTCCTGCGTCCCGAGACCCGGATCATCGGCGTCGAGCCGGTGGATGCCCCGACGATGAAGTCCGCCATCGACGCCGGCGAGGTGGTGACCCTGAACGAGGTCGGCCTGTTCGCCGACGGCGTCGCCGTGCGTCGAGCCGGGACCGAGACCTTTCGGCTGTGCAAGGATCTGCTGGACGAGATCGTGTTGGTGGACACCGACGCCATCTGCGCCGCGATCAAGGACATCTTCGACGACAGCCGCGCCATCGCCGAACCCTCGGGCGCCGTCGCACTGGCCGGGCTGAAGGCCTGGGCCGTTGCCCATCCTGGAAGCGGCAGTCTGATCGCCGTAAACTCGGGCGCCAATCTGAACTTCGACCGGCTGCGTCATGTCGCCGAACGGGCCGAAATCGGCGAGGGCGCCGAGGCTCTGCTGGCGGTCGCCATGAAGGACGACCGCGACGACTACCGTCGATTCCTGGACAGTCTGGACGGCCGTTCGGTCACCGAATTCAACTACCGCTGGTCCGGGGACGGGCGGGCGCAAATCTTCGTCGGCGTCGCCCTGCGAAACGGTCCGCACGAGCGCGACGACCTGATCGCGGCCCTGCGTTCGGGCGGTTACGCCGTCGAGGACATGAGCGACAATGAGACCGCCAAGCTGCATGTCCGCTACATGGTCGGCGGCCGCACCGTTGGCCTGCCCCACGAACGCATCCTGCGCTTCCAGTTCCCCGAGCGCCCCGGCGCCTTCCTGCGGTTCCTGAACAGCCTCCAGCCCGCCTGGGCCCTGACGCTGTTCCATTATCGCAACCACGGCGACGACGTCGGCCGGGTGCTGGCGGGGATCAGCGTGCCGCCTCAGGAGCAGGCCCAGCTGACCAACGCCCTGGCCGACCTGGGCTACCCCTACGTCGACGAGACCGCCAACCCGGCGTGCCGCCTGTTTCTGGACGGTGCGTAACTACGTAGTGCGACCTTAACCGGACGTTTGCGGGCGGCGGCGCATGGATACAGGCCTACGGAGCCCGTCATGTTCTCGTTCAATCGCCTGTCCATCGCCCTGAAGCTCGCCGTTGTGGCGGGACTCGCCATCGGCGCCTTGATGATTGTCGCCGCCGTCGGCGTGACGGCCTATTCCGGTGCGATCGTCCGCGACATGGCGGGCCGATACGCCGAAAGCGCTGCGCAAGAGGCCTCGCAAGAAATCCGCAACGAGATCGTCTCGGCGGGCACGGGTGCCAAGACCCTGGCCGCAACCCTGGGCGCCGCACGACAGACGGGCCTGACCGACCGCGCCGCCTATATGGCCCTGGTCAAGCCGAACGCCGAAGTTACCGATCAGGTCATGGGCGCCTGGTTCATGGCCGCCCCTGACGCCGTCGGCGCCGACGCCGCCCACATCGGTGATGCGGCGAGCAGTTCGAACGTCAACGGACGACTTTCAGTCTATTGGGTGCGCCGCGACGGTCAGATTTCTCTGGAGCCCGAAGCTGACGGATCGGACTTCGAACAAGCCTATTACACCGAGCCGATGGCCAGCGGCGCGCCGGTCGTGGTCGAGCCTTATGAAGAAAGCATCGCAGGCGGCAAGGTCGCGATGACCTCTGTCGCCTATCCGGTGCGCGCCAACGGCCGCATCATGGGGGTCGCGGGACTGGACATCACCCTGGCCAACCTGTCGCAGCGCTTGGCGGCGATGAAGCCGCTGGGCACCGGTCGCGTCACTCTGGTGTCGAACAAGGGCGTCTGGGTCGCGCATCCCGACGCCGCCGTGCGAGGCCAGGCCTATGCCGACGCCGGCGCGGACATCGTGCGCAACGTCATCGCCAAACGACAGGCCCAGGCGGTCGAGGGCGTCAGCGTGAACGGCGAGCCGGTTCGACGTCTGATTCAGCCCGTGATCCTGCCCGGCCAAAAGGCGACCTGGGCCGTCGTGCTGGACATCCCCGTCAAGACGATCGAGGGCCCGGCGCGGCAGTTGGCTTTGATGCTTCTGGTCGGCGGCGTTCTGATCATCGCCGCCATCATCGTCGCCCTTTTGATCACCAGCGACCGTCTGATCCGACGCCCACTGGCGCGTCTGACCGCCGATGTGCGGACGATGAGCGAAGGACGTTATGACATTCCCGTCGCCGGTGCGGACGAGGCCGACGAACTGGGCCAGATTGCGCGGGCGCTCGAAGGGTTCCGGCTCGAGCTTGCCGACGGTCTGGCGCGGCGCGATCAGCAGCAACGCGAGCGTGCGGCCGCAGAAACCGATCGTCGCCGGCACGCCGAGGAGACCGAGCTTTTCGCCGCCTCGCAAACCCGCGCCGTCGAGACTTTGGGCGAAGGCCTGTCGCGTCTCGCCGCCGGCGAACTGGCCTGGCGGATGCCAGAGGCGGGCTTCACCGCCGACACGCGTCGCATCCCGGAGGATTACAACGCCGCCCTGCATCAGTTGCACACGACGATGACCGGCATCTGGACCACGGCTCAGTCGATGCGCGGCGGATGCCAGGACATCGCCGCCGCCGCCGACAGCCTGTCGCGCCGGACCGAACAGCAGGCCGCCGGTCTGGAGCAGACCGCCGCCGCGCTGGATGAGCTGACGCAGACGGTGCGCAGCAGCGCCGAAAACGCCGAGCGCGCCCGAGACATCACTCAGGCCGCTCAGGCGGCGGCGGACAAGGGCGAGGCCGTCGTGCAAGACGCAATCGGCGCCATGTCAGAGATCGAGCAGTCCTCGACCCAAATCAACCAGATCGTCGGCGTCATCGACGAGATCGCCTTCCAGACCAGCCTGCTGGCCCTGAACGCCGGCGTCGAGGCCGCCCGGGCCGGGGAAGCCGGACGCGGTTTCGCCGTCGTCGCATCCGAGGTGCGGGGCCTGGCCGAACGGTCAGCCAGCGCCGCCAAGGAGATCAAGGCGCTGATCGCCCTGTCGCAAAGCAATGTGCAGCGCGGATCAGATCAAGTGTCGCTGACGCGCGATAGCCTCAGCGCCATCGCTGTCCAGGTGGCAGAGGCCAACGCCCTGGTTCGCACCATCGCCGCCGCGACGCGCGAACAGTCCGTCGGAATCGGCGAGATCAATGTGGCGATCAATCAGATGGATCAGTTCACGCAGCAGAACGCCGCCATGGTCGAGGAATCCACAGCCGCCAGCCACGCCCTGACGAACGAGGCCGGCGAACTGGAGGGTCTGATCAGCCGCTTCGACCTGGGTCAGGCGGCGCAGTCGAGACGCGCCGCCTGATCAAGCGACGGGCGCCACATTAGAGCCCGTCTGACAATCTTCACGCCTTGTCGATGGCGGCGGCGATCTGATCGCTGGAATGGCCGGTCAGATCCTTGGCGATCTCGCCGACCAGCTTGGCTTGAAGGTCCTTGTGCCAATGCTTGCGCAGTTCGCCGAGCGTCTTGGGCGCTGCGATCACGAGCAGTTCGTCGATTTTGTTGGTGACCGACCATTTGTTCAGCACCTCGGCGACGCCCATGGCGAAACCGTCCTCGGCCTGGGTGTCATTGTCGGGGTTGGCTTCATTGGATCGGCGGCCGGCCGAACCCGAAACCCGATCCGCGATGGCCGGGGTTTCCAGCGGCGTCAGCTTGATGTCCGAAGCGTTCGTATTCTTGAACAGGGCCAGCTTCTCGCCATCGACCACCGCCACCAGCGCGCCATTGGAAAGTTTCATCATCGATACTCCAGTCTGTAGGGATCGAGACAACGAACCGGGACGCAGGCCGTTGCCTCACGCCGCCGATCCCATAGTGTCGCGCGACAAAACCGCCGAGAGATGAACCATGCCTGACGTCCTGCCGCTGGACCGCCGCCGCCTGATGGCCTTGGGCGCATCGGGCGCCGCGGCTACGATCCTGCCGGGGTGCGCGACCATGACGGCTGCATCGCCACGCCAGTCGGTATGGACCTTCGATCGCCTGACCGACATCGGGGGGATCGAAACCCGCGTCGAGGGCGCGCCGAGCCTGATCGACAGTCCGTTTGGCCGAGCGGTTCAGTTCGACGGCGTGGACGACGCCCTGTTCATCGATCAGCATCCACTGGCCGGGGCCGAAACCTTCACTTTCGAGGCCCTGTTCCGACCCGACGGCGGCGCCTTCGAGCAACGTTGGTTTCATTTGGCCGAAGAGGCGCCGGCCGGTCAGCCGCCGTCGCAGACGCGCTTCCTGTTCGAGATCCGCGTGGTTCAGGACCGCTGGTACCTGGACGCCTTCACGCGCGGCCCCGGCTACAACCACACCCTGATCTTTCCCGAGCGGCTCCATCCATGCGGACAGTGGTTCCACGTCGCGCAAACCTTCGACGGCGTCCTGTACCGGGCCTATATCGACGGTGTCCTGCAGGGCGAACACCCGGTGCCGTTCAAGCCGCAAGGGCCAGGCCGCGCCTCGGTCGGTTGCCGCATCAACCGCTTGAACTACTTCAAGGGCGCGGTGCGTCAGGCCCGCTTCACCCACGCCGCCCTGCCGCTTGAACGGTTCACGCGGGGCTAAAGCAGCCGGCCGCCCGCCTCATGCGCCAGCAGCCAACGTTTGCGCTCGAGCCCGCCCGCATAGCCGGTCAACGTTCCATTCGCTCCGATCACGCGGTGGCAGGGCACGATGACGCCGACCGGATTGGCGCCGTTGGCCAGGCCCACGGCCCGGACGGCCTTTGGCGCGCCGATCGCCGCAGCGAGTTGACCATAGGTGCGGGTCTCGCCGGTCGGGATGTCGCGCAAGGCCTTCCACACCGCGCGTTGGAAATCCGTGCCGCCGGTGCAGACCGTGATGGCGTCGAAGGCGGTCAGGTCGCCGCCGAACCAGGCCTCGACCGCCCGGCGCACCGGCTCCGGCGCGCGGCCTTCGGTCAGCACGACCTCACCGTAGTGTCGGCGCAGCAGCAGGCGCAGACGGGCTTCGTAGTCGTGGAAGTCCAATGCCCGCACCGCGCCGTCGGCGTCGGTGACGACCAGCATCTCGCCTACAGGGGACGGGATGCGATCCAGGGTCAGATGCATGTCAGGCTGCTTGGTCATCTCGCCGCTCTTCGCTCAGGGTCCAGTAGAGCGCGCCATAGGCCCGCCACGGCCGCCACCGCTCGGCGCGCGCCAGCAGCGCGGCGTCCGTCGTCGTCAGCCGGTCGCTGGGCGCATCCGCGCCGGCGTCGATCCAGTCGCCCGCAAGTCTCAACCCCGGCCTGGCCCTCATTGCGGCATGCAGAACGGGATCGGCCGACAGGTCGCGCGTGATCGCCTCGGGATCGGCGGCGAGGTCGAACATCCGTCGGACCCGCGCCAGCACGCCCGACAATGCTTTCAGATTGTCGATCCGCGCCTCGATCGCCGCCTTGCCCGGTTGGGCGGGGCGCACCGTCACCGCACCCTCCGTGCCGTCCACGTCGGGGCGCAGCCGCCGGGTCCATGCGCCATCGACAACCGTCTCGCCCGCGAAGCCGCGCGTCGCCAAGGTCGTCATCATGGCGTCCCAGTCGTAAGGCGGGCGATAGGACAGACCGATCTTGATCACCCCGCCCGCTTCGGCCTCGACCTTGCGACGCCGCAGGTCGGACGGCGCGCGGCCGTAGAGGGCCTGAAACGTCTCATTGAATCGTCGCACGCTGCCGAAACCCGACGCCATCGCCACCTCGGCCATCGACAGGGCGCTCTCGTGGATCAACTGTTTGGCCAACAGCACGCGCCGCGTCTGGGCCACGCTGACCGGGGCCGCGCCCAGATGCTGGCGGAACAGGCGGCGCAGCTGCCGCTCGCCCATGCCCAGCCGTGTCGCCAGTGCGTCCGTGTCGCCGACATCCAATGCCCCCGCCTCGATCAGGGCCAGGGCCCGGCTGACAGTGTTGGACGTGCCGCGCCAGGCGCCCATTTCCGGCGCCGTCTCGGGCCTGCACCGCAGACAGGCCCGCAAGCCCGCCGCCTCGGCCGCTGCGGCGCTGGGGTGAAAGGCCACATTCTCGCGCTTCGGCGTCCGCGCCGGGCAGACGGGCCGACAGTAGATGCCCGTCGAGGTCACGCCGGTGAAGAAGCGCCCGTCGAAACGGGCGTCCCGCGCCACGACGGCGCGCCAGCAGGCCTTCTGATCCAACAGCTGATCCATGCCCGCAGGATGCGCCGCCGGCCCGACGATGTCTCGCGGTTTTCGGACATGGATCGGATCAGTCTCTCAGGAAGAACAAGGCCTCCACCGTCGTGTCCAGGGCCCGCGCCAGTTCCAGGGCCAGCACGGTCGAGGGCACGAAGACGCCGTTCTCGACCGTGTTGATGGTCTTGCGCGAGACGCTGGCCTTGTCGGCCAGCCCTTGCTGCGTCAGGCCTGCGGCGGTGCGCGCCTCCTTCAGCCGCGAGCCGAGCCTGGGATCACCCATCGCGACCGGCCTCGCGATCCAGCCAGGCGAATCGCAGACCCGCTGACGCCCCGCCCAGCGCCAGGACATAGGGCAGAGCCAGCACGCCATAGTCCGCGCGCCACAGACCCAGACCCAGCGCTACGGTCACCCCGCCCATCAGCACGACAAAGGCCAGGATCATCGATCGCGCCCGCAGCACCTGCGTCAGCTCGTCTTCCATCAAGCGGCGATTTTTCTGCGCATTCCAATCCCAGCCCATGACGAGCACGGGAATCAGCCAGCCGTACAGAACCGGCAGCAGGATCTGCACATAGGCGCCGAGGTTGTGGTCGCCGCCCAAGACCCGCTGCATGGCCAGATGCGCCTGAGCCATGAACAGCAGCAGCACCAACGGATAGAGGACCAGCTGTTGCGTGCGCCCCCGCTGCAGCTTTTCGCGGCGGGCGCCGTCACGGCTTTCCGCCACATCGATCGGCTGTCCGGGGCGGCCACACCAGGCCATCATGGCCCCGATGATCAACAGCCCGAACCCGAAGCCGGCCGCCACGCCCGCGGTCGTCGCCTGATCGCCCTCCGTTCCATGCATGAGCGCGAAACCGGCGCCGCCGGCCAAGGCGGCGGCGCCGATGACGAGCATGGCGACGCCGCCCCACCAGTATCGACGCCGGCTCGACTGCACCCGCAGAACCGCGGCGTTTTCGTCCTTGTTCACGACTTCCTCCTGAAGTAACCTTGAGGTGACATATCACCTATAGGTTACACGCCGTCAAGAGGAGATGTCGCCTTATCGACCGACGACCAGTCGCGCCGCCGCCCGGATGACCCGCACCACCTCTGCGGCGAAGGCCCAGACGACCACGACCATCAGGATCGTCGCCACCCCGCCGACATCGTCGCCGGAGCGGCCGATGAGAACCCGAATCCGATCCACGAAATCGGTGACGCTGCCGACCCAGATCAGCGGCGACAGCGCCGACCAGAACCAGACCCACAGCAGGCCCCAGGCGGCGGCGATCCCGAAAGCCAGGTCGCCCAGCGCCGTGACCCGCACATTGCCACCCGACGCCGCTCGCATCAGATCGAAGCCGATACGGCAGGCGGCGAACAGGGCGACCGGCCAATAGGCGACCCGCACCATGTCGGCCAGAATGCGCCCGTAATCGACGCCGTCGACGACTCCGGCCAGTTCCTCCGGCCGGATCGGCGCGACCTGCAACAGGCCCGTCCACCACAGCAGCACCACGGTCCAGCCGATGGCGCTGGCCACCGCACGCGCTACGGGCGACATCTCGGCGCTCTTGCGCACGGCGCGGCCTGACTTGGCCTGACCCATGTTCCGTCCCGACCAGTCGCCGTTCGCCAGCTTCTGTCCCCACTGTTCGGCGTCGAAATCGCCACCCAGCTCGAACAGGCCCAGATCCTTGACGCGCCATTTGGCGATGAAGTCAGGCTTCTTAGACTGACGCTCCAGCACGAAGCCGACGGCGGTGAGCAAACCAACGACCGTGATCGCGCCGCTGATCAGGCTGGAGATCCCCTGCCCGATCGCCTGGCCCACATAGACGTCGCCGACCAGAACCCGCACCGCCAGACCGATCAGGGTGACGGCCGCCATCACCGTCAGCCCGACCTTCAGCCCGAACATCCACCACGGATAAAGCTCAGGCCCGATCAGCGCCTGCGGTCCTGCGCGATAGCGCGCCGCTACGCTAAGCGGGTGACCGACTTCGCGCAGCAGGCCCTCGACCTCGTCGTCGGTGGGCGCCCGGCCCAGATGCGCCTCCAGCGCCTCCAGACGCCCCATGATCTCGTCGCGCAGCTCGGCGACGATGTCGTCACGGTTGTCCTTCGGCAGCTGGGCCGCCACGGCCTTCAGATAACGTTCGACCAGGTCCATGCCGGTCTCTCCCTCTTTCCCGATCTTCACAGCATCTTCTCCAGCGAGGCCGACAGGCCGCGCCATTCCACGGCGAGCCGTTCCAGCATCGCCTCCCCGCGCGACGACAGGCGGTAGAACCGCTTCTTGCGCCGCTCCTCCTCGCGCCATTCGCTGTCCAGCAGCCCCTGGCTCTCCAGCCGGCGCAGAAGCGGATAGAGGGTGCTCTCCTCCATCTCGACCCCGACCTCGCCCAGGGCGACCCGCAGCGAATAGCCGTATTGCTCGCGCCTGAGACTGGCCAACACGGCGAGGATCAATGACCCCCGCCGCAGCTCCAGCCGCAGGCTCTCGAACAGCAGCGCCTCGTCGTTCTCGCTCACCCACCACCTCCGTACGCCACATAGTGTTTGACACACAGTGTATGGGACATACTGTGCGAGGGAGTCAAGCTGAACCGACCGCAACCCAGCGCAACTCAGCGCGCTATGGCGAGACACGCCCTCACGCACTAAGTTCTGTTCATGAACCGTTCTTCGACGCCGAAGCCCGCCGCCGCCAAGCCGGCCAAGCCCGTTCACGTCCCAAATCCGGGGGTGCAGGAGGCCTCGGCCGCCTTCATCCGCGACACGGGCAAGATGCCGATGTTCGCCCCGGTCGCCGGGCCGCGCCTGACGCCGGAAGAGCCGGTCGCCGCGCCCGCCGACTGGGTGCCGCACCGCCCCTCGCACGAGGGCAAGAAGAAGGGCGGCCGCTTCCGACTGGAGACCAAATACACGCCCGCGGGCGACCAGCCCGCCGCCATCGCCGAATTGGTAGCCCAGGCCCAGGCCGGGGACCGCGACCAGGTCCTGCTGGGCGTCACCGGCTCGGGAAAGACCTTCACCATGGCCAAGGTGATCGAGGAAACCCAGCGCCCGGCCCTGATCCTGGCGCCGAACAAGACGCTGGCGGCCCAGCTCTATTCCGAGTTCAAGTCGTTTTTCCCCGATAACGCGGTAGAATACTTCGTCAGCTACTACGACTACTATCAGCCAGAGGCTTATGTCCCACGTACGGACACGTACATTGAAAAGGACTCAAGCATCAATGAACAAATCGACCGCATGCGGCACTCTGCGACGCGGGCTATACTAGAACGCGAAGACGTCATTGTTGTGGCGTCGGTGTCCTGCATCTACGGCATCGGGTCGGTTGAGACCTATACGGCGATGACGTTCACGCTGCAGGTGGGGGATCAGATCGACGAGGCGAAGCTGCGGGCGGATCTGATCGCGTTGCAGTACAAGCGCAACGATCTGAACTTCGACCGGGGCATGTTCCGGAAGCGGGGCGACGTGATCGAAATCTTCCCGGTCCACCTGGAAGACCGGGCGTGGCGCATCAGCCTGTTCGGGGACGAGCTGGAGGCGATCCAGGAGTTCGATCCGCTGACGGGCAAGAAGACGGCCGATCTGAACGAGATCACCGTCTATGCGGCCAGCCACTATGTGACCCCGCGCCCGACGCTGAACCAGGCCGCCGCCGGCATCAAGGCGGAGCTGAAGGAGACGCTGGACTGGATGGTCGAGAACGGCAAGCTGCTGGAGGCCCAGCGGCTGGAGCAACGCACCCGGTTCGACCTGGAGATGATGGAGGCCACCGGCAGCTGCGCCGGCATCGAGAACTACAGCCGCTGGCTTACCGGCCGCGCGCCGGGCGAGCCGCCGCCGACCTTCTTCGAATACATCCCCGACAACGCCCTGCTGTTCGTGGACGAGAGCCACGTCACCATCGGCCAGATCAACGGCATGTTCCGGGGCGACTACCGCCGCAAGTCGACGCTGGCGGAATACGGCTTCCGCCTGCCCTCCTGCATCGACAACCGCCCGCTGAAGTTCGAGGAATGGGAGGCCATGCGCCCCCAGACGGTCCACGTCAGCGCCACCCCCGGCCCGTGGGAGATGGAACAGGCGGGCGGCGTCTTCGTCGAACAGGTGATCCGCCCCACCGGCCTGATCGACCCGCCGGTCGAGATCCGCCCCGTCTCGGGCAAGACCCGCAACCAGATCGACGACGTCATCGACGAGGTCAAGGCGACGACGGCCAAGGGCTATCGCAGCCTGGTCACCACCCTGACCAAGAAGATGGCCGAGGACCTGACGGAATATATGCATGAGCAGGGCATCCGCGTCCGCTACATGCACTCCGACGTCGACACGCTGGAGCGGATCGAGATCCTGCGCGACCTGCGGCTGGGGACGTTCGACTGTCTGATCGGCATCAACCTGCTGCGCGAGGGTCTGGACATCCCCGAGTGCGGCCTGGTCGCCATCCTGGATGCGGACAAGGAGGGCTTCCTGCGCTCGGAGACCTCATTGATCCAGACCATCGGCCGCGCCGCGCGCAATGTGGACGGCCGCGTCATCCTGTACGCCGACCGCATGACCGGAAGCATGGAGCGCGCCATCGCCGAGACCGACCGCCGCCGCGAACGCCAGGTCGCCTACAACACCGAACACGGCATCACGCCCGAAACGGTCAAGCGCGACATCAAGGAGATCATGGACAGCCCCTATGAGTCGCGCGAGATGGATCGCCTGACCAAACCGGGCGTGGCCGAAGCCTCCAAACCCTTCGTCGGCTCCAACTTCCAGGCCGCCCTGCGCGACCTGGAAGGCCGCATGCGCGAGGCCGCCTCCAACCTGGAGTTCGAGGAAGCCGGCCGCCTGCGCGACGAGATCAAGCGCATGAAGCTGATGGACCTGGAGTTCGCCAACGAAGCCCTGACCGGCGCCGGCGAAGCCGTCGACAAGTCCGCGCCCAAACGGTGGCGGGCGGAAGCGGCGGCGGAAGCGCAGGAGCGGTTCAGGAAGGGGCGGTAGCCTCGCGGTGCCTTCGCAAGAAAGGAAAACCCCTTTGAGTGCAGGCAAAAGACGGGCTGCGACCATTCAACGACGGCAGTTGTCCCGCATTTGGCTTCTGCTCACGCCTAAATGCAGCCGGCCGACCCTTTGACAAATATCACCTTTGGCTTGCAAGAAGGCCTACGAGGAAGTGTCTTGGGGAGGACAAAATGCAATCTACCACAGACCTGCAAGAGGGCGACGGCGCACCGATAGAGTCTCCGTGGCTGGAAAGACTTGAAATCAGCGGATTTCAAGGCAACCGAAAATTCGGGATCAATTTTTCTCAGAACGCGAATTTTCTTATCGGGAAAAATGGTTGCGGCAAGACAACGCTGATCAATCTGATCAATTCGGGCTTGTCCGGTGATCTCTCAGTGTTGTTTAGGTCTCGGTTTCAGTCGCTAACACTTCAGATGACATTCGGCCAAAAGAATTCTCGCTACTCTCTTTGTTATGAGAAAGTTGGACGAGAAGACGTGCCCGTTCCCAGCATTAAGTTCTCTATTCTAGGCCCACGAGGTGGAGAACTCTACGAACAATACTTCTACGATCATGAGCGGTACAGCTACCGAAACAACAGGGCGCGGCCTGCGTACGACGACTTTGAGTCGTCGATCGATTTTACGTTTAATAGACTCAATAAAGTTCGCCCGAATATCACTTGGCTTAGCATTCTGCGGGCTGACGCATTGCGCGCAGCTTCACCAGAAGCTCAAATGCGAAGCCCCATAGACCGGAAACTTGAGGAGCTCAACCTTCGCACAACACGTTATCTATCCGCTCTGGAGAGCAGAGCGTCCGATAGAAGCGCCAGATTTCAGAAAGATTATTTTCTTTCACTAATTGATTACAAAGGCTTCGACGCCTGGGGAAAAGCAGCCTCGCAGTTCAATGTCCTAAACTTGGACAAAGAGGAAGAAACACTAGGCCGTATTCTGAATCACCTTAAGCTTGGCCCTCTAGATTTCAAATTCAAACTGTCGTCACATTTTGAAAACGCGAGACAGGTGGCCGAAAAAGCAGGCGTTGGCTATACGGTTCAGGACGCCCTCACTATTGCGGACACAATTCGTATACACGAACTAAATGAAAAATGGTCCTCCTTTGAAAAGGATAGGGCCGAGATTTTTTCACCACGAACTATATTTATTCAGATTATAAATGAACTGTTTATAAACAAAACTTTAGAGTTCTCTGAGCGAAACCAACCCGTGTTTAATATACCGGGAAATCGAAAGCTCTCCCTAACAGATCTGTCTTCTGGCGAGAAACAGGTATATATTATACTCTCTGAGGCTCTAGTTCAGGAAGAAAAGCAAGCCGTTTACCTAGCTGACGAACCAGAGCTTTCTCTCCATGTAGAGTGGCAACAATTTTTGGTTGAAAATATATTCAAGCTAAACCCTAAGTGCCAAGTTATATTTGCCACTCACTCTCCTGACATTCTTGGCCCTTATGGAGATAATGCAATCGATGTTGAGGTTCTATAAATGGCTGAAGCCTTTGTTAGAACACCGGCAGGCCTTCGGAACGCGCACCGGTTTCACTCCGCTCAATACATAGTTTATTGCGAGTCACACCCTGATTGCCCTGAAGGAATGTCGTGGGATGTAGGATACTGGAGCAAGGTTTTACGCGAATTTTTTCCAGATATATCGTACATATTCAAACCCCAAGGAAGCAAAAGTGGCGTCCTAAAGGTCGCAGATGGGCTCGGCAAATCCACCGGCCACAGATCGTTATGTTTGGTTGATTTAGATTTTGACGATCTTCATAAGGACAAAAGCTTGTTACCATGTGTTGTTTACACTTACGGATACGCTTTTGAGAACGACTTATGTGACGTTAATATACTCGCCTCGGCCGTAGATGCATCTCTTCCGGGAAATGTATCGATTATCGAGATTCGAGATGAAATAAGAAAGAGGCGTGATAGATTCGCGAAAGAATCGCACTGGTGCGTTATCGCCGACCAAATACTTTCATTTCACTTTTCATCGCTCTTTGATCGAAAGACTGGGAAGTTTCGTTCAATATATGATGCACGAGGAGCCAGTGACATCCCTAAACTGTCTCGCCCACGCGCTCGTGCACGGCTTGCGGCGCAGAGAACAGGAATATCGCAATCGCGCGCAGTTTCTTCCCCTCCTCCCGCCGATCACGCTTTCTGGCGACGGATTTTGGGCCACTTATGTTGGTGGGCAAACTATCGCATAGCTCGCAATCTGATGGTGTCGCGAGGGCACAGCGGCCAAATGTCAGAAGACAGCTTCGCAGGGCTTTGTCTCCATTTCTTTGCCTATAGATTGAGGGACGAGGGTTGGGACGTGCGTCAGCACTACGAAGCAACGCTGATCCCCGCACTCGAGGCGGTGAGTTGAGTCACGCTTGGTGACTAGCCAGCTAAAGGCCACCCACAAAAGTTGTCGCAGCTATTTCTCACAACTCATCCAGCGTCTTCTCCCACTCCTCCATCGTGATGGTCCCGCGCGGCTCGCCAACGTAAAGGTCGAGGCCCTTGGAGATGCGGCGGTCCTGTTCGCGTTCGATGACGGGGTCGAGGCCGGCGGCGCGGAGCTGGTCCTCGAGCGCGGCGATGCGGCGGTCCAGCTGGACGCGGCGGGCCAGTTGGGCGTGGCCCCATTCGGTGTTGGCGCGCTCCAGCTTCTGCTTCGCCTGCCAGTATTGGCCGCGTAGCTCCCAGTCGCTCTTGTCGTTGGTGTTCATGGCGAAGCGGTTTTCGGCCTCGGCCTCATTGGTCAGGATGTCGAAGACCAGTTGCAGGGGCGCGGTCTTCACCGTCAGGCGGGCGGCGCGGCCGGGGCCGTCGCGGTCGGCCAGTTTGCGATAGGTCTCGGCTAACGCCGCCAGGGCGCGGGCCTGGGCGAAGTCCTGGGCGTGCAGGGCGCGGCCCGAAGCCTGGGCGGCGGCGCGCGCCAGGGCGGCGGGGTCGTTGGGGTCGTCGGGCGACAGGTCGGCGGCGGCCTGAGGCGACAGGGGCTGGGGCGCGGGGGGCGCGGCCTCGCTGCGCGGATGGCGGGACCAGCCCTCCTTCGTCGCGCGGGCGCGGATTGAGGCCTCGGTCACGTCGTGGCGGGCGGCGACGGTCCTGGCGTCGAGGCCGGACAGATAGTCCTTTCGGACCTGGGTCCAGACCTCGGGCGGTTTGATCTTGTAGCGGCGTTTTTCCATGCGGGCATTATGGGGCGGTCTCTACCCCAGGCCGGAAGAAGGCCGATTTTCGAGGCTAGAGATTTGATTTTCCACATCGCGACATGTCAGGGGTCACGCGCCAGCTGTGCATAGGGCGCGGGTGCGACCGATGATGACGCAGGGGCGTGCGACACCCCTGACCCATGAGCCAGGGCATACATCGCAAGATCCGGCCGGACGCCGTCTGGGCCGAGGTCAGGAAGGCGTGGGAGGACGGCGAGACCGCGCGGTCGGTCGCCGCACGCTATGACGTCGGGGTGCACGCCCTGTGGAAGCGGCGCGAGGCGGAGGGCTGGAAACGGCCCGAGCCGACGCTGGCGCCGATCGAGCCGGCCGAGGGCTGGGACCGGCATATCCAGGCGCGGCGCGACGCCTTTACCGCCCAGCTGGAGGACGCGCGGGCGCTGGCGGAATGTCTGGCGGCGGCGATGACGGACGAGCGGCTGAGCCGGGCGCCGCACTGGCATATTCCGTGGCTGTATCACTGGCGCGCGACGCATCTGGGGCCCGAGGCGACGGCGCGCGACCGGGCGCGGGCGATCGAGACGGGCCAGTCGTGGGCCGAGCGGTTCTGGGACGAGGACGGGGCGCTGAAGCCGCTGGCGTGGCTGGATCTGGAGATGGCGCGGCTGCATCCCGAGGACTGGCGCGCGGCCATCGGCCTGCCCGACGGCCTGCCCGAGGCGGCGACGCGATACGCGCCCTGATGGGCGCCGCAGTTGACTTATCGGCGATAAGCGCCCATTTGCGCGGCGTCGCACACTCGCGATCTCCGGCGTCTCCAGCGCGTGTGGGTCCCCCTCGGACCTGTCTGTAGAAGCCGCCGGCCCCTCATATCCATTCGCTGCCCGGACACGCGGGGCGGCGCCCGATCCACCCCGCAGGCCCGCTGTCGCAGGCTCCGTCGGGACTGGCGGTGCGCGGCCCGACGGCGTCATGCCATGGCTGATCGCGCCCTGCCGCTACGCGAAAGACATTGCTGTGAGCACCACATTCGAATCCATGGGCCTGAACAAGGCCCTGCTGCAGGCCCTGGCCTCGACCGGCTACACCAAGCCGACCCCGATCCAGGAAAAGGCCATCCCCGACGTCATGGCCGGCAAGGACCTGCTGGGCATCGCCCAGACCGGCACCGGCAAGACCGCCGCCTTCGCCCTGCCGATCCTGCATCGCCTGGCCGAAAACCGCATTCCGCCCCGGCCGCGCACGACGCGCGTGCTGGTCCTGAGCCCCACGCGTGAATTGGCGACCCAGATCGGCGACAGCTTCAAGGCCTATGGCGCGCACCTGGGCTTCCGGGTCGCGGTGATCTTCGGCGGCGTGAAATACGGCGGGCAGGAGCGGGCCCTGCAACAGGGTCTGGACATCCTGGTCGCCGCCCCCGGCCGCCTGCTGGACCACATCCAGCAGAAGAACCTGGACCTGTCCTCGACCGAGATCTTCGTCCTGGACGAGGCCGACCAGATGCTGGACCTGGGCTTCATCAAGCCGATCCGCCAGATCGTCTCCAAGATCCCGGCCAAGCGCCAGAACCTGTTCTTCTCGGCGACCATGCCGTCGGAGATCGGCAAGCTGGCGGGCGAACTGCTGAAGGACCCGGTCAAGGTCCAGGTCACGCCGCAGTCGACAACGGTGCAGCGTATCAGCCAGTCGGTCGTCTATATCGAACAAGGCCGCAAACGCGCCCTGCTGACCGAGATGTTCAGCGATCCCGAATACACGCGCTGCCTGGTCTTCACCAAGACCAAGCACGGCGCCGACAAGGTCGCGGCCTATCTCGAAGCCGGCGGCGTCGAGGCCGGGGCCATCCACGGCAACAAGAGCCAGCCCCAGCGTGAACGCACCCTGGAAGCCTTCAAGAAGGGCAAGCTGCGCGTCCTGGTCGCCACCGACATCGCCGCGCGCGGCATCGACGTGGACGGCGTCTCGCACGTCGTGAACTTCGAACTGCCGCACGTGCCGGAGAGTTACGTCCACCGCATCGGCCGCACCGCGCGGGCGGGCAAGGACGGCACCGCGGTCAGCTTCGTCGCCGGCGACGAGATGAAGCTGCTGCGGGACATCGAAAAGGTCACGCGCCAGAAGATCCCCGCCATCGACCGTCGTAACGATAAGGCCCTGGGCCAGTTGGACGCCACCATCATGGCCACCGGCGTCGGCAAGAAGGCGACGATGCCTGAACGCGAGGGCGGCGAGCGTAACGAGGGCGGCCAGGGACGAGGCGGCCGCGGCCGTCGCGCGCCGCACCGCGAGGGCGTGCGTCCGGAAGGCGGCGGCCAGCCGCACCGCCAGCGTCGCAACCGTCCGGGCGAAACCCCGGCGGCCCCCCGTCCCGAGCGCGCCTACAACCCCCTGGCCGGCGAGCGCGTCCCCTCGATCAACGACAACGTCAAACCGGCCGAGGGCGAAATGAAGCGCCGCCCCCGTCGCCGCCCGTCGAACGGCGGCAAGGGCTACGGCGGCGCCGCCAAGGGCTGAGCCTGCGGGTCGGGGAGCGTTTGCTCCCCGCCGCCTTCATGTTGAGGCGATAAAAAAACGGCGGCTCCTGCGAAGGAGCCGCCGTTCTCATGTCAGCCGGGGCTGAGCGGAACTCAGAAGTTCCAGGTCGCGCCCAGCGAGAAGCCGACGCCCGAGCCTTGCGCTTCGCCGCGCAGGTTCGAGACGACCAGGCCGTTGCCATAGACGTCGCGGGTGTCGTTGATCGTCGCGGTGTCGATGTCGATGTAGGTCACGGCGCCGTCGAAGGTCATCGAACCGATCGTCTTGGACAGACCGGCGGCGTAGAGCCAGCGGTCGCCGTCCGGAATACGGGCGGTGCGGTGATCGTCCGGCGTCGGGGTCGGGTCGTAGCCCAGGCCGGCGCGGAAGGTCATCGACGGATCGATCTTGTAGTCGAAGCCGATCGCGCCGGTGGTGACGTCGTCATAGTCCTGAACGATGGTCGAGCCGCCGCCGGTGTAGGCGACGCGGATGGCGTCGAACTCGCTCCATCCGATCTGGTTGACCTGGGCGTTCAGGGTCAGGCGATCGTTGACGGCGTAGCGGGCCGAGACGGTGGCGTACCAAGGCGTGGTGAAGGAGGCGCCGCCATCGGTCGAGACGTTGGCGCCGGCCAGGACGCCGGTCAGGCCCGAGATGTTCACCGAGCCTTCCAGCTCGTGTTCGATCTTGGAGCGGTAAGACAGACCCAGGTCCAGCTTGCCGAAGTGCATCTGGGCGCCGGCGTTCCATCCGTAATCCCAGCCGTCGCCTTCCAGTTGGTTGCGGCCATCGGTCGACGGCGAGACGACATAGGCGGGCGACAGGACGGCCGGGATCGGCGCGTTCGGCAGGGCCGACGAAAGGGTCGCCTTGGCGTATTGGGCGTCGAAACCGGCGCCGATGTCCAGCCAGTCGGTGACCGTCATGGCGGCGACCAGGCTGACGTTGGCCGAGCGCAGTTCCGACGTCAGAGCGTCGTAACGCGCGAAGTCGGTCGGCTCATATTTGGTGGTGAAGTTGTAGGGCGCCTGGACGGCCAGGCCGACGTTGAAGCGGTCGCCGATCGGCATGGAGACGGCGAAGTTCGGCACGATGCCGCTTTCGACCACGTCATGGACGTGCGGGTCGCCGTTGACCGGATAGGTACGGCTGACCACGCCCACGCCGGCGACGGGGACGTTGTAGGTCAGGGTCGAGCCGCGATTGTCGACGTCGGAGTCCAGGATCAGGCCGTGGGCGCCGAGGTAGACTTCGCGCTGGGTTCCGGCGATGGCGGCGGGGTTCCACGACAGCGACTGGACGCCCTTGTCGGCGCCGACGCCGGCGTTGGCGCGACCCTGGCCGCGGGTCGATTGTTCCTGGACATAGAAGGAGCCGGCCATGGCCGGGGCGGCGACGCCGGCCAGCAGGGCGGTCGTCAGGGCGATCCCGCCCACGCGGGCGAAGTTCCTGGAGGTCATTTCATACACCTAAGTAAGCGCCGGCCGCATTACGCGCGGTCGATCAGGGGAGGAGCCCTCTCAGCGTTCGCGGCGCGAAAGCGTTGCGGGCAAGGCCCCCATCGGACCGGAAACAGGCGAAACCGTGGCGCCTGAGCCGCACACGATCACGGCTTTGCGAGGTTACGCAGCGGCAACATCGATGCCTAGATTACGCAGTTCTGCGATCAAATCATGCGCCGCCGCATCGACCTGATCGGCGTTGCGGCCACGAATAACCAGATAGATTCCGATCTCGCCGACGCTGCCATGGCCGAACGGATAGCTGCCGAAGGACAGGTCGCGACGCTGGTTGGCCGCCGCCCGCAGCACATCGGCCACCGCCCCCTCGCCCACCCCGCTGACCTTCAAGGTCTGGGCATGAACGATGGCGCCGGTGCGCAGGCGCGGAGCCACATCCTCCAGCATGGCCTGCATGATCTTGGGCACGCCGGCCATGACGAAGACATTGCCGACCTGGAAGCCGGGCGCATCGGTGACCGGATTGGCGATTAGAACGCCGCCTTCGGGGATGCGCGCCATGCGACGGCGCGCGGCGTTGAACTCGTCGCCATAGCGGCGCGACAGGATCGCCAGCGCGTCGGGATGTTCAGGCAGGGCCACGCCGAAGGCGGCCGACACGGCGTCGGCGGTGATGTCGTCATGGGTCGGACCGATGCCGCCGGTGGTGAAGACATAGTCCCAGCGTGAGCGGAGGGCGTCCAACGCCTCGACGATCCGGCCGTGATCGTCGCTGACGACCCGCGCCTCCATCAGGTCGATCCCCAACGCCGCCAGAAACCGGGCGATGGTGTTGGTGTTCGTATCCTGGGTCCGGCCCGACAGGATTTCGTCGCCGATGACCAGGACGGCGGCGGTTGGCGCAGAGGCGATTGAGGCGGCGTCGGTCATGCGGGAATCCGGGGGCAGGCTTGAGGTTTCATGCTATAACGCCCATCTGCGGCGAACGGATTGCGCCGTATCCCGCCTTTTGCAGACCGATCGCCCCATGTACGAAACGCCCGAACTCGAAACCGACGTCCTGGTCCGCTCCAGCGCCATCCGCATCCATGAGGCGGAAGACTTCGAGGGCATGCGCAAGGCCGGCCGTCTGGTCGCCGAGGCGCTGGACATGATCGCCGCCCATGTGAAGCCGGGCGTCCTGACCAGCACGATCGACGATCTGGTGCGCGAGTTCACCCTGGACAATGGCGGCCTGCCCGCCTGCCTGGGCTACAAGGGCTATGAGAAGACCGTCTGCACCTCGATCAACCACGTCGTCTGCCACGGCATTCCCGGCGACCGGGTGCTGAAGGACGGCGACATCGTCAACATCGACCACACCGTCATCGTCGATGGCTGGCATGGCGACTCCAGCCGCATGTATGCGGTGGGCGAGATTAATGCGCGCGCCAAAAAGCTGATCGACGTGACCTATCAGTCGCTGGATCTGGGCCTGGAACAGGTCAAGCCGGGCAATACGTTCGGCGACATCGGCTATGCGATCCAGAAGTTCGTCGAGGCCCAGCGCATGAGCGTGGTGCGCGACTTCTGCGGCCACGGCATCGGCCGGGTCTTCCACGACAGCCCCAATGTCCTGCACTACGGCCGTCGCGGCGAGGGCGCGGTGCTGAAGCCCGGCATGTTCTTCACCGTCGAGCCGATGGTCAACCTGGGCAAGCCGCACGTGAAGGTGCTGTCCGACGGCTGGACCGCCGTGACGCGCGACAAGTCCCTGTCCGCCCAGTGCGAGCACACCATCGGGGTGACGGAAGACGGGCTGGAAATCTTTACGGCGTCGCCGGCGGGGTTGTTCCGACCGAACTGATTTCGTTTTCGTCATCCTCCGGCGAGCGAAGCGAGACCGGGGGACCCAGCGGCGCGCGCGAGCGCGAACCTGCTGCGGTTTCGGTCTTTCGAAATTTCGCGCGCTGACGGATCGCCTTCGGCGCCGCTGGGTCCCCCGGTCTGCGCCGCAAGCGGCTTGCCGGAGAATGACGAAAGACGGTGTACGTGCACACGTCGAGCTTGCACACGTCCTCGGATCGACCGATCCTGTGAAGGTTGCGCATCTGCGAGCCTGACGGCGTATGACCGACGAGAGTCTCACCAAACCCAAACCCCGCCACAGCGGCCATCGCGACCGGCTGCGTGAGCGGGCGGCGAAAGGGGGCCTGGGCGCCCTGCCCGACTATGAGTTGCTGGAACTGCTGCTGTTTCGCAGCGTGCCGTACAAGGACACCAAGCCGCTGGCCAAGGATCTGCTGGCGCGGTTCGGCGGGCTGGAGGGGATCGGGGCGGCCAGCCATGAGGCGATCGAGAATCAGGTGGCGCGGTCGATGGGATACGCCGTCGGCAAGGCGACGCGGGCGGTGGCGCTCGACCTTCAGCTGATCTTCGACGTGACGCGGCGGATCGCGAAGGAGCCGACGGCCAAGCGGCCGGTGATCTCGTCGTGGACGGCGCTCCTGGCCTATGTCCGCGTTGCCTTGCAGCACGAGCCGCGCGAGCAGTTCCGGGTTCTGTATCTGGACAAGAAGAACCAGCTGATCCTGGACGAGGTGCAGAACCGCGGCACGGTCGATCATGCGCCGGTCTATCCGCGCGAGGTCGTGCGGCGCGCGCTGGAGCTGTCGGCCAGCGCCCTGATCCTGGTGCACAATCATCCGTCGGGCGATCCCACCCCCAGCCGCGCCGACATCGAGATCACGAAACAGGTTGTGCAGGCCGGCCGCGCCCTTAACGTCGAGGTTCACGACCATCTAGTCGTCGGCCGCGACGGGGTGGCCAGCTTCAAGCAACTGGGCCTGATGTGACCGACAGAATTCTGACGACCGAGCGACTGGTGATGAGCCCCGTCTCGACCGACGATTTCGACGACCTGCTGACCCTTTGGTCCGATGAGGATTTCACGCGCCACATCATGGGCCGGGCGCTGGGGCGCGAGGAGGTCTGGTTCCGGCTGCTGCGCGATCTCGGCCATTGGGCGGCGATGGGCCATGGCAACTGGACGATCCGGCTGCGGGACGGCGGCGCCTATCTGGGCAGCGTCGGGGTGTTCGACTATCGCCGCGAGCTGGAGCCGACGTTCGATGCGCCGGAGCTGGGCTGGGGCGTGGCGCCGAGGTTTCAGGGGCGGGGCTATGCGGCCGAGGCCCTGACGGCGGCCCTGGCCTGGACCGACCGGAGGCTGGAGGAGCGAACCGTCTGCATGATCTCGCCCGAGAACCTGGCCTCGCTGAAGCTGGCGGCGCGGGTAGGTTATCGTCCCTATGCGCGCGCGATCTACAAGGATCATGCGGTGCAGTTGTTCGAACGCCCCCGCCGCGCGCCGTAGGTCGGCATTAAGGATTATCGGGCAAACTGGCGTCCAACGAAGTGTGAGTGCCCGTCATGCCCATGTCCGTGGAAACGCTGCGCCAGCATCTGGTCGAAGCCTTCGCCGACGCCGAGATCGAGATCGAGGATCTGGCGGGCGACGGCGACCACTATCGCGCGCGGATCGTGTCGAGCGCCTTCACCGGCCTGCCGCGCGTGCGTCAGCACCAGATGGTCTATGCCGCGCTGAAGGGTCAGATGGGCGGCGAACTGCACGCCCTGGCGCTGGAGACCTCCGCGCCGGCCAAGGAGGGCTGACGGCCATGCGCTATCGCCCCTTCGGCGTCTCCGGCTCCGCCATTTCCAACCTGACGCTGAGTTTCGGCGCCGACGTGCTGAAGCGCGGGCGCGAGGCCGGGCTGGACCTGCTGTATTCGGCGCTGGAAGCCGGGGTGAACAGTTATCGGCTCGAGAACGCCGATCCGGTGGCGGCCGAGGTGCTGGGCGAGGCCCTGTCGCATGTGGATCGCAAGCTGGTCTATGTCAGCCTGACGCTTGGCGCCGGCGACGGTCGCGACCAGCAGCGCGACTTTTCGGCCCAGGGGATGACGGCGGCCATCGACCGGGTGCTGCACTTCTCGGGCCTGGGATGGATCGACGTGGCGGTGCTGCACGAGCCGGGCGAGACCGAACTGGCGCAGTCGTCTCTCAGCGCGCTGAAGGCGATGCGCGCCACCGGACGGATCAAGCTTTTGGGCATCGCCGGCGGCGGCGACGTGATGGACGCCTATGTGTCGACAGGGGCATTCGACGCCCTGCTGACGCCGTTCGACATCAACGCCGACTGGAAGATCCGAAACCGCATCCGCTCGGCGCGCGAGCAGGACATGGCGGTCTTCGCCTATGACTTCTACGCCGACCGGCGCGCGCGGGCGCCCGATGCGCCGATCTTCAAAAAGGGTCTGTTCGGCTTCGGCAAGGACAAACGTCCCGTCGATACGCCCAAGAAGGACGCCTTCGGCTTCCTGTACCGCACCCATAACTGGACGGCCGAGGCGATCTGCCTGTCCTACGTGCTGACCGACCCGTCGGTCTCCAGCGTCATCGTCAATCCGACCGACACCGATCGGCTGGCGACATTGGCCGCCGCGCCCGAGCGGGACATGCCGCCGGGCCTGGCCGCGCAGATCGAGATGGCGCGCGTCGTAGCCAATCAGGCGGCCTGACCGGCCTCAGCGACTGTGCAGAACGTCGCGGACGCCTTGACCGCGCCCGTTCGGCTCCCTAGCTGACGGGCTTCACGAAAGGCCCTTATCCGTGACCGACACCGCCCAAGCCGCCGATCCCGTCCACGCCTTCATCGGCGAAACCGTCGCCCAGAACGACGTGGTTCTGTTCATGAAGGGCACGCCGGACCAGCCGCGCTGCGGCTTCTCGTCCCTCGCGGTGCAGATCCTGGACCATGTCGGCGCCGGCTTCGTGGGCGTGGACGTGCTGCAGGACGAAGCCCTGCGCGAAGGCATCAAGAGCTTCACCGACTGGCCCACCATTCCGCAGCTTTATGTGAAGGGCGAGTTCGTGGGCGGATCGGACATTATCCGCGAGATGTTCCAGGCCGGCGAACTTCAGGCCCTTATGGTCGAGAAGGGCGTGCCGCTCGGCGAGGCCTGATGGCCAGGAAGACCCTCACGCCGCGCGAAGACCGCGAGGTCTTCGTCGTGCCGCTGGACGTGCGGCCCGAGCACATCGACGCCAACGGCCACGTCAACAACGTCGTCTATGTCGGCTGGCTGCAGGATGCGGGCACGGCCCATTGGAACGCGCGCTTCGACAAGGCGACGCGGGCGAAATGGTCGTGGGTCGCGACCCGGCATGAGATCGACTATCTGCGCGGCATCGAGCCGGGCGCCGAAGGCGTGGTCGCCCGCACCTGGGTCGGCGATCCGCAGGGACCGCGCTTCACCCGCTATGTCCGGATCGAGGACGCCCAGGGCCGCGTCTGCGCCCAGGGCGTCACCGAATGGGTGCTGGTGGACGCTGCGACCCTGAGACCGCAGCGTATTCCGCCAGACATGCTGGTCGTGTTCGAGACGCCTACTTCAGCGCATTGAGGATGCGTGCCGGCGTGCCGGGCTCCAAGCCCAGGTCGGCATAGGTCCAGCGCAGCTCGACGCCGTCCGGGACCAGGGCCTTGCACAGGTCCTGTTTGGTGCGGCGAAGCGTGATCTCGGCCGGCGAGCCGTCCGACACCGACACTTCGAAATCCGACGCCTGGGTGCAGCCGTTGGAATCGACGCGCGCGACCAGGGCGCCGTCGGCGAACCGGGCTTCGCGGATGGCCTCGGCCGGCGGGGCGTCGTCGCGGCGCAGGTTCACCGAGACACTCTCGCCCGCGTCGCTGTCATAGATGACGCAGGCCGACAGCAACGGCGCGACCAGGGCCGCGACCGCCAGACCCTTCATCATCTGACCCCTGATCATCTGACCCTTCATCATCTGGCTCTTGACCAGGCTGCGCATCACCGACCCGAGGCCGGCGCGGTGATGACGCGCGTGGTCGGCTTTTCAGTCGAGACGATGATACAGCCCGACAGCAGCGGGGCGGCGATGGCGATGGCGAGAGCGAGACGAAGCATTGGTGTGTTCCCCAGTTGAAGCTTGACCCTTTTGTGCCGCGCGGGCCCGGCGCGCACACGTGAATAATCGGAAAGCTGGGTGAACAATCGGAAAGGATCGGGGTTGAACGTGACCGCAACCGCCATAGCTACAGTCCCCCCTCTCCTGCCCCACGGATCGTCCTTCATGAGCCAGCTGTTCTCGCCCCGCGCCGTCGGCCCCCTGACGCTGAAGAACCGCGTCGCCATCGCGCCGATGTGCCAGTATTCGGCCATCGACGGCGTGCCCCAGCCTTGGCACGTGCAGCATCTGGGACGACTGGCGATCTCCGGCGCGGGACTGGTCATTGTCGAGGCCACGGGAGTCGAGGCGGCGGGACGGATCACGCCGGACGACACCGGCCTGTGGAACGACGTCCAGGAAGAGGCCTTCGCCCGGATCATCCGCGACATCCGCACCTACAGCGACACCCCGATCGGCATCCAGCTGGCTCACGCCGGACGCAAGGCCTCGACCAGCGCGCCGTGGAAGGGCGGCGGCGCCCTGAAGGCCGAAGACGGCGCGTGGGAAACCTTCAGCGCCTCGGCCGAACCGTTCAAAGATGACTGGCACACACCAACCGCCATGACCCCGGCCGACATGGATCGCGTCGTCGCCGCCTTCGAGGACGCGGCGCGGCGGGCGGACCGCGCCGGGTTCGATCTGGTCGAACTGCACGCCGCCCACGGCTATCTGCTGACCCAGTTCCTGTCGCCGGTGTCCAACCACCGCACCGACGAGTTCGGCGGATCGTACGAGAACCGGGCGCGCTTCCCGCTGCGGGTCGCGCAGGCCCTGCGCGACGCCTGGCCCCGGACCAAGGCGCTGGGCGTGCGCTTCAACGGCTCGGACTGGGTCGAGGGCGGCATCGCCCTGGACGAGGTGACGGCCCTTGGTCAGGCGCTGCACGACATGGGCTATGACTATCTGCACCTGACGTCGGGCGGCAACGTCGCGCAGGCGAAGATTCCGGGCGGCGAGCCGGGCTATCAACTGCGGTTCGCCCAGGCCGTGAAGGCGGCGACGCCGCAGGCCAATGTCATGGCCGTCGGCATGATCTTCGATCCGCAGCAGGCCGAGGACATCGTGGCGTCCGGTCAGGCGGACTTCATCGCCATCGCCCGCGCGGCGCTGGACGACCCGCACTGGGCGCACCACGCGGCCGTCGCCCTGGGTGAGGATGAAGGCCTGCCGGTCCAGTATCGCGGCGCCGCCAAGGGCGTTTGGCCCGCCTATGATCGCGCCAACACTCCCGCCTGATCAGGCGGCCTTTTCCATCGAAGGATCGACGGCCCACAAGACCCGTGCGGCCGCCTGGACTTCCGCCTCGGCCGTCTTCTGCGGGCGGCCGAGCAGATAGCCCTGGACCTCGTCGCAGCCCTGGTCGCGCAGGAAGGCCAGCTGCTCCAGCGTCTCGACGCCCTCGGCCAGGACGGGGATATGCAGGCTCTCGCCCAGGGCCAGGACGGCGCGAATGATGGCGGCCGATTGAGGTCCGCCGTCCAGTTCGGACATGAAGGAGCGATCCAGCTTGATCTTGTCGAACGGGAAGGCGCGCAGGGTCGACAGCGATGAATAGCCGGTGCCGAAGTCGTCCATGGCGATGGAGACGCCCAGCAGCTTCAACTGACGCAGGACGTGGGTCGTGCGCTCCATGTCGGTGATCATGGCCGTCTCGGTGATCTCCAGCTCCAGCCGCGACGGCGCCAGGCCGGTCTCGACCAAGACCTGATGCACCAGGCGCGGCAGGTCGACGTGGCCCAGCTGGACCGGCGACAGGTTGACGGCGATCTTGTGCGGTTCGGTCCAGCTGGCGGCCTCGGCGCAGGCGGTGCGCAGCACCCATTCGCCGATCGGCAGGATCAGGCCGTTCTCTTCGGCCAGAGGAATGAAGTCGGCTGGCGAGATGAAGGTCCCATCCGGCTGGATCCAGCGCAGCAGCACCTCATAGCCCGTGATGTCGCCGGTATCGACGGCGGCCTGAAGCTGCCAGTTCAGGCTGAACTGGCCCTGATCCAGGGCCTCGCGCATCTGTTGGGCCATGCGACGTCGATTGCGCACCGCCTCGTCCATCTCCTCCTCGTAGAAGCAGACGTCGGTCCCTAGCGAGGCCTTGGCACGGTACATGGCGAGGTCTGCGTCATTGATCAGGGCGGACGGGTCGTGGGCGTCGTCAGGCCAGATCGCGATGCCGGTGCTGAGACCGCAGGCGACCTCGGCATGGTCCAGCACGACCGGGGCGGTGACGGCGTCGCGCAGGCGCGCGACCAGATCCAAGGCGTCGTCCTTGTGCTGGATCGACACGACGGCGACGAACTCGTCCCCGCCCAGGCGGGCGATGAACTCGTCGTGGCGCAGGCAGGCGCGCATCCGTTCGGCGATCTGGATCAGTAGTTGGTCGCCGGCGGCATGGCCGTGAACGTCGTTCACCTCCTTGAACCGGTCCAGGTCCATGGCCAAGAGGGCGACCTTGCTCGGAACGGTCAGATCGGCGGTCTGGCGCGTCAGCCATTCCAGGAAGGACGAACGGTTGGGCAGGCCGGTCAGGCCGTCGTTGCGCGCCAGATGGGCGATGCGACGCTCCTGCGCCTGACGCATGCGCAGATCGCGCACGGCGTAGATCATGACGTGATCCATACCGCAGTCGCGGCGCACGGCGATCTCGACGGGGATGTCCGCCCCGCCTTCGGCGACCAGTTTGGACTGGCTCAGGCCGTTGACCGCCAGATCGGCGACGCCGGCGATCCAGCGCGACAGCGGTTCGCCGATCAGGGCGTGGTGAGGGACACCCGCCAGATCGGCGAAGGCGGCGTTGGCGGCCAGGATCACGCCGTCCTGTTCGACCACCATGCCATCGACGCTGCCCTCGATCAGGTGATCCAGGCGCGCCTTGGCCTGCAGACGGGACTGGACGTCCAAGGCGTGGCTGGCGACGCCGGTGCCCAGCATCATCAATCCGACGGCGGAGACGGCGAAGGCCAGGACCAGATTGGTCGATCCGACGGCGCCCATATCGACCAACGCACCGACCGGTACGATCGTCATGGCGGCCATGCCGGTAAAGTGCAGGGCCACGATGCCCAGGACCATCAGCACGACCGGGACGACCTTGCCGGACTGTCGGGCGCGATTGAACGCCAGGGCGCCCAGGACGACCGCCCCCGCCACGGAGGCGGCGACATAGGCGGCCGACCAGTGGATGACGGCGTCGGTCGCAAAGGCCGCCATTCCGGTATAGTGCATGGCCACCACGGTCAGGCCGAACAGCACGCCGCCGATCTCGGCCGAGGCCGGCATCCGGCGCGAGGCCACCCAGAGCGCCAGCGCGCTGCCGGCGATGGCGACGCCCAGGGACAGGCCGGTCAGCACGGGGCCATAGGTGATGGTGACGCCGGGCTCATAGGCGATCATCGCCACGAAGTGGGTGCACCAGATCGTCGCCCCGGTCGCCACCGCGCCCATGAAGGCCCAGGCCAGACGCGTGCCCTTTTCGGCGGCGCGCAGGCGGCGATACAGGCGGAAGGTGATGATCGAACCGATCAGGCACAGGCCGGCGGCCAACGCGACGAGCCAGAGATTATGGTCGTCGGTCAGGCAGGTGAAGAAGCGCATGAAGCTACAGACCTTGGGGGGACGGTCTGTCGTCGTAACGGACGTTGCTTAATCAGACGCGCTCGAACAGGCTTAACGAAACGCTACGGCCGTTTTCAGGAGCGGGGCATCTGATAGGGGTTGTTGACGCTGACGGGCGAGCCGGGCGTCAGGCCCAGCTCCTCGAACGACCACTTCAGCTCTACGCCCTGGACCAGGTCCTGCTTGCACTTGTCCTCGTCGATGCGGCGCAGGGTGATGACGGCGCTGCCGCCCTGCAGGCTGACGATCGGGATCAGGTCTTCCTTGGCCGTGCAGCCGTTCGAACTGACCCAGAAGACGGCCTGGTCCTTGGTAAAGGCGGCGGCGTGGATCGGCTCCAGCGCGCCGGGCATGCCCGCGGTGGAGACGGTGGGCTCGCCGCGGCTGGCGCAGGCGGCCAGGCCCGCCGATACGGCGGCGATCAAAGCCAAGCGTTTCATGATGGAGTCGCGCAACTGACGACCTCCCCTGCCTCAAAGCCTGAACCGGCCGAGAATGCGCCTGTTCGCCCTTGGAGGGAACAGGATAAAAACGAAAGGCCCCGGACGAATCCGAGGCCCTCCAAACTCAAATCCAGAAGCGGCTCAAGTAGGCCGAAGGCCGATAGCCGCTCTGAAGAAAACTCCGCTTACGAAGCGTAGTATTCGACGACCAGGTTCGGTTCCATCTTCACGGCGTACGGCACGTCCGACAGTTCCGGCACGCGGACGTAGCGAACCGAGAACGAGCGGTCCGACAGTTCCAGGTAATCCGGCACGTCGCGTTCTGACGACTGCTGGGCTTCGAGCACCAGAGCCATGTTGCGGGACTTTTCCTTCACGGTGACGACGTCTTCCGGCTTCACGCGGTAGGAGGCGATGTCGACCTTCTTGCCGTTGACCAGGACGTGGCCGTGGCTGACGAACTGGCGAGCGGCCCAGACGGTCGGGACGAACTTGGCGCGGTAGACGACGGCGTCCAAGCGCGATTCCAGCAGACCGATCAGGTTTTCCGAGGTGTTGCCCTTGCGACGGGCGGCCTCGTCATAGGTCTTGGCGAACTGCTTTTCGGTGATGTTGCCGTAGTAGCCCTTCAGCTTCTGCTTGGCCTTCAGTTGCAGACCGAAGTCCGAAACCTTGGACTTGCGACGCTGGCCGTGCTGGCCGGGACCGTAAGAACGCTTGTTGACCGGCGACTTGGCGCGGCCCCACAGGTTCTCACCCATGGCCCGGTCGATCTTGTACTTGGCGCTGTGGCGCTTGGACATTCTATTCTCTTTTCGACGATACGGCCCGGCATCCCCTGGATTGGGAATGCGATCTCAACGGCGGTCCACGCATCTTCCGTCATTCATCCCAGCTCCGCCGAAGCGGACCCGTGGAAGGCGGCGCTTATGGCCAGCGAGGACGGCGGAGTCAAGCACGGCGGGCCGTTAAGCACGATGGAATGGAACGATCCCGTCGCCCCACCCTTCCCTTGACGCAACCGAACCACGCATGAGGACAAGGAGGAGTGGAATGCAGACCGAACCCAACAGCTTTCAGACCGGCCTGTCCGACAAGGCCATGCAAACGCTGAAGACGCAGCTGGTCGATCTGGTCGAGCCTTTGAGCGATCATCAACTGCTCGATCTCGCAGACGGTATCCATGAGATGCTGCGCCAGCGCCGTATGGTTCGCCAGCACCATGCCGAGCGTATGAACGAGCGCACCCGGCACGGCGTGGATCTTCGCATCTAGTCCTTCGCGGCCTAATCCTTTGCAGACTGGGCTTCGGAGATGAACATCGCCCGACCTTCGCGGGTCGCCACCTTGCCCAGGCCCGGGAAGGGGAAGTGATAGGCGTAGATGTGGGCGCCGGAGTTGCGCAGCGCCGTCACCTCGTCCAGCCGCGCCTTCAGACCTGCCGCCTGATCGTCGTCATAGCCGACCTTCCAGTCCGGATGTTCGACCGACAGGATCCAGTGATGCATCAGGTCGCCGGTGTAGAGTAGCTGGTTCTGGCCATCGGCGATCAGATAGGCGACGTGGCCCGGCGTATGGCCGGCCGTGTCCTGGGACTGGACGCCCGGCGCGACCTCGCCGCCCGGCTCGAAGGCCTGGACCTTGGGCGTGATGATCCGCACCAGATCGGCCAGTTCGGGATTGGCGCGGACGGACGCCCATTCCGCCTGCGACATCCGGATCGCTGCATTGGGGAAGGCCAGGCCGCCGTTGCGGATCAGGCCGCCGACATGGTCCGGGTGGCCGTGCGAGATCAGCACGTCGGTGATCGAGGCCGGATCGACGCCCGCCTTTTGCAAGCTGTCCATCAACTGGCCCTTGCCCTCGCCCAGGCCCGTGTCGAACAGCATCGTGCGGGCGCCGTTCCTGACCAGAAGCGGATGGATTTCCAGCATGATCGGATCGGCCGGCTGTCCGGCGGCGGTGAGCGGCGCGGCGACCGCCTGCGGCGTCAGGCCGACGCCGAAGGTCTGGTTGTCGTTCTTGACCGGGTTCTCGCCGTCGAACAGGGCGATGGCGTCCAGCGCGCCGATCTTGAAGCGATAGACCGGCTTCTCGGCCGGGGCCGCGACGGTCTGGGTGGGGTTGGGCGGCGCGGGATCGCCGGGCTTCTGCGCGTTCGCGTTGGGGTTACAGGCCGCCAGCATCAGAGCCGCGAAAGCAGCCCCCGTCATCATCATCCGCATCGCTTCGATCTCCGTTTGCGATGACGCAATCGAAAACGCCCGCCGGAGGTTCCGGCGGGCGTCGTCATCTCTCGGTCTCTAAGCTGGACCGGCCTTATTTGGCGGCGGCGTAGAGTTCGTTGACCTTGTTCCAGTTCACCACCGTCCAGAACGACTTCAGATAGTCGGCGCGGCGGTTCTGGTATTTCAGATAGTAGGCGTGCTCCCAGACGTCGGCGCCCAGGATGACCTCGCCGCGCTCGTCCACGACGTCCATCAGCGGATTGTCCTGGTTCGGGGTCGAGGTGATCTTCAGCTTGCCGTTCTGCACGATCAGCCAGGCCCAGCCCGAACCAAACTGCGCGGCGCCGGCGGCGTTGAAGTCTTCCTTGAACTTGTCCATGCCGCCCAGATCGGCGTCGATGGCGGCCTTCAGCTCGGCCGAGGGCTCACCCGCCTGATCGGCCGGGGCGAGCAGTTCCCAGAACAGGCTGTGGTTCCAGTGACCGCCGCCGTTGTTGCGCACGGCCTTGGGCGCAGTGGAGATGCTGGTGAAGATTTCCTCCAGCGACTTGCCCTTCAGGTTTTCGTCGGCGTCGACGGCCTTATTGAGGTTGTCGACATAGGTCTGGTGGTGCTTGTCGTGGTGGAAGGTCATCGTCTCCTTGTCGATGGCCGGCTCCAGCGCGTCATAGGCGTAGGGCAGCGGGGGCAGGGTGAAGGCCATGGGAGGTTCCTCTCGCGACAAGTTTCCGATGCGCCTCATCTAGGCGCCCGTTCATGAAACCCAAGCGACAGCGCCTGGATTTGTTCCGACTTATCGACCCGTAACGGTCAAGCTGGCAAGTTCGCCTTCAGGCAATCGCGAACGGCCCGCTTCACATCGCCCGGCGCATTGGGTTCATCCACGCCCTCTGCCGCGAAGACGGCGCGCACGGCGGCGTCCAGCCCCTTTGGCAGCGCCTCGATCACCCGCTTCTGCCCCTTGGCGTGCAGGCAATAGCCCACCTCGCGGCACAGGGCGGAAAACATGGGTTCGTAGGGATCAGGAGCGCTCATGCCGGCCGCTTAGCACCGATGACGGCTCAGGTCTTCAAACGTTCGGCGTGAAAGGCGACGTGGTCGGCGATGAAGCTGGCCATGAAGAAGTAGGAGTGGTCGTAGCCCGGCTGCATCCGCAGGGTGATCTTCTGGCCGGCGGCGTCGGCGGCGGCTTGGAGCAGCTCGGGCTTCAGCTGCTCGGCCAGGAAGCTGTCGGCGTCGCCTTGGTCGATCAGGATGTCGTCATAGACGCCGCGCGCCGCGCCGGCGGTGATCAGTTTGGCGGCGTCGTAGCGGTCCCACGTCGCACGGTCGTCGCCCAGATAGGCGGTGAAGGCCTTTTCGCCCCAGGCGCATCGTGTGGGCGAGCAGATCGGCGCGAAGGCGGAGACCGAACGAAACAGGTCGGGGTGGTTCAGCGCCAGCGTCAGGGCGCCGTGGCCGCCCATCGAATGGCCGCTGATCGAGCGGACGCCCGTGGTCGCAAACTCGGCGTCGATCAGGGCGATCAGTTCCTCGGTGACATAGGTCTCCATGCGGAAATGCGGCGCCCAGGGCGCCTGCGTCGCATCCAGATAGAAGCCCGCGCCCTGGCCCAGGTCATAGGCGGGATCGTCGGCGACGCCCTCTCCGCGCGGGCTGGTGTCGGGCGCCACGATGATGACGCCGTGTTCGGCGGCGGCCTGGTAGGCCCCCGCCTTGGTGGTGAAATTATCCTCGGTGCAGGTCAGGCCCGACAGCCAGATCAGCACCGGGAAAGGCCCCTCGCCCGCCGGCGTGAAGACCGACAGCGTCATCGGCGTGCCGGTCGCTGTGCTGTCGTGCTTCAGATAGCGCAGGGTTCCGCCGTGGACGGCGTGGGTCTTGATGGTCTGCAAGGTCATGACATCTGGCTAGTGCAACCTGCCGATGTCCGCAATGCGCGAAGCTCGTGATAGGGTCGGCGCGCGACCGACCATGAGGACAGCCGATGATCACCGTCACCGCCTTCAAATGGGTTCCGCCCTTCGCCGCCGGACAAGTTCGGGATCACCGCGTGCGATGGATCCTGAACGAGGCGGGCTGGGCCTACGAAATTCGGTTGCTGGATGCAGTCGACCAGAAGTCGGCGGAACACCGCGCGCTTCAACCCTTTGGTCAGGTGCCGACGCTGGAAGAAGACGGCCGCCCGCCGATGTTCGAAAGCGGTGCCATCGTCTGGGACATCGCTGAACGGGCGGGAGTGTTAATCCCACCCGATCCGGCGAAGCGAGCGCAGGTTCTGACCTGGTATTTCGCCGCCTTGAACAGTGTCGAAGGCGCGCTGAACAATGTCGCCGAGGCTGAGTTCTTCCTGCCTGACGAAGCGGCCAAGGCGGTGCGGCGGGCGCAGGTTCTGCCTTTCGCCGAAAAGCGATTGTCCGCGCTTCAACTCGCGCTGGGCGACCGGCGGTGGCTGGTCGGCGAAACGTTCACGGTCGCCGACCTGATGATGAGTTCGGTGCTGAAAATCGCCGCGTCTCTGGACCTGCTCAAAGCCTATCCGGCGCTACAGGCCTATTTCGACCGCTGCCTGAACCGCCCGGCCTATCGAAAGGCCGTCGCGGACCAGTGTGCGACCATCGCCGCCCATGGTCCGCGCGACATGCGATACCGCGAGGCCCAAGCCGCCGGCTGACGCCTTCAGCCCGGCCTGTGCATGGCGCAGATCTTGTTGCCGGACGGATCGCGCAGATAGGCCAGGATCATGGGGCCGAAGGGCCCCTTGCGTTCGCCGGGCGGGTCCTCGATGGCGCGACCGCCGGCGGCGACGCCCGCGTCATGGAAGGCCTGGACCATCTCGGACGTCTTGGCGTGAAAGCCGATGGTGCCGCCGTTGGCGTGGCAGGCCGGCTCGCCGTCGATCGGCGCGCCGATCGCAAAGGCGCCCATGCGGGTGCGCCACCAGTAGCGGCCCTTGGGGTCCGGCCCCTGGCCCGGCTCGACGCCCAGGGCGCCGAGCGCGGCGTCATAGAATTGGCGCGACGCCTCGATGTCGTCGGCGCCGACGGTGACGTGGGTGAACATGGTCAGACCTCCCTCTTTCAGTCCGTTTTCTTAAACAACGAACCCGGCGGCGCGCAAGGCGTCAGAACACCACGACCGAGCGGATGCTCTTGCCCTCGTGCATCAGGTCGAAGGCCTTGTTGATGTCGTCCAGGGCGAAGGTGTGGGTGATCATCGGGTCGATCTCGATCCTGCCGTCCATGTACCAGTCGACGATCTTGGGCGTGTCGGTGCGGCCGCGCGCTCCGCCGAAGGCCGAACCGCGCCAGACGCGGCCGGTCACCAGCTGGAACGGGCGGGTGGCGATCTCCTTGCCGGATTCGGCGACGCCGATGACGACGCTCTCGCCCCAGCCGCGGTGGCAGGCCTCCAGCGCCTGGCGCATGACGACGGTGTTGCCGGTGCAGTCGAAGGTGTAGTCCGCGCCGCCGTCGGTCAGCTGGACCAGATGGGCCACGACGTCAGAAACCTCCTTCGGATTGACGAAATGGGTCATGCCGAAGCGACGGCCCCATTCTTCCTTGTCGCCGTTGATGTCCACGCCCACGATCATGTCGGCCCCGACCATCTTCAGCCCCTGGATGACGTTCAGGCCGATGCCGCCCAGGCCGAAGACGACGCAGTTGGCGCCCGGCTCGACCTTGGCCGTATTGACCACGGCGCCGACGCCGGTGGTCACGCCGCAACCGACGTAGCAGGCCTTGTCGAAGGGCGCGTCCTTGCGGATCTTGGCCACCGCGATCTCGGGCAAGACGGTGTAGTTCGAGAAGGTCGAGCAGCCCATATAGTGGGCGATCGCCTGACCCTTATAGCTGAAGCGGCTGGTGCCGTCGGGCATGACGCCCTTGCCCTGGGTGCCGCGAATGGCGGTGCACAGGTTGGTCTTGCGCGACAGGCACGACTTACACTGGCGGCATTCCGGCGTGTACAGCGGGATGACGTGATCGCCGACCGCGACCGAGGTCACGCCCGGCCCCACCTCGACCACCACGCCCGCGCCCTCGTGCCCCAGGATCGAGGGGAAGACGCCCTCGGAGTCCAGCCCGTCCAGCGTATAGGCGTCGGTATGGCAGATGCCGGTGGCCTTGATCTCGATCAGCACCTCGCCGGCGCGCGGCCCCTCCAGATCGACCTCGACGATCTCCAACGGACGTTTGGCCTCGAAAGCGACGGCGGCGCGGGTTTTCATGGCGGGGGCTCCTGAACGATTCCCTCCTCTTCTAGGGCAGGCGCAAGATGGTATGAAGCCGTCATGTCACACACAAACCTCGTCGTCCTGACCGGAGCCGGCATATCGGCCGAGAGCGGCGTGCCGACGTTTCGGGCGTCGGACGGGCTGTGGTGCGGGCATCGGGTCGAGGACGTGGCGACGCCCGAGGGCTATGCGGCCGATCCGGCGCTGGTGCAGGACTTCTACAATCAGCGGCGGCGGCAGTTGGCCGAGGTTCAGCCCAATGCGGCGCACCGGGCGCTGGCGGCGTTGGCGGCGCGGTGGCGGGGCGACTTCCTGCTGGTGACGCAGAACGTCGATGATTTGCACGACCGAGCGCATGAAGAGACGCCGCCGGCCGCCGGGTTCGAGCTGATCCATATGCACGGCGAACTGCTGAAAGGCCGCTGCACCCGGTCGGGCGTAGTGATGGGCTGGGCCGGGGACATGGCGGCGGATGAGGCCTCGCCGCATCATCCCGAAGGCGTCATGCGGCCGCACATCGTCTGGTTCGGGGAGATGCCGCTTCAGATGGAGCGGATCGAGCGGGCGCTGGAGGCCTGCGACCTGTTCGTGTCCATCGGCACGTCGGGCGCGGTCTATCCGGCGGCGGGGTTCGTGCAGGCGGCGCAGTATGCCGGGGCGCGGACGGTCGAGATCAACCTGGAGCCGACGTCGGGGGCGCGCCTGTTCGACGAAGGCGTTTACGGGCCGGCGACGCAGGCCGTGCCGGCCTTCTTCAGCACGCTGTAGAAACGAAAACGGCGGCCGCTGGGAAGGCGGCCGCCGTTCCGGCGTTCGAGGTCGCGGCGGCTTAGGCCAGGACGACGATGGTTACGCGGCGGTTCTGCGAACGGCCCTCGGGCGTGTCGTTCGAGGCCACCGGCTGTTCCTGGCCATAGGAGATGGTGGCCATGCGGTTCAGGGCGACGCCCTGGCGGTTCAGGAAGCGACGCACGGCCTCGGCGCGTTGCTCGCCCAGCTGGTCGTTATGCTCGGGCGTGCCGGTCGAGTCGGTGTAGCCCTGGATTTCCAGATAGACGTTCTTGTTCTCGCCCTGCAGACGCTGGGCGAACTGGGCCAGGCGCTGCTCGGCCTCGGGCGACAGGGCCGCCGCGTCGGTGGGGAATTTCACGGAATCGTCCGACAGCACGACCTGATAGAGGAACTTGCCCTCGGCCAGTTTGTGCGCGTCGTTGGCGCGTTGCAGGGCCTGGCCTGCGGTGCCTTCGACGGTGGTCACGCGGTTGTCGACGACTTCGACCTGATCACGCACGAAACGATGGCTGGCGCAGCCGCTGGCCGCAAAGCCGAGGGCGATGAGGGCGCCGCCGACGACCGCCGTCCTGAGTTTCGATCTGCTCAAGTTCTGTCTCCTTCTTGCCGGGAGCGCCACACCCAGTTCATGCGCAAGATGAAAATGGCGTATGAGACAAGGCGGAGTAATGACGCGCTTTGGGCGGCATCATGTCAGCTTGACCATAAGCACATCGAATATTCGCGTTATTCTTGCATGAGCACGGAACCATCGACTCAGTGCAGACGTTGCGCCGCCGACGGCCGATGCCGGAGGGCGGACACGCTCATCTATCGCCGCTCTGCGCCGTCGCGTGGTTGTATTCACGACGACGCCACTTTCCTGACGCGACCGAATGTTTTCAACGGGGCATGGCGGTTTTTACAGGCGTTTTGTCCCGATGACCATGCGGCGGCGTGTTCAACTCCCATCACGGATAGGCGATTGAGCGCGGCGCGCACACGGCGCTGGGCGCTGGCGGCGACGCCGATCCTGGCCGCGCATCTGGGGCTGGCGCTGCTGATGCACGGCCAGGCGGAGCCGATCGTCGAGACGCCGCAGACGCCGCCGATGATGGTCGAACTGGTCGAGCCGCCCCCGCCGCCTCCGCCGCCGCCCGCGCGCGTGATCGCACCCGATCTCTCGCCAAAGCCCGACGCGCCGGCCGCCGCCGCCCAGGCGGCTGCGCCGCCCAAGCCCGCGCCCCAGCGGCGACCGCCAGCCGTGGCGGCGGCGCGACCGCGACTGGTGGTGAGCAAACGCCCGCCCGACGTCGAACCCCTGCCTGCCGCGCCCGCCCCGCCGGGTCCGCCCCTGCCCCTGCTGGGCGCGGCCCAGATCGCCGGCGCCATGACGGTCGGCGCAGGTTCGGGCGGCGGCGGCGGAACGGGCGTCGGCGGATCGGGCGGTTCGGGAGGGACCGGCGCGGGTTCAGGCTCGGGCGGCGGGGCGTGCGACATGGTGCGCTGGGTCCAGAACGCGGTGCGCGACGACCAAGCCGTGCGCCGCGCCGTCATCGCTGCGTCCCAAGACATGGACGCGAACGGCCGCGCCATCCTGGTCTGGAACGGCGACTGGCTGCAAAGCCGCAACCAGGCGGGCAAGGGTCTGGCGGGCGTGCGCCAGGCCATCGCCCTGGAAGTCGCCTTCGCCCCGGCTGAGTGCAAGAGCCAGCGCATGACGGGCCTGGCCGTGCTGAAGCTGGAAGACCGCCCCGGCGGCGCGCAACTGGCCCTGGGCAAGGGCAGCTGGCGCTGGGCGGACCTGCTGGGCGCGGGCTGACGCGCCGACGCCCATTCAGACGGTCGTCGGCAAAAACACCGTCTAATTCGTCTAATTCGTCTGATTTCTCCCTCCCCGACTATGCGACGCGTTTCGTGCGGACGAACCGAGACAGGATCGCACGGATCGGAAGCGTGGGCAGGAAGATGATGCTGGCGGGCGATAGGGGATTGAAAAAACGAGACTGACCTCACGCGAATAGGATGGCTGGCCCATCCCTTCGTCATCCTGCGCCGAGCAGGTCGAAACTGGAGGATGACGAAAGAAAGAAGGGCGCGCGGTTGCGCTCCCCTCCTCGGACACGCACCTAGCCTGCCATGCCCGTCTCTTCCGACTATCGCCCCGAACCGCGCTTCTTTGACTTGGGCGCGGACTATGCCGATGCGGTTCAGGCCGCAGATTTTCCTCAGACGATCCTGCGGTTTCGCAACGACCGCACGGCGGCCATGGTCGGGCTGGCGGGGCTGAGCGAGGCGGAATGGATCGCGGCGTTCGGGCGGTTCGAGCCCCTGCCGGGCCAACCCGGTCCGATCGCCATGCGCTATCACGGGCATCAGTTCCGGCACTACAATCCCGACCTGGGCGACGGGCGCGGGTTCCTGGCGGCGCAAATGCGTGATGTGTCGGGCCGACTACTCGACTTGGGGACGAAGGGCACCGGCCAGACGCCCTGGTCGCGTGGGGGCGATGGGCGGCTGACGCTGAAGGGCGGGGTGCGCGAGGTTCTGGCGGCGACGATGCTGGAGGCGCAAGGCGTCCCGACCAGCCGCGCCTTTTCGCTGATCGAGACCGGCGAGGCGCTGGAGCGCGGAGACGAGCCGTCGCCGACGCGGTCCGCCGTTCTGGTGCGGCTGTCGCACAGCCATGTGCGGTTCGGGACCTTCCAGCGCGCGGCCTATCTGGGGCGCAAGGACCAGATCGAGGCGCTGATCGAACATGTGCGCAGCCTGTATCATCCGGACGTCGCCGCCGGCGATGCGCCCGGCCTGCTGCAGGCGGTCGTCGAGGCCTCGGCGAAACTGACGGCGCGGTGGATCGCGGCGGGCTTCGTGCACGGGGTTCTGAACACCGACAATCTGAACGTCACCGGCGAGAGCTTCGACTACGGCCCCTGGCGGTTCCTGCCCGAATACGACCCGGCCTTCATCGCCGCCTATTTCGACCAGACGGGCCTGTACGCCTTCGCGCGTCAGCCCGAGGCCGTGTTCTGGAACCTGACGCAGCTTGCCGGGTGCCTGAAACTGGTCGCCGAGGTCGAGCCGTTGACCGATGCGCTGAACGGCTTCGGTCCCGCCTATATCCGCGAACTGCGCGCCGCCTTCCTGATGCGGCTGGGCGTCCACAGCCTGGGCGAGGCGGCGGATCAGCGGCTGGTCGATACGACGCTGGCCCTGTTGCGTGAGGGCGGCGCGGCCCTGCGTTGGGAGCCGCTGTTCTTCGACTGGTTCGGCGGCTTCGCCTCCTCGGCCCGCGCCCTGTCGGGACCGCGCGCGAAACGGTATCAGGGCGAGGCCTTCGACGCATTCCGCTTTGCGTTGATGGACCACGAACCGGACCGGATCGAACGGCTGGAGCATCCGATGTTCGCCGCGCGCGAACCGGAAGAGATGCTGATCGACGAGGTCGAGGCGATCTGGGCCGCCGTCGAGGACGCCGACGACTGGGCGCCGTTCCACGCCAAGCTGGATCGGTTGGAGGCGGCGCTTCTGGCTTGGGGCTTCACGGCCTGACGCCGAACCTTACGAAAGCTTCATCTCGTTTATCGATAATGTTCTTGCCCGTTTATCGATAAATCCATATCGATAGTCACCAAGGCGGTCGCGGAGGGCGACCCGAATGGAAGGGCTTTCGAGATGAAGATGATCGGCAAATATTCCGTCGCCAGCGCCCTGCGCTGGCTGCTGGGCTTCGTCAATGTGTTCGTGATGATCGGCGCTGTCGCGACGATCCTGGTCTTCCTGTTCACCCTGATCGTACCCAGCTTCGGCGCAGGCCTGATCGACGGGCTGAAGGGCGCGAGCGCGGATCCGAGCAACACCCTGCAATGGACCGGACGCTTGACCTTCCTCGGCGCGGCGATGGCCTGCGGCTTCACCTGGTGGATCATCAACCGGCTGCGACGCATCCTGCTGTCGGTCAATCAGGGCGACGCCTTCGAGTTCGCCAACGTCAAACGGCTGCAAGGCGTGGGTCTCGGCCTGATCGGCATTCAGCTGACGGCGCTGCTGCTGGTCTTCGTCGCCCCGCAGAGCATAGGCCAGTCACCATCCGACTATGACTTCGACCTGGGGTCCTGGCTGGGCATTCTGGTGGTCTTCATCCTGGCCGAGGTGTTCCGGCAAGGGTCGGCCATGCGCGACGAACAGCTGACCACGGTCTGAGGAGCGCGCGCCATGATCATGATCCAACTGGACCGGCTGCTGCTCGAACGCCGGATGTCCCTGACCGAACTGTCCGACCGCGTCGGCGTCACCTTGGCCAATCTGTCGATCCTGAAGACTGGCAAGGCCCGCGCCGTGCGCTTCTCCACCCTGGACGCCCTGTGCCGCGAACTGGACTGCCAGCCCGGCGACCTGATCGTCCAGACGCCGGGGCCGCAGCCCGAAGACTGAAATTGCGCGTCGCGAATCCTTGTGGGGCATTGGGAATCGGCCCAATGCCCCCGGCCCGTAACAGAAAGTCATCAACTGATGTCATCAGTTGATGTCATCGCATGATGACAACCGTCTGAAGCGCCGCTATATAGGCTTCAGCGAACGGCTCCCCTGGGAACGCCCCAAGACCGGATCGCAGCCGTTCATGACCTTCAGGCGTCCTCCCCGATGACCACCTCGACCTTCACCACCGCGCCGTCGCGCAACCGCGCCGCCTACGCCAACATCGCCCTTTGGACGCTGCAGGGCTGGATCGCGATGTTCTTCATCGCCGCCGGCTACGCCAAGCTGACCGAGCCGATGACCAACCTGATCAATCTGATGGGCTGGCCCGCCGTCGCGCCCGAGAACATGGTGCGCGGCCTGGGCGTGGTCGAGATCGTTCTGGCCATGGGCGTGCTGAGCCCGCTGATCTCGTGGCGAGTGGGTCGCCCCCTGCTGCTGACGGCGGCGGTCGGCCTGATCGTCATGGAAGCGACCATGATGACGATCCACGCGTTGAGCCAGGACCTGGGACTGGCGGCGGTCAACGCCGTCCTGCTGGCCATCACCGTCCCGGTGCTGCTGGGCCGCCGCAGAACCTGATTGCTGCAGGCCTGGTTGAAAGAGATCGAACGCCGGACCCCTCTCCCCCCTGCAGTCCGGCGTTTGCGCCCGGAGCCTCCCCCCCGGCTCCGGGCTTTTTCATGCCTGATCGCCGGTAAGGGAGAAAAGCTTACCCTTACGTGCGCGTAAGCCTCTTCCCTTTACGCGCACGTCAAGTTATGAAGGCGTATGGCCACCGCCGACGACCACCGCACCTATTCCATTCGCCAGCTGTGCCGCGAGTTCGGCGCCACGGCGCGCGCGCTTCGATTCTATGAAGACAAGGGCCTGCTGACGCCCGCACGCAAGGGCCAGACCCGCGTCTATGACGCGCGCGACCGCGCCCGGCTGAAACTGATCCTGAGGGGCCGCCGCATCGGCTTCACCCTTCAGGAGATCCAGGACATGATGGATCTCTATGATCAGAAGGATCACAACGTCCACCAGATGGCCGTGGCCCTGGTGCGGCACCGCGCCCAGATCGCGGCGCTGAAACAGCAGCTGGAAGATATCGAAGGCGCCATCGAGACGGCCGAACAGGCCTGCGCTTGGATGGAGTCCAAACTATCCGAACACCGCCCCGACCTGCTGCCGGGCGCCGAAGATTATGAGAAGCTGCTGCGCGCGCGTCTCAACCACGACCACCACCACCCCTTCAAAGCAAGAGCGTAATCCATGGCCTACAAGGCGCCTGTCCGCGACTTCACCTTCATCCTGAATGAAGTGCTGGAGATCGACCGCTACACCAACCAGCCGGGCTTCCAGGACGTCTCTTCGGATCTGGTCAGCCAGATCCTGGAAGAAGGCGCCAAGTTCGCCGACGAGGTCATCGCCCCGATCAACAATCCGGGCGACAAGGAAGGCTGCCACTGGGCCGAAGGCGGCGTGGTGACGGGACCCAAGGGCTGGAAGGAAGCCTATAAGGCCATGTCCGAAGCCGGCTGGATGGCGCTGGCCGCCGACCCGGCCTACGGCGGTCAGGGCATGCCCAGCGTGGTGGCCTCGGCCTTCGGTCAGATGACGGCCGGCGCCTCGGCCGCCTTTTCGATGTATCCGGGACTGACGGCGGGCGCCTATGCCGGCATCCACGCCAATGCCTCCGAAGAGCTGAAGCAGAAATATCTGCCCAAGATGGCGACCGGCGAATGGTCGGGCACGATGAACCTGACCGAGCCGCAGTGCGGAACGGACCTGGGCATGGTGCGCACCAAGGCCGTGCCGAACGGCGACGGCTCCTATTCGATCACCGGCCAGAAGATCTGGATCTCGGCGGGCGAGCACGACTTCGCCGACAACATCATCCACACGGTGCTGGCCCGCGTCGAAGGCGCGGTTCCGGGCATCAAGGGCCTGTCGCTGTTCGTCGTGCCCAAGTTCCTGGTCAATGAGGACGGTTCGCTGGGCGAGCGCAACAGCCTGGAATGCGCCGGCCTCGAGCACAAGATGGGTATCCACGGCAACGCCACCGCCGTCATGCAGTACGACGGCGCCAAGGGCTGGCTGATCGGCGAAGAAGGCCGCGGCATGAACAATATGTTCGTCGTGATGAACGAGGCGCGCCTCGGCACCGGCCTGCAGGGCCTGGCCATCGGCACCGCCGCCTATCAGGCCGCCGTCGAATTCGCCAAGGACCGCCTGCAAGGCCGTTCGCTGACCGGACCGAAGAACCCGGACGGCCCGGCCGACAGCATCATGGTCCACCCCGACGTGCGCCGCATGCTGCTGGAGTCCAAGGCCTTCGTCGAGGGCGGCCAGGCCTTCATCCTGTGGACCGCGCTTCACGCAGACCTGGAGAAGTCCGAAGACGCCGCCGTCGCCCAGAAGGCCAAGGATTACATGGGCCTGCTGACGCCGGTGCTGAAAGCCTATCTGACCGACAAGGGCTTCCACGTCGCCTCGCTGGGCATGCAGGTGCACGGCGGTTCGGGCTACACCGAACACTTCACCGCCTCGCAGTATCTGCGCGACGCCCGCATCACCATGATCTACGAGGGCACCAACGGCATCCAGGCGCTGGATCTGGTCGGCCGCAAATTGCCCGCCAACGGCGGCCGCGCGATCATGACCTGGTTCGGCGAGATCGACGCCTTTGTCGCCGAAAACAGCGGCAATGAGGCCATCAAGCCCTTCGTCGACGGCCTGGCCGACGCCAAGGCCAAGCTGCAGGACGGCACCATGTGGCTGATGCAAAACGGCATGGCCAATCCGGACAACGCCGGCGCCGCATCGACCGACTATCTGAACGTCTTCGGCCTGACGGCTCTGGCCTATATGTGGGCGCAGATGGCCAAGGTGGCTCAAGCCCAGGTCGAGGCCGGTTCGACCGACCCCTACTACGCCACCAAGCTTCAGACCGGCCGCTACTTCGTCGAGCGCATCCTACCCGACGCCGAAGCCCATCTGAAGAAGATGAAGACCGGCGCCGACGTGCTGATGGCCATGCCGGCCGAGGCGTTCTGATCTCAGACTGACAACGAAACGGGTCGGCGATCTCGCCGGCCCGTTTTTCTTACCGGCCAGATGGGCAAAAGCCCGCGAACCTCAGGGACGAAACCGATGAACGTACTGGGCAGCCCCGATCCCGATTTCATGCGTGAAGAAGAGATCACCCTCTTCTCCGACAGCGTCGGCAAATGGATCGACGAGCACGCGCCGCTTGAGAAGGTGCAGCAATGGATCGCCGACTCCTCGGTGCCGCGTCAGCTGTGGAACGACGCGGGCGAGGCGGGCCTGTTGGGTCTGTCGCTGCCGGAAGAGGACGGCGGCTTTGGCGGCGACTATCGGCACGAGGTCGTCTTGATGCGTCAGCTGGGCTGGAAGGGCGCGGACCACTTCGGCATTTCGCTGCACAATGCGATCGTCATGCCCTACATCTGGCATTACGGCACCGAGGAGCAGAAGCAGCGCTGGCTGCCGCGCCTGCAATCGGGCGAACTGGTCGGCGCCATCGCCATGACCGAACCGGGCGCGGGCTCGGACCTGCAAGGCGTCAAGACCACGGCGGTCAAGTCGGGCAACGGCTATGTCGTCAACGGCTCCAAGACCTTCATCACCAACGGCCAGCTGGCCAACTTCCTGATCGTGGTCGCAAAGACCGATCCGACCGAGGGCGCCAAGGGCACCTCCCTGATCGTAGTCGAGACCGATGGCGCGGAAGGGTTCGAACGTGGTCGCAACCTGCACAAGATCGGCATGGAGGCCAACGACACCTCCGAACTGTTCTTCAACGATGTGAAGGTCCCCGGCGACAACATCATCGGCGGGACCGAGGGCCAGGGCTTCGTCCAACTGATGCAGCAGCTGCCCCAGGAGCGGCTGAACATCGCCGTCCAGGGCGTCGCCGCCGCCGAGCGCGGCCTTGAGGCGACGCTGGCCTACGTCAAGGAGCGCAAGGCGTTCGGCAAACGCGTCATCGACTTCCAGAATACCCAGTTCAAACTGGCCGAGGTCAAGACCAAGCTGACCGTCGCCAAGGTCTTCACCGACCACTGCATCGGCCTGCATCTGCAGGGCAAACTCGACGCCGCCACCGCCTCCATGGCCAAATACTGGGTCACGGACATTCAGGGCGAGACCATCGACGAGATGCTGCAACTGCACGGCGGCTATGGCTATATGAACGAATATCCGATCGCCCAGCTGTACAAGGACGCCCGCGTCCAGCGCATCTACGGCGGCACGAACGAGATCATGAAGCTGCTGATCGCGCGGACGCTCTGACAGCCCGCTTGCCCAAATGTACAGAATTCTGTACATTTGGGCCATGAATGCGATGTCCGTCACCGAACTGCGCAAGAACCTCGCCGCGGCCATCGACCGGGTGACGGCGGATCATGACTACACCATCATCACGCGCGAGGGCGGTAAGCCGGCGGCGGTGCTGATGTCGTTGGAGGACTTCGCCTCCTGGCAGGAGACGGAGTATCTGCTGCGCAGCCCGGCGAACGCCGCGCGGCTGTGTGAAGCGATCGCCGAACTCGATGCGGGCGGCGGTCAGGTTCGCGAACTGATCGAAGAATGAAGCTGACCTTCCAGACCTACGGGTGGGAGGATTACCTTCACTGGCAAGACCATGATCGAAAGATGCTGCGAAAGCTCAATCGGCTGATCATGGAATGCCAGCGGACGCCTTTTTCTGGGACTGGAAAGCCTGAACCGTTGAAGGGCGATTTTGCGGGATGGTGGTCGCGGCGCATCGACCAGGAACATCGGCTCGTCTATCGCGTGACCGACGATGCGCTTTTGATCGCCCAATGCCGCTATCACTACGACCGATGATCCGCCTCCACGTAACCCAGCCCCTTTCCGTAGCCGCTCCCGTCGCGCCCACGCTGGACCAGTCGCGCTATCTGACCCAGGTCATGCGGTTGAAGGCCGGGGATGATCTGCTGGTGTTCAACGGGCGCGACGGGGAGTGGCGCTGCACGGTCGCGGAAGTGCTGAAGAAGGGCGTGATCCTGCGCGCCGAGGAACAGGTGCGACCCCAGACCTTCGGTCCTGACCTGGACCTGATCGTGGCGGTGGTGAAGAAGGCGCGGGTCGAGACCATCGTGGAAAAGGCCGCCGAGCTGGGCGCGCGCCGGGTGCGGCTGGTCCTGACGAAACGCACCAACGCCGACCGCATCCGCCTGGACCGGCTGGACGCCATCGCCGAGGAAGCCGCCGAACAGACCGGGCGGATGGACGTGCCCGCCGTCGATGATCCGATCAAGCTGGATGCCCTGCTGGACGGCTGGGAGACCGGACGCCGGCTGATGTTCTGCGACGAGACCGGCGGGGCGCCCGCCGTCTCGTCCCTGCGCGACGCAGGCGAAGGCCCCTGGTCCATCCTGATCGGGCCGGAGGGCGGGTTCTCGCCGGAAGAGGGCGAGCGGCTGCGGTCCCTGCCCTTCACCACCGCCGTGTCGCTGGGCCCGCGTATCCTGCGCGCCGACACCGCCGCCATCGCCGCCATGACCCTGTGGCAGGCGGCCGTCGGTGATTGGGAACGATAAGTCAGCCCCTCAGGCACTAGCCGACGCGCGACGAGCGTCAGGGAAAGACGAAAGCCCTCTTGAGCCTTGCCGCAATCTTGCCCATCTAGCCGCGACACACGGTCGCTTACGATGCGCCCGCAGGGGACTGACGCATGACCGACACCGCGCCGCTGACCCGGACCGACCTCATTGAGGCCATGTCCAAGGGGATCAAGCCCAAGGACCAGTGGCGCATCGGCGCTGAGCACGAGAAGTTCGGCTTCGACAAGACCACCCTGGCGCGCCCCGCCTATGACGGCCCGAACGGCATCAAGGCCATGCTGGAGGGGCTGCAACGCTTTGGCTGGTCGCCCGTCGAGGAAAACGGCTTTCTGATCGGACTGGAGCGCCGGAACAGCGAAGGCTTCGTCGCCTCCGTCAGCCTGGAGCCGGGCGGTCAGTTCGAACTGTCGGGCGCGCCGCTTCTGACCATCCACGACATCTGCAACGAGACCGGCCAGCACCTGATGGAGGTCAAGCAGGTCGCCGACCAGATCGGCGTCGGCTTCCTGGGCGCCGGCTTCGACCCGCTGTGGACCCGCGAACAGGTGCCGGTCATGCCCAAGGGCCGCTACGACATCATGCGCGCCTATATGCCCAAGGTCGGGACCTTGGGTCTGGACATGATGCTGCGCACCTGCACCATCCAGGCGAACCTGGACTTCGATTCCGAAGCCGACATGGTGATGAAGTTCCGCACCTCCTTGGCGCTGCAACCCATCGCCACCGCCCTGTTCGCCTGCTCGCCGTTCACCGAGGGACGGCCTAACGGGTTCCTGTCGGCCCGCGCCAACGTCTGGACCGACACCGACGCCGACCGCACCGGCATGCTGGGCTTCGTGTTCGAGGAGGGGTTCGGCTTCGAGCGCTACGCCGACTATGCGTTGGACACGCCGATGTATTTCGCCAAGCGCGACGGCCATTATGTCGACGCCTCGGGCCAGTCGTTCCGCGATTTCCAGGCCGGCAAACTGCCCGCCCTGCCCGGCCAATATCCGACTCTGAAGGACTGGAACGACCACCTGACCACCCTCTTCCCCGAGGTGCGGCTGAAGGCCTATCTGGAAATGCGCGGCGCCGACGGCGGGCCGTGGAGCCGGATTTGCGCCCTGCCCGCCCTGTGGGCCGGGGTTCTGTATGACGCGCCGTCGCTGGCCGCCGCCTGGGACCTGGTCAAGGACTGGGACATCGCCGACCACGAACGCCTGCGCCGCGACGTGACGCGCCTGGGTCTGAAGGCCGAGGTGGCGGGCCGATCGGTGCGCGACATCGCCGTCGATCTGGTGAACATCGCCAAACAGGGGCTTAAGAACCGCGCCAAATTCTCGGGCGGCATGGTGGACGAGCGCGGCTATCTGTCCGAACTGGAAGACATCGCCGACAGCGGGATCACCCCCGCCGAGCGCCTGCTGGACCTGTATCACGGCGCCTGGCAGGGCGACGTGAAGCGCATCTACGCCGACTTCGCCTACTAAGGGACGGTGTAGTCCGAGCAGTCGGGCAGCGGGCTGTCCGGTTTGTATTCGCCGGCCTTGGCGTCGAAGGTGAACCGACGAATGAAGCTGCATTTCGGATCGCGCGCGGCGATCAGGTCGGCAGGCTTCAGCGGCGGCTTCTCCAGCGAGTCCTCGGATCGCGAGGCGCCGCGCGGATAGGCCGTGGCGGTCGTCTCATAGGTCAGGACCGGCATCGCATCCGCCGCGTCGCTCGCGGTCAGGGTCGCAGCGAAACTGTATTCGTCGCGGCATGCGCCGGCGCGCTGGGTCATGTCCTCCTCGCTGAAACAGGCGCGGATCATCAGCGAACCCTGGATCGGCACGGTCAGCACCGGGGCGGCGCCAACCTCGCCGTCCGCATCCAGCCGATAGAGCCGCAACTCCGTCGCCTGCCCGCCGCCGCCGGAATACATGCTGCGGCTCTCCATCTCGACCCCGGCCAGAAACCCGCCGTCCGCCAGCCTGATCAGGCCATTCCATGGCTTGTAATTTTCCACCTCGCCCGACGCCTCTTGCGGCGCGGCCGGCAGGGCGTCGGGCGCACGGATGACCGGAGTGAAGACCGGCTCGCCGTCACGCGTCTGCTGTGTCAGACCAACGCACAGGGCCCCGTCGGCCGTGCAGGCCCGATCCTCGGCCCGCGTCAGGGGTTCGATTCCGTCCCCTGATAGCGGGAATTGGAGCATGGCGATCGCGGCGAGGAGCAAGATCATACGCCGATCCTAGCCGAGACGCCGCACGACGCCATCGGCTCTTTTCGACCCGCTGCAAAGGCGAGCTTAACGGATGCGCCGTAACATGGGTTTGAGTTCGAGAGAGTGCGCAATGACCTGTTCGCCCGTTGCGGCCCTGGCCTTCCCCACAGCCGATGTGGATCTGGACACCTTCTTCGATGTGTCGCTGGATCTGCTGGTGGTGCGCGAGCTGGATGGGCGCGTGGTCAAGGCCAGCGCCTCCTGGTTCACGATGCTGGGCTATCGCCCCGACGAGATCGAGGGCCAAGGCCTGTTGCGGCTGATCCACCCGGACGACCATGCCGCCACCCGCCAGAGCATCGTCGAGGTCGAAAACCGGCGGCCGGGCGATCCAGTCCTGGGTCAGGTCAACCGCTATCGCCACAAGGCTGGTCATTACGTCACCGTCGAATGGCGCGCCCATCGTCAGGGCGACCGCATCTATGGCATCGCCCGCGACGTGACCGAAAAGGTCGCGGCAGAGCAGGCCCTGCGCGAAGCGACCGCCGCCGCCGAGGCCGCCAATGCCGCGAAGTCCGAGTTCCTGGCCAATATGAGCCACGAGATCCGCACGCCCTTGAACGGCGTGATCGGGATCGTCGACGCCCTGTCGCGCACCGAGTTGACGCCCGAGCAGGCTGAGATGGTGGCCCTTATCGCAAGCTCCGGCGTAACGCTGGAACGGCTGGTGTCCGACATTCTGGATGTGTCCAAGATCGAGGCCGGGCATCTGGACCTGGAAAGCCGGCCCTTCGATCTGGACGAGGCCGTCGCCGCCCCGCTGGACGTCATGCGTTTGAAGGCCGAAGCCAAGGGACTGACTTTCGACATCCGCCGCGACGCCGATGCGCGCGGCATGTTCGTCGGCGACAGCACCCGCATCCGTCAGGTGCTCGACAATCTGCTGTCCAACGCCATCAAGTTCACCCATCAGGGCTCGGTCGGCGTCGCCATTGCGGTGGACGAGGACTCCGACGGCCTGACCCAGTTGACGCTGCGGGTTGAGGATACGGGCGTCGGCTTCTCTTCCGACCACGCGGCCCGTCTGTTCGATCGGTTCAGCCAGGCCGACAGCACCATCACGCGTCGGTTCGGCGGCACGGGACTGGGCCTGTCGATCTGTCGTTCGCTGGTCGAGCTGATGGGCGGGCGGATTTCCGCCGCCTCCACCCCGGGCGTCGGCAGCTGCTTCACCGTCGAGATCCCCCTGACGCGCGCCGCCTCCCTGACCGAACACGATGCGCAACGACGCGCGCGTGCGGCCGAGGCCGACCGCGCTCTGTCGCCGCTGCGCGTGCTGCTGGCCGAGGATCACCCGGTCAATCAGCGCGTCGTGCAGTTGATCCTGGCGGCGCACGCCATGCAGGTCGTCACCGTCGCGGATGGCGAACAGGCCCTGGCCGCTTTACAGTCTGAGACCTTCGACCTGATCCTGATGGACATGCAGATGCCGGGAATGGACGGCCTGACCGCCACCCGCGCCATTCGCCGGATCGAGGCCGCCCGTCCCGATCAGGACCGTACGCCGATCATCATGTTGAGCGCCAACGCCATGAGCGAGCACCGCGACCAGGCGCGCGATGCCGGCGCCGACCTGCACGTCCCCAAACCCATCACCGCCGCCAGCCTGCTGGCCGGAATACAGGCAGCGACCGCGCCCTGATCCGAAGTTGACAAAGTTTGCCAACGAGCCATTCTTTTCGAGAGGAGGCCGACCATGGCGACGATGAACATCTCCCTGCCCGATCCGATGAAGGCCTGGGTCGAGGAACAGGCGAAATCCGGGCGCTACGCCAACACGTCGGACGTGGTGCGCGACCTGATCCGCCGCGAGCAGGTCAAGGCCGAGAAGATCGCCAACATGCAAAGGTTGATCGACGAAGCCTATGCATCAGGCATCAGCGACCAAACGCCACGAGAAATTTTCGAAGAGGTTCGCGCCGAATATCTGGCCTAAACGACTCGCAAGGCAGGCTGACTTGGCCAAGCTGCGGGTATCCAAGGCCGCGCGAACCGATATGCGTGCGATCTTTCGACAGAGCGTCGAGATGTTTGGGTTGAGCCAGGCTGACGCCTACGTCGCCGCTCTTCACCACGCGCTCGATCTCATCGCGACATATCCCAAGTCGAACCGGGAAAGAGCAGAGACCGCGCCGCCTGTGCGAGTTCATCCTTACAAGGCGCACGTCATCGTCTATGCCATCGACGATCAGGGCGTTCTGGTGCTCCGCATCCGACATACGCGAGAGGACTGGACAGCCGATCCCATCCGAGACCGCGAAGCCGGAGACGAGCCATGACCCATTCCATCCATGTCGGCATCGGCGGCTGGACGTTCGAGCCGTGGCGCGGGGTCTTCTATCCTGAAGGGTTGGTTCAGAAGCGCGAGCTGGAATATGCGGCGTCGAAACTGACCTCGATCGAGATCAACGGCACCTATTATTCGACCTTTAAGCCCGACAGCTGGCGCAAATGGCGCGACGAGACGCCGGACGGCTTCGTCTTTTCGGTCAAGGCCAGCCGCTATTGCACCAATCGCAAGGTGCTGTCCGAAGGCGCCGACAGCTTCGACAAGTTTCTGAGCCAGGGCCTGACCAAACTGGGCGATAAGCTGGGTCCGATCAACTGGCAGTTCATGGGCACGAAGAAGTTTGACCCAGAGGATTTCGAGGGCTTCCTGAAGCTGTTGCCCAAGGAGAAGGACAGAGTGCGGCTGCGGCACGCGCTGGAGGTTCGCAACCCGACCTTCGCCACCGAACAATTCTATGACCTGGCCCGCAAATACGGCGCGGCCATCGTCTATGCGGTCGATGACGAGGAGCCGACCTGGCCCCAGATCGACGAGGCGACCGCCGACTTCAGCTACGCCCGACTGATGTCCAGCCGCGAGGAGGAGCCGACCGGCATGACGGCGACCGAGCTTGATGCGGTCGCGAACCAAGCCAAAGCCTGGGCCAAACGCGGCGAGGTCTTCGCCTATTTCATCTCGGGCGCGAAGGTGCGGAACCCGGCGGCTGCTCAGGCGCTGATCGCCAAGCTGAAATAGGGCTCCGTACGCTTGCGGACCCGCAGCCGTCCTCACATCTGAGGCCGGCTCAATGCAAAGCCTGAAGGACTTTTCCCATGCCGATCGCCACACGCGCCTTCGCCGCGACCGCCGCCGACAAGCCGTTGACGCCCTACAGCTTCGAGCGCCGTGATCCGGATCCGGACGATGTGCTGATCGACATCAAATATTGCGGCGTCTGCCACTCCGACCTGCATGCCGCGCGCGGCGAGACGGGCGGCACAACCTTCCCCTTGGTGCCGGGTCATGAGATCGCGGGCGTGGTCAAGGCGGTCGGATCGAACGTCACCCGCTTCAAGGAAGGCGACCGCGTCGGCGTCGGTTGCATGGTCGACAGCTGCCGTGAATGCGCTTCCTGCCAGGAAGGCGTCGAACAATATTGCATCCCCGGCTTCACCGGCACCTACGGCGGCAAGGACAAGAAGGGCGGCACGTCGGAAGCCATCACCCAGGGCGGCTATTCCGACCACATCACCGTCGATCAGCATTTCGTCCTGTCCATCCCCGACAGCCTGGCGCTGGACGTCGCCGCCCCTCTGCTGTGCGCCGGCATCACCACCTATTCGCCGCTGAAGGAATGGGGCGTGGGCCCCGGCTCCAAGGTCGCGGTCATCGGCCTGGGCGGCCTGGGCCACATGGCCGTCAAACTGGCGGCGGCGATGGGGGCGGAAGTCACCGTCCTGTCCACCTCGGACCGCAAGAAGGCCGACGCCGAGCGGATGGGCGCCAAACACTTCCTGATCAACTCCGACAAGGATGCGATGAAGGCGGCGGCCGAGAAGTTCGACCTGATCATCAACACCGTCTCGGCCACGCACGAGATCGCCAGCCACATCCAGTTGCTGGCCCGCGACGGCACCATGATCATGCTGGGCCTGACCAACGAGGGCCTGCCGGTCTTCGCCCTGCCGCTGCTGTGGCGTCGTCGCCGCATCGCCGGCTCGCTGATCGGCGGCATTCGCGAAACGCAGGAGATGCTGGACTTCTGCGCCGAGCACGGCATCGCCTGCGACATCGAGACTATCGCCCCGGACCAGATCAACGACGCCTACGAGCGGATGCTGAAATCCGACGTCCGCTACCGCTTCGTCATCGATATGGAAAAGCTGGCCGCCTGATCGCCGGGGCGAAGATCAACGAAACGCGACGGAGGCATGAAACTTCCGTCGCGTCAGATTCTCGCCTTGCGCGCTAGCGCTCGCACGTTAATCCTGAACCGCGACAAGGCCTTCTGAAGGGTCTGCACAGGGACAGGAGACGATATGGCGCGCGTAGCTTTCGTGACGGGCGGGACCCGGGGCATCGGCAAGGCGATCGTTCAGCGCCTGCATGAGGACGGCTTCAAGGTCGCCGCCGGCTATTCCGGCAACGACGAGGCGGCCAAGGCCATTGCCGATGCGCTGGACGTCATGGTGGTCAAGGGCAACGTCGGCAGCTTCGACGACTGCGCCCGCGCGGTGAAGGAGGTCGAGGATCAGCTCGGCCCCATCGACATCCTGGTCAACAACGCCGGCATCACGCGCGACGGCTTCTTCCACAAGATGAGCCACGACCAGTGGTCCGACGTCATCCGTGTCAATATGGACAGCGTCTTCAACATGACGCGCCAGGTCATCAACGGCATGCGCGACCGGGGCCACGGGCGCATCGTCAACATTTCCTCGATCAACGGTCAGAAGGGTCAGATCGGCCAAACCAACTATTCCGCCGCCAAGGCCGGGATGATCGGCTTCACCAAGGCGCTGGCGCTGGAGAATGCGCGCAAGGGCGTGACCGTGAACTGCATCGCGCCCGGCTATATCGACACCGAAATGGTCGGCGCCATGGACCCCAAGGTGCTGGAAGGCATCATCAGCCACATCCCCGTCGGCCGCTTGGGCAAGGGCGAAGAGATCGCCGACATGGTGTCCTGGCTGGTGGGCGAGCGTGCCGGATATGTCACAGGCTGCACACTGTCGCTGAACGGCGGTCAGTACCTGGTGGGTTGAGGCGGGCTTCGCCCAAAATCCGCCGCGCGCGGGTTTCATCAAGTCTGTCATGAAGTTGTTGGGATCGGTCAGGGCGAAAAAATCGCCACGCGTGACCGCGATGGCGGTCGCCGCCATCGCGGTCATCGGCGTGGGCGTTGTCGCGCCTGTGGTCGTCCCGACCGAAAGCCAGGCCCAGTCCCGCCGGACCGTGCCGCCGACCGCCCGCTATGTCAGCAGCAGCGGCCAGGGCTTCATTCTGGACACCTCCGGATCGCGGCCGCTGATGCGGCTGGAACGCTCGACCGAGGTCTGGGTGCTGCGCCCCACGCCCGCGCCGCGCGGCGACATCATCTATCGCAATGACAACGGCGATCAGGTGCTGCGCGTCACGCCCGACGGCGCCGTCACCTTGTATACGACCGCGACGCCCCAAGGCTCGCCCGCCTCGCGCGTCGGCGAAGCGCAGGGCCTGGCCAGCGCGGCCATGACCGGCGCGCAGCTGGTCGATTATTTTATGCGCCAGAGCTATCGCGCCAGCCAGGCGATGGGCCGGCTGATCGTCATCGACGTGGATATCCAGCCCGGCTCTGAACAGGTCGCAGCGGACACCGTCTCTGCCGCCAGCGACGCCATCGTGCGCATGGCGCGGTCCTCCAACCTGCGCGCCCAGGTCGAGCGGGTGCGCCGCGTCGTCGTGTCGGATCAGGGGCGTCCCGGCGTCAGCCTGATCCAGGGCACGCTGCGGATCGTCATCGACGCCGATGCCGGCATCGCCGGCCGCCCGTCGTCGGCCCGGATCGTGCGGGTCGTGGGCGGGGACGCCCTGAACCGCTAGCTCTGGAAGCTGTCCTTGGCCGCCCGGCGCGCGGCGAACTGCTCCGCATCCGTCGCGGTCAGGAACGGATTGAACCGCTTCTCCACCCCCAGCGTCGTCGGGACGGTCGGTTCGCCCCGCGCGCGCGCCGCGAAGATCGCCTCGGCATGGGCGGCGGTCTCGGGCCGGTCATCCAGGCTCAGGGTGAAGCGTGCATTCGAGGCCGTATATTCGTGCGCGCACCAGATCACGGTCTGATCGGGCCAGGCCTTCAGCCGCTGCAGGCTTCCGAACATCTGCTCCGGCGTGCCTTCGAACAATCGGCCGCAGCCCATGGCGAACAGGGTGTCGCCGGTAAAGGCCAGATCGTCCCCCGGCGCATGAAACGCCACATGGCCCAGCGTATGGCCGGGCGTTTCGGTGACCTCAAACCGCGTCTCGCCCACCATCACCACATCGCCGTCAGCGATCACCCTGTCCAGCGGCGCGACCTTGCGCACCTCTTTCGGCCCGACGATTTCGCAAGCCCAGTCGGCCTTCAGCCGCGCATTGCCCTCGGTGTGATCAGGGTGCCAGTGGGTGTTCAGGATCAGGTCCAGCCGGCCCCAGCCCAGGCCTTCCAGCTCCTCCAGAATGCGCGCGGCATCGGGCGTATCGACCGCCGCGACCACGCCGGTCGCGGCGTCGCGGATCAGGAAGCCGTAGTTGTCGGCGCGGCAGGGAAACAGATGCACGTCCAGGGTCATGCGCCCATCCTAGCAGCAGGGCCGCCGACAGGCCTATAGTGGGGCCATGCGGCGCAGCATCGACGAGCTTCGAACCTTCTACGGCGAGCCGACCGGGGCGCTGGCGCGACGGCTGGTGGCGCGGCGGCTGGACGACGCCTGGGGCGAGGCGGCCGACTGCGACGTGCTGGGCGTCGGATATGCGACGCCGTGGCTGGACGCCTTCGTCGGCGCCCGGCGCGTGGTCGCGGCCATGCCGGGCGGCCAGGGGGTCGAGCACTGGCCGACGGTGGGGCGCAACCGCACCCTGCTGGTGGATGATCGCCGCCTGCCCTTCCCCGCCGGATCGTTCGACCGCATCCTGCTGGTCCACGCCCTGGAAGAGGCCGACGATCCCGCCGCCTTGCTGATGGAAGCGGTGCGCGCGCTGTCGCCGACCGGACGCATCATCCTGGCGGCGGCGGCGCGCGGCGGCCTGTGGGCGCGGGCGGACAACACCCCCTTTGGTCATGGCCGACCCTTCACCCGGCGCCAGTTGGAACGGCTGGTGCGCGATGTCGGGCTGGAACCGATGGCCTGGTCCCAGACCCTGTATGTACCGCCTTGGGGGCCGATGCTGCCGCTGGCGGAAGGGTTCGAACAGGTCGGTCGCCGGGTCTTTCCCGGAACCGCCGGGCTGATCCTGCTGGAGGCCTCGCGCCACAGCTACGCCCGCATCCGCCCCAGCGGCCATGCCCAGCGCGTCGCCGCCCCCGTCCTGGCGCCCCAACCCGCCGCCTCCGTCTCTTCGCGGGGCGAACATCGCGACTGACGGGGAGTTGACCGTCGCTCCATCTGGCGGGGCGGGCGAAACCGCCTTATGGCGAAGGCCATGCACCGACTGATCCTGATGCGGCACGCCCAGGCCGAAGCCTCCGCTCCCTCCGGCGGCGACGAAGCCCGTCCCCTGTCGGCCGCCGGCCGCGCCGAGGCTCTGCTGATGGGGCGCGCCCTGGCCGAGCGGGGGCTGAAGCCGGACTTGGCGCTGGTCTCCACCGCCGTGCGCACACGCCAGACCTGGGAGCAGATGCACGACGCCTTCGGCGATGTGGAAGTCCGCGACGAGGACGCCCTCTACAACGCCCCCTCCGACGTGATCCGCCGCTTCGTCGAGGCCAGCGAGGACGAGGCCGGCTGCCTGCTGATCCTGGCCCACAATCCGGGCGTCCACGTGCTGGCCGCCGAATATCTGATCGAAAGCGCCGCCTCGCCGGCGGTGGTGGACAAGCTTTCAGCCGGCTTTCCGACCGGCGCCGCCGCCCTGTTCAGCGTCGATGTCGCCGGCCGCTGCACCTACGAAGGCTTCCTGACGCCGCGGTCGCTGGGCGCGCCATCCGCATGAGCGACGTCGCCTACAAGATCGTCGACGCCGCCGAATGGCGCGCCGCCGTCGCCGAGGGCCGATACGACGGCGCGCCGGTCGATCTGGCCGACGGCTACATCCATATGTCCACCCAGGCGCAACTGGCCGAGACTGCACGGCGGCATTTCGCCGGCCGTGGCGACCTGCTGCTGCTGACCGTCGATCTCAGCCGGTTCGGCGACGACCTGATCTGGGAGCCGTCGCGCGGCGGCGATCTGTTCCCGCATCTCTACGCCCCCCTGCCCGTCGCCGCCGTCACGGCCTCGCGCGCCTTCTCGGTCACGGCCGCGGGCGAAATGATGTTCGAGAACGACGCATGAGCCTGGCTGATCTCGGCGCCGCCCTGCTGCGTCGGCTGGACCCGGAACAGGCGCACCAGATGGCGATCAAGGGTCTGGCGCTCGCCCCCCTGCCCGCCACGCCCGCCGACGATCCAATCCTGAGAACACGGCTGGCGGGGCTGGACCTGCCCAATCCGGTCGGTCTGGCGGCGGGTCTGGACAAGAACGGGGAGGCCCTGCGCGGCCTGTCGCGCCTCGGCTTCGGCTTCCTCGAATGCGGCTCGGTCACGCCCCGGCCACAGCCCGGCAATCCCAAGCCGCGCCTGTTCCGCCTTAGCGAGGACCGGGCCATCATCAACCGGATGGGGTTCAACAACGCCGGGCTCGACGCCTTCGCCGAGCGGCTGGACCAGCGCCCGACGGGCGTCGTCGTCGGCGCCAATCTGGGGGCCAACAAGGACACTGAGGACAAGGCGGCCGACTATGTCGCCGGTCTGCAACGCCTCGCCGGCCGCGCTTCCTATTTCACCGTCAACATCTCCTCGCCCAATACGCCGGGCCTGCGCGCGCTTCAGGGCCGCGAGCAGTTGGACGACCTTTTGGGCCGTATCGACGCCGCCCGGCCGGCCGCCAAGCCTGACCGCGTACCCGTCTTCCTGAAGATCGCGCCCGATCTGATCGCCGACGAGATCGGCATGATCGTCGAGGCCTCGCTAGCCCATCGGATCGACGGCCTGATCGTATCCAACACCACGCTGGAGCGCCCCGAGACCCTGCGCTCTTCGGACGCACACGAAACCGGCGGCCTGTCCGGCGCGCCCATCCGTCCCTTCGCGGAAAAGGCCCTGCGCGCGGCGACCGAGGCCGCCGCCGGCCGTCTGCCGCTGATCGCCGTCGGCGGCATCGACAGCGGGGCCGAGGCCTATGCCCGCATCCGCCTGGGGGCATCGGCGGTCCAGATCTATTCCGCCCTGATCTACGAGGGCCCCGGCCTGGTCGCCCGCATCAAGCGTGACCTGGCCGCCCGCCTGCGCGCCGACGGCTTTTCCGCAGTCACAGACGCGGTCGGTTCCGCCCGTTGACGGAGCGTTAGTGTCGACACGTCTAGGGTGACCGATGCGAGCGATCTGCGTTCGTCATCCGAGAGCCTGAATGAAATCGACCGCCGTCGATATCGCTGAAAGCAGCTGGACCGCCGCCGTTCGCCAACGCTCGGCCGCTGCGGTGCAACGGCTCGTGGCGGCGGCGGCTGTCGCCCTGGTGGTGACGCCGATGGTCGGGGTGCGGTTCACCTTGGGCTGGGTCGTCCTGTATATGGCGGTCCAGGCCATGGAAGTGGTCGTCTATCGACCGATCCTGAAGGGTCCCGACGAGCTTTCGACGGGCCGCAAGCTTGCGATCCTGGCCGTCGTCTTCGCCAATTCGACGGTCTTCTCCTCGCTTTCCCTGGTCCTATGGTGGATCGGCGGCGCGATTGGCGGTGTCTGCGCCGTCCTGATGCTGACTGCGGTCATGCTGACGGCGATCGTGAACGCCACCCGATGCCAGGCCGTGATGATCGCCGGCCTCGCGCCCCAGGTCGGCTTCCTGCTGGCGACACCCTTCTTCGTCTATGCGCTGCATGCGCCCGGTCCGCTGGTCATGTCGGCCGCAGCGGCCGTGGTGCTGTTCACCTTCTATGTCGCCATCACCGGTCAGCGCATGGTCGAGGCCAGCGTCACCGTCGTTCGCGCCCACGCTCTCGCCGAAGAATCCCGTCTCAGGGCCGAGCGCAGCCTGGCTGACCACACCACCTTCCTGGCCGCGATCGGCCATGACCTGCGCACCCCGATCGGCGCGATCCTGGCCGGCGCCGCCGAGTTGCGCGCGCCCGACGCCCAGTCGCGCAACAGCGCAAACCTGATCACCGACGCCGGCCTGATGATGAAGGCCCTGCTGGACGACCTGCTGGACCACACCCGGATCGGCGCCGGACGGATGACGGTGGAGGCCAAGGACTTCGACCTGCGGCAAATGCTGGCCCAGACCCTGATGCTGTGGCGCGGCGTCGCCGACGCCAAGGGGCTGAAACTGCGCATCGAAGGCGCCTCGGCCATGCCGCGCCACGTCAAGGGCGACGTCATGCGCATCCGTCAGGTGCTGAACAACCTGATGTCCAACGCCATGAAGTTCACCGAGCAGGGCCAGATCACCCTGCGGGTCCAGGCCTGGCCCGAGGAGCCGTCGGGATACGCCCTGCTTTTCGAGATCGTGGACACGGGTCCGGGCATGACGAGCGATCAACTGGCGCGCCTGTTCACCCCGTTCGACCAGACCGCCGACGGCGTCTCCGCCCGCTATGGCGGCTCGGGCCTGGGGCTGGCGATCAGCCGCAATCTGATCGATCTGATGGGCGGCCGGCTGACCGTTCGCAGCGCGCCGGGTCAGGGTTCGCGCTTCACCGTCTCGCTGATCCTGCCGCGCGGCGACGAGGCGACGCAGATCGTCGAGGTCGTCGATGAAAGCCGCCTGGACATCGCCCGCTCGCTGACGCCCTCGGTCGCGCCCACGCCCCAGCCCGCGTCCGTGGCCCCTTCGCCCGCGCCTGAGCCCAAGCCGGTCGCTGCGACGCCTGCGGCCGCCGACGAGGCCGAGGACCAGCCGCTGCGCCTGCTGGTCGTGGACGATCACGACATCAACCGCCGCGCGGTGCAGCTGATCCTTCAGCCGCTGGGCTGCGAGATCACGACCGCCGCCGACGGCATGATCGCGCTGGAGCGCTGTCAGGAGGCGGTGTTCGACGTCATCTTCATGGATGTCCGGATGCCCGAGCTGGACGGGAGAGAGACGACGCGTCGCCTGCGCGCCGGCGGCGGACCCAACGCCGCCACCCCGGTCGTCGCCGTCACCGCCGACACAGCGCCCGAGGACGTCGCGGCCTGTCAGGCGGCCGGCATGGCCTATTTCGTCTCCAAGCCCCTGACGCCGCCCGCCCTGATCGGCGCCTTGCAGCACGTCCTGAACGACACCGCCGCTCAGGCCGCGACGGAGGCCGCCTGACCCCGGACGGCCGCGATAAGGCGCGCGGCGAAATCGGCCTGTCGCATCTCGCATTCCCAGACGACGACCACGCGCCAGCCTGACGCCGCCAGCGCCTTCTCGGCGGCGGCGTCGCGCGCGCGGTTCCGGTCGATCTTGGCGATCCAGTAATCGGCGTTGGTCTTGGGCTGGCGTGACCCACGGGCGCAATCATGGCCGTGCCAGAAGCAGCCATGGACGAACAGGGCGACCTTGCGGCCCTTCATCACCACATCCGGGCGACCCGGCAGACCCATGCCGCCCAGCCGATACCCGATACCGGCCGCACGCAAGATCCCGCGCACGGCCAGTTCCGGCGAGGTGTCCCGCCCCTTCACGCGACGCATCACCGCGCTGCGCTTCTCGGGGCTGAACACATCCGAGTTCACGATCAATCCACGCTCAAGTAGCGGAGCGGTAGCGTGGATTGATCCAATTTAAAGCTGCGCCAGCAGATGCTCGGCCGAGGACACCTTGAACTCGCCGCCCTGTTCGATGTTCAGCTGCTCGACCACGCCGTCCTTGACCAGCATGGAATAGCGCTGCGAGCGCTCGCCCAGGCCAAAGCCCGTACCGTCCAGCACCAGACCCAGGGCGCGGGTCAGTTCGCCGTTGCCGTCGGCCAGCATGACGATGCTGTCGTCGGTGATGCCCTGGCTCTCGCCCCAGGCCTTCATGACGAAGGCGTCGTTGACCGAGATGCAGGCGACCGTGTCGACGCCCTTGCCCTGGATGTCGGCCAGATGATCCTTGAAGCCCGGCAGGTGACGCGCCGAGCAGGTGGGGGTGAAGGCGCCCGGCACGGCGAACAGGGCCACGGTCTTGCCGGCGAAGATGTCGTCGGTGCTGACGGGCTTGGGGCCCTCGGCGGTCGCTTGGGCGAGGGTCGCGTTGGGGATGCGATCGCCGATCTGGATGGTCATGTCTGTCTCGCTGAGGTTTGAGGCCGGCGCGTTTTAACGGCCGTGTGCGACACATAGACACCACGCGCGACACCGCAAGCGCCGGTTCGGCTTGCTTGCGCCGCTTTCCGGACGGATGATGCCAGGATCATGAGCCAAGCCTCCACCCTGACCGGCCGACTGCTGGTCGCCATGCCCGGGATCGACGACGCCCGGTTCGAACACGCCGTCATCCTGATCTGCGCCCACGGACCGGATCACGCCATGGGCCTGCGGCTGGATCGACCGGCGCCGGGCGTGGATCTGAAGACGGTTCTGGACAAGCTGGACGCACCGGCGCCGGATCAGTCCATCGGTCGCGCGGTCCTGATGGGCGGACCGGTCGAGCGCGAGCGCGGCTTCGTGCTGCATACCGACGACTGGACGGTGGGCGACGACACCCTGGCCTTCGGCGACGGTCTGGCGATGACCGGCACGCGCGAGGCGCTGGCCGCTATGACCGACGAGGTCGCCGGTCCGCGCCGCTCGGCCCTGTTGCTGGGCTATGCCGGCTGGGGCGAGGGGCAGTTGGAGGAAGAGTTGGCCGACAACGTCTGGCTGACCGCCGACGCGGATCTGGACCTGATTTTCGACGGCGAACACACGTCGAAATGGACGCGCGCCCTCGCCCAGCTGGGCGTGGACGCGGCCATGCTGTCAAGCCAGGGCGGCCGGGCCTGAAGCCAGACCGCCCCGTTTGACGATTAGAAGCGGTAGTTCATGCCGATGCGGAACATGTGGGTTCCGAAGCGACCGTTGCCGCGCACCATGTCCGTGCCCGTCGTGTTCGGGGCCAGGACGAACGGGTTGGTGGCGGGCGCCGTGCCACGGCCGACGCGGATGACCGGGCTGTCGACGTCCAGCGAGGTGTAGAGGTATTCGCCGCTGACCGTCAGACCGCGACCCAGGGCGTATTCTACGCCGCCGCCGGCCTGCCAGCCGTCGCCGTCATCGCCCTCGCTGGTTTCAGTGAAGCTGTTGGCCAGGTTCGAGGTGCGGAACTTGTTCTCGAACTTGCCGTAGGCGTAACCGCCGGTGCCGTAAATCAGCGCCGGGCCGACCGCATAGCCCAGCTTCAAACGGGCGGCCGCCGTGCTCTGCAGCTCGCGCGTGAAGGTGTAGAAGGCCGGGGTGGTCGAAAAGCCGGTCACCGAATCCTGAACATTGTTGACGCTGTATTCCGCCAGGGCGCCGACGACGAAGTTGCCGAACTGCATGTCGTAACCGGCGCGCACGCCCGCTTCGACACCGTCGTTGTCATCACGGCATCCCGTGGTGGGTACGGTGCTGGTCGCCATGCCGCCGCAGAAGCCGGGGCTGAAGGCGTTGGTTCCGACGGTGGCGGGGGCGACAGGCGCAGTGGTGACCTGGTCGCCATAGTTGCCGTCCAGATTGCGGTCGAAGCGCAGGATCTCGTCGCCGTCGTCGTTCGACTGGTTGTAGCCGCCGAAGATGCCGATGTAGGGGCCGGACCAGTCGGGGGCCACGGACTGGGCCAGGGCGGGGGTGGAAACCACGGCCAGGGCCAGGGCGCTGGAGGCGAGGGTCTTGATCATTTGGGGAGGCTTTCGTGCCGAAAGTGCGGGCGCGACATCCCCGCTCGCCGTCACAAAAGCCGAAGGCGGCCACAGGTTCCCTATAGTTCCCATCGCCAAATGTCGCACATCCAAAGGCTTCGGTTGAACGTAGGCCGGCCTAGCGCGTCGCCATCGACACCAGAAAAGCGATCAGCAGGACCAGGCTGATCCCCTGCCAGAACCGCACCGGATCACGCTCGATCAGGGACAGCTGGCGCGGCGGCGGAGCGGCGACAGCGCTGCCGGTCTCCAGCACATGGATCAGTTCCTCGACATCCTCGAACCGCTCGTTCGGGTCGATGGCGACGGCGCGCATGATGGCCGCCTCCAGCCAGGCGGGCATATCCGGCCGGTGTCGCGTCGGCGGCGCAGGCGCCCGATCGAAACGCGGCGCATCGGTCGGATCCACCTCGCCCCACGGATAGGTGCGCGTGAACAGACGATATAGCGTCACCCCCAGGGCGAACTGATCCGTGGCGGCGTCGCCGCTCTCGCCGGCATACATTTCCGGCGCCTTATAGCCGGCGGTGCCCGGCGCCTCGGCCTCGGCGAACTCCTCGGCCAGCCGCAGCCGCGCGACGCCCAGATCGACCAGTTTCAGCCCGCCCTGTGTCTCCAGGATCACATTGTCCGGCTTGATGTCGCGGTGCGTCACTCCCGCCCGGTGCAGGGCCGAAACCGCGCGCGACAGGCGCAGCGCGACGCCGATCCCGTCGGCGATCTCGAACGGCCCTTCCTCCGCCAACCGCGCATGCAGGGTCTGTCCGGCATGGAAGGGCTGGGCGATATAGAGGCGGCTCTGACGGCCCGCATCCAGGCTCAGCACCTTGCCGACGAAGGGGCTGTCGATGCGCCGCCCGATAAAGGCCTCGCGCAGGAAGGCGGTGCGCGCCCCGCGCTCGGACACCACGGCGGGCTTGGGAAACTTCAGCACCACCATGCCCGCGTCGCCGAGCGTATCCTTGGCCAGAAACAGGGTCGTATAGCGCCCGTCCGCCACGACCCGCTGAAGCGCGAAGCCGTCGACATTATCGCCGACGGCCGGCGGCGGCAGGATGGCCAGCCCTTCCGCCTCGGCCGTGATCGCCTCCCAATCGGGCGCGCCGGTGCGGACCACGTCGATGACGATGGCGGTGGCGTTGTCGCGCGGCCCCGCCGCCTCGACCTCGGCGAGGATCGCCCTGGCGTCCGCATCGGGTGAACTGCGCCGTCCCAACAGGCTCGCGATCACCGCATCGGCCAGCACCCCATGCACCCCGTCGGTGGTCAGCAGCAGACGATCGTGCGGCTCCAGCCGCACTTGCCGGACGTCCAGCTTCACATCCGCCTCGATGCCGACGGCGCGGTACAGCACATGGCTCAGCCCCTGCTGGGCCCGCGTGTGATCTTCCGTCAGCCGCGTCAGAACCCCGTCGCGGAAATGCCAGGCCCGGCTGTCGCCCACATGAAGCGCCGTCGCCTCGCGCCCGCGCAGGATCAGGGCTGTGAAGGTGGTCGCCGCTCCCTCCATCGCCGGATCGATCCGCCCGCGTGAATGGAGCCAACGATTGAAGCCTCGCAGCGCCTTGATGCCGTTGGCGGCGATGCCGTTCAGCGGGTTCTGGTCCAGATAACCGTCGATGAAGCTGCGCGTCGTCAGCTCCGCCGCCATCCGCCCGGCCTTCGATCCCGACACCCCGTCGGCGATCACCGCCACCACCCCATGCTCGCGCTGCTCAGCCGCCGTGCCGATATGGACGCCGCCGAAATCCTGATTATCCGCCTTGGGCCCCTGCATAGTCGCAAAGCCGGCGGCGATCTCCAGTCTGGCGTCGGTCATGGGCGGAACTGTCGACCTTGGCTCGCTCGCTTTCCAGCGATGTTTACGCCGACCGCTGCTTCAGCGGCGCGGTGCCGTCGGCCAGACTCTCAGCCAGATAGACCTCGGCTTCCTGCGCCGGCAGGGCGGGGGCATAGCCGAAGCCCTGGCCGTAGTGGCATTGGGCGTCCAGCAGCAGGCGGGCCAGTTCGGCGTTCTCCACGCCCTCGGCGACGACTTCCAGCGACAGGTCGCGGCCCAGGTTGACCACCGACTTGACGATCTTGGCCGAGCCCTCGTCCTTGTTCATCGTCAGCACGAAATAGCGGTCGATCTTCAGCGTATCGAACGGCAGGCGCGCCAGATAGGAAAGCGACGAGAAGCCGGTGCCGAAGTCGTCCAGCGCCAGCGAGGCCCCGACGTCCTTCAGCGATTGCAGCACCTCGGCGGCGCGCGCGGTGTCGCGCATGATGTCGCCCTCGGTGACTTCCAGCTTCAGCGCGCCCCTGGGCAGGCCGGTCTCCTTGATGATGCGCGCCACGTCCTCGCACAGGTGCGGGCGTTCGATCTCGCCGACCGACAAGTTGACGCTGCAGAACATCTTGCCCGCCAGCGGATGGCGTTCGATCCATTCGGCTAGTTGCCGCGCCGACTGGGTCATCATCAGCAGGCCCAGGTCGTTCATCATCCCCAGGTCGGCCGTCAGGCCCAGGAACTCGTCCGGCGGCACCAGGCCGCGGCGCGGGTGACGCCAGCGCGCCAGGGCCTCGAAACCCGCCACCGCCCCGGTGTTCAGGTTCACGATGGGCTGGAAGAAGGGCACGATCTCGCCGCGCACGAAGGCGTTCCTGAGGTCCGCCTCCAACGCCAGACGGCTCAAGCTGTCGCTTTCCAGCGCCCGGCCATAGGCGGCCGATCCGCCGCGCCCGGCGCCCTTGGCCGATTCCACCGCCAGCTCGACCCGGCGCAACAGTTCGGCGGCGTCGGGCGCATCCGGCCCGCCCTCCACCATCACCGCCCCGATGGAGACGGTCGGATAGATGTCGAAGCCCGCGACCCGCAGCGGCTGTTCCAGCGCGTCGCGCACGCGATAGCTGGTGTGGGAGGCGGTCTTGGGGACGATGATGGCGAACTCGTCCTCGCCGATCCGCGCGGCCGAGGCGTCCTTGTTGAAGGCGGCGGCGAGGCGCGAACCCAGGGCCGACAGCACCAGGTCGGTCCGCTCATGCCCCAGCGCCTCGTTCAGACGCCGCAGCCGGTCGACGTCGCCGACCACGATCTCATATTCGCCGGGCTGGGTCAGCACCTCGCTGACGCGAGCCAGGAAGGCGCGACGATCCAGAAGGCCCGTCAGCGTATCGCGGTCCGATCCGGCGAATTTGGTCTCCAGCGCCACGACGCCGGCGGCGCGCAGCCCGTCCTCCAGCCAGACGCCGCGCCACAGACAGGTCTCGGACCCACGCATGCGCAGACGCACGGCGATCTCGGCGCCCTCATCCTGGGGTTTGAGCATCCGCTCGGCTAAACTGCGATCCTGCGGCATGGCCAGGGCGACAAAACCGGCGGCCGTGCATTCCGGCGCCAAAGGTCCCAGGCCCAGAGATCGCGTAGCACCGGTGAACCGCAGTTCGTCCGTCGCCGGGGTCCAGACCCACAGGGCCGTCTCGGCAGCGGCCAGCGCCTCGATGGCGGTCGTGGCGTCCCAGGCCAGCGATCGGGATCGTGGTGTCACGCGTCTCGCCCTTCCAGACGGCCCCCGGCCGTCAACGCTCGTCCTCGACCAGGCCGAACAACAAATGGTCTGCCCACTCGCCGTTAATTTTCAAATAAGCGCGAGCCCGACCTTCGTTGCGAAAGCCGGATTTCTCCAGCACCCGTCGCGACCCGTGGTTGGTGGGCAGACAGGCCGCCTCCAGCCGGTGCAGCTTCAGCTTGTCGAACGCGTAGCCGACAACGGCCCGAACGCCAGCCGTCGCCACGCCCTGACCGGAAAAGGGCTGACCGATCCAATAGCCCAGCGTCCCCGTCTCGGCGACGCCGCGCCGCACGTTCGACAGGGTCACCGCCCCCGCCAGGGTCTTGCCGTCCTGCACGAAGACGAAGAAGGGCCAGGCGTTGCCCAGCTCCATCTCGCGCGCATAGATCGACAGCCGGCGCCGGAAGGCCGCCTTGGTCAGGTCGTCCTCGGGCCAGGCCGGCTCCCACGGTTGCAGATAGTCGCGCGAGCCGTCGCGCAGCGTGGACCAGGCGGCGTAGTCGGCGGCGCGCGGCGGGCGCAGCATCACGCCGTCCCCCCGGATCACGGGTCCGGCCACATCGCTCATCCAGTCCAGAAGCGCCATCGGTGGTGACTATAGCATCAAGATTCGGCTCTGAACCTTACGGTTCGGCCAAAAGTGTCGCGGTCAGCTTCAGCGCCAAGTCGCGTCCGAGCCCCTCGGGCGCGCCCAGCATCGGCGTCAGGATGTCCCCGATCAGCCCGTCGGCGAAGGCCATATAGGCGGCCGTCACCACCAGGGCCTTGGCCCGCTCGGCCGCCCTCGGATCATCAGGCGCCATGGCCGCCAGCCGTTCGGCCAGATCGCGCACCACCTCGGCGAAGCTCTCCGCCCGGCCCTGCTCGCGCGCCAGCGCCAGCCAGGCCGCCATCTGAGAGGCGCCGCCCGGTCCGAAGGCGTCGAACACGACGCTCATCAGCCGCCCCGGCTCGACGCCGTCGCGCCCTTCTCCCATGCCCTCGTTCAGGCCAGCCTCGATCCGCTGCGCCAGATCGCGCACCATCGCATCCATCAGCGCGCCCTGAAGCCCGGCCGCCGAGCCGAAATGGTGGATCAGATTGGCGTGCCCCACGCCCATCCGCTCGCCCACCGCCTTCAGCGTCACCGCCGCCGGCCCGCCCGACAGCAGCAGGTCGCGCGCCGCTTCCAGCGCCTCTTCACGCGCCACCGCCCCGCGGCGTCGCTTCACCGGACCTTTAGTTGACATTGATGTCAGTTAACTCCATCCTCCGCTCGAAATCGAGGAGCAGAACCATGGCGAAATCCGCCACCCCCGCCGACCTCCAGATCAAGCCGCGCGACCTGCATATCGACCGCGAGGCTCCGACGCCACGCTGGTGGCTGAACGGCGACCCGTTCGGCACCGCCGTAATGAACGCCCTCAGCCTGACCTTCCCCGACGGCGAGCGGTTCTTCATCCAGTCGGTCAAGCGGTTCGCCAAGGACGCGCCCCCGGCTCTGGCCGCCGACATCCGCGCCTTCACGGTCCAGGAAGGCGCCCACACCCGCGAACACATGGCCTTCAACGCCATCACCGAACGCGCCGGCTACGACACCGCCGAGATCGAGGCTTACGTCACCGCCCGTCTCGACATCGCCCGCGCCCGTCCCGCCTTGGCCCAGCTGGCGGCGACCATGGCGCTGGAGCATTTCACCGCCGCCTTCGCCCATCGGCTGCTGGCCGATCCGGAGCTGCTGAAGGGCTCTCCCCACGACCTGGCTCGCCTTTGGCGCTGGCACTCCATCGAGGAGATCGAGCACAAGGGCGTGGCCTATGACGTCTTCCTGCACGCGACCCGGGACCTCAGTCCGCTGAAGCGCTGGCGCATCCGACGCTGGGCCATGTTCCTGACGACGCTGCTGTTCACCCGCACGGTGCGCGAGACGACCTTCATGCTGCTGAAGCAAGACGGCATCGTCGGCTGGCGCGCGCGTCTGGGCCTGTTCCGCTGGCTGTGGCTGAAGCCGGGCCTGTATCGCCGGATGATCGGCGACTACTTGGCCTTCTACAAACCCGACTTCCACCCGTGGCAGGTCGATGACCGCGACCTGATCGCGGACGCGGAGGCCGGCCTGGCCCAACCGGCCTGACTCTCAAATCCGACCCCGCGACGGAGTTCTCGCCCAAAGGCGTTACAGTGTGCGGGGGACGGACGAGGAGAAGGCCAATGGCTTCATCACCGACCGACGCCGCCGTCGCCCTGACGCGCCTGGGTCTCGGCGCCCGGCCTGGCGAGATCGACCGCATCGCCGCCGATTCGCGCGGCTGGGCCATAGGCCAGATTCGGCCCCAAGGTGCGCCCCAGCCGTCTGGCCCGTTCGCCGACACCGCCGAACGCGTCGCCCAATATATCGACTATCAGAGCGACGCCGGTCTGGTCCGCCGCGACCGACGCGCCGCCGCTTCGGCGACGGCCGAGGCCGCACCCTCCCCTGCCCCCGCCCCCTCGCCAGCCATGCCGGATGCCGCCGATCCGCAAGCCGTCGCCCGACGCGAAGCCCGTCAAGCCGCCCGCCGCGACATCACCCAGGACACGGCGCAGGAGTTCCTGGCCCGCGCCCAGCTCGGCGCGACCACCGACGAGGGCTTCGCCGAGCGCTGGGCCCTGTTCTGGTCGAACGCCCTGACCGTCTCGGCCGCCAAGTTCGCCAGCGGCGCCTTCGTCGGCCAGTACGAGCGCGAGGCCATCCGCCCCCATGTCTTCGGCGGGTTCGAGGATCTGGTCCTGGCCGCCGAACAGCATCCCGCCATGCTGCTGTATCTGGATCAGGCCCGCTCGGTCGGTCCCGACAGCATGGCCGGCGCCCGCCGCAACGCCGGGCTGAATGAAAACCTGGCCCGCGAGATGATGGAGCTGCATACCGTCGGCGCTGACGGCGGCTATACCCAGGCCGACGTGACCGAACTGGCCCGGGCCCTGACCGGCTGGTCCATCCCAACAGCGCGCGATCAACGTCAGGCCGCCCGCCCAAGAAGGGCGCGCATGGCGGTCGCACAGGCCCAGCCGGAGGCGAACGGCTTCGTCTTCCGCCCCAATGTCCACGAACCGGGCGCCCGCACGGTGATGGGCAAGACCTATCCGGCCGCAGGCCTCGCCCAGGGTCAGGCCATCCTGCGCGACCTGGCCCGCCATCCGGCGACCGCCAAACGCCTGTCGCGCCGCCTCGCCGCCCATTTCGTCGCCGACGATCCGCCGTCCGCCCTGGTCGACCGGCTGGAAGAGGCCTGGACCCGTTCGGGCGGCGACCTGGCCCAGGTCGCCCGCGCCCTGGTCGAGGCGCCCGAAACCTGGACGCCCCAGCCCGCCAAGATCAAGACGCCCTACGACTTCGTCGTCTCCACCCACCGCGCCCTGGGAACCCGGCCGCAGCGGATCCAGCCCCTGCGTCAGGCCTTGCTCGACATGGGCCAGCCGCCGTTCGCCGCCCCCTCGCCCGAGGGCTGGCCCGACGCCGCCGCCGACTGGGCCGGTCCCGACGCCCTGGTCAAACGGCTGAACTGGTCGCGCACCGCCGCCGACGCGGCCCAGGCGGCCGACCCGAGCGCCGTCGCCGCCGCCGCCCTCGGTGCGCGCCTCAGCGACCGCACGCGCCTCGCCGTCGCCCGCGCCGAAAGCCGCCCCGAGGCCCTCACCCTTCTGTTCATGTCGCCGGAGTTCCAACGCCGATGACCACCCTCAATCTAAACCGCCGCCATCTGCTGGCCGCCGCCTCGGCCGGGATCGGTCTGGCCTTCGCCGGCCGTGTCGCCGCCCAGACCAGCGGCCCGGCCAACAAGCTGGTTGTCGTCATCGCGCGCGGCGCCATGGACGGCCTGTCGGTCACCGTCCCCTACGCCGATCCGAACTACGTCCCCTTGCGCGGCGGTCTGGCCATCGCCGCGCCCGGCGAGGCGAACGGCGCCCTGGCCCTGAGCGAAGGCTTCGGCCTGCACCCGGCGCTGACCGGCCTGCACGCCCTTTATGGTCAGGGTCAGATGCGGTTCGCCCCCGCCGTCGCCCTGCCCGTGCGCATCCGCTCGCACTTCGACGCCCAGGACGTGCTGGAGAACGGCGGCGAAGGTCTCCGCCAGCAATCCGACGGCTGGCTGAACCGCGCCATCGTCGCGGCCGGCGGAACGTCGCTGAAAGGCCTGTCCATCGGCGCCCAGACGCCCCTGATCCTGCGCGGCGACGCCCCGGTGTCCAGCTGGGCGCCCGGCGGTCTGGTGCGCGACGGCGACCGCATCGCCTCCCTGCTGCAGGATCTCTATGTCGAGGATCCGATGCTGGGCCAGAACCTGGCGCGGGGTCTGGCGACCGAGCAGCTGCTCAGCATGGAGGGCGGCGACCAACGCCTGCGCCGCAACGACGTCCAGGGCTTGGGCCAGGCCGTCGCCAAGCTGATGACCGGGCCAGAGGGCGCCGATATCGTCGCCGTCTCGCTGGACGGCTGGGACACCCACGCAGGTCAGCTCGCCCAGCTTCAGACCCGGCTGACGGGCCTCGATCAGCTGGTCACGGGCTTGCAGGACGGTTTGGGCGAGACCTGGTCACGCACGGCGGTCATCGTCGCCACCGAGTTCGGCCGCACCGCCCGCGCCAACGGCACCCAGGGCACTGATCACGGCACCGGCTCCTCGCTTCTGCTGGCGGGCGGCGCGGTTAAGCGTGGCGGCCCCATCGGCGACTGGCCGACCCTCGCCGACAACCGCCTGTTCGAGAACCGCGACCTGGCGCCGACCCTGGATATCCGTTCGGTGTTCAAGGGCGTGTTGCGCGATCACATGGGCCTCGATCGCGCCGCCCTGGACGCCCGCGTCTTCCCCGGCAGCGCCGCCGAAGCGCCGGCGATGAACGGATTGGCCTAGCCGTCACGCTTGCTTTTCGCGGCGCAACATCGCATCAGGACGCCATCACCTTGGACCCGGCCCTGTTCGCAGGCGACGGGTGGCTATCCCCGCCGCCGATCCGCTGGGAAACCGAGCCGCCAGAAACCGAAGCATCGGTAAGGCTCATCCAGATGAAATCCTGAAATGTCCATTATCGCCTCCGCGCGCCAGCAATGGCTCGCCAATCCTCGCCGCGATCTTCTGGCGGGGACCGTCGTGGCCCTGGCCCTGATCCCCGAAGCCATCGCCTTTTCCATCATCGCCGGCGTTGATCCCGCCGTCGGCCTCTACGCCAGCGTGGTCATCGCCGTGACCATCGCCTTCGTGGGCGGCCGGCCGGCCATGATCTCGGCCGCGACCGGCGCCATGGCCCTGCTGATGGTCACGCTCGTGCGCGACCACGGCCTGGAATATCTGTTCGCCGCCTCGCTGCTCTGCGGCGTGTTCCAGATCGTCATCGGCCTGCTGAAGCTGGGCCGCTACATCAAGTTCGTCAGCCGCAGCGTCATGACCGGCTTCGTCAACTCGCTGGCGATCCTGATCTTCCTGGCCCAGATGCCTGAGCTGATTGGCCGGGGCTGGATCACCTACGCCCTTGTCGCGGCGGCCCTGGTCGTCATCTACGGCTTTCCACGCCTCACAAAGGCCGTGCCCTCGCCCCTGGTCGCCATCGTCGCCATCAGCGCCCTGGTGATCGTGCTGAAGCTGGACGTGCGCACCGTCGGCGACATGGGCCAGATGCCGACCAGCCTGCCGATGTTCCATCTGCCCGCCGTCCCCCTGACGTGGGAGACGCTGGTCATCATCGCCCCGATCTCGGCGACCCTGGCCTTCGTCGGCCTGCTGGAAAGCCTGCTGACCGCGAACCTGATCGACGACATCACCGACACCCCGTCGGACAAGGATCGCGAGACGCGCGGCCAAGGGATCGCCAACATCCTGTCGCCCCTGTTCGGCGGCATGGCCGGTTGCGCAATGATCGGCCAGTCGATGATCAACGTCACCTCGGGCGCGCGCGGGCGTCTGTCCACCCTGTGGGCCGGCCTGTTCCTGCTGTTTTTGATGCTGGCGCTTCAGACATGGGTCGCTCAGATCCCGATGGCCGCCCTGGTCGCCGTCATGATCATGGTCTCGATCGGCACCTTCGACTGGTCGTCGGTGATGAAGCTGCGCTCCACTCCGCTTCAGTCATCCATAGTCATGATCGCCACGACCGTGACGGTCGTGGCCACCCACGACCTGTCCAAGGGCGTCATCCTGGGCGTGCTGCTGTCGGCGATCTTCTTCATGCGCAAGGTCGGCAAGACCATCGCCGTAACCGAGGTTCCGACGCCGGAACCGGGCGTCCTGCGCTACCGCGTCTCAGGCCAGCTGTTCTTTGCCTCGGCCGATCTGTTCGCCGCCAGCTTCGAGCATCACGGCCATCCCACACGTGTCGAGATCGATCTCAGCGACGCCCATCTGTGGGATCTGACCGGCGTCGCCGCCGTGGACAAGGTCATCTTCCGCTACCGCCGTCAGGGCGCGGACGTGCAGGTTTTGGGCATGAACGACGCCGCCCGCACCCTGGTCACGCGGGTGGGGCGGTTCGAGAAGATGCATCTGCCGGACGGCGCCGGCGCGCATTGAGCCGTCAGGCGGCGTTGGAGGTCGGTTCGAGGTCGGGCTTGGGCATTTTGCAGATGCGGTTCAAGTCGGCCCGGATCGAGCTGCCTTGGAAGTGCGAGATTTCGGCGCCCGAATAGCCCTCGCCCGACAACGCTTTGACGACATCGCCGGTGTTCAGACAATCGTTGGTCCGAGCGAGCTGGTAGGCGCGCTCCACGACGTGGGTGCGGTTCATGTTGGAAGCCTTTCGTGCCTTCCAACAACGTGCGCCAAGCTAAACCGTTCCCATTATTGGATTTTCGGCCCGACCGGCCCGCGCTTGCATCTGTCATGAATATCTGCGCACATAGAGCTCGTCGATCTCTCTGCGTAACGCCCACTCTCTCTGCGAACGCACGAGTCAAGGCCGCTCCCATTCAGACCCGACAGGCCGCAGGGACGTTCCCTCGGTCAATTTCTAACGGAGGTCTCAAAATGGCTACCGGCACTGTCAAATGGTTCAACCCGACCAAGGGTTACGGCTTCATCCAACCCGACGACGGCGGCAAGGACGTCTTCGTCCACATCTCGGCCGTCGAAGGCGCTGGCCTGCGCGGCCTGGATGAAAACCAGAAGGTTTCCTACGAGCTGGAACGCGACAAGCGTTCGGGCAAGGAATCGGCTGGCCAGCTGCAAACCATCGGCTGATTTCAGCGTCACAGCTGATCTGGCGACGGCGGCTCCTCACGGAGCCGCCGTTTTCAATTTCGACCGTCCAATGGAACAGATGACTCTCGTCTGACCCAGCCCTAGCTTAGCCACATGAAACCAGAGATCGTTTTTCTAACCGTCTGGGTAATAGGCGTTGTTATCACATGGCCAGCCTTGATCTGGTTTGCCGTGAATAGCCGACGAGGTCGGGGCGAACCCCTCATGCCCAAGCCTCCCGCTTCGGCGCGTTACGCTGACACCCGCGCCTCTGGCAAACAAAAGGGGAAGTGGGGAGGCGCGAGCAACTGCCTGATGGTGGTCATCGATGGCGAAGAGCTTTGGCTTTCGCCTATTTTCCCGATCACCCTGTTTATGCCCTACGGGACGTTCGGGCTTGAGTTCCGCAAACCTCTCGCCGTCGTCAGAGCCGAGGCGCGTAGGGAATGGACAGGTATGAACGTCCGACTGCGTCTCACCGACATGGACAATCCCGTCGTTGTCGATCTTCGGGTAAGCGACCCCGCGAAATTCATATCAGCTTTTCAGGTCTAGGGCTTCGTCTTGTCGATCCAGGCGGCGAAGGCGTCGGTGAAGCTTTTCAGGAAGGTCTTGGTGTCGTCCTTCTTCAGCTTGCCGTTCTCGTCCAGCAGGTCGGCGACATTGCCGATATAGGCCTCGGGCTGCTGCATCGTCGGCATGTTCAGGAACACAAGCGGCTGGCGCAGGTGGTGGTTTGCGCCGAACGCCGCGACGGCGCCGGGCGAGACGCTGACGATGGCGGCGGGCTTGCCCTGCCAGATGCTGTGGCCATAGGGGCGCGAGCCGACGTCCAGCGCGTTCTTCAGCGCGCCGGGGATGGAGCGATTGTATTCGGGCGTGACGAACAGCACCGCCTCGGTCGTCGCCACCTCCTCGCGGAACCGCTCCCAGGCCGGCGGCGGGTTGTCGGTCTCCAGATCGGGGTCATAGAGCGGCAGGTCGCCGATCTCGACCGGCTCGATCTCCAGCCCCGGCTCGGCCAGCGCCTTCAACTCCATGCCGATGGCGCGCGAATAGGAGCCTTTGCGCAAGCTGCCGACGATCAGGGCGACGCGGACGGTCATGGAAGGTCTCCGGGCTGGACGGGTTCAAGCGCCAGCATAACCGATCCCGGCGGCCGGATGTTCCGTTTTAACCCGCCCAGCCGTTCACCTGCGCACAAAGCGGACATCGCGAAGGGCTGTTACGGGTGGTTAGCGGACTTCGTCGGTGTCGTCTGGGATCGGAAATGCAGCAACGCCGATCAGACGATTTCCGGTGACCCGGCAGCTGAACCCCATCGCGCCGGCCTGACGCCATTGATACTCTGTGAACTCGCCTCCAGCAGCCGGTCTAACAGCATCTACCGTTGTTGGTTCACCTAGAACCACTCCTACCAACGCTGCTTTTGACCGACACTGATCTAATCCTGACACTGAGGAGCAACCAATGGTCAGCAGCCCTCCGCAGGCCGCCAAGAGAGATCGGAAGGGTGTCTGAGGGCCTACGTTCGTCGTCATGCAATCGGCCTTACAGTCCTTCGCGCAATTCCTCCAACTCAACCCACACTTAATGTCCGCAACGGGTCGATTGCGGTCCTAGCTGAAGGCGATGAAAGGCGACGTCGGTCTTCTGGCCTGGACGCGTTCGCGATTGGCGTCATCTAGGGGTGAGAGGCGGACTTATCGCACAAGCGGACCTGGTGGGGACCGAGGCGTGCGCCCATCGTTCAGGCCGTAAGCTTCCATAAACCGAAAATAGTCTGAGTATTGAGGTCTCGCGGCCGTTCCGCACGCGACGTCCAGTTGATGCTGACGAAGAACATTCCCTTCGACCGGTTCGAACCCAGATGGAATGGGCGCCGGTCTAAATGGATCGGCATTTGGTCTGTAATACTTAGCGTGGTGGACTCTGACCGATTCATCCCGGCAATCAAAAACGAGCCACTCTTCACTATAGGCTGGCGTTTCCCCGGCTGAGAAAGCCGAGCCATTCCGAAAGACCGTGTAAGCCCAAGCTCTCAGCCGGCCGTCGTCCAACCGAAAGGAAGCGCCAACCGCAGTGGCCTTTTCGTTGTCCGCATAGGCGACGACTACAGCTGGCGCATCATTGACCGGCCGCTCGGTCGTAAGGGCCTGTCCAGAAAATACGAGGGCAAAAGCTAGGATGGATGGTGTCACCAGCAAAGCTAACCATGCCCACGCAATGTTGCCTATAGGTCGATTGCGGTCCCAGCCTGAAGCGCTGAGAGCGGACGTCACCATCAGTCCGAAGACCGGTCCGGGTTGCATGTCACTGATGGGTGGCTAGCGGATGGATATTGTCAGCTAAAGCCTCGGACCAGCCCAACGACAGCTACCGCGAGCATGGCTGCCAAAGCCGCGTAAAAGCCTGCCCGTCTCCAAGGTTCGCCCCAGCGTTCACGGTCACGATCTTCCATGATCATACCTCCTGATGTGAGAGCACTTTCGGCGATGGCTTGAATGTCCGCAACGGGTCGTGAAGAGAAGTTTGCCTCGTGCCCTGGTCCGGACATTCAGACGGCCGCCGCTGGGATAATCTGCCGCTGAACCTCCGCGCGAGAGCGACTGAAGTCAGCAAAGACCAGCCGAAAGCCTAACCCCCGAACAGGGCTGTCGCGAACGCTTCGCCCGCCGGTGCGGCCGACTTCGGGCCCAGGACGGCGCTGGCCGCGTGGCCCGAGGCCAGCACCCGGCCGCCGACCGCGCGCACGTCCTCGATCGTCTGGGCTTCCAGCTGTTCGGTCATCGACAGGCTGGAGCGCGGGGCGCCGAAGATCAGGGTCTGGGCCGCGTTGCGTCCCGCCCGGCTCATCGGGTTTTCGTCCGACATCCACAGGCCGGCCTTCATCACCGCCTTGGCCCGCGACAGCTCCTTTTCGGTCGGGCCGGTCTCGGCCAAGGCGCGCACCTCGGCCGCCGAGACCTCGGCCAGTTCTTTCGCCCGATCCGCCGCCGCCCCGGCGTAGATTCCCAACACGCCCGTATCCTCGTACGGCTCCTGATAGGCGTCGATGGCGTAGGCCAGGCCCCGCTCCTCGCGCGCGCTTTGGAATAGGCGCGAGGCCATGCCCCCGCCGAGGATCTCGCCGAACAGCCGCATGGCCGAAAGCGCCGGGTCGGTTGCGGACAGGGCCGGCAGCTGGAACACAAGATTGGCCTGTTCGATCTTGCGCGTCAGCTTCGCATGGCCGCCGACGAAGGCGGCCGGCGCGGGCGCGTCAGCCGGCGTCGCCACCGCATCGCCGAACCAGCGCTCGGCCAGGGCCAGCAATTCGGTCTCGTCCACCGCGCCTGAGACCGACACCACCATCCGGTCGGGCGAATACAGCCGCGCGCGCCAGGCCTCGACTGTCGCCTTGTCGGCCGACTTCAGGCTGGCGACAGAGCCCAGGATCGGACGGCCCAGCGGTTGTTTGGCGAAGGCGCGCGTCTGCACCATCTCGAACACATGGTCGTCGGGCGTGTCGAAGGCTTCGGCGATCTCCTGGGCCACCACGTCCTTCTCGCGCTCGATCTCGGCAGGATCGAGCGTCGGGCGGAACACCAGGTCCGACAGCACCTTCATGGCCAACGGGAGCGAGCCGTCCAGGCCGCGCACCTCGAAACTGGTCCGCTCGTATCCGGTGGAGGCGTTGATGGTGCCGCCCTCAGCCTCGATCCGCTCGACGATCTCGCGCGCGGCCATGTCGCCGGCGCCCTTGAACACCAGATGCTCCAGCAGGTGCGACCAGCCGGACCGATCCAGCGGCTCCCACCTCGCCCCGCCCTTGACGGTGACGACGACGGCCAGAGTCTTCAGCCCCGGCATCGGATCGCAGATGACGCGGACGCCGTTGGACAGGGTGTGGAGCGTAGCGGTCAGGACTTTAGTCTTTCCTATCGCCGCGCACGCGGTGCGCGGCTGCTTGAGGACCGTCTTTCTTCATTCGACGGCGAAGCAGGGCCACATAGAAACCTGCAAGCGCGATCGCCAGTCCGAACCACGTCAGGGCGTAACCGAAATGGTTGTTGGAAAAGGCCGCAGGCGGCGCGGACGGTCTCAGCGCCGGGAACTCGGGATTGACGGTGGTGATGGCGAACACCGCCTCGGGCCGCACCGGGCCCGTGACGTTCAGCGCCCTGGCCATGGCGGTGGTGTCGCGGGCGTAGAAACGGTCGTCCCTCGGCGCAGGGCTGAGGGCGCCCGGTTTGTCGAAGGTGCGGAACTCCCCGACCATCACCAGGGGCAGGGTCGTCTCGATCACGCGCGGCCGGGCCGTCACCCCATCGCCGACGAAGCCCCGGTCGATCAGCAGGCTGAAGTCCGCCCCCGCCGGTTTGCACGCCGAGATCAGACGAACCCCGGCTTCGCCGTCATGGATAGACTGCAACTCGATGAAGGGCGCGCTGGCCAGGCCCGGACAGACGATCAAGGCTTTGCGAAACTCCAGGTCGCCCTCCCCCAGCACCTGCTCCAACGGCGCGGGCGGTTTCGCCGCCGCCGCATCGGCCGCCGCGATCAGCCCTTCCTTCCACTTCAGCCGCTCGACCTGCCATACGCCCAGCCCGATCAGCAGGATCAGGCCCAGCACCGTCAGCACGGTCAGGATCCAGGGGAAACGCTTCATCGCTGGTTCCGATATTGCAGCCCGATCATCAGCCCCCGCCCCGGCCGCATCAGGGCCAGCGACAGGGCGACCACCAGCGGCAGCCAGACGATCAGATGCACCCACATGGGCGGATGGTATTTGATTTCCACGAACAGGGCCGAGAAGCCGACGATGAAGCCGGCGATCTGCATGATGAAGCTGGCGGGGCCGTCGCCCGTCTGGATGGTGGAATAGTCCAGACCGCAGGCCGTGCAGCCGGGCGCCACCTTCAGAAATCCTGCGAACAACGCGCCCTGGCCGCACCGGGGACAACGCCCCCGCAGCGCCCAGCGAACCGGCGTATCGGAAACGACGACGGCGCGGGACGATTCCTCGTCCCGCGCCGCTGCGATGTCTTCAGGGCCGTCTTGGATCAACCGAAGACGACATATACGAAGGCGAACAGGAACAGCCAGACCACGTCCACGAAGTGCCAGTACCAGGCCGCCGCCTCGAAGCCGAAATGCTTCTGCGGGGTGAAGTCTCCCTTCAGCAGACGGATCAGGCAGACCGCCAGGAAGATGGTGCCAATCAGGACGTGGAAGCCGTGGAAGCCCGTCGCCATGAAGAAGATCGAGCCGTACAGGCCCGAGTTCACGGCCTCCTCGTTGAAGAACAGCTTCTCGTGCAGGATGTGGTTGTACTCATAGGCCTGGACGCAGGTGAACAGCACGCCCAGGGCCACAGTGATGATCAGGGCGATCTTGGCGCCCTTGCGGTCGCCGACCTGGATCGCGTGGTGGGCCCAGGTGACGGTGCAGCCCGAGAGCAGCAGGGTCACGGTGTTCAGCAGCGGCAGTTGCCACGGCGACAGAACCTCGACGCCCTTCGGCGGCCACGTCGACCAGGCCTTGGCGGTGTCGGCCCAGGTGCCGACTTCCGGCGTAAGCGCCCGCGATTCATGGAACAGGGCCATGTCGAAGAACATCCAGAAGAAGGCGACGAAGAACATCACCTCCGACGCGATGAATAGGATCATGCCGTAGCGCAGGCCCAGCGACACGACCGGCGTATGGTCGCCCGCCTTGGATTCCTTGATGACGTCCGCCCACCAGCAGAAGGCCGAGATCAGCACGCCGGCCAGACCGGCGAAGAAGACGCCCGGTTTGCCTTCGGCCAGGAAGTTGGCGGCGATCGGGCCGCCGTCCGCCGGCGCCAGGCCCTTCATCCAGATCACCGCGCCGATGAACATGATGGTCGCAGCGACCGAGGACACCAGCGGCCAGGGGCTGGGCGCCACCAGGTGGTAGTCGTGCTGCGGAGTGGCGTGGGCGTCAGCCATGAATCGCGTCTCTTCGTCGGCCAGAGTCGGTTGTTATAGCGGCTATAGCCTTCGATTTTCCCCGACGCCAGAGCCACGCCGTCTTTCCGCCTTGTTCGGGCATGCGGACGGGGCTCAGCCCTTGCGGGCCATTGGATCGGCGGGGTCGTCCGGGCTGTCGCCCAATGCGCCGCCCATGCCCATTCCACCGCCGCCCATTCCTCCGCCCATGCCGCCCCCGCCCTCGCCACGGCCGCCCGTTGCGCCGGCGCCTGAGCCGCGGCCTCCGGTCGAGGACGGGCGCGTCGGGCCTTGCAAGGGAATGTCCGGTCCGGTCGGCACGGGCGCCAAGTCCAGCGCCTGACGGATGAAGTCGCGCAGCGAAACCACCAGATCATGCGTCCGCACCGGCCGCCCGGCGACCAGTTCACGCGCCGCCTGCTGCGCCAGTCGCACCTGGTCCTCGGTGCCCAGCAGGATGATATCCGCAAGACTGGCCTCGACCGCGTCGCGGATACGCCGGGTCCGGTCCGACCCCGCCGTCGCCTCGGCGCTGAGATCCAGTCCCGCCTCGCCTTGCGGGACGTTGCGGCGGCTCAGGTCGCGCTTGTGCGTCGGATCGACGGTCAGGTCGCCGGTGAAAGACCCGCCCAGCACCTTGTAGGCGGCGATCAGGGTCTTCAGTCGTTCGTTGATCTGGCGGTTCATCCGCTCGCGCCGTTGCTGGATGGTGAACATCATCACCAGCCGGATGCCCATGCCGATCAGCGTCACGAGCGCCAGCCCGACCAGGGTCAGCAACAGACTGTGCCAGTTGGTGAAATCCAGACCGCGCAAATCCCGTCTCCGTCTCCGCGTGCAGCGTACACCTTGAGATGAAACGCGCGCCGACGCGAACGGCGCCGTGTGATCAGCCGTTCATCGCCGTGAACGCCTTCGCCGAAAAGGCCGACAGCGGCTGGGGAAGGTCGTCCAGCGCGAACCAGCCGATCTCCGACAGCTTGTCCGGCTCGGTCAGCGTCGGCTCGCCGGTGAAGTCCCGGGTGACATAGATCAGCGACACCCAGTGCTGGCCGTCGGCCGGAATGATCTCTTCAGCCAGGCACAGGAAATCGACCGCGCCGATCTTCAGCCCGCTCTCCTCCTCGGCTTCGCGCCGCGCGGCGTCGATGGAGCGCTCCATCAGGTCGACCTTGCCGCCCACGATGTTCCAGAACCCGGCCTCGGGCGCCTTCAGCCGCTTGCACAGCAAGACCCGCCTGTCGGCGCGCTGGATCACCAGGCCGCAGCCGACGCCGGGAAAGTCCACGCCCGGCTTCGAAGTCACGCCTTGGGCGCGTCCACGGAGGGGTAGAAGGTGTAGCTCAGGGTGATGTCGCGCGCGCCCTTGGCCTCACGGTCCGTGGCCAGTTCGGGGGCGATGAAATATTGGACCGGGAACTGGCGCGTCTCGCCCGCCGCCAGCGTCTGATCGGTGAAACAGAAGCACTGCAGCTTCTGGAAATACGGCCCCGTCTGCTCGGGCGAGACATTGTAGCTGGCGCGCACCTGGATCGGCTTGTCCGAGGTGTTGGTCACGTCGAAATAGGCCAGGCCCGTCTCGCCGATCCGCACCCGCTGGGTCGACTGCTCGGCGCGGAAGGTCATCGGCACGCCGCGCACATTGGTGTCGAACCGCACCAGCACCGTCTCGTCCAGCACGGTGTCGGAGGCCTTGTCGGCCTTCATCGTCGTGCCGCCAAAGCCCGTGACCTGACAGAACATTCGATAGAGCGGCACCGCCGCGAACGCCGCCCCGGTCATGCCCATCACGCCGAAGACGCAGATGATGGCAATCAGATTCTTGCGGCCCGCCTTCATGGCTGGGACGTCTCCACCGCCGTCGCCAGCCCGCGCTCGGCCGCCTGGTTCTGTTGCAGGCGCAGCACCGTGGTGGCGAACACCAGCACGATGAAGGCCACCAGCGCCGAGGCGATCCAGACGTTGCGACGCTTGCGCGCGCGAAGTTCCTCAGGCGTCAGACGCATTGTTTTACGCTCCAAGACCGGACAGGGCCTCGACCAGCAGCGCCGAGAACAGCGCCATCAGATAGAGGATGGAAAAGGCGAACAGGTCCCGCGCCGGTTTGGCCTGGACCTTGACGTCATACAATGCGGCCTCGCGTCCCACGGCCTCGGCCTTGTCCGGCTCGTCGCCGGCGCGCGAGCGATAAAGGCGCACCGCCAAGCCGAGGAAGCCCAGGCCGCCCGCGACCGACACGACCAGATAGATGATCCCGCCCAGGCCCGCGAAGGCCGGGGCGATCGCGACCGGCACGAAGACAAGGGTGTAGAGCAGAATCTGCAACCGCGTGGACTTGGCGCCCTTGGCCACCGGCATCATCGGAATGCCCGCCTTGGCGTAATCGCCGGCCGAATACAGCGCCAGCGCCCAACTGTGCGGCGGGGTCCACAGGAAGATGATGAGAAACAGCAGCCACGCCTGCCACGGCGCATGGCCCGTCGCCGCCGCCCAGCCGATCACGGGCGGAAAGGCCCCCGCCGCGCCGCCGATGACGATGTTCTGGGGCGTCCGCCGCTTCAGCAGCAAGGTGTAGAAGCCGGCGTAATAGACGATGGTCATGGCCAGCAGACCGGCCGCCAGCCAGTTGGTGTTCATTCCCAACAGCATGACCGAGAACAGGCTCAGGATGACGCCGAACGCCATGGCGTCGTTCTTGCGCACACGTCCCGCCGCCACCGGCCGGCCGCGCGTGCGCCGCATCAGGGCGTCGGTCTCGCCTTCCAGCGCCATGTTCAGCGCCCCGGCCGCCCCGGCCCCCACGGCGATGCACAGGATGGCGATGGCCGCGACCAGCGGATTGACCGATCCGGGCGCGACGATCAGGCCGGTCGCGGCGGTGAACACCACCAGCGACATCACGCGCGGCTTCAGCAGCTGGAAGAAATCCTCCGGCTGGGCGGTCGAGATGGCGGGGCGGGTCTGAACTTCGGTCATCGGTGAGGGCCGCATAGCATACCCAAATGAAGAAGGCCGCCCCTTCCGACGGAAAGAGCGGCCTTCGATTTCATATCGCTGGAAAGGCTTAGTGCTCTTCCGCCTTGATGACCGGCAGTTCGTTGAACTGGTGGGCCGGGGGCGGCGAGGACAGGGTCCACTCCAGGGTCGTGGCGCCTTCGCCCCACGGATTGTCGACACCCGGACGACGACGGATCGCCGCCTCGGCCAGCATGATCAGGAAGACCAGAACGCCGACCGCCGTGATCGCATAGCCGATCGACGAGACGTGGTTCCACAGGGTGAAGGCTTCCGGATAGTCGATGTAGCGACGCGGCATGCCCTGCAGACCCAGGAAGTGCTGCGGGAAGAACACCAGGTTCACGCCAACGAACATGATCCAGAAGTGGGTCGCGCCCAGGAACTCGTTGTACTTCACCCCGAACATCTTCTCGAACCAGTAGTAGAAGCCCGCGAAGATGGCGAAGACGGCGCCCAGCGACAGCACGTAGTGGAAGTGCGCCACCACATAATAGGTATCGTGCAGGCTGTAATCGATGCCGGCGTTCGACAGGACCACGCCGGTCACGCCGCCGACGGTGAACAGGAAGATGAAGCCGATCGCCCACAGCATCGGCGTCTTGAAGCTGATGGAGCCGCCCCACATGGTGGCGATCCAGCTGAAGATCTTCACGCCCGTCGGCACCGCGATGATCATGGTGGCGGCGATGAAATAGGCGCGCAGATTGATGCTCATGCCGACCGTGTACATGTGGTGGGCCCACACGATGAAGCCGACGAAGCCGATGGCCACCATGGCGTAGGCCATGGCCAGATATCCGAACACCGGCTTGCGGCTGAAGGTCGAGACGATGTGGCTGATGATGCCGAAGCCCGGCAGGATCAGGATGTACACTTCCGGGTGACCGAAGAACCAGAATAGGTGCTGGTACATGATCGGGTCGCCGCCGCCGGCGGGATCGAAGAAGTGGGTGTGGAAGTTGCGGTCCGTCAGCAGCATGGTGATGGCGCCGGCCAACACGGGCAGCGACAGCAGCAGCAGGAAGGCGGTGATCAACACCGACCAGGCGAACAGCGGCATCCGGTGGATCGTCATGCCCGGCGCGCGCATGTTCAGGATGGTGGTGATGAAGTTGATCGCGCCAAGGATCGAGCTGGCGCCCGCGACGTGCAGGGCGAAGATGGCCAGGTCGAAGGCGGGGCCGACGTGGCCCGTGGTCGACAGCGGCGGATAGGCCGTCCAGCCCCCGCCGAAGCCCTTGCCCGGTCCGCCGTCGGTGAACATCGACAGGATCAGCAGGCACCAGGCGGCGACCAGCAGCCAGAAGGAGATGTTGTTCATGCGCGGGAAGGCCATGTCCGGCGCGCCGATCATGATCGGCACGAACCAGTTGCCGAAACCGCCGATCATGGCGGGCATGACCATGAAGAAGATCATGATCAGGGCGTGGGCCGTCACGACGGCGTTATAGCCGTGCTTGGACTGCTCCACGAGACCCAGCAGCTGGATCGACGAGCCTTCCTTGAAGATCTGGATGCCCGGCTCGGCCAGTTCCCAGCGGATCAGGCCCGACAGAGCGCCGCCCACGATGCCCGCCATGATGGCGAACATCAGATACAGGGTGCCGATGTCCTTGTGGTTGGTCGACAGGAACCAGCGGGTGAAGAAGCCCAGCTTGTGGTCGTGATGGTGGTCGTCGTGAGCGTGACCGAGGTGGGTCGCGTCGCGGGTTACGGTAGCGTCAGCCATGTGTCTCTGTTCGCCTCTTACTGGGCGGCCGGCGCGGCGGACGCCGCGGCGGGAACGGGTTGGTCAGCGGTGGCGCCGACGGGGGCGGCGACCGGGGTCGCGGCATCGGCGGCGAGCGCGGGCGCGGCAGCAGCCGGAGCCGCGGCGGGCGCGGCGACCTTGGGCGTCATCGAACCGCCCTTGGAGGCGATCCACTGTTCGAACTGGGCCTGGGTTACGACCCGGATCTCCAGCGGCATGAAGGCGTGGTCGACGCCACACAGTTCCGAGCACTGACCATAGAAGACGCCGGTGCGCTCGGCCTTGAACCAGGTGGTGTTGATGCGGCCGGGAACGGCGTCGGTCTTCAGACCGAACGCCGGCAGGGCGACGGCGTGGATGACGTCCGAGGCGGTGATGACCAGTTGCACCGTCTTGCCGACCGGCACGACCATCGGCTCGGTCGCGGCCAGGCGATAGGGCACGCCCTTGGCCTTGGCTTCCTCTTCCGGGAGCATGTTGGAGATGTATTCCGCGACGCCCTGGTCCGGATACTCATAGGCCCAGTTCCACTGGTTGCCGGTCACCTTCACCGTCAGATCCGGCGACGGCATGTCGTGATAGGCGAACAGCAGGCGGAACGAGAACAGGGAGATGAAGACCAGGATCAGCACCGGCAGCACGGTCCAGATGATCTCGATCGTGGTGTTGTGGCTCCAGCGCGCGGGCGTCGGATTGGCCTTCTTGTTGTAGCGGAACACGATCCACGCCAGCAGGCCCAGCACCAGCAGGGTGATGGCCGTGATGATCGGCATCAGGATCACGTCGTGGAAGAAGTGCGCATCATGCTTCAGCGGCGACGCCGCCGGTTGCAGCGTGATGCCGCCCGGGGTCGGCTGACCCATCAGGTCCTGCGCCCACGTCGGCGCCGCAGCGAACATCGCCAGTCCGGCGCCCAGAACGATGGAGGACGCGCAAGTCGCGGCCTTCTTCAACGTCCCTTGGGCTCGCTTGCCCATCCCCATATGAGACTTCCCCATAAAACCGTTATGCAGCAGATACTTGCGAATGGCTCGCAAGAGATCACGCTGGCGCGATTCCCACGCCCGGCGTTCTCGGTCACCTATCGGATCGCTTTCGGCTTGCCAAGCGATCAACGGCGCTCAGGCCGCAAAGCCGCCTTCAGCCTGCCTCGATTAAATCGCTGTCATGTTTCGATAGCTACCTTGCGTCACAAGATACCTTGTCGTAGTCAATGGTCATCAACGGGAGAGCCGAGGTGCCAGAAACCATCGAGATACAGCTGAAAAAAGGAGTGCTGGGGCTTTGCGTCCTGGCCCTTCTGAACCGGGCGGACAGCTACGCCTACGAGATCGCCAGCCGCCTGTCGGACGCGATCGATATGGGGGAAGGCACGATCTATCCCCTGATGCGCCGCATGCAGTCCGAAGGACAGGTCGAGACCTATCTGGTCGAATCCTCCGCCGGGCCGTCACGCAAATACTACCGACTGACCGAAGCGGGCCGGGGGGCCCTCGCTGCCCAGACTGCCGAATGGTCCGCCTTCACCAAGGCCGTCGACGCCATCGTGGCGAACGACGCCGATCAGGGAGCCGCTCAATGACGCGCGCCGAATTCATCGATCGTCTGAAGGAAGGCCTCGTCGGCCTGCCGACCACGACCGCCAACGACATCATCGCCGACTATCAGACCCACTTCGACGACGGCCTGGCCGCCGGCCGCACCGAGGCCGAGGTCGCCTCCGCGCTCGGCGATCCGGTCCGCCTGGCTCGCGAACTGAAGGCCGAGGCCGGCATCCAGCGCTGGCATCAGGAGAAGAACCCCTCCGCCGCCGCCGGCGCCGTCTTCGCGGTCCTGGGCCTGGGGGCGCTGGACATCCTGATCCTCCTGCCCCTGCTGATGGGCGTGATCGGGACCGTGTTCGGCTTCTTCATCGCCGCCATCGGCCTGTTCATCGCAGGCGGCGTGATCATGGTCGCCGGCCCCTTCGCCGGCTTCCCCGGCGGGCCGTTCGCGGCGATCCTGATGGGGCTGGGCCTGATGGCCGGCGCCGTCTTCATCGGCGCCCTGCTGACCATCTTCACCATCTGGCTGGTCAACGGCGTCGTCTGGTTCGCCCGCCTGCACTACCGCCTGCTGAAGCCAGCGCTTGAGCCGACCAGCGTTCAATCCACCTCGACCTCGGGAGTCTCGGCATGATCCGCACCCTGTTCATCATCGCCGGCGCCGCTCTGGTGCTGTGCCTGGTCACCGTCGGCGGCGCGCTGGCGATCGGCGGCCATGACCTCCAGCGCCACGGCTGGGCCTGGACCATCAAGGACCAGGACGGCGAGACCATCCGCTTCGAGCGGGTCAAGGGCGGCGGGACCGACGACCTCGGCCCGCTTACCACCCGCACCCTGCCTTGGACCGGCGGCGAGACCCTGACCGTCGATTCCAGCATTGACGTCGACTATGTCCAGGGCGACGCCAACACCGTCGTCATCACCGGGCCCAAGGGTCTGACCGACCGGGTCCGTCTGGTCGACGGCCGCCTCGATCTGGGCGACGGCGACGAGCGGGTCGTGTTCGGCTGGAGCAACGGCAACTTCTCCGCCCGCTCCGAGCGCGACGAACTGAAGGTCGTCATCACCGCGCCCAAGGTGAACCGCTTCAACGCCAAGGGCTCGGGCGACCTGCAGATCACCGGCTATGACCAGCCTTCGCTGACGGTCGACATCGCCGGTTCGGCCGAGGTCACCGCCTCGGGTCGCACCGACGAGCTGAAGCTGGACATCGCCGGCTCGGGCGATGCGTCCCTCGGCGACCTGGCGACCCGCGACGCCTGGGTGGACATCGCCGGCTCCGGCGACGCCCGCATCGCCCCGACCGGCGACGTCAAGGTCGCCATCGCCGGCTCCGGCGACGTGGCCCTGGCCACCCGCCCCGCCAACCTGAACAGCACCGTCTCCGGCTCCGGCGACGTCTATCAGGACTGACGATCGCGCCGATCACTGTGGAAAGGGGCTGGGTTCACCAGCCCCTTTTTTCTGTGCGCCCGCCTTGGAAACGGGGAGCGGCGCCTTCACCCCTCGGGCCCTACGCGCTAAGTCAGCCGCATGACTTTCGCTCCCCTCCCCGACGCCGGCGCTAACTGGGTCGATCGGCATGCGCCGGAGGGGCTGAAGCCGTGGTTGAAGCTGGGGCGGTTCGACCGGCCCATCGGCATCTGGCTGCTGCTGCTGCCCGGCTGGCAGGGGATCGCCCTGGCCCTGGCGCAGTATCGGCAGGCGCCGGGTCTCTATGATCTGTGGCTGTTCGTTGGTTTCGGCATCGGCGCCTGCCTGATGCGAGCGGCGGGGTGCGCCTTCAACGACATCGTCGATCGGGATTTCGACGCCCAGGTCGCCCGCACCGCCCAGCGCCCCATCCCGTCGGGCCGGATTAGCGTCAAACAGGCCTGGGTCTTTGTGGTGGGATGCAGCCTGATCAGCCTTTTGGTCCTGCTCACCCTGCCGGCCGTCGCCATCGGGCTGGGCGTCGGGTCGCTGGTCCTGGTCGCGGCCTATCCCTTCATGAAGCGGATCACCTGGTGGCCCCAGGCCTGGCTTGGCCTGACCTTCAACTGGGGCGCCCTGATGGGGTTCGCCGCTGCCCTGCCCTTGGCGGCGGCCGCCCTGCTGCTGCCCGCCGATCTCGCGGGCGAGTTCCGGCCCTTTCTGTGGTCCCCGGCCAGCGACAGCGGCCATGCGATCGCCCTGACGTGGCAGACCTATCTTCCCGCCGTCCTGCTGTGGATCGGCGGCGTCTTCTGGACCCTGGGCTACGACACCATCTATGCGCTTCAGGACATCGAGGACGACGCCATGATCGGCGTGAAGTCCTCGGCCCGCCGCCTGGCCTCGGCCGTGCAGCCCGGCGTGGCGGTCTTCTATGGCCTGACCGTAATCCTTGCCGCCCTGACCGGCTTCGCCGCGGGACTTGGGCCGCTGTTCGGGCTCTGTCTGGTGATCTACGCCGTTCATCTGGCGTGTCAGGTCATCCGCCTCGACCGCAACGACGGCGCCCTGGCGCTGAAACTGTTCAAGTCCAATCGCGAGGCCGGCCTGATCCTGCTGGCCGCTATCGCTCTTGGCTCAATCTCCCTGTGATTCCCCCGATGATGGAGTTTCCCATGTCGCGCACCGCCCGCATCTTGCTGTTGTCCGCCGCTGTCGCCACCACGCTTTCCGCGTCTCTGGCCGCCTGCCAGCGCAAGGAGGACAAGGCCCAGGCGCCGGCCGCACAGGCCCCGGCCGCTGCGCCGGCCATGTCGAACACGCCCGTCGGCTATGACAGCAAGACCCCCTATGCCGCCGTCAAACTGACCCTGCCCCAGGCGATCAAGACCACGCCCGCCCTGCACGCCGCCCTCTATGCCGACACGGTGCGCGACCTGAAGCAGTTCGAAGAAGGCGCCCAGGCCGACCTCAGCGAGGCCGGCGGCGGCCCGAACCCTTATGAAAAGACCATCGCCTTCGCGCCGGGCGCCGAGACCGGCAAACTGGTCAGCCTGGCCCGCACCGATTTCGAGTTCACCGGCGGCGCCCATCCCAACACCAGTTTCGACGCCGTGATCTGGGACAAGACGACCAACAAGCGACTGGGCTTCGCCGACCTGTTCCGGCCGGGCGCCGACCTGTCGGTTCTGGACAAGGCCCTGTGCGCCGCCGCCAACGCCGCCAAACAGGCCCGCTCGCCGGGCTCGGAGGCCGCGACCCTGGACGGCAAGATGTGGACCTGTCCCAAGGCCGTCTCGACGCCGTTCGTCCTGACGCCGGGCACGACGCCGGGCAAGGCGGGCGGCGTGACCTTTCTGATGGGACCCTATCAGATCGGCCCCTATTCAGACGGCCCCTACTGGATCGCCCTGCCGCAAAGCATCTTCCGCGCCCTGCTCAACCCCGCCTACGCCGACCAGTTTGACGGCGCCCCGGTCAAGGCCGGCGACGTGACGCCGAAGAACGGCTGAACCAATCCTCCCCCGTTTGCGGGAAGGATCTTCAAGGCACAATTCGCTAGAAACGCGTCGACCAGTTCGGCGAACCGCGCCGGCTGATCGGCCATGATGAAGTGGCGCGATCCATCGACGCGGATCAGGCTCACGCCGGGCAAGGCCGCATACTCTCGGGTCCACATCGCATCGGCCATCGCCACGGGCGCCCCACCGTCCGCATCGGCGGCGTAAAGCGCCGTCACCGGCGTCGTCATGGTCGCCAGCCCCGGCCGCGCATCGGTAGTCATCACATCCTTCATGGCCGATGCCATGGCGTGTCGGTCGGTCGCCAACGACCAGGCCACGATCCGCGCCTGTTCCGACGGGGTTAGCGACAGCGCCTGCGCCGTCGCCTCCTGCTGGGTGCGGAAGCTCGCTGTGTCCGCAGACAGGATCATATTGGCCGCCTGATCCGCGAGAGGCTTTGCGCTCTCTGCCGTCGCGGTTGGCCCGAACATGGCGCTGTAAAAGGGCAGCGAGTCGACCGTCATCACCCGCCCGACCAGATCCGGCTGCTGCTGCGCCAGCAAAAGTCCGCTCAGACCGCCCATCGAATGGCCGATCACCGCCGGCCGATCCAGCCGCGCCTGACGGATATAGCGTGCCAGTTCATCCACCTCGGGCTGGATGAAGGCGCCGTCGCCGTGCGTCCAGGGTTCGCCGGCGAAACCCGCCAACTGCACCAGATGTACTCTGTGCGACGCCTTCAGCCGATCCGCTGTCGCTCGCCACACTTCACGCGAAGACGCCAGTCCGGGGATCAGGATGACGTCGGGGCCTTGGCCCACCACCTCGACCGACAGCCGGTCGGAGACGAAGGGCGTGGCGGAGGAAGCCACAGGTGGCGCGGATTGGGCGCGAGCATGATCGCTGGCCACGGCGCAGGCGATCACAACGCCCAGGATGATGGCAAGGCGCGACGGGGCGAAGACGCCCCGGCAAGGGCGAATGACGTTCGACATCACAGTCTCCAATTGTAAGGTTATTCTGACTTTTCGGTCAGCCCGAGTGCGGGTTTTCGAAGATCTCTTCGACCGGCCGCGCGAATACGGCGGCGATCCGATAAGCGAGGTCCAGCGATGGATCGTGCCGCTCTGTCTCCAGGGCGATCACCGCCTGACGCGAGACCCCTAGCGCCAGACCCATCTGTTCCTGGGTCCAGCCGCGCTCGACGCGTAGAAGCTTCAGACGGTTCTTCATCGGCTGCTCCGGATGAAGGGTGAAACGACGCCGTACAGGCCCCAGAAGACCGGCACGATCAACCAGGTCTGCATATGCGGCGCCCCGGCGAAACTCTCGCCAAAGCCCCAGAAGGTGGCGACGGCCAACGCCAGTCCGGCCGCGATGATGAATTGTTTGGCGGTGACGCCGCGCACGAACTCGTCGCTTTCGCGCATCAGCGCCAGGGTCGCCCAGATCTGCCCGATGACCGGGGCCGACACCGCAGCCGCCAGCACCCAGGCCGCCGGCTTACCCATCAGATCGTCGAACGCGTCCGTCGTCATCATGGCGATGCAGATCGCGACGTAGGGCACGGAGAAGGCCATCGTGCGGACGATGTAGCGTCGATGCGCAGGCGTTCCGGTCTTCCAGGCGGTGAACATATCGGGTCTCCTTGTGTAAGGACAACCTGACACCGACCGGATGTCATGTCAACCTGACTTTTTGTCAGGCGCGCCCAACATTCTTGCGTTGCTTTTCCAGACGCGCGCCTGGGGCTAGACTCGTCTCATGTCCGCCGCCCCACGCATCGCCCCGTCGGCCCTGTTCACACCCCAGGAGTGGACGCCGTTTCAAATGCGCTCGGCCTGGGCCGGCCCGCTGCTGGTGGTCCACTGCTGGGCCGTGATCGCGCTGGCTGTGATTGCGGGCGTCCTGATCCCCTGGCTGATCCCGCTGTGCATAATGATCGTCGGCACACGTCAGCTGGGTCTGGCCATTCTGATGCACGAAGCGGCGCATGGCGGCCTGTCGAAGTCGAACCGCCTGAACGATTTTCTCGGCCATTGTCTATGCGCCGTGCCGATCGGCGCCAGCCTGAAGGCCTATCGCCCCTATCACCTGACGCATCATCGCTTCGCCCAGCAGGCGGAGGATCCCGATCTGATGCTGTCGGCGCCGTTTCCCGTCAGTCCGGCCTCGCTGCGCCGCAAGCTGATCCGCGACCTGACGGGCCAGACCTTCTTCAAGCAGCGGGTGCTGCTGCCGCTAGCCCAAGCGCACGCGCGCTCAAGCAGCTCGAGGGGCGATAGCGCAAAAGGAATGAGTGATAGCGCCCATGATTACGAGTCGATCGTGACGGGCCGATCCGTCCTGCCCTTCCTCGCCTTCAACGCGGTCCTGCTGGCGGGCTTCATCGCCGCTGGTGTCTGGTGGGCCTTTTTCGTGTTGTGGCTGCTGCCGATGGCGACATGGTTTCCGATGGTGACGCGCCTGCGAAACATCGCCGAACACGCCTGCGTCGAGGGTTCGTCGGCCGACCCCTTTCGCGCCGCTCGCACTACCAAGGCCAGCCTGTGGGAACGCGCCTTCATCGCGCCCTACTGGGTCAACTTCCACGCCGAGCACCACCTGTTCATGCATGTGCCCTGCTGGAAGCTGCCGCGCCTCCACCGCGCCATCCATGCGAAGCCGCAAGCCGAGGCGATGGAGGTCGCACCCGGCTATGCCAGCGTGCTGAAGGCTGTTACGCGCCAGCCGGAATGACCTTCCTCGATCCCGCCGCCTTCATCCGTGACAACACGCGGCTCCAGCCCGTGCCGCATGCGCCGGAAATCTCTTTGTGGCTGGCCGACGAGATCACGCCCATCTGGCGGCTGACGGAAGAAGAGCTGGGCGAACTGGGGGTGCCGCCGCCCTTCTGGGCCTTCGCCTGGGCCGGCGGACAGGCGCTGAGCCGGTATCTGCTGGATCATCCGCATGAGGTCGTCGGCAAGCGCGTATTGGACTTCGCCGCCGGTTCGGGCCTTGTCGGCGTGGCGGCGATGAAGGCGGGGGCGACCCATGTCCTGTGCGCCGACATCGATCCCTTCTGCCAAGCCGCCGTCGCCGCCAATGCCGCGGCGAACGGCGTGGCGCTGGACTTCACCCAGACCAATCTGCTGGACGCCGCCCCGCCGGATGTGGACGTCATCTGCGCGGGCGACATCTGCTACGAGCGCCCGATGACCGACGCCGTTCTGGTCTGGCTGGCCCAGGCCCGCGCCAGGGGCACGCGCGTCCTGATCGGCGATCCGGGACGCACATATTTCCCGCGCACGGGCCTGGATTTCCTGGCCGAATACCGCGTCCCGACCTCGCGCGAACTGGAGGACCAGGAAATCAAGCGGTCCTCCGTCTGGGCGATGCCTTAAGCGGCGGCTTGGCCCTCGTGGCGGCCTTCGGCGAACTCCTCGATCATCTTGGCGTTGAAGGCGGGAATGTCGTCGGGGCAGCGGCTGGTCACCAGGCCCCGGTCCACCACCACCGCTTCATTGACCACATTGGCCCCGGCGTTCTTCAGGTCGGTGCGCAGGCTTTCGAACGACGTCATCGTGCGCCCCTCGACCACGCCCGCCTCGATCAGCAGCCAGGGCGCGTGACAGATGGCGGCGACCGGCTTGCCGGCGTCGAAGAAGGCCTGAACGAACTTCACTGCGTCTTCGTCCGCCCGCAGCAGGTCCGGGTTCGCCACCCCGCCCGGCAGCAGCAGGGCGGAATAGGTCGAGGCGTCGACCGCCGCCACCGCCTTGTCGGCCGTGACCTTGTCGCCGGGCGTCAGATGGTCGAAGCCCTGGAACTCGCCGGCCTTCAGCGACACGATCTCGACCACCGCGCCCGCATCCTTCAGCGCCTTCATCGGTTCATTCAGTTCGACCAGCTCGACGCCATCGGTCGCCAAGATGGCGACGGTCTTGCCGGAAAGGGATTGGGCCATGAGGAATGCTCCGTTCGTAAAGGGGGTTCGGCGCGATGAACCCACGGCGGCTCAAAGGGTTGCGGCTCCGCTTGGCGGCGATGGCGCGCATCCCCACATCGTGTCCATGCGATCGCTCTTGACCCTGACCGCCCTGTTGGCCGCTGCCGCCACACCGGCGTTGGCCCAGACCTATCCGCAGGCCGGCCGCCCCTATGGCGCCTATCCGGGCGGGGTCCCCGCCGCGATCGCCGACCAGCACCGCTACGAGAACGACCGTCTGCGTTCTCAGGCGCAGTCGAATGCGGACCAAGCGCGTCAACAGCAGATCGAAACCCAGCTTCGCCTGCGCACCATCGAAGGCGCACGCGAACCGACCGTCGCCCAGCCCTTGCCGCCCCGCCCGCTCTACAGCCTCGAACAGGAGCGGACCTTGCGCCAGTCCGCTGCCGAGCGCCGCCAGCAGACGGCCCAGGGCATGAGCCAGATCGACAACTGGCTGGCCCGTTCGCAATGATGCGTCCGAACTGACGCATCCCTTCCCTTGCACCCGCGTTCCTGCCTAGCTTAACCAGGATCGGGCGGAGGATAGGGCATGCGCTGGCAAGGTGGACGGACAGGCGGCGGCGGCATCGAGGATCGGCGCGGGCTGGGCGGCGGCGCCATCGCTGGCGGCGGCCTGGGCGTTGGGGTGCTGGCCATTATTGGCTATCTTGTCTTCGGCATCGATCCTTCGACCACGACGCAGCTCGCCAGCCAGTTCGGCGGCGTCGGCGCCGAACAGCAGCAGGGTCAGACCGGCACACCCAAGGATCAGGCGGGTCAGTTCGTCGATGTTATCGGCGGCAACATCAACGACGTTTGGGCGCAGAAGCTTGAGGGCTATCAGCGGCCCAATGTCGTCATCTACGAACAGGGCACGCCCACCGGCTGCGGTTATGGTCAGTCGGCCATGGGCCCCTTCTATTGCCCCAACGACAAGACGGTCTATCTGGACCTCGGCTTCTGGCAAGAGATGGAGAACAAGCTCGGGGCCTCGGGCGCCGACTTCGCCCGCGCCTATGTCATCGCCCACGAGTTCGGCCATCACGTCCAGACCCTGACCGGCACCTCAGATCAGGTTCGCCAAGCCCAGCAGCGCGCCTCGGGTCAGGCTGAAGCCAACCAGTATTCGGTCGCGCTGGAGCTTCAAGCCGACTGCTACGCCGGCGTCTGGGCCCGGAACGCCTCAACCGTTTCGAACGGTCAGGTCGCCCTGGATGCTGGCGAGTTCGAGGAGGGTATGAAGACCGCCCAGGCCATCGGCGACGACACCCTGCAACGGCGCAGCGGCGGCCGCGTCTCTCCCGAAAGCTTCACCCATGGCTCTTCTGCGCAGCGGGTGGAATGGCTGCAACGCGGCTATCAGTCGGGCGATCCGGCCTCCTGCGACACCTTCAGCGGCGCCTGATCGCCGCGCCCCCTCAGAACGATTGATTGACTGACGATGCACGACCGCGCCGGCACGACCGCACGCCCCGAAGACCTGATCGATCTCGACGCCCTGCTCGGCGCCTATGAGACGACCCGGCCCGACATGGGCGATCCGCAGCAGCGGGTCGTCTTCGGCACGTCCGGCCACCGCGGCTCCAGCCTGGACGGCGCCTTCAATCAGGCGCACATCCTGGCCATCGCCCAGGCGATCGCCGAATACCGCGCGGCGCAGGGCGTCGACGGGCCGCTGTTTCTCGGTCGCGACACCCACGGCCTGTCCGAGCCCGCCTTCCGCACGACGCTGGAGGTGCTGATCGCCAACGGGGTCGAGGTGCTGATCGACGCCCGCGACGGCTTCACCCCTACGCCAGCCGTTTCGCACGCCATCCTGACCCATAACCGCACGAATAGCCGGCAGGCGGACGGCGTCCTGATCACGCCTTCGCACAATCCGCCCCGCGACGGCGGCATCAAATACAATCCCCCCTCCGGCGGCCCGGCCGGGGGCGAGGCCACATCCGCCATCGCCGCCCGCGCCAATCAGCTGATCGAAGGCGCCCTGACCGAGGTCCGTCGCGTCCCCTTCGCCCAGGCCCATGCGGCGGCGGGCCGGTTCGACTACCTCGCCGCCTATATCGACGACCTGCCCAGCGTTCTCGACCTGGAAGCCATCCGCAACGCCGGCGTCCGTATCGGCGCCGATCCTCTTGGCGGCGCGGCCGTGGCCTATTGGGGCGAGATCGCTGAGCGTCACCGACTGGACCTGACCGTTGTCAACGACGCCGTCGATCCGCGCTGGGCCTTCATGCCCTTGGACGCCGACGGCAAGATCCGCATGGACTGCTCATCGCCCAGCGCCATGGCCGGTCTGATCTGCATGATGAAGGGCGGCTCGGCCTATGACGTCGCCTTCGGCAACGACGCCGACGCGGATCGCCACGGCATCGTCACGCCCGACGCGGGCCTGATGAACCCCAACCATTTCCTGGCCGCCGCCATCGCCTATCTGTTCGCGAACCGACCCGGCTGGGGCGCGGACGTGGCGGTGGGCAAGACCCTGGTCTCGTCATCGATGATCGACCGCGTCGTCGCCGGCCTGGGTCGCCGCCTGCTGGAAGTCCCCGTCGGCTTCAAACACTTCGTGCCCGGCCTGCTGGACGGAACCGTCGGCTTCGGCGGCGAGGAATCGGCCGGGGCCTCCTTCCTGCGTCACGACGGCACGGTGTGGACGACGGACAAGGACGGCATCCTCCTGTGCCTGCTTGCCGCCGAAATCCAGGCCCGCACGGGCCAGAGCGCCAGCCAACTCTACGCGGGCCTGACCGACCAGTACGGCGCCCCCGCCTACGCCCGCGTCGATGCTCCGGCCAATCGGTCGGAAAAGGCCCGGCTTGCCGCGCTCAGCCCCTCGGATGTGTCCGCGACCACCCTGGCTGGTCAGCCGATCACCGACATTCTGACGAAAGCCCCCGGCAACGGCGAAGCTATCGGCGGGCTGAAGGTCGTCACCGCCGACGCCTGGTTCGCCGCCCGTCCCTCGGGCACCGAGGACGTCTACAAGATCTACGCCGAATCGTTCCTCGGCCCCGACCATCTGGCGACCGTTCAGGCCGAGGCCAGGGCCGTGGTGGCGACGGCTCTGGCGAGCTGAAGTCGGTGTGTGTCCGCCGTTTCGAGATTTTCGCGGACTATTTCCAGTTCTACGTTTGCGACGAGACCTACGTCACCGACACCGCCGCCCTGTGGAGCTCGGACAGCGACCCCATGCTGGCCGTCGGCCCCGACCTGATCGCGATCGGCACGGTTCGCAACATGCTGGTCCCGGTCGAACTTGAAATCCTGACCACAGCGCCGAAGCCCGACGCGGACGCCTGGGACCAGATCCGCGACTGCGGCCTGCGCCTGGCCAGCGGCGCGCTGATCGTGTTCGGCTGCACGGACGATCCGGATCAGGCCGAGCGGATCGCCGTGCCCGCCGGCGACTATGCGGCCCGCATTTCGCACGGCGGACTGAACACCCTGTCCGAAGACGGGCTTGACGGCGACGACCGCTATCGCATCCAGCTCTGGCCGGGCGCGGTTCGGTCGATCACAGTGCTCAAGCCCCGACCGTAATCTCCATCGGCCGTTCGACGAACAGGCCGGGGCCGCCCAGGTCCAGCGCAAGCCGACGGTTCTCGAACGCGGCCATGCCGACCAGGGCCTTGGGGAAGCCCGGCACCGCGACGTCGTCATAGATGGCGACCGTCGCCTGACGATACAGTTCGTCCCCGATGGTCAGGGTGCGCACGACGACGGTCTCGGCGCGCACCGTGCCGCCCAAGACGATGCTCTGGCCCGGCGTGCGTTCGCGGCCGTCCAGCACGCCGGCGGCCTCGGCCGTCTCGCGCGTGACGGCCAGCACGGCCGAGGCGCCGGTGTCGATCACCGCATTGACCGTCGCCCCTTCCAGGGTGATGCCCGCCTGCAAGGCCTTGCCGGCCCGTGTCACTGGCACGGGCTTCAGCGACGATGGCGGCGTCCAGCCCTCGCGCGGCAGGAACCGGACCCGATGCTCCGCCGTGTCCAGTTCCAGCACCAGTTCACGCAGCACGTCCTGCCCCAGGATCAGCGCCGCACCCAATCCCTGATCGCTGGCCAGCGGCCCCAGGCCTAGGATCGCCGCCCGCAATCCGGTCAGCCGCAAGCCGCCGATCGCCACATCCAGCGTCGTCCCGCGTCCGACCTGGGCGTCGCCGCCGACGCCGTAAGCCACCATCGGGATGTTGAAGACGTTGGTCAGGCCTAGCCGGTCGACCAGCGACCGGTCGATGACCGAATACTGCGCCCCGGAATCGATCAGGGCCCGCACCGGCTGTCCGTTCACAGTCACCTCGACCGTCGGGGTCGGCGCGCGCGGCTCGGCATAGGGCAGCCAGCCGCTGGAGCCGTTCGCCGCGAAGGCGACCGTCGGCCCGCGCCAGACCACATGGTCGCGCAGCCACCAGGCCCCGCCTGCGCCGCCGGCGACCAGCCCCAGCCGGATCAGAAGATCGCGTCGTCTCATGCTCCTGACATGGACCGTCGCAGCGATCCGCGCCAGCGGGGCGATGTCGCAACCCCTCTTGCAGGACCGACGACATCACCCCTGAAGCGGCAAAAATGTGCGCCTAAACCACCGCCTCCCCGCCCAGACGCGGATTGTCGGGCCACAGCCCGCGAAAACCCGACAAAATCATCCAGAAAGCGGGTGACGCCGCCGCCTCGTCTGGCTACGACCGTCGGCGTCATGAGCACCTCCAGCGCCCGCTACGTCTCGACCCGAGGCCAATCGCCCGAAACCGATTTCGCCGACGCCCTGCTGCGCGGCATCGCGCCCGACGGCGGTCTCTATATGCCAACCGCCTGGCCCGGCCTGTCGCCCGACAGCTGGACCGGAACGGCCGACTACAAATCCATCGCCCTGCAAGCCATCGCCCCCTTCATCGGCGACGCCCTGCCCGCTGGCGCTCTGGACCGGGCGCTGGACCGACTGACCGCCGGGTTCGACCATCCGCTGGTTACGCCTCTGGTCGAACTGGAGCCGGGCCTGTTCGTGCTGGAGCTGTTCCACGGCCCGACCGCCGCCTTCAAGGATCTGGCGATGCAGCTGGTCGCCAGCATGACGGACGAGGCGCTGGCCGCCTCGGGCGAGCGTCTAACCATACTGACCGCCACCTCTGGCGACACCGGCGCCGCCGCCGTACGCGCGTTCGCCGGCGCCAAATCGGTCGATCTGGTCGTGCTCCACCCTCTGGACCGCGTATCGCCGGTTCAGCGCAGACAGATGACGACGGTCGAGGCGGACAATGTCCTGAACCTGGCCGTGCGTGGCGATTTCGACGATTGCCAGCGTCTGGTGAAGGGCCTGCTGGCCGACGAGGCCTTGCGCGAACGCGGCCGCCTGTCCTCGGTCAATTCGATCAACTGGGCGCGGCTGGCCGGCCAGATCCCCTACTATGTCTCCGCCACGGCCCAGTTGGGCGAGGCGGCGACCTTCGTCGTTCCGACCGGCAACTTCGGCGACGCCTTCGCCGGCATCGCGGCGACGAAGATGGGCCTGCCGTCGAACGGCTTCGTCGCGGCGGTGAACCAGAACGACGCCCTGGCCCGCGCGCTGAAAGACGGCCTGTATTCGCGCCGCCCGGCGATCGAAAGCGGCAGCGTTTCCATGGATGTGCAGGCGCCGTCCAACTTCGAGCGGCTGGTGTTCGAGGCCACGGGCCGCGACGCCGGGGCGACGCGCACCGTGCTCGAAACCTTCGCCCGCGACGGCGCCATCGCCTTCGATCCGGACCTGCTGACCGCCCTGCGCGACCAGGTATCGGCGGTCTCGATCGACGAGGACGAGACGCGCGCCGAGATCGCCCACGCCTATCAGGCCTGGGACCGCGTTGTCTGCCCGCATACGGCCGTGGCCTTGGCCGTTGCGCGTCGCCAGGACCGGTCGAACGGCCCCGTCATCGCCCTGTCCACCGCCCATCCGTCAAAGTTCGGCGACTTCGTCTCGAACGTCCTGGGCTTCGAACCCGAACCCGCAAACGTCATCGCCGCCCTGGGCGACAAGCCCGAGCGGTTGACGATCGTCGAAGGGACGATGGACGCAGCGCGTGAAGCCGTGGCGGCCTTTTCAGGCCGCCACTAAAACCTCTTAGCGACGACCGCCGCCGGTGAGGGCGCGCAGCAGAAGCAGGCCGACGCCGGCGACCGACAGGGTCGTGACCAGCGGACGCTTGCGCGCCTCGGCGGCGACGGTGCGGGCCTTGTCGCGGTAGTCGGCAGGGACCTTCTCGACCAGGCGATCGACCGAATCCATCGCCTTGCCGAAGGTTTCCAGCGAGCGGCCCTTGGCGTCATTGTAGGCGCCTTCGACCTGCAGCTTCTGGTCGCCGACCAGCTTGCCGACGCCTTTTTGGAACTTGCCTTGCGCCTGCGAGGCGGCGCCGTTGATGGTTTCGTCAGTCATGATCTTCGTCCTCGGGGAGCGGCGGACTTCGCCGTTGCACCATCAAAATCCCGGCCAAGCTTTCGGTTCCAGCGACGAAGCCGCGCAGGCGCCTCAGGCCGGTTCGGTCGCGCGCCAGTGGTCCATCCGACGCAGGAAGACCGCCGGATCCTTGGGCGTCACCAGATTGGCGGGGTCGTGGAAAATGCGGTCGTGCAGCCGCGTCACGGTGAACCGCAGGGCCGCCGCTTCGCCCAGACGCGGCAAGGCCGCTCGCTCGGCGCGGCTCAGCGGCCGCACGGATTCATAGCCGCGCTGGAAAGCCGTCAGGGCGTCCGGCATGGGTCGCCCCTCGGCGTCGAAGCCCCAGGCGGAAAGAGCGATGGCCAAATCATAGGCGAAGGCGCCGCTGCAGCCGAAATAGAAGTCGATCACCGCCGAAACGGCGTCGTCCTCGAACAGCACATTGTCGGGGAAATAGTCGGCATGGATCGCCCCGCCCGGCAGATCGGTCGTAAAGGGATCGCCCAAGCGCGCCAGCGTCGCCTGGACCTGTCTCAGCAGCGCGCGATCCGCGTCGGACGCCCGCCCTTCTCCCTCGACGCACCGATCGACCAGCCGGCGCCACATCGCCGGCCCGACCGGATTGACCCGTTTCAAATCAAAATCAGCCGCCGTCAGATGAAGCCGCGCCAGCACCGCCCCCGCCGCCGCCTGATCGGCCGATGACGGCGCGCGCAGCCAGGCGCCGGTCTTCCATTCGATCACCGCCGCCGCCCGGCCGTTCAGTCGTCCAAGCCATACTCCCGACCGGACCTCGATCGGCGTCGGGCAAGGAAAACCGCGCGCCGCCAGATGCGCCGTCAGCCCCAGACAGAAGGGCAGCGAGGCCTCGTCCGTCCGCCCCTCGAACAGGGTCAGCACAAACCGGCCGCGCGTCGTGTCCAGGCGATAGTTTGTGTTCTCCACCCCCTCGGCGATGGCCGTCAGTTCGACCACCTCGCCGATGTCGTAGCCGGCTAGGAACGCCTTGGCGTCGGCGATGGAAACGGGGGTGAAGACGGCCATGGCCTTAGTTTAGGCCCGCATCGGCGCGCCGTGCACGCACGATCTCGGCCAGGTCCGCCATGATGCTCTCGGTCGTGGCCCAACGCCCGGCGCCTCGGCCCCGGCAGCGCCACACGCGCCCGTCGGCGCCGTAGACCTTCAGCGCATTGCCCTCGCCGCGCAGGGTCGAGAACAGCGGATCGCCATGGTCGGCGTTCAGCGACACCGACGGGCGGATCACCCCGTCCTTCAGATGGGCGGCGCCGATCTGGCGCACGCCGCCTGCGGCTGAGGTCGCTTCGGTCAGGTGATCGCGCGGCACCTCGCCGTCGGGCGAACGGCCGAACGCTTCGTGGCACAGCAGCCGCACCTTGGCCGCCGCATCCAGACCTTCCAGATCCGAAGACGGGTCCTCCTCCGCAAAGCCTGCCGCCCGGGCGTCCGCCAGGGCTTCGTTGAAGGCCGCCCCGTCGCCGAGGCGTTCCAGCATGAAGTTGACCGTGCCGTTCAGCACCGCCTCGAAGCCGACCACCTCGCCGGCCGCGCGGGCGGCGCGCACCGTCTCGATCATCGGCGATCCGCCGCCGACCGAGGCCGACCAGAAGATGCGCCGTCCGTTGGCTTTCGCCAGTTCTTGCAGCCCGCCCGGATCGCGGCTGACCGCCTGCTTGTTGGCGCTGGCGACATCGCAGCCGGCCTCGAGCGCAGCGCGGATCACCGCGTGGCCCGCCTCGCCTTCCGACAGGGCCTCCAGCACAATGTCGGGCTTCCTGGCCCACAGGTCCGCCGGGTTGGAGGTGAACAACGAGGCCGGACAGTCCACGTCGCGCGCCTTTTTCGGATTGCGGACCAGCACGCCCACGACCTCGTAGCGAGGATCATCGAGCAGCTTGGCCAGCACGCCGCCGCCGACCACGCCGCATCCGGCGACCGCGACCTTCAGCGGCGGCAGGGCGGGCGCGGGACCGGGCGGCGCCGACTTGTCGCCGATGACCGTGCCGTCGGCGCGATCCAGCGCCGCCACCTCGATCTCGACCCCGCGGCTTTCGCCCAGGTCGATGGCGTCGTGCTGGACCAGAGCGCCGCCGAGCTTGCGCGCCACGTCCCACGATGCGCGGCGATAGCGCAGGGCTGGGGCCGTCTTGTCGTTGGGGTCGTGGTCGTAAAGGCCGTCCACGTCCTTGACCAATCGCACCTTCTTCAGCCCCAACTCGGCTGCGAGGAACACCGCCGTCAGGTCCGATCCGCCGCGTCCCAGCAGGGCCACCTTGCCGTCCGGCCGCACCGCGCCGAACCCGGGCACCACCACCACCTCGTGCCGATCCAGCGCCTGTTTCAGATGGTCGGGTCGCAGGCCGCAGGGGCGCGAATGCTCCGGCTCGCCCTCCGCCACGATGCCCAGTTCGCGCACCGACAGGGCGCAGGCGTCCAGGCCGATCCGGTCGCAGGCGATGGCCACGAGCGCGGCCGATTTCTCCTCGCCCAAAGCGACATAGCCGGGCAGCAGGTCGTTGGAATGGGCCAGGCCCAGCGCCCGCGCCTCGCCCAGCAGCCGGTCCGTCGCCCCGCCAAAGGCCGAGACCACCGCCACCACCTTTCGGCCCGCCCGCACATGGCCATAGACGGCCGAGGCGACCAGCGGCGCCTCTGCCGGGCTGCGCAGGATGGACGACCCGAACTTCAGCACCACCACCTCGGGCCCAACCAAGTCGGGTGAAGGCTGACTGCTGGGATCGAGGCTTTCGGATTTTTCTACGACGGCGAGTTGGGCGGACATCGGGGTTCTCGGGAAAGGTCGGGATGGGGTGGGGTGAAAAGAAAAACCCCGCCTGGCGGACCGGGCGGGGTTCGGGTTCTGCGGTTGCCGGCGTTCGGCGCGCTAAACTCGTCCCGCCCGTTCGGGCATGGTGGTGGTGCCGGTGGTACCGCCGATAATCGCGCCGCCGAGGATCATGCCGAAACGCGTCGCGGCGAGGCCGGCGACGGTCGAAACTTCGGCGATGAGCGAGCGCTGTTGCACAGGGCAGGTCCGGTTGAAATCTGAACTTAGGGTGGTCGGACGACCCCCGCTCTGTCAAGTCGTAGTGGATGATTTTTTCGCGACAGGGCGCTTACGGTGCGTTTTCACCCGCTGGGAGTGGGCGCACGCCGTCAATGAGGTTGAATTTTTCGCTTGACCGGCGCCGCCTCGATCATCAACGTAAAGTCACTCATCAAGACCAGCCGAGGGATTAGGCCCTTTGACGCTGGGGCAACCATCGGGTCTCACAGCTCGAAACGGTGCCAACTCCTGCGGGGTCCTTCGGGGTCGCGAGAGATGAGTGGAGCATCGACGAGACGACGCTCCACGCTCTGTCACCGCATCGAGACTTGCTGAGCGAGAACGATGCGGAACGACGATGACACTGGCCGAAACCACCCTGCTCGAAGACCCCGACTGTCGCCGCGCGACAGCCCTTACTCCTGTCCGCGAACCGACGCGTGAGCGCGGCGGCGCCCGCGACGTCATCGTTCCCATTCCCGCCGACTTCCGCCTCGCCTCGGGCGAAAAGCTGAACCAGCCCAATATCGTCGGCCGCCTGCATGGCCGGATCGGCGCCCCTGTCGTCGTGGTCGCCGGCGGCATCTCGGCCGGACGCTTCGTCCACCGGACCGAAACCAACGGCCTGGGCTGGTGGTCGGGCGCCGTATCGGTGCGCGGGCCCATCGATCTGAGCCGGCTTCAGGTCCTGGCCGTCGATTTCGCCCCCGGCGCCGAGTTCCTGGACAAGCCCGTCACCATCACCACCCACGACCAGGCGCGCCTGCTGGCGCTGGTGCTGAACCATCTGAAGATCGAGCGCGTCGCCGCCTTCGTCGGCTGCTCGTACGGCGGCATGGTAGGCCTGGCCTTCGCCGAACTGTTCCCCGACTGGGCCGAGCAGCTGATCATCGTGTCGGCCGCCCACCGCGCCCATCCCCAGGCCACCGCCTGGCGCGGCATCCAGCGCCGCATCCTGCAATTCGCCGTCGCCGCCGGCCGTCCCGAGGAAGGCGTCGCCTTGGCCCGCGAACTGGCCATGACCACCTATCGCACGGCCGAGGAATTCGACGATCGCTTCGACACCACCGCGCCCACGGCTGTCGGCGGCGCCTATCCCGTCTGCGACTATCTGACGGCGCGGGGCCAGGCCTACCGCACCCACACCACCCCGGCCCGCTGGCTGTCGGTGTCCGATTCCCTGGACCGCCACAGCGTGACGCCGGAAGCCATCACCCCCCCCGTCACCCTGATCGGCTTCACCTCCGACCGTCTGGTGCCGATCGACGACATCCGCGAACTGGCCGCGCGGTTGCCGACCCTGTGGCGCTTCGTCGAAGCGCCCTCCCTCTATGGCCACGACGCCTTTCTGAAGGAGGACGCCTTCGTCGGCGACATCCTCCGCGCCGCCCTGAAGGATATCAAAGCATGACTTCCCGCCCCGCCAATCCGCACACCATCGCCGCCCGCACGGGCGTGGATACGGACACGGCCCATGGCGCGGTCATGCCGCCGCTGTATCTGTCGTCCAACTATTCCTTCGCCGGCTTCGATCAGAAGCGGAAGTACGACTACAGCCGTTCGGGCAATCCGACCCGCGACGTGCTGGCCGAGACCCTGACCGAGCTGGAAGGCGGCGCCGGCTGCGTCATTACCGCAACCGGCATGGCCGCCGTTGACCTGCCCCTGACCCTGCTGGAGCCGGGCGATCTGTTGATCGCGCCGCACGACTGTTACGGCGGCACCTGTCGCCTGCTGAACGCCCGCGCCAGGAAGGGGCATTTCGAACTGCTGCTGGTGGATCAAGGTGACCCCGTCGCCTTCGAGGCCGCACTGGCCCTGAAGCCTAAGCTGGTGCTGGTCGAGACCCCGTCTAACCCGCTGCTGCGTCTGGTCGATGTCGCCGACATCTGCACCCGCGCCCATGCGACGGGCGCCAAGGTCGTCTGCGACAACACCTTCCTGTCGCCGGCCTTGCAAAACCCGATCAAGCTGGGCGCCGACTTCGTCGTCCACTCGACGACCAAGTTCATCAACGGCCATTCCGACGTGGTCGGCGGCGCCGTCATCTCGGCCGACGCCGAGGATCACCAGACCCTGGCCTGGTGGGCCAACTGCACCGGCGTGACCGGCTCGCCGTTCGACGCCTATCTGACCCTGCGCGGCGTGCGCACCCTGTTCGCGCGCATCGAGCGGCAACAGGCCACGGCGGGCAAGATCGCCAAAAAGCTCGCCGCCCACCCGGCGGTCAAGGCCGTCCACTATCCGGGCCTGAAGTCGCACCCCAACCACGCCCTGGTCGCGGCCCAGCAGGCCGGCCCCGGCGCCATGCTCAGCTTCGAACTGCAGGGTGGCACGGACGCCGTGCGCGATCTGGTCGAGACGTTGGAGATCTTCACCCTGGCGGAATCGCTGGGCGGCGTCGAAAGCCTGATCGCTCACCCCGCCACCATGACCCACGCCGCCATGACGCCGGAACAGCGCGCGACGGCCGGCATCGGCGACGGCCTGGTGCGCCTGTCGGTGGGTCTGGAGCATGTCGAGGATCTGATCGCCGACCTGTTCCCGGCGCTGGACGCCCTCGTGCCCGCAACCGCCGCGGCCGCATAACTTTTTGCTTGCAGGAGGGGCCGAACCGGGGCAAATGCGCCGCCCCGGCCGCGGTCCCTTCGTCTATCGGTTAGGACGTCAGGTTTTCAACCTGAAAAGAGGGGTTCGACTCCCCTAGGGACTGCCACCGGCGGCGCCTTTGCAGCGCACTTCCCGACCATCGTCGAGCGAACGCTCCGACCCCGGATTAAGATTTCGGTAACTATTTTGTTCGGAAACGGGCAGTAAGTCTTTCGATTCACAGACTTTTTTCGGACGCAGTCAGGAACTATCCACAGGGACTGTGGTTAACCCCTCGTTAGCTCGGCGCAGAAGCGCCTCTCCCTCCTGCACCGAGATCCTCATGTTCATCGCCATCGCCCGCCCGGCGGTGGAGCCCAAAGGCCCCGACGCCGTCGCCGTCCCCGGCTCTCCCGCCATCGCCGAACTGTCGCCCCGCGCCCTGCATGCGCGCCTTCTCCAGAACGCCGCCCTGCGCCGCCTGCGCGGACTGGAGCGCCGCAGAGAGCAGCGTCTCGAAGACGCCGACTACTGGCTGCACGCCGCACCGATCGCCGTCCGGAAAGCCAGCGCCCTGCGCGAAGAACGCAGTTTCTCGCCGATCCCCTGACAATCGTCGCACACCCCTTAATACCCACGACCGTGATTTGGGGTTGATTTACAGACCTTCGGTATCCGACAAGAGCGGATGGGCGGATTCGGATCGGCGCTGACATCTGCGAAGGCGATCCTGGTCACGGGCGGCGCGGGCTATATCGGCGCCCATGTGTGCGAGGCCCTAGCGGCCGCCGGCTATCGGCCCGTCACCTACGACAACCTGTCGACCGGCCGGCGCCGTTTCGTGCGCTGGGGGCCGCTGGTCGAGGGCGATGTCTGGGACGTGGACAAGGTGCGCCACACCCTGATCGCCCACGACATCTGTGCCGTCATGCATTTCGCCGGCTCGTCCGTGGTCCCTGAATCGGTGCGCGCGCCGCTGGACTACTACCGCAACAATGTCGGCGGTCTGTTCGGCCTGCTGGGCGGGATGCGGGAAGCGGGTGTGAACCGGCTCGTCTTTTCCAGCACCTGCGCCGTCTATGGCGATCCCGGCGAAAATCCGATCACCGAGGCGACGCCGCTGGCCCCCGTCACCCCGTATGGCCGCTCCAAACTAAGCTGCGAGCAGATCCTGTCGGACGCCAGCGCCGCGCATGGGCTGAACATCATCGCGCTGCGTTATTTCAACGCCAGCGGCGCCTCGGCGTCAGGCCTGATCGGCGAAGATCGGCCGGTCGAGACCCATCTGATCCCACGCGCGATGATGGCCTTGCGCGGCCAAATCGACGACTTCGCCGTTCATGGGACCGATTATCCCACGCCCGACGGCACAGCGGTGCGCGACTATGTCCACGTCTGCGACCTAGCTCTGGGCCACCTCGCCGCCCTGACCCAGTTGCTCGGCGACCGCCGCGGCTTCTTCGCCTGTAATCTGGGCGCCGGTCGCGGCCATTCGGTGCGGCAGGTACTTGAGGCCATCATGGCGCACAGCGGCCTTCGACTGCCCGACGCAGCCGGAGCACGTCGCGCGGGCGACCCGCCGCACCTGGTGTCGGACATCACTCTGGCGCGCCAGGCGCTGGGCTTTGAGCCACGCCAGTCGGACCTGCCTTCCATCGTCGCCAGCGCCTGGGCCTGGCACAGCCGGGTCAGCGCAGTTCGGGCATCCGGCGGCGCAGCGAGGCTTTCAGCTTTTCGAACTTCTGCCCCGCCGACTTGGGCCTTACCCGCCGACGCAGCTCCAGCCCTCCACCCCACAGCGCGTGGACAGGCGCTTCAAGATGCGGATGGCGATCATGCTGATGGACGATGGGGCTGACGCTGGCGTCGGGATTGACGACCTTGCCGCCTTCGAACCTCAGCGTTTCGCCGGGCGTCAGGCCCAGGGTCGCCACGCGACCATAGTTGGGGCGCACGGTCATCGCCGTCAGACCCTGATGGATCGCCATGTTGAAGGCCGCCTGATCAGCGCCGAACGCCCCGCCGATCTCGGATCGCGGCGTCGCCGCCAGCGACAGGATCAGCCGTGACAGGCGCGAGACCTCGGCGCGCGGCCCAACGATGGTGCCGACGCACAGACAGGCCTTGTCAGCCAGCTGCCGCGCCTGCGCCTCGCCGAACAGGGCGCGCAGATACTTCATGTTGAAGGCGTGATCGGCCAGCGGCGTCTCGGCCTCGACATAGGCCTCAAGGCCCTTGGGCGCCGGATCGAAGGGCGGCGCCTGAAAGATCACGTCGCGCACGTCGCAGGCCAGGGCCGCGCCCGGCCGCTCGCCCAGCAAACCAGCGAAGGCCACGAACCGTTGCATCACCGGATGCGGCGCCCATCCGCGCCAGACCGGCGCATCTATGGCGGTCACCCGATGCTGGGCCAGAAAGGCGCGCAGAGCCGGTTCGGCGTCGACCACCAGGGCCACAGGCCCCTCGAACACGGCCCGCAGCGACAGGACGAAAGGCGCGATGTCGGCCGCGTCGTATCCGGTCGCATAGCCGACGACGACATCCCCGTCCGGCAAGGGCGTAAACCGGTGACCGACCTCGAACGCCTCGGCCAGCCAGTCCAGATAGTCCGACCGAACCGCCCCCTGCTTCATGGCCTCAGCGCGCGCCCATCAGATCGGCGAACCGGTCGAACAGATACAGGCTGTCGGTCGGCCCGGGCGAGGCCTCGGGGTGGTGCTGGACGCTGAAGATCGGCTTGTCCTTGACGGCGATGCCGCAGTTGGTGCCGTCGAACAGGCTGACGTGGGTCTCGGTCACGGCGTCGGGCAGACTGTCGCGATCGACTGTGAAGCCGTGGTTCATCGACACGATCTCCACCTTGCCGGTGGTCAGATCCTTGACCGGATGGTTGGCGCCGTGGTGGCCCTGATCCATCTTCACCGTCTTAGCGCCCAAGGCCAGGGCCAGCATCTGGTGGCCCAGGCAGATGCCCATCAACGGCTTGCCGCTGGCGACCAGCTTCTGGATTTCAGGCACGGCGTATTCGCCAGTCGCGGCCGGATCGCCCGGACCGTTGGACAGAACCACGCCGTCAGGATTGCGGGCCAGAACTTCCTCCGCCGTCGTCGTCGCCGGGACTACGGTGATGCGCGCGCCGGTCGAGGCCAGGGCGCGCAGGATGTTGCGCTTCACGCCGTAGTCGATGACGACCACGTCCTTGCGGCCTTCGGTCTTCGGGTGCCCTTCCGGCCAGTCCCACAGCCCCTCGTTCCATTCGAACGCCTGCAGGGTCGAGGCGGGCTTGGCCAGGTCCAGACCGACCAGCCCCGTCCAGCCCCTGGCCTGGGCGACCAGGGCCTCCAGGTCGAAGTTTCCGTCCGGGTCGTGGGCGATGACGGCGTGGGGCGCGCCCTTGTCGCGGATGATCTTGGTCAGGGCGCGGGTGTCCACCCCGGCCAGACCCACGACGCCGCGCCGCTTCATCCAGTCGTCGAAACTGGCGTCCGAGCGATAGTTGGCCGGGTCGGTCGGCACGTCGCGGAAGATGGCGCCGCGCGCCGAGGTGTCGGACCCGCCGCCCATCTGTTCGATGTCTTCGACATTGGTCCCCACATTGCCGACGTGCGGGAAGGTGAAGGCCAGGATCTGGCTCATGTAGGACGGGTCGGTCAGGATTTCCTGATAGCCGGTCATGGCGGTGTTGAAGACCACCTCGCCCAAGGCCGAGCCGACGGCGCCCACGCCAATGCCCTGCAGGATCGTGCCGTCCGCGAGCGCGAGAACGCCGGTGGCGCCCGGAAGAATCTTCGTCGTCATGGGCGCGCTCCTAAAATCGAATCCGGCCGATACGAAGGCCGAAGGCAAACGGCGGCGTCGTTAAGCCCTGCCGCCTGCCCCGTCAACGTGGCGCGCGTCACCGCCCGTCGGTGATCGACGCCGGACCGATCAGCTGGAACGTCGCCTTGGCCCCGCCCTGGGCGTGCGGCGCCAGCCAGACGTCGAACAGACCGGGCTCGATGCGCCAGGTCTCGTCCGCGCCGATGAAGCCCAGTTGGCGGGCGTTCAGGGTGAAGGTCACCTTTGTGCTCTGGCCCGGCTTCAGCGACACGCGCTTGAAGTCCTTCAGCAATCGGCCCGGCTGGGTCAGGCTGGCGACCCGGTCGTGGATATAGAGCTGCACCAGCTCCTCGGCCGGATGCGATCCGGTGTTGGTCACGGTCACGGCCAGATCCAGCGTGCCGGCCCAGGCCAGCTTGTCGCTCTCCATCTCAACCGGCCCATAGCTGATCGCGCCATAGGTTAGGCCATAGCCGAAGGGATACAGCGCCGTATTCGTCGTCTCGCGATAGCGGGCCTTGTATTCCTCGCTCGCCAGATCGGGATTGGCCGGGCGACCGGTGGTCTTGCGGTCGTAGGAATAGGGCTGCTGGCCCGACTTGTGCGGGAAGCTGACCGGCAGGCGCGCCGACGGGCCGTGATCGCCGAACAGGACGTCGGCGACGGCATGGCCCATCTGTTCGCCCAAGAACCAGGTCACGACGATGGCCTGGGCGTTCTTCACATTGCCTTCCAGCGCAAGCGCCCGGCCGTTCCTCAGCAGGATGACCATGGGCTTGCCCAGCGCCGCCATGGCGTCGACCAGGGCGACCTGCGGCGCGGGCACCACGATCTCGGTGCGCGACTGGGCCTCGCCCGACATATTGGTCGCCTCGCCGATGGCCAGGACAATGACCTCGGCGTCGCGGGCGGCGGCGATAGCCTGCTCGATCCCGCCGTCCAGCGGCGTCTCGACGCCCGAGCCGCGTGCGAGGGTCAGGTTCTGCGGATCGCTCATGGCCGCGCGGAAGCCCGCCTCCAGCGAAACACGTCGCTCGGGCGCGCCCCAGATGGTCCACGGCCCCCAGACATTGTCCACGTCGTCGGCGAACGGGCCGACCAGGGCGATCTTCTGGCTCTTCTTCAGCGGCAGCAGGCCGTTGTCGTTCTTCAGCAGCACGACCGACTTGCGGCCCGCCTCGCGCGACAGCTCGACGTGCTCGCGCGACCCGACCACCGCCTTTTCACGCACCGGATCGGTGCCGCGGTAGGGGTCGTCGAACAGGCCCAGCGCCGCCTTGGTGTTCAGGACGCGGCGCACCGCCTCGTCCAGGCGCGCCATCGACACCTCGCCGGAGGCGACCAGGCTGGGCAGATGTTCCAGATAGAGACCCGACACCATCGACACATCGACCCCGGCATTGAAGGCCAGGCGGGCGGCGTCGCGGCCGTCCTCGGCGAAGCCGTGGGCCACCAGCTCCTGCTCGGAGGTGTAGTCGGAGACGACGAAGCCTTCGAAGCCCCATTCGCCGCGCAGGATGTCAGTCAGCAGCTTGCGGCTGCCCGACGCCGGCACGCCGTTGACGTCGTTGAAGGCGCTCATGATCGACAGGGCGCCGGCGTCCACCGACGCCTTGAACGGCGGCAGGAAGACCCCGCGCAGCGTCTGCTCGCTCATGTCGGTGGTGTTGTACTCGACCCCGCCCACGGCGGCGGAATAGGCGGCCATGTGTTTGGCAGTGGCCAGGACCGCGTCACGGTCGTCCAGACCCTTTTCGCCCTGGAAGCCGCGCACGCGGGCGGCGGCCAGCAGGTTGTTCAGCAGAACGTCCTCGCCCGCGCCCTCGACGTTGCGGCCCCAGCGCTGGTCGCGGGCCACGTCCACCATGGGGGCGTAGGTCTGGTGAACGGCCGACGCCGCCGTCTCGATGGCCGCCGCCCGCGCGGTGCGCCGCGCCAACTCTGTGTCGAAAGCTGCGGCCTCGGCCAGCGGCACGGGGAAGATGGTGGACAGGCCGTGGATCACGTCCGCCGCGAACAGCAGCGGGATCTTCAGCCGGCTTTCCTCCATCGCCACCTGCTGAATTCGGCGCCCGCTCTCGGCGCCGATGCCATTGAACAGGCTGCCGACCTTGCCTTCGCGGATCAGGGCCGTGACGCGCGCCGGATCGCCCGTGCCGTCCAGCGGGTTCACCGCCGTCGGCATCCAGCGGAACGGATCGGCCAGCAGGTTCAGCTGGCCCGCCTTCTCCTCGACCGTCATGGCCGCGATCAGATCCTCGATCTTCTGGCGGTGACGGGCGACGGTGCGGGACGCTTGGGCGGAAACAGGCATGGGGAACACTCCGGCGCCCATCAGGGCCAAAAGCCCCAGGCCAGACAAGAAATTTCTACGGGAAGCCGCAGGCTTGAGAGGTCGCGTCATTTAGGCTGGCGCTCCTTTCGGGGGACAATCGAGCAGCGAAAGGAGAGGCCTAGCCTCTCGGCCCCGACGGCTTCAACCCCCGCCTGCCATGTAAATCGATGTAACGCCCCGGTGCGCGGTCACGCCGCGTTTCGCCGCCCCGCCTCATCCCAAGGCGATGTCCAGGAACATCATCCCCACAAGGCCGATCATCAGGCCAATCATCGACCCCTCGCCCTTGGACTTCTCGCGGGTCTCGGGAATGATTTCGGCGGTGACGACATAGATCATCGCCCCCGCCGCCAGCCCCAGCCCCCACGGCAGGGCGCCGGGCAAGAGATCGACCACGCTGGCCCCAATCAGCCCGCCGACCGGCTCGACCAGGCCCGAGGCCAGGGCCGCCGCGAACGCCGGCCAGCGACCGTATCCCAGGGTCGCCATCGCCGCCGATACCGCCAACCCCTCGGGCATGTTCTGGATGCCGATGCCGAGCGCCGTGGACAGCCCTTGATGCATGTCGCCGCCGCCGAAGCTGACGCCCACCGCCGCCCCCTCGGGGAAGTTGTGCAGGGTGATGGCGATGATGAACAGCCAGATGCGCCGCGACAGGTCGCGCGATCCCGCCGGCCCGATGGCCAGCATGTCCACCGGCGCGAACCGGTTCATCAGGCCGATCACCGTCGCCCCGATCAGCACCGCTGCCCCCATGACGCCGGCCGCCGCCGACTGGCTGGCCCCGCCCGCCTGCAACACGTCGACGCCCGGAATGATCAGCGAGAAGAAGGAGGCCGCCAGCATGACCCCGGCGGCGAAACCCAGCAGGGCGCTCTGGGTCTGCACCCCCGCCTTGCGGAAGAACAGCAGAGGCACGGCGCCCACCGCCGTCATCATGCCCGCCGCCAGACTGCCCAGACCGCCTGCGGCGATGGGGGAAACGGATTCCATCATGCGTCTGCATTGCGGCGATACACAGCAAGAGACAAGCCCGAACCGTGGCGTTAGAGACAGCTTCATGTCCCAGCGCGCCGCCCTTCCCGTCGGCCCGAGCGCTGCGTCGGCGCTGGGCGCCGCCCGGCGGGTCGTGGTCAAGATCGGATCCTCCCTGCTGATTGACGCGGCCACGCGCCAGCCGACGCGCGACTGGCTGGCCGCCGTCGCCTCGGATCTGGCGGCGCTGAAGGCCGAGGGGCGCGAGGTCATCGTCGTCTCGTCCGGCTCGATCGCCCTGGGTCGGGGCCGCTTGCCCAACCTGGGCGCACGGCTGGAGGACAAGCAGGCGGCGGCCTCGGTCGGACAGTCGCTGCTGATGGCGGCCTGGTCCGGGGCGCTGGACCCCCACGGCCTGATCGCGGGCCAGGTGCTGCTGACGCGCGACGACACCGAACGCCGTCGGCGGTGGCTGAACGCCCGCGCGACCGTCGAGGCCCTGCTGACCCACGGCGTCATCCCCATCGTCAACGAGAACGACACGGTGGCGACCGAGGAAATCCGTTACGGCGACAACGACCGGCTGGCCGCCCGCACGGCCCAGCTGGCGCGTGCGGACCTGCTGATCCTGCTGTCGGACGTGGACGGCCTCTACACCGCCGATCCGCGCCGCGATCCGAACGCCGCCCAGCTGCCCCTGATCGAGACGCTGAGCGCCGACATCCTGGCCATGGGCGGGGGCGCCAACGCCGACGCGGGCGTCGGAACCGGCGGCATGGCGACCAAGCTGGCGGCGGCCCAGATCGCGCGCTCGGCCGGATGCGCCACCATCATCGCCTCGGGCCAGACCCTGTCGCCGCTGGCCGCTGTTCGCGACGGCGCCCGCGCCACCCTGATCGCCGCGCCCGACGGTCCGATGGCCGCCTACAAACAATGGATCGCCGGCAGCCTGTCGCCCGCTGGGGCCCTGACGCTGGACGCCGGCGCCGTCACGGCGCTGAAGGCGGGCAAGAGCCTGCTGCCCGCCGGAGTCACGGCCGTCTCGGGCGGCTTCGAAAAGGGCGATTGCGTGCGTCTGATCGACCCGAATGGTCGGGCTGTCGGCGTTGGTCTGGCCGCCTACGCCGCCGACGAGGCCTCGCGCATTCGCGGCCGACGCTCGGACGAGATCGAGACCCTGCTTGGCTATCGCGGGGCCTCGGTCCTGATCCACCGCGACGACATGGTGCTGGACGACCGATGATCGACCTCTCGACCCGAATGCTCGACTTGGGCCGGCGCGCCCGCGCCGCCGCAACCGCCTTGCGCGAAGCCCCCTCCGCCGCCCGCACCCGCGCGCTGGAAATCCTGTCCGCAAAGCTGGCGACGGCCGAACCCGCCCTCCTCGCCGCCAACGCCCGAGACGTATCGGCCGCCCGCGCCAACGGCATGACCGAGGCCCTGATCGACCGGCTGTCGCTGACGCCCGCCCGCGTCGCCGGCATGGCCCAGGCCGTCGCTGTCATCGCCGCCGTGCCCGATCCCCTGGGAGTCGAGACCGAACGCTGGACCCCCGCCAACGGTCTGGACATCGCCCGCGTCCGCACCCCCATCGGCGTGCTGGGCGTCATCTATGAGAGCCGGCCCAACGTCACCGCCGACGCCGCCGCCCTGTGCATCCGCTCGGGCAATGCGGCCATCCTGCGCTGCGGCTCGGACTGTCTGCAATCCTCCCTCGCCATCGCCGCCCTGATCGCCGAAGCGCTCGCCGAGGCCGACCTGCCCGCCGATGCGATCCAGCTGGTCGACACCCCCGACCGTGAGGCCGTGGGCCTGATGCTGACCGGCCTGGACGGCGCAATCGACGTCATCATCCCGCGCGGCGGCAAGAGCCTGGTCGCCCGCGTCCAGGCCGAGGCCCGCACGGCTGTGCTCAGCCATCTGGAAGGTCTGAACCACACCTATCTGCACCACGACGCCGACCTCGACGCCGCCCGCGCCATCGTGCTGAACGCCAAGATGCGCCGCGTCTCCGTCTGCGGCGCGACCGAGACCCTGCTGGTGGACCGGGCCGGGGCCGAACGCCTGCTGCCCCCCGTCGCCGCCGACCTGATCGCCGCCGGCTGCGAACTGCGCGGCGACGACGCTGCCCGCGCCCTGGTCCCCGCCATGACGCCCGCGACCGAGGCCGACTGGACCACCGAATATCTGGCGCCCATCCTGTCCGTGCGCATCGTCGAGGATCTGGACGCCGCGACCGACCACATCGCCTGCTATGGCTCTGGCCACACCGAGGCCATCGTCACCACCGACGCCGAGGCCGCCGAACGGTTCACCGCCAAGGTCGACAGCGCCATCGTCCTGATCAACGCCTCGACCCAATTCGCCGACGGCGGCGAGTTCGGCTTCGGCGGCGAAATCGGCATCTCCACCAACCGCCTCCACGCTCGCGGGCCCGTCGGGGCGGAACAGCTGACCACCTACAAATATGTGGTGCGCGGCCAGGGGCAGACGCGGCCCTGACGTTCCCCTACCCCGCAGGAGGGAGGGAGGAAGAAGATCAACTCAACTCCGCTTGGGCAAGGCGTAGGCGATGACGTAATCGCCCTCGGGCGTTTCCATGAAGTGATGGCCGGCGGCGACGATCACCAGATACTGGCGGCCGTTCTGCTCATAGATCATCGGGTTGGCCTGGCCGCCTGCGGGCAGGACATCGGACCAGACGGTCTTGCCTGTCTCGATGTCGATGGCGCGAATCAGGTCGTCGGTCGCTGCGGCGATGAAGATCAGGCCGCCCGCCGTGACCACCGAGCCGCCGTTGTTCGGCGTGCCGATTTCCAGCGGCAGCATCGAGGGGATGCCGAACGGGCCGTTCTTGCGAGCCGTGCCGAACGGACGGTCCCACAGAGTCTTGCCGCTCTGCACGTCGATGGCGCGGATCCCGCCATAGGGCGGCTCCTTGCACAGCAGGCCGGTGAAGGGCATCCGCCAACCGGCGTTGACGTCGATCGCATAGGGCACGCCCATCTGCGGATCGCCCGCGCCCTCGGCCTTCGCGCCCTCGCCGGTCGTTTCTTCCTGATAGCGGGGGTCGTCGCGCGGGAACCAGCCCAGCTTGTTCGCCTCGGCGCGGGGCACCAGACGGTTGTAGTTGGGCATGTCGTTATAGTTGGCGATGATCACGCCGCGACGCGGATCCAGAGCCACGCTGCCCCAGTCCGAACCGCCGTTGTAGCCCGGATATTCGATAAAGCGACGGTCGGCGGTCGGGGGCGTAAACTGGCCCTGGTACGACGCCTTCTTGAACTGGATACGGCAGATCATCTGATCGATCGGCGACATGCCCCACATGTCAACTTCGCGCAGGTCAGGCTTGGCCAGGGTGTTGAACAGCGAATAGGGCTGGGTCGCCGCACGCTGCGCCGGTTCGACGCCGCCGCGCGGGGCCGGACGATCCTGCACGCCATGCAGGGGCTGGCCCGTGCGGCGATCCAGCACGAAGATTTCGCCGCGCTTGGACGGCAGGATCACCGCAGGCGTCACGCCACCTGCGGTCGGCATGTCGACCAGCGTCACCTGCGAACCCAGGTCATAGTCCCAGACGTCGCGGCGAACGGTCTGATAGCTCCAGCGCGGCTTGCCGGTCGTGACGTCCAGCGCGACCAAGGCGCTGGAATACTGGTTCTCCTGGGGCCGGCGCAGCGACGAATAGTAGTCGGCGGCCGAGTTGCCCATCGGCAGATAGACCAGGCCCAAAGCTTCGTCGCCCGTCGCCGTCGTCCACATGTTCGGCGTGCCCGGCGTATAGGTCTGACCGGCCGGCGGAGCGGTGGTGATGTCGGGACGCATCATGTCCCAGGCGAAGCGCAGCTGACCCGTGACGACGTCATAGCCCTGGATGACGCCCGAGGCGTTCCACCGTTTCTGGCCGTCCAGAACCTGATGGCCCGTGACGATGACGCCGCGCACGACGACGGGCGGCGATGTGATCGACACCATGCCGGGATAGGGATTGCCCATCCCTTCCTTGATGCTGACGGCGCCGTTGGTTCCGAAGGCGGGGCAAGGCACGCCGGTGCGCGCATCGACTGCGATGATGCGGCCGTCCAGCGTGCCTTCGATGATGCGCGTCGCGCAGGGCTGGGCCTGATCGACGTTGGGCGCGGCGTAGTAGGTGACGCCCCGGCAGGCGGCGGTGTAGGGGATCTGCTCGTCCGCCACCTTGGGATCATAGGCCCACTTCTGCCGACCAGTGTTGGCGTCCAGGGCGAACATCTTGTTGCGACCCGAGCAGAGATAAACGGTGTCTGCGATCTTCAGCGGCGTGGTCTCGGCGCCGAACCGTTCGCCGGGCAGGTCGCCGGTGCGGAAGGTCCAGGCCCGCTCCAGCTGCCCGACGTTGGTCTTGTTGATCTGGTTCAGCGGCGAATAGCGCTGGGCCGCGTCCGATCCGCCATAGGCGGGCCAGTCCAGGCCGGCCTTGATCAGGGCGGGATCGCCGAACGGTCCCCGCGCGCCGGGCACCGGGCTATCGACGCCGGGCGCGTTGATCTGACCGACCACCAGGCCGAACACGACCGTCAGCACCGCCAGCCCAAGCGCGCCGAAGCCCGCCGTCTTGCCGCCGCCGCGCGACCGCAGCACCGGCAGCGTCGCCAGCACCAGGAACATCAGCACCAACGGTCCGACCAGGCGCGGGATCATGGCCCAGCCGTTCAGGCCCTTCTCCCACAGCGCCCAGATCACCGTGGCGACGAAAACCGCGCCATAGAGCCAAGCCCCGCGCACGTCGCGATAGACCAGCAGAAGGCCCGACACGATCAGCGCCAGGCCTGCAATCAGGTAGTACCAGGAGCCGCCCAGCATCGCGAGCTGAACGCCGCCGACCGTCAACACCAAACCGATCACGGCCAGCAGGACCCCAAGAAGCAACGTCAGCCATCCCCCAAGGCCGGTCGGGGTTGTCCATCGGGGCATAGGCGCACTCGCTGTGGTCTGCTGAAATCAGTCCTTCGAACGCCTCGAGACTGCGCCGGTTCCTATTGTCGCACCCCTGGAACAAAATCCTGTTGCGGCGCAAACGGCCAACATCAGCAACTTTTGACGACGAAACGCGTCCGATTGGATGATTTATTCTTTTTGTTTCGCTGAGAACGCCTCGTGGCAATAATATTTGCCTCTAACGCGTCGTTTGCGGCATATGCGAGATATGCATAAGACCCTGAAGCAAGGCGGGACATTCGTCGTCGAACCCCGCCGCCTGTCCAAGGCCTCGGCCGAACTGCGCGCACGCGGTTTCGGCGAGATCACGATTCCGCCCTCGACCGAGACGGCCGAGAAACAGGCGTCGCGCTGCACCGACTGCGGCGTGCCCTTCTGCCAGAACGCCTGCCCGCTTCAGAACAACATCCCCGACTGGCTGCGCCTTTCGGCCGAGAACGAGCCGCGCGAGGCCTGGCGCGTCGCGTCCCTGACCTCGACCATGCCCGAAATCTGCGGTCGTATCTGTCCGCAGGACCGACTGTGCGAGGGGTCGTGCACATTGAACCAGTCCGGCTGGGACGCTGTGACCATCGGCTCGGTCGAGGCCTGGCTGGGCGACCAGGCCTTCGCCAACGGCTGGGTCGAACCCATTCGCCCGGCGGCGGAACGCGGCGAAACGGTCGGCATCGTCGGCGCCGGCCCGGCCGGTCTGGCGGCTGCAGACCGCCTGCGCTGCGAGGGCTATCAGGTCACGATTTATGATCGCCACGACCGCGCCGGCGGCCTGTTGATCTACGGCATCCCCGGCTTCAAGCTGGAAAAGCACGTCGTGCAGCGTCGCGTGGACCGATTGATCGACGGCGGCGTCCAGTTCGTGCTGGGCTGCGAGGTCGGCAAGGACGTGACCCTGACCGAGCTGCGCGACAAGCATGACGTCGTCCTGCTGGCTATGGGCGTCTATCAGCCGCGCATCCTGTCCGCTCCCGGTCGCGGGCCGGATTCGACCGTCGCCGCCCTGTCCTATCTGACCCATCAGAACCGGCGCGACCTGGGTGACGCCGAACAGGACGGCTGGCACGAGGCGCGCGGCAAGCGGGTCGTCGTCATCGGCGGCGGCGACACCGCCATGGACTGCGTCCGCACCGCCGTCCGGCAAGGCGCGGCCAGCGTCACCTGCCTGTATCGTCGCGACCGCGAGAACATGCCGGGCTCGGCCCGCGAGGTCGTCAACGCCGAGGAAGAGGGCGTCGTCTTCGAATGGCTGGCCGCGCCCAAGGCCCTGCTATCGCAAGGCGACAAGGTTACGGGCGTGCGCGCCGCGCGCATGCAACTGACCGAGGCCGCTCCCGGCCAGCGTCGCGACATCGTGCCCGTGCCCGGCGCCGACTTCGACGTGCCGGCCGACATCGTCATCGAGGCCCTGGGCTTCTCGCCCGAGCCGTTCGCGGCGCATGAGCCCGACCTGCGCCTGCGCGACGACGGCACCATCAAGGTCGGCTCCATCAGCTTCGCCACCAGCCTGCCCGGCGTCTTCGCCGCCGGTGACGCGGTGCGCGGCGCCTCCCTGGTCGTCTGGGCCGTCCGCGAGGGCCAGGACGCCGCCGCCGAGATCGACCGCTACTTCAAGACCCGCACCGAGGAGGTCGCGGCATGACCGATTGGCTGAACAAGTACCAAGAGACCCGTAACCGGCTGGAAGCCGGCAACGCTTATGACCGCGCCTCCGAGCGCGACGCCTGCGGCGTCGGCCTGGTCTGTTCCATCGACGGCACCCCCCGCCGTGACGTGGTCGAATATGCGATCCGCAGCCTGAAGGCCGTGGCCCACCGCGGCGCGGTCGATCCCGACGGCCTGTCGGGCGACGGCGCCGGCATCATGGCGGAGTTGCCCCAAGGCTTCTTCGCCGAACAGGTGGCCTCCATCGGCCAGTCCCTGCGTCCTGGGCCCATCTGCGTCGGCCAGGTCTTCCTGCCGCGCACCGACCTGGGCGCCCAGGACCGCGCCCGCGCCATCGTCGAGACCGAGGCCCTGCGCGGAGGCTTCTGGATCTACGGCTGGCGTCAGACGCCCATCGACCTGTCGGTCGTCGGGACCAAGGCCGGCGCGACCCGGCCCGAGATCGAACAGATCATGCTGGCCCCGCCGCTGGACGACGCGGGCCAACCGCTGGACGGCGAGGCGCTGGAGCGCGAACTGTATCTGTGCCGCCGCCGCATCGAAAAGACGGTCAAGACCGAGAACCTGGCCGGCGTCTATATCTGCACCCTGTCCGCACGCTCCATCGCCTACAAGGGCATGGTGCGGGCCGAACTGCTGGGCGACCTGTATCCCGATCTTGAGGACCCGCGCTTCGTCTCGGCCTACGCGGTCTTCCACCAGCGCTATTCGACCAACACCTTCCCGGAATGGAAGCTGGCCCAGCCCTTCCGGATGATGGCCCACAACGGCGAAATCAACACGCTGAAGGGCAATCTGAACTGGATGAAGTCGCACGAGATCCGCATGGCGGCCGGCGCCTTTGGCGACCGCGACGGCGAGGTCAAGCCGGTGGTCCAGCCGGGCGGATCGGACTCCGCCGCCCTGGACAATGTCATGGAGGTGCTGGTCCACGCCGGTCGCCCTGCGCCGATGGCCAAGGCCCTGCTGATCCCCGAGGCCTGGGCCAAGGACGACGTGGTCATGCCGCCCGAACACCGGGCCTTCTACGCCTATTGCAATGCGGTGATGGAGCCGTGGGACGGCCCGGCCGCCATCTGCGCCGCCGACGGCCGCTGGATCGTGGCGGGCAAGGACAGGAACGGCCTGCGTCCCTTGCGCGCCGTCGAGACCGTCGATGGTCTGCTGATGGCGGGCTCGGAAGCCGGTCTGGTGCCGATCCCCGAGAGCCGGGTGAAGCGCCGCCTGCACATCGGCCCCGGCAAGCTGATCGCCGTCGATATGAAGCACGGCCGCGTCTATGACGAACATGAGGCCGTCGACGCCCTGGCCGCCGCCCACCCCTACGAGGCGTGGCTGGACAATATGGTCGATCTGGAGCCGATCATCGGCCCTGGACCCGAACCGCGCTCGGCCTCGGGCGAGGCCTTGACCCGCCGCCAGATCGCTGCCGGCTACAGCCGCGAGGATCTGGACCTGCTGCTGGACGCCCTGGTGCGCGATGGCAAGGAGGCGGTCGGTTCGATGGGCGACGACGCCCCGCCCGCCGTGCTGTCGGCCCTGCCCCGCCCGCTGTCGCACTACTTCCGCCAGAACTTCAGCCAGGTCACCAACCCGCCCATCGACCCGCTGCGCGAAGCGGGCGCCATGAGCCTGAAGACCCGGTTCAAGAACCTGGGCAACATCCTGGCCGAGGAAGAGGCCCAGACCGACGTCTTCGTGCTGGACAGCCCGGTCCTGACCAACGGCATGTACGAACGGATGGTCGACACGGTCGGCGCCGGTTCGACCGTGGTCATCGACTGCAGCTACGCCCTGCCGTCCGACGACGCCAAGGAAGCCTACAGGCCTGGCGCCGGCCTTCGCGCCGCGCTGGACCGCATCATGGACGAGGCCGAAGCCGCCGCCCGCCACGGCGCCGCCCTGATCGTGCTGACCGACCAGGCCGGCTCGGCGGATCGTCTGGCCGCGCCGATGATCCTGGCCACCGCCGGGGTCCACGGCCGCCTGACCAAGGCGGGCCTGCGCTCCTACTGCTCGATCGTGGTCCGCACCGCCGAGACGCTGGATCCGCACGGATTCGCGGTCCTGGTCGGGGTCGGCGCCACCACCGTCAACGCCTGGCTGGCCCAGGACCTGTTCCAGGAGCGTCTGGATCGGGGCCTGTATCCCGGCCTGACGCTGCGCGACGCCTGTCTGAACTACAAGGCCGGCATCGAGGCGGGCCTGCTGAAGACCCTGGCGCGCAAGGGGATCAGCGTCATCTCCGCCTATCGCGGCGGATGCGAGTTCGAGGTGCTGGGTCTGTCGCGCGCCCTGACCGCCGAATTCTTCCCCGGCGCCCCGTCGCGCATCTCCGGCATCGGCCTGGCCGGTCTGGAACAGGCGGCGATGAAGCGGCACCGCATGGCCTGGGGCGAGGCCGTGCCGTCGCCCGCCATCGGCGGCTTCTTCAAGATCCGTTCGGGCGGAGAGGCCCACGCCCACGAGGCCAAGACCATCCACCTGCTGCAGGACGCCTGCAACCGGGGCGACTATCGCCGCTTCAAGCAGTTCTCCGAGGTCGTTCGCGCCCAGGCCGACCTGTCCCTGCGCGATTTGCTGGACTTCCGCGAAGGCACGCCCATTCCGCTGGACCAGGTCGAGAGCGTGTCGGACATCCGCCGCCGCTTCCTGACCCAGGCCATGTCGCTGGGCGCGCTCGGCCCGGAGGCGCACGAGACGCTGAACATCGCCATGAACCGCATCGGCGCCCGCTCGGTCTCGGGCGAGGGCGGCGAGGATCCGGAACGGTATCACCCGCGCCCGAACGGCGACGACGCCAACTCGGCGGTCAAGCAAGTGGCCTCGGGCCGGTTCGGCGTCACGGCCGAATATCTGAACCAGTGCCGCGAGATCGAGATCAAGGTGGCGCAAGGCGCCAAGCCCGGCGAGGGCGGCCAGCTGCCCGGCTTTAAGGTCACGGAATTCATCGCCCGGATGCGCCATGCCGTGCCCGGCACGACCCTGATTTCCCCGCCCCCGCACCACGACATCTATTCGATCGAGGATCTGGCTCAGCTCATCTACGACCTGAAGGCCATCAATCCCGATGCGCGGGTGACGGTGAAGCTGGTGTCCGCCTCGGGCATCGGCGCCATCGCCTCGGGGGTGGCCAAGGCCAACGCCGACGCCATCCTGATCGCCGGCCACAACGGCGGCACTGGCGCCTCGCCCCAGACCTCGATCAAACACGCCGGCCTGCCGTGGGAGATCGGCCTGGCCGAGGCCCATCAGGTGCTGACGCTGAACAATCTGCGCGGCTCGGTCACACTGAGGACCGACGGGGGCGTCCGCACCGGCCGTGACGTGGTCATCGCCGCCATGCTGGGGGCCGAGGAATACGGCGTCGGCACCGCCGCCCTGATCGCCATGGGCTGTCTGATGGTGAGGCAGTGCCATTCCAACACCTGTCCCGTCGGCGTCTGCTCCCAGGACGAGCGGCTGCGCGACAAGTTCACCGGCACGCCTGACAAGGTGGTGAACCTGTTCACCTTCATCGCCGAGGAGACGCGCGAGATCCTGGCGTCGATCGGCGCGCGCACGATGGACGAGATCATCGGCCGCACAGACCTGCTGCGTCAGGTCCGGCGCGGCGGCTCGCACCTGGACGACCTGGATCTGAACCCGCTGCTGGTTCAGGTGGACGAGGGCGCGGCCGGCAAATGGGCCGACAAGACGACGCGCAAGCCCATCGCCGACAGCCTGGACGCCGCCGTGCTGAAGGACGCCGTGCGCTTCCTGGATCGCGGCCAGACGCTGGAGCTGTCCTATCCGCTGAACAACACCCAGCGCACGGTCGGCGCGGCCCTGTCCTCGGCCATCGTGCGGCGCTTCGGCGCGCAAGGGCCGGCCGGTCGTCTGAAGCTGCGGCTGGAAGGCATCGCGGGCCAAAGCTTCGGCGCCTTTGCAGCCAAGGGTCTGGAACTGCACCTGACCGGCGAGGCCAACGACTATGTCGGCAAGGGGCTGTCGGGCGCCGAAATCTCGATCCGCACGCCCGAATGGCGCGAGGATCAGCTGATCTGCGGCAACACCACCCTGTATGGCGCGACCTCGGGCCGTCTGTTCGTCGCCGGTGCGGCGGGCGAGCGGTTTGCGGTCAGAAACTCCGGCGCCGAGGCCGTGGTCGAGGGTCTGGGCGCGCACGGCTGCGAATATATGACCGGCGGGCGCGTGGTCGTCCTGGGCTCGGTCGGCTGGAACCTGGCGGCGGGCATGAGCGGCGGCGAGCTGTTCGTGCTGGACCAGCCGGGCCATGCCGAGCGCGCCCTGAACGGCGACCTGTCGGGCGTGACCGACATGGACGCACAGGCGGCCGATCGACTGAAGGGCCTGATCGAGGCCCATCTGGCCGCGACGGCCTCGCCCCTGGCGCGGCGTCTGCTGGCGGATTGGGACAGCAGTCTGAACCGCTTCGTCCGCATCGTGCCCCTGACCGACATCGTCGCCCGCACGGAACGCCTGAAGACCTCCGCCTGACACCGAACCGCCTGCCTCAGAAAGCCGCCATGACCCGATCCGCCGCCCTCGCCGTCACGCTCGTCGCCGGGGCGGCGACCTTCGCCTCACCGGCCCTGGCGGCCCCAACCCTGGTGGCCCCGGCCCTGCTGGCGCATCAGGCGCCGCTGGCCATCGATACGGCGGCGACGGCCTGGATCCTGACCTCGACGGCGCTGGTGCTGCTGATGACCCTGCCGGGTCTGGCGCTGTTCTACGGCGGCATGGTCAGGAAGAAGAACATCATCAGCGTCGTCGCCCAGTCGGCGGCGGCCTTCGCCATCGTCTCGGTGCTGTGGTTCCTGGTCGGCTACAGCCTGTCGTTCGGCAAGGGACCGGACGCGATCAACGGCTTCATCGGCGGGGTACAGGCCGCCTTCCTGAACGGCGTGACGGCCCAGACGTCCCACAGCCTGCTGCCCGGCCTACCCGAACTGCTGTTCGTCGCCTTCCAGATGACCTTCGCCATCATCACCCCAGCCCTGATCGCCGGCGCCTTCGCCGAGCGGATGAAGTTCTCGGCCAGCCTGCTGTTCTTCGGCCTGTGGCACCTGATCGTCTATGCGCCGATCTGTCATCAGGTCTGGGGCGGCGGCTATCTGGGCGGACTGGGCGTGCTCGACTTTGCGGGCGGCGCGGTCGTCCACGTCAACGCCGGTATCGCCGGCCTGGTCTGCGCCCTGATGCTGGGGCCGCGTCACGGCTTCGGGCGCGACAACATGGCCCCCGCCAACCTGGTCTATAGCGCCATCGGCACAGGCCTGCTGCTGGTCGGCTGGCTGGGCTTCAACGCGGGGTCAGCAGGCGCGGCGGACGCGCTGGCCGCCACGGCCGCCTTCAACACCATCTTGGCCGCCGGCAGCGCCGCTTTGGGCTGGATGACCGTCGAATGGTTCGACCGCAAGCGTCCGACCCTGCTGGGCCTGTTGTCGGGCGTCGTGGGCGGTCTGGTCGCCATCACTCCCGCCGCCGGTTTCGTCGATCCCAAGGGCGCCTTCTTCATCGGCCTGATCGGCGGCCCGGCCTGCTATGCGGGCGCGGTCTGGCTGAAGCACGCGCTGAAATACGATGACAGCCTGGACGCCTTCGGAGTTCACGGCGTCGGCGGCATCGTCGGCGCCCTGCTGACCGGCGTCTTCGCCACCACGACCGTCAACGCCCTTTCGGAGGGGACGACGGTGTGGAAACAGGCCGTCGGCCTGGTCGGCGTCATCGCCTGGAGCGCGGTGGGCACCTTCGTCGTCCTGATGATCTGCAAGTTCACCACGGGCCTGCGCGTCACCAAGGACGAAGAGGTCGAGGGGCTGGACTATACCCAGCACGGCGAGGCCATCCACTGACCCCACAGGCGCTGCCGGTTGATCCCGCCCTCGCCAGCCCCCATCTTCATCTGTGACGGACGGTCTTGCCGATTGCGGGAGACCGACCGCTCGGTCGCTGACGCAAGGACCCCAGATGACGACGACGCGCACCCTCCTGTTCGACAGCCCCTTTCTGCTGGGCTTTGACCATACCCGCGCCCTGATCGACCGCGCCGCCAAGGCCGCGGCCGAAAGCTATCCGCCCTACAATGTCGAACAGATCGGCGATGCGGGCGTCCGCATCAGCCTGGCCGTCGCCGGGTTTGCGCCGGACGAACTGGCCATCACCCTGGACGGCCGCCAGCTGACCATCGCCGGCAAACGCGACGACGCCGGCAGGGGCGAACAGGCCTTTCTGCACCGCGGCATCGCGGCGCGTGGCTTCGTTCGCAACTTCGTCCTGGCCGACGGGCTGGAGGTCGAGGGCGCCCGACTGGAGCACGGCCTGCTCCACGTCGACCTGATCCGGCCCGAGGCCGAGCGCCAGGTGCGGCGCATTCCAATTACGTCTGGGCCCATCACGGCCGGCTGAAAACCATAGCCATTCGAACCGCCCGGCGATCCGGGCGTTGTCAAATATGAAGGAGGCGGTCCTAATGACGCCGATGACGATGACCAAGGAAGACTTTGCCGGACTGGGCGCCCCCGACCTCGTGTATGTGCGCGAGATCAAGGCCTCGGACCTGCTTGAAGAGGCGGTCGAGATCAAGGACGTGGATCTGAACCCCGGCCAGATGCTGTATGCCGTCCACAGCGCCGACGGCGAGCGTCTGGCGGTCATGATCGACCGCGACACCGCCTTCGCCGCCGCCGTGGCGCACGAGCTGGAGCCGGTTTCCGTTCACTGATCTGATGGATGGCGGCGCGCAGGCGCCGCCGTTCATGACGCAGTTCAGGCCGCCGTCGCGGCCGTGGCGTCCTTGACGAAAAGGGCGCGGATCGCATCGGTCGTTCGCGCCTGTCTCAGTTGCTCACGCAGTTCAGGCGACCGCAGCGCGCGCGACACCGCCGCCAATGCGCGCAGATGCTCGGCGCCCGCCTTGGGCGGGGCGAACAGGCCGACGATCAGATCGACGGGCCGGTCGTCCACTGCATCATAGGCCACAGGCGTATCCAGTCGCACGAAAACGGCCGTCACCTTCTCGACCTCGGTGAGACGCGCGTGCGGCACCGCGACCCCGGATCCCAGCCCGGTCGATCCCAGCGTCTCGCGTTCCATCAAGGCGTCGAAAATACGGGCTTCGTCGAGGCCCAGCGCATGGGACGCCGCCTCCGCCAGCGCGTGAAGCGCCTGTCGCTTAGACGACGCGCCGCTGCGCAGCACCACGCCCTTGGGCGCGAGCAGATCACCGATGTCCATTACACAACCTCGATACACGCAGCAGACAACGGCGCGGCCGCCCGTTTAGAGACAACCGCGCCGAAGTCAAACTGAGGCTTTAGTTCACCGAACCGTTGGACTTGGCCGTCCGTTCGGGATCGATCCATCCCACATTGCCGTCCGGACGACGATAGACGACCGCGAGACCGCCGTGGGCTGCGTTGCGGAACAGCACGACCGGGTAGCCCGTCATGTCCAGCTCCAGCACAGCCCGTCCGACCGTGATGGTGCGGATTTCGTGCTCGGTCTCGGCGATTACCATGCCCACCGGCGGCGGGCCGTCGTTCTCGCCGGTGTCGCCGAAGACATCGTCTTCCACGCTGTCGGGATCACGCAGCACGATGCTGCGTGCGACTTCGCGGGCGGCGTTTTCGGTCTTCTCGGGCGACAGACCCTTGGGTCCGATGTGGTGGTCCTTGAGCCGGCGCTTGTAGCGGCGAACCCGCTTTTCGAGCCGATCCAGCGCCTCGGTGAAGGCCGAGTGGGCGTCGCCGCCCATTCCGGTCGTCACCAGGGTCTGGCCCGACGCGAGGCGGACCCAACAGTCCACCTTGAAGTTGTGGCCGTCCTTGGACACCACGACCTCGGCGTCTTCACCGCCTCGGGCGAAGTATTTTCCAACCCCGTCTTCGAGTTCCTGGGAGATGCGCGAGCCTAACGCTTCGCCGACATCCACTTGCTTGCCGCTGACTTGGACTTGCATGCCGATAGAACGCGCCCGACCCGATTTGGTGTCAATCCAGATCACCGATTTGTGGTCACGCTTGGCTGTGGATGTCAGCCGGTCTTCATCATCCGGCGGCGCTCGACCGAGGACGGAATCCTCAAGGCTTCCCGATATTTGGCCACGGTGCGGCGGGCGATGTCGATGCCCGTTTCCTTCAGGATTTCGACGATCCGGTCGTCGGACAAAACGTCACCTTCAACCCCCTCGCCGTCGATCATGGATTTGATCTTGTGACGGACGGCTTCGGCCGAATGGGTCGATGCCCCGTCCACCGACTGGATGGCGGCGGTGAAGAAGAATTTCAGCTCGAACACGCCCCGCGGCGTGGCGATATATTTGTTCGAGGTGACGCGGCTGACGGTCGATTCGTGCATGCCGATGGCGTCGGCGACGGTCTTCAGATTGAGCGGCCTCAGGAACTCGACGCCGAAGGCGAGGAAGGCGTCCTGCTGGCGCACGATCTCGGATGAGACCTTCAGAATGGTCTTGGCCCGCTGATCCAGCGACTTGACCAGCCAGTTGGCCTGGGCGGCGCAGTCGGCGACGAAGGTCTTTTCGGTGTCCGATCGCGCGCCGGCCTGAACCAGGCCGTGATAGCGCTTGTCGACCAACAGGCGCGGCAGGGTGTCGGCGTTCAGCTCAACCCGCCAGCCGCCGGCGGGGTCCGGCCTCACATGCACGTCGGGCACGACCGTCTGCGCCGGCTCGCCGCCGAAGCCTGCGCCCGGACGCGGCGTCAGCGCCCGCAGTTCGGCGATCATGTCGGTCAGATCCTCGCCATCGACCTCGCAGACGCGGCGCAGGCCCGCCAGATCGCGCTTGGCCAGCAGGTCCAGATTGTCCAGCAGCGCCGCCATCGCCGGATCGAACCGATTGCGCTCGATCAGCTGCAGCTTCAGGCATTCCGGCACCGACCGCGCCATGATCCCGGTCGGCTCGAAGCCGTGACAGACGCTCAGCACCGCCTCGATCCGCTCCAGCGGCACGCCCAGCCGGTCGGCGAATTCGGTCAGTTCCCCCCGCAGATAACCGCCCTCGTCGGTCGCATCGATCAGGGTCAGGGCGATGCCGTGGTCGGCCGGCGACAGGCCCGCGCTCGACGCCTGGGCCTGAAGATGTTCCCACAGGGTCAACTCGTGCGCGTCGGGCCGCTCGCCCTCGCCCTCGAACATCTGGCCGCCCTTGCCGGCGCTGGACCAGTCCGACAGACCCGGCTGGGCCTCGTCGGTCATCCGGTCGCTGGTGCGCTCGCCCGGGGCGGCGTCGCCGTAGACATCGTCGGAACCGGCGTCCATCGAGGACGCCGCTGCGTCCGCGACGCCGTCGCCGAACGACATTTCGCTATCCGAGGCCGCCTCGACGCGCTCGACCGGTTCGTGCGTCTCGCCTTCCGGTTCCTCGCGTTGCAGCAGCGGATTGCGTTCCAGTTCGGCCTCGACGAAGTCCTCCAGCTCGAGGTTCGACAGTTGCAGCAGCTTGATCGCCTGCTGCAGCTGGGGCGTGATGACCAGCCCCTGCCCCTGCCTGACCTCTAACCTTTGCCCGATCACGTCCGAAATCTTCCCGCCCGGCCGCCGAGTGGCCCGGAACTTGCTGGGACAGAATGTCGCCGAACCGGTTAACGCGAGACGAACGCGCTCTTCGTCTCCTCCCCATTTCATGGGGAGGTGGCGCGGCGCTTCCTTCAAGCGCCGTGACGGAGGGGGTCTTCACCGCATCACTAGCGCCGGTAGGGACTCAAAGAACCCCTCCACCACGCTGCGCGCGGTCCCCCTCCCCGCTTCGCAGGGAGGAGACGCTCATCGTCAGATGTAGTTTTCGCCCAGATAGACACGGCGCACTTCGGCGTCGTGGATCGCCTCGTCGGACGTGCCTTCGAACAGCACCGCGCCGTTCGAGATGATCGACACCCGGTCGGTGATGTCCAGGGTCTCGCGCACATTGTGGTCGGTGATCAGCACGCCAATGCCCTGGCTGGCCAGATAGCGGATCACGGTGCGGATATCGGCGATGGCCAGGGGGTCGATGCCGGCGAAGGGTTCGTCCAGCAGCATGAAGGACGGCCGTCCGGCCAGCGCCCGCGCGATCTCCACTCGCCGACGCTCGCCGCCCGACAGCGCCGTGGCCCGCGCATGGCGCAGATGGTCGATGTGCAGTTCGTTCAGCAGCCGGTCGGTCTCGGCGCGGATCTGGTCGCGCGGATAGTTCAGCTCGACCACCGCCTTGACGTTCTGCTCGACCGTCATGCCGCGAAAGATCGAGGCTTCCTGCGCCAGATAACCCAGGCCCATGCGGCTGCGCTGATACATCGGCTGGCCGGTGATGTTCTCGCCGTCCAGCCAGATCGCGCCCGAATCCGGTGGGATCAGGCCGGTGATCATGTAGAAGCAGGTGGTCTTGCCCGCGCCGTTCGGGCCAAGCAGGCCCGCGACCTCGCCGCGCTGGACCGTCAGGGACACGTCGCGCACGACCTGACGCTGGCCGAACGACCGCGCCAGGTTCATCACCCGCAGGCCCTTTTCCGCAGGCGCGGGCGCCACGGCGGCCGGCTGCGGCCGCTCGTCCAGGTTCAGGGCTGACAGTTCCTTGCGCGCCAAATGCTCAGGTCCGTGACGGCCAGACGGCCTCAGTTCGAGTTGGGATAGAAGACGCCCTGCACGCGGCTTCCGGCGGCGCCGCGCGGCGCGCCGTCCATGCGGGCGGTCTCGGTGTTGATGTTGTAGACCAGGCGCGAGCCGGTCAGGACGTTCTTGCCCTGGGTCAGGATGACGTTGCCCGTCACCACGATCTCACCATTGCCCAGATTATAGACGGCGCGGTCGCCGCGCATCGACTGGTCGGGCGTCACGAAATAGACGGTGCCGCTGGCCTCGGCGCGTTGCAGATCGCCGCCCTCGCCGCTGACCAGGGTCAGGGTGTCGGCGCGAAAGCGGTTGCCGCCCTGCGTCGCCTCGGCCCGGCCGCGCAGGATGATGCAGTTGGGCGCGTATTCGACCGAGTCCGCGCCATAGGCGACGGGCTGATTGGTCGCCTGAGCCTGGGCATCGACCAGGGCCGGCATGCCCACGACGGCCGCCGCCGCGACGACAGCCAGCGCCTTCGAAATCTTCGTCACGATCATCCGCCTGACCCCTTGGGCGTCAGAACGCCCTTCACCTTGTTGTCGCCTGCGCCGTCGAACACGACGCGCTGTCCCTGATCGTAGATCGCATAGGACGATGCGTTGATGGTTCCAATAGGGCCGGAACCCTGAACGCCCTTTGAACCGGTGACGTTTCCGGTCGAGGTGTCGACCACCGCCTCGGGCGTGGTCAGGACAAAGCCCGTGCCCCCGTCCGAAATGCGCACGTTTGGACCGATCGTCACCGTCTTCGCCTGCTCGTCATAGATGCCCCCGTCGGCGGTCAGTTCCGTGACCTTGCGTCCGCCCAGGTTCAGCTTCAGCGCCGGGCCGATCAGTTTGAACTTGCCGGTATTGGGATCGCGCACGGCGCCTTGCGCGCCGACGGTGAAGGCGCGGCCCTGCGCATCCTGCCCGTGGAACAGGGGCGCATCCAGGCGGACTTCCTGGCTCTGGCTGGCCTTGCGCTCCACCCCCGACATGACGGTGCGGAACACGGTCCAGGTCAGGGCGCCGCCCGCCAGCACCAGGATGACGATCGGCAGGACGCGGCGATAAAGCTTCACCCGCCGCGAGCGCGCGCGCCAGCGCGCGCCGGCCAGGGCGACCCTGGCCTCGTCGGCCTCGATGCGGGACTGTTCGCCGTGTTCGGTCAAGCGCGCCTCAGCTGTGGGCGAAGATGTCGGTCTCGTCCCAGCCGGCCAGGTCGAGCGCCGACCGCGTCGGCAGGAAGTCGAAACATTTGGCGGCCAAATCGGTTCGCCCTTCGCGCGCCAGCATCATGTCCAGCTTGGCCTTGGCCGCGTGCAGATACAGGACGTCCGACGCCGCATAGTCCAGCTGCGCCTGGCTCAGCGTCTCGGCGCCCCAGTCCGAGGACTGCTGCGCCTTGGACAGGTCCACGCCCACCGTCTCGCGCACCACGTCCTTCAGCCCGTGCCGGTCAGTATAGGTGCGCGCCAGCTTGGAGGCGATCTTGGTGCAATAGACCGGCCGCGTCTCGACGCCGAGGTGCAGCAGGAACATGCCGATGTCGAACCGGCCGAAGTGGAAGATCTTGGTCACCGCCGGATCGGTCAGCACCCGCTTCAGGTTCGGACAGTCATAGGCGGGCCGGTTCAGCCGCACGACATGGGCGTTTCCGTCGCCCGACGACAACTGCACCACGCACAGCGGATCGCGGCGAAAACGCAGGCCCATCGTCTCGGAATCGATGGCGACCTCGGACCCCAGGTCCAGATCGTCGGGCAGGTCGCCCTCATGCAGGTAAACGGTCATGCTCAGGCTCTTACACGGCGAACGCGGCGCGCGAAACGGCCTACAGCAATGCTGAGCGCCGCGCGCCGCATTCACGGAACGGCCTCAAGCAGGAATGCGCCGCGCGCATTCCTATAGGCCCAAAAATATGGCCTCAAGCAGCGGGGCGGCGCGCGCGAGGCGATAGGCCAAAACAAAGAAAGCGCCGCACCGTTCGGTGCGACGCTTTCTGAAAGATGGTGCCCAGAAGAGGACTCGAACCTCCACGGCCGTTAAGCCACTGGCACCTGAAGCCAGCGCGTCTACCAATTCCGCCATCTGGGCCCCGTCGGCAGCGCCTTGCGGCGTTTCCATCGGGAAGGCGCGGACCTCTAAGGGAGGCTCCGGGCGGGGTCAACAAGGATTTTTCGCCTTTGCGAGATTTCTTGCGCACGCAGCGCGGCAAGCCTGGCCGGACATCATTTTCGATCCGCGTTCGGCGGCGACTTAATGGGCGCTAAGCCTGTTTTCTAACCCCGTCTTGAGGTCAGGTCGATTAGAAGCGCTTCATGGCGGACCCGTCTCTCAGCCCCTCTGCGCCAGAGCGCTTCGCCACGGAGCGCCGCGCCAAGCCGCGCGCGCCGTTTCGCCAGAACCGCCGCGCCCACGAGCGAGTGACGATCCTGGGTCAATCGATGGATCTGGTGAAGCCTGAAGAGGTGCTGCACCACATTCAGCAGGCGGTGCGACAGGGCGAAAAAAGCCTGATCGCCAATCACAATCTGCACAGCCTTTATCTGATGCAGAAGCGACCTGAACTCGGCGCCTTCTACGACAAGGCCGATCTGATCGAGGTCGATTCGACGCCGCTTTTGGCCTTCTCGCGCGCCCTGGGTCTGCACAGCCGGGGCTTTCATCGCTGCACCTATCTGGACTGGCGCGACCATTTCTGGAGCGTGGCTAACCGTCAGGGCTGGCGCGTCCTGTCCGTCGGCGGCGCGCCCGGCGTCGGCGACGAGGCGGCCCGCCGGCTGAAGCTCCGCTATCCCGAAGCCGACATCGCCATCCACCACGGCTTCTTCGACGCTCGGCCCGGTTCGTCCGAGAACGCCGCCGTCCTGGATCGGATCACGGCCTTCCAGCCCCATATCCTGTTCGTCGGCATGGGGATGCCGCGCCAGGAGCTATGGATCGCCGAAAACTTCGAGCGCCTGCCCGATTGCGTCATCCTGTCGGTCGGCGCCGCCTTCGACTATGAGGCGGGGGCTCAAAGCGCGGCCCCGCGCTGGATGGGACGCGCGGGCGTCGAATGGGCCTATCGCCTGCTGCACGATCCCAAACGGCTGTTCGTCCGCTACTGCGTCGAGCCCTGGACGCTGCTCCCTCTGGCCCTGCGCGACATCCGCAAGACCAGAGGTCGCAGCCCCTGATCACGTTATTCCTACTGGCCAGATAGATATTTATCGCCATGATCCCTCTGGCCCGCCGCGTGTTATCGACAGCGACGGAAACGGGAAACGGGGGTGCGCGTGCCGCAGCAGAATGGACCGCATGTCGCCATCGTCGGCGCGGGTTTCAGCGGCCTGCTGACTGCCGTCAATCTGCTGAAGGCCTCGCGCGATGTGCGCGTCACCCTGATCGAACGGCGCGGCGTTTTCGGTCCCGGCACCGCCTATGACACCGGCAATCCCGGCCATCTGCTGAACGTCCGCCTGGACAATATGAGCGCCTTTCCCGACCAGCCCAGCCACCTCGCCGAGTGGCTGGCCGAACAGCCGTCGTGGCGCGCCCAGGACGGCTTCATCACCCGCGGCGTCTATGGCGACTATCTTCAAGCCCTGCTGGATGAGGCGCTGGACGACGCCCCCGACCGACTGAACCTGATCGGCGCCGAGGCTCAGTCCATCGATCGTCAGGACGACGGCTGGCGTATCCTGACCAGCGACGGAGCAGTCGCGGCCGATCAGGTCGTGCTGGCGCTGGGCAATCTGGAGCCCGCCTCGCCCCCCGGCGTCGAGGACGCGGTGCGCGCCTCCCCCGCCTATGTCGAAAACCCCTGGCGGTTCGATCCCCAGACGGCGCGCGACGCCCGCAATGTCCTGCTGATCGGTTCGGGCCTGACGATGGTGGATGCAGCCATCACCCTGCGCCGACCCGGACGCCGCCTGACCGCCCTGTCGCGTCACGGGCTTTTGCCCCGCGCCCACGCGACCGTGCCGCCCACGCCCTATGTCGGCGCCTTTTCGGGCAGCCCGGCCGAAATCCTGCGTCAGATCCGCAACGCGACGGCCGAGGCGGATTGGCGCGCCGTGTTCGACCGCCTGCGCCATTCCGCGCGCGACATCTGGCGCGGCTGGTCGCGGGTCGAGCGCAGCCGCTTCCTGCGCCATCTGCGTCCCCTGTGGGACGTGCATCGCCACCGCCTGTCGCCCGGCCCGGCCCGCGACATCCATTCCATGCTGGCTGCCGGCGAACTGACGATCCTGGCCGGCAAGCTGACCGAGCTGAAGGCGACCGACGTCATCGAGGTCTCGTGGCGTCCGCGCGGAAAGAAGCGCGCCATCAAGGAGCGGTTCGATCTGGTCGTGAACTGCACCGGGCCGCTGGGCGTGATCTCCAAGAGCACCGAGCCGATGATCCGCGACATCCTCGACAAGGGTTACGGACGCCCGGACCCCTTGGGCCTGGGCCTGCAGGTCGATGACGAGGGCGGTCTGCTGGACGGGGCGGGCGCCCCAGCGCTCGGCCTTCACGCCATCGGCCCCCTGACGCGCGGCGCCTTCTGGGAGATGACGGCCGTGCCCGACCTGCGCGGCCAGGCGCGCGATCTCGCCGCCCGTATCCTGTCGAACCGCCCCTAGACCGGAACAACCGACGCGTTTAGCCTTCACACTCGGAACCATCGGGGGCGATGACAGTGGGGGCAAGAAGAGGCATCGGCCTGCTGATCGCGGTCCTGTCGCTGGGCCTGACGGCCTTTGCGCCTCAGAGCGTGTCGGACTATCGGCTCGCCTCCGCCGACAAGGTGCGCATCGACGTCTTCGGCGAGGCAGCGCTGGGCGGCGAGTTCGTGATCGACGCCAACGGACGTATCGCCCTGCCCCTGATCGGCGAGGTCCAGGTTGCGGGTCTGACGAGCGCCCAGCTTCAGGACGCCGTCGCTCAAGCCTTGAGCCAGGGCTATCTGAACCAGCCGCGCGTCACCGCCCAGGTCCTGACCTATCGGCCGATCTACATCCTGGGCGAGGTCAATCGGCCGGGAGAATACCCCTATCTGCCGGACCTGACGGTGCTGAACGCCGTGGCGACGGCCCAAGGCTTCACCTATCGCGCCAACACGCGCCGCGTCTTCGTGCGTCGCGCCGGATCACCGGTCGAAGAAGCCCAGCCGCTGACCGCCGATGCGCGTGTTTCGCCCGGCGACACTTTGCGGATCGGCGAACGCTACTTCTGACCCGCTGTCAGATCGGCATCGCCATGATTTCCTTATAGGCGGAAATCACCTGATCGCGGACCGAGATCACCGTTTCCAGCGACGCCTCGGCCGAACTCAGCGCCGTGACCACATCGATCAGATTGCCCTGGCCCTGGACCGAGCGGGTCATCTGGGTTTCGGCCGCGCGCGACTGCTGGGTCATGTCGGTCATGGCGTTCTTGACCAGGTCGGCGAAGCCGCCGTCCCCGACGCCGGGCGCCTGGGCTGCTGTCGGCATGGCGCCGCCCTGAACGGCGGCATAGGCCTTGGCGGCCATCATCGGATTCATGGCCTAGTCCTCAGCGTTTGATGATGTCGAGGGTGCGGCTGTCCATCGACCGCGCCGTCTCGATGACGTTCAGATTGGCCTCATAGGCGCGCTGCGCCTCGCGCATGTCCATCGCCTCGACCAGTGTGTCGACATTGGGCCGCATCACATAGCCCTGCGCGTTCGCGGCCGGGTGCGACGGGTCATAGTCCATCTTGAAGTCGCCCTGGTCGGGCCGAACCTCGGCCAGGGTGACGCCGGTCGCCCCATCGACCTCGCGCGCCTGGAAGACCGGGATCTGGCGGCGATAGGGCTCGCCGCCCGGCGTGCGCGCCGTCGACTGGGCGTTGGCGATGTTCTCGGCGATCACGCGCATGCGCGACTGCTGCGCCTTTAGGGCCGAGGCCGCCACCGCCATGGCGCTGTTCGAAGGGGGGATGGGATCAGGCATGGGTCAGTCCTTCTCGGCCATCAGCTCAGGCGCCCGGCCGCTTGGCGGCCATGCGGATCATCGACATGGATTTTTGGTAGAAGCCGATGGCGGCGTCATAGGCCATGCGGCTCTCGGCCATTTTCAGCATCTGCTCTTCGACCACCACCGAATTGCCGTCCAGCGTGGTCTCCGAATCGGGCGCCTTGGTCGGAGCGAACCGCACCGGCGAACCGGCCGGCGCGATATGGGCCGCATTGGTGCGCACCATCTGCAGCCCCCCGCCCGAGCGCATGGCGGCGGCGAAGTCGGTCGGCTGTTTCAGGTCGCGCCCAACGAAGCCCGGCGTATCGGCGTTGGCGACGTTCTCGGCGATGACCCGCTGGCGGGCGTCCAGCCAGCCCAGCCGGCCCTTGATCTGCCCCAGCAGCGGTATGTCGGCGACGCCCATGGCGGTCTCCCGTGCGACGCGAATGCGCGCGATGGGCAGAAAATGCCGCCTGGATGGTTAATAGGGGGTTATCTCAACGGGTCGTTAACCGTGGTGGTTAACATTCGCGGCCTGAGCGCGGACTGCGCGGGGCCTTTGCAGCGTCATGAATTTCCTCGATCTCGCCCGGGCGGTCTTCGGCCTGGCCTTCACCCTCGGCCTGATCGGGATCGCGGCCTGGGCTGCGCGCCGCTATGCGCCGCAAATCCTGGCCCGGTTGAATGCGGAGCGCGGCGAGCGCCGGCTTCAGGTCGTCGAGACCCTGGTGCTGGACCCCGCCCGTCGCCTCGTTCTGGTCCGCGTCGATGACGAGGAACGGCTGATCCTGCTGGGCGAAGGCCGCGAACTGATCGAACCGCGTCAGCCCACTATCGGCAAAATGGGAGGCGGCCAGTGAAGCCCGCCGTCTTCGTCAAGCCGACCGGCGCCGAGCTGAAACGCGCGGCCCTGCTGTCGCTGTTCACCACTCTTGTCTGCCTGGCCTGGCCTGTCGCGGCCCTGGCTCAGCAGGCGGCGCAAAGCGGCTCGGCCCTCAACATCGATCTGGGCACCGGCGCGGGCCTGACCCAGCGCGTGGTCCAGTTGGTCGGTCTGATGACCGTCCTGTCCTTGGCGCCGTCCATCGTCATCATGACCACCAGCTTCGTGCGGATCATCGTGGTCCTGTCGCTGCTGCGCACGGCGCTGGGCCTGCAACAGTCGCCGCCGAACGCCGTCTTGGTGTCCCTGTCGCTGTTCCTGAGCGCCATCGTCATGGCCCCGACCTGGCAGGACGCCTATGATTCGGGCATTCGTCCGCTGATGGATCAGCAGATCGAACTGCCCCAGGCCTTCGATCAGGCGTCCGAACCCGTAAAAACCTTCATGCTGGCCCAGGTGGACCGTGGGGACCTCGCCCTGTTCACCCGGCTGTCGAAGATCGACCCGCCCCAGAACGTCCAGGACCTGCCCCTGCGTGTGGTCACCCCGGCCTTCATGATCAGCGAGCTGAAGAAGGCCTTCGAAATCGGATTTCTCCTTTTCGTTCCGTTCCTTGTGATCGATCTGGTGGTGGCCAGCGTGCTGATGTCCATGGGCATGATGATGCTCCCTCCGGTGGTGGTTTCCCTCCCCTTCAAGTTGATCTTCTTCGTGCTGGTGGACGGCTGGCGACTGGTCGCCGGAAGCCTGGTCGAGAGCTTCCAGCGGGCGTCCGGTACCGGATAATCCCCCGCCCCATATGGCTTTAAGCGTCATCGGCGCTTGCAAAGCGTATGGAAATCCGTGTTGATCCCCCGGTCCTCGCTCGGAATCGGGCGACTAACACTGGAAACGCTTCTTATGACCACTCAAGCCGAACTGATCGCCGCCGTCGCCAAAGACGCTGGTGTTTCGCAGGCCGACGCCGGCAAGGTGCTGACCGCGATCGTCGAAAACATCCACTCGACCCTGAAGTCGGGCGGCGACATCCGCATCTCGAACCTGGGCGTCTTCGACACCGCCGATCGCGCTGAGCGCGAAGGCCGCAACCCGGCTACCGGCGCGACCATCAAGATCGCCGCCTCTAAGGCCGTGCGCTTCCGCGTCTCCAAGCCGCTGAAGGACGCCGTCAACGGCTAAGCCTTTAGATCCTCCCCCGCATCGCGGGGGAGGATCATTTAGATGACGGGCGGGGGTCGCGATGCGATCTCCGCCCGCTTCAATTTCAGGCGGCGCTCTTCGCGTCAGCTTCTTTTCTGAACGCCTGTTTGGCGCTGTTGACCCAGCCGACGAAGGTGTCGGCCTGGCTGGACAGATTGGCGAAGTCGCCCGTCCCCGCCACGCCCGACAGATTATCATCCAGCGCGACCCGCAGCGCCGCCGCCGACCGCGCGCCGGGAACCATCGGCCCAAAGCGCCCGCTCAGCCTCTGCAACGCCGCCCGATCGCCCGCCAGCGAATAGCCGACGCCCGCCCGGATCAGCCAGCTTTCCTCGGCCGGCGTCAGCGGCGTGGTCGCGGTCTTGTAGCGATCGCCCAGCCGCGCCTCATAGATCGGCGCCGCCTCGCCCCACTTCTGCTGCTTCCAGAAGATGTCGGCCCGCACCTCGCGCGCCGGGTTTGACTGATCCCGGTCCAGCACCTCCAGCGCATGGTCGAACCGGCCCAGATCCATGAGGGCGCGCGCCTCCAGCGCCCGGCGCTCGCTGTTCATCGCATTGGGCAGCAGGGTGGTGCGCGACCCCCAGATGGCCTGCAACGCCTTCTCCGGCTGGCGGTCCATCAGATAGACGGTGGCCAGATTGGTCGCGACCTGGGCCTTGGCCACCCCGTCCAGACGCTCGTCCACCTGGTGCTTCAGCAGTTCGGCGGCCTGATCCAGCAGGTCCACGTCGATCAGCCGGCGCGACAGACGCCGCACCATCTCGTCGCCGTCCGCCCCGATCGGCGTCAGTTCGCGGAAGTCATAGAACAGCGCCAACGCCTGCACCGGCTGCAAACCGTCCGCGGCCCCGTCCAGGAACAGGGCGCGGAAGGCGTTCGCCTGATCCGCCTGCACCTCGGCTGCGCCCGGCACGCCCGCCATCCGCTTGCCCGCGCCGCGCAGGGCGTCCAGCGCCTCGCGATATCGCCCCTGCTGCAGATAGATGCCCGACAGTTTGCGCACGACCGCCATCTCGGTCGCATCCCCGCGCCAGCGCCATTTCAGCTGTTCCAACTGGGCCGTCGCCTGATCCGGCGTGATCGCGCCCTTGTCCAGCTCCAGGCTGATGGCGCCCAGTTTCGCCGGCGTCGCGATTCCGTCCAGCGGCGCGCGCGCCACGGCCTTATACACCGCCAGCGCCCGGTTCTTGTCGCCGTTCAGCTCGAACATACGCGCCTGCACCAGCCGCGCGGTCAGTTGATCGACCGCCGGCGCATCCTGGCTGAACACATAGGCCAATAGCTGCTGGGCGGCCGGCAGGTCGTTCAACTGGATCGCGGCCATGGCGTGGGCCGCGCCGAACCGCGCGCGCCATTCCTTGGGGAAGCTGTCGATGGCCGGGGCGCCGGCGGCGAAGTTGCGACGCGCCCCCTCCCAGTCGCCCATCTCCGAGGCGATATAGCCTAGCCAGACCTTGGTCGCTGGATCGTTGGCCAGGGCGGCGCCCGCGAAATCGACCTGGGCCTCCTCCAGACGCCCGACGCCGACGCGCGCCACGCCGCGCAGGCCGCGTACCTCGGGCTCGCCTTGCAGGTTCGGCGCCTTGGCGATCAGGGCGTTCAGCACCCCGATGGCCTCATAGTTCAGGCCCGACCCGACCAGGAACCGCGCCAGCGCCATCCGCGCCTCGATCGGCGCGCGCGGATTGTCTGCCGCCGCGATCGTCTCCAGCCCGGCCGCATCCTGCAGCCGGCGATACCGGTCCGAGAAGCCCGCCTCGCCCGTCGCGGCCCAGGCCTCGTCGATCAGCGCCGGATAGGCCGCCCGCTTGGGCGCATCCGCATTGTGGTCGCCCGTCTCCAGCCCGGCCGCCGGCGACGACAAGGCCAGCCCCTTGGGCCGGCTCAGCGTCACCAGATCGCCCGCCGCCTCGATCTTCAGGTCGTCAGCCGCCGTCTCCACGGCCAGACCCTGCGCCGTCGGGATCAGGCTCAGATCGACCGTGCGCCGTCCGCCGGCGTAACCCTTGCCGGGCGCCAGGGCCGTCACCGCCGCGAACCGGTCCCCAACCAGCGGATCGGTCAGCCAGACCGCCTTGGTCGCCCCGGCCATCTGCGCCACCAGCACCGGCGCGCCGTCGTCGGACCGGCCGACCTCGACCCCGCCCGCCGCACCGTCTGGGCCGCCCAGGGTCACGGTCCAGGTCCCGCCTTGACCCTGCGCCGAGACGCCCAGCCCCTCAGGTTCGGCGATCCTCAGAGCCGTATAGCCCGGCCCGGCCGCCCACTGGGCGTTCTTGGCCGATCCCAGCGCCTTGGCGCCGCTCATATCCATGCGGGCGGCCGTGTCGAACACGACCCATACGGCATCGCCCCGGCGGAAGACGGCCGCCCCCACCGGCGCGCCCCAGTCGAAGGTCAGAACGGTCTTGCCGCCGGCCGTCTCAGCCCGCACCGGCACCACGGCCTTGGTCGTCTGCGGCGCGGCGGCGTCCCCGCCCTCCGGCGCCTTGCCGGGCGCATAGAGGTTCAGCCAAACCGCCCCATCCGCCACGCCCGAGCGCGCATCTGCGCCCTGTTCCAGCGTCAGGATCAGGTCCGTGCCGCCCGCGCCCCGGCTCGGCCGCGTCTCGACCGACTTCACCCCCGCCGGCGGATCGACCTTCAATCGCGAGACGTCGGGCGCGGCGGTGGTCCCCAGCCGAACGACGACCTTGTCGCCCTCGCGGCTGATGCGCGAGCGCACTCCGATGACGCCGCCGAACTCGACCCGCGTGAACTCGGCGTTGGCGCCGATATTGATGGACAGCGGATCGCGCGACCGGCCGACTTCCTGGGCCAGCGGCGCCATCGGCGCGAACACGACGGCGCCGGCCGTGGCGGCGGCCACGGTCGTCTTCAGGATGCGCTTTGTCGGCGAGGCCCCGGACATATCTCCCGACCCATGCCGCACAAGGCCTTTAATCGCAGTTAACCGCCGTTCACCGTAATGATGGATGGCGTTAGGACAACCGGTCCACGCGACAGCGCCGTTTTAAGCGCCCATAGTCGTCCCATGACCGATTATCCGCGCCTCAGCACCCTGAAGACCGGCCTGGCCTGTCGCTGCCCCCGCTGCGGCAAGGGTCCGCTATTCAAAGGCTACCTGACGCTACAGACGGAATGTCCGGAGTGCGGGCTCAGCTACGCCTTCGCCGATCCGGCGGATGGCCCAGCCTTCTTCGTCATGACGGCCGTCGGGGTGGTGGGGATGATCCTGCTGATGGTGTTCGACTTCACCGTCCACCCGCCGATCTGGGTGCATCTGGTGGTGACCCTGCCGATCCTGGTCGCCCTGTGCCTGGGGTGCCTGCGCCCCTTCAAGGCCTGGCTGGTCGCCGAACAATATGTCCACAAGGCCGCCCCGCCCGAGTTCTCCTCGAACGGCAAGCACGGGCCCTTCTAGGGTTCGATCACCGTCAGCTCGGGCCAGCGCGCCCGCGCACTGTCGACGGCCTTGGCCCAGCCCTTGGCCACCAGCCGGTTCGGGTTGGGCCGGATCGTCAGGGCGAACACATCGGCTAGCCCGAACGGCGCGGCGACGCTGAGGCTGTCGTCCGCCTCCAGCCGCACCCCGACCGCAAAGGTCGGCGCCACGAACCTCTCCAGCGCCTCGTCGGTCGAAGGCAACGGCGCATAGGGTTCGCCGAACCGGTTTTGGAACCACAGATGCACCCGCGCCTGGTTGCGGACCTCGACCTGGCTGCGGAACGGTTCGTCGAAGGCGGCGGCGACGCGTTTGATGACGACGTCCTCGGCCTCGTAGGACAGGTCCGAACCGTCGAAATAGGCCAGGTCGTAGTCCTTGACCCCATAGCCCGCCGGCCGCCCTGTCCGGGCGTTCCACACGGCCTGATAGACCGCTCCCGACACCAGCCGCCAGTCGGGCAGGTCCAGCGCCCGGACGGTCGTCAGGACGTGCATCAAACCAGCGTCGGCGCGCACGATGGCGGCCAGTTCCGCCTCCAGGTCGCTCATCCCCGCACCGGCCAGCCGTGATCCAGCGGCCCGTGCCCGCCGCCCAGGCCCGGCGCCCGGCGGATCGCCTCGCCAACATAGGCCCAGGCTTCGGCCACCGCGACCTCCAGCGGCCGCCCCATCGCCAGCCCGGCTGCACAGGCGCTGGCCAGGGTGCAGCCGGTGCCGTGGGTGTGGCGGGTGTCGACCCGCTCGGCCTCCAGCACCGTCTCGCCGTCTGCAGTCATCAGCAGGTCGATCACGGTCGGCCCGGACACATGCCCGCCCTTCATCAGCACCGCCCGCGCCCCCATGGCCAGCAGCGCCTCGCCCGCCCGCCTCTGGCCGTCCAGGTCGTGAACCGCAAAGCCCGTCAGGGCCTCGGCCTCAGGCGCATTGGGCGTCAGCAGGGCCGCGCGCGGGATCATCAGCCGCTTCACCGCCTCGACCGCCGCATCGGGCAACAGCGCGTGCCCGCCCTTGGCCACCATGACCGGGTCGACCACCGCCGGGGCGTCCGCCTCGTCCAGCAGGGCCGCGACCGTCTCGACCACCTCGACCGAGCCCAGCATGCCGGTCTTGACCGCATCGGTCCCGATGTCCTCCAGCACCGCCCGCGCCTGTGCTGCGATCAAATCCAGCGGCAGCGGATGGACGCCGTGGACCCCCAGGGTGTTCTGCACCGTGATGGCCGTGATGGCGGTGGCGGCGAACCCGCCCATCATCGTCACGGCCTTGATGTCGGCTTGAATGCCCGCGCCGCCGCCCGAGTCCGACCCCGCCAGGATCAAGACGCGTCCTTGATGAAGCGCGCTCATGCCGCCGCTCCCGAAAACAATTTCAGCCCGACGATGCCCGCCACGATCAGCAGGATGCACACGGCCCTGACCGCCGTCGCCGGCTCGCCATAGACCAGGATGCCCACCACGGCCGCGCCCACCGCCCCGATGCCGGTCCAGACCGCATAGGCCGTGCCGATCGGCAGCTTCTGCGTGGCGACCCACAACAGGATCATGCTGCCCGCCAGCGCGATCAGAACCCCCAGCGAGGTCCACGGCCGGCTGACGCCCACGTTCTTGAGGCCCGAGGCCCACAGGACCTCCAGCAGACCGGCGACGACCAGCGTCGCCCACGGATTGATCGACATCACCCAGGACATGGCGACCAGATGGAACAGGCCGCGGTCCGGAGCAAGCCGCGATCAGCCGCCCAGCGGCCCCTTGAAGATGAAGAAGGCTCCAAGCGCGATAAAGGCGAACCCGACCAGATGGTTCACCGTCAGCTTCTCGCCCAGATACAGGACCGAAAAGCCGGCGAAGACCAACAGGGTGATCACCTCCTGCATCGTCTTCAGCTCGGCCGGCGAATAGACCTGGATGCCGATCCGATTGGCCGGCACCGCCAGCCAATATTCGAAGAAGGCGATGCCCCAGCTGGCGATGACCAGGATCCACAGCGGCTTGTGGTCGAACTTCAGATGACCGTACCAGGCGAAGGTCATGAAGACGTTCGACAGGCACAGCATGACGATGGGGGCGATGTAGGCGGTCAGGGTCATGGGGCGCATCAGGGCTGTTGCAGACCTGCCCTCTACACCGGCTGCGACCGTCCGTCGCGGGCCTTCAATCCGCCGCCGTCACCGCCGCCTGGACCTTCAGCGCCTGCACCGTCTCGCGCACGTCGTGGACCCGCACCATCCGCGCCCCGCGCCGCGCGCCTTCCAGCGCCAAGGCCAGCGACCCGCCCAGCCGGTCCGTCGCCGCGACCGCCGTCGCATCGATGGCCTGGATCGTGCGCTTGCGACTGGCGGCGTACAGCACCGGAAAGCCCAGATCGACCAGCGCGTCCAACCGCGCCGTCAGCGCCATGTTATGCGCCAGCGTCTTGCCGAAACCGATGCCGGGATCCAGCCAGATCCGCTCGCGCGCCACGCCCGCCGCCATCGCCGCCGCGGCCCGCTCGTGCAGATAGTCGCGCACTTCACCCACCACGTCATCATAGCGCGGGTTTGCCTGCATCGTGCGCGGCTCGCCCTGCATGTGCATCAGCACGACGTCGCAACCCAGCTCGGCCGCGACCGCCGCACTGTCGGGCGCATGGCTTAAAGCCGTCACGTCGTTCCACATCGTCGCCCCGGCCGCGACGGCGGCGCGGGCGACGGAGGGCTTCATCGTATCGACGCTGATCGCCCCGCCCCAGCGCGCGCGGACGCCGGCGATGACGGGCGCGACCCGCTCGATCTCCTCGGCCTCGCCCACCGGCTCGGCCCCCGGCCGGGTGCTCTCCCCGCCGATGTCCAGCACATCGGCCCCGTCCGCGACCAGCCGCATGGCCTGATCAATCGCGCCTTCAGTAGAGGCCCATCGCCCCCCGTCCGAGAAGCTGTCGGGCGTCACATTGACGATGCCCATCACCTGCGAAAACAACACGGTCATGCCCTCTTCTGCGGGTGGGGCGTCTCGCCCCGTTTCAGCATCTCCACCAGACGATCGATGGCCTTGGCGCGGCCCGCCGGGGTCTTCGGCGCCTCGGCGCGATAGGTCAGGGCGAACCGGTTCTGTGCCGTCAGGGTGTCGAACGTCGCCCGTGCCTGCGGCTCGGCGTCGATGGCGGCCATCAGGTCGTCCGGCGCGGTCGAGCCCTTGATGCGGTAGGCCGCGTCCCAGCGCCCGTCCGCCTTGGCCGCCTCGACGTGTTTCAGCCCGTGCGGCGTCATCCGCCCTTCCTCAATCAGACGCGCGACATTGGCGACGTTGATCTGGCTCCAGACGCTCTTCTTACCGCGCGGCGAGACACGTTGCAGGAAGCTGTCAGCATCCAGGCTTTTCTTGATCCCGTCGATCCAGCCCCAGCACAGGAGCACATCCACCGCCTCGACCCAGGTGATCGAGGCGACGCCCGACTTGACCTTGAAGATGCGGATCCAGAGCTCGGTCTCGCGGTCGTGGTTCGCCGCCAGCCAGGCCTCGAACGCCACGGGCGTCTCGAACGCCCGCACCTTGTCCGGATCAACGACCATCGGCGCCATCAGGCCGACCGCCCGATCAGGCCGCCCAGCGCCTCTAGATAGGCGGCGAATGCCTTGCGCCCTGACGGAGTGATGGACACGCGGGTTAGGGGCTTGTTGTTCACGAAGCTCTTGGCCACGGCGACGTATCCCGCCTCCTCCAGCTTCTTGATGTGGACCGACAGATTGCCCTGCGTCGCCTCCAGCACCGTCTTCAGCTCGGTGAAGTCGGCGGCCTCGGCGTCGGCCAGATAGACCATGATCCCCAGCCGCATCCGGCCGTGGATGACCTCGTCGATCTTGCCGAGCGCGTCCAGTCCCATGGATCAGCCGGCGTCCACATCATTGGCGCGGGCCTTTAGCGCCGCACGCGTCATGATCCAGCCCGGTCCCGCGAACAGCACGAACAGGGCGAGGGTGCAGACGTAGAGATAGATCACCGCGTCGCGAACCAGCACACCCAGCGCGACCGCCGTGATCCAGCCGCCCAACGACGTCGCCAGCATCCATGGCTTCTTCTTCAGGCTGTAGGCCACGAACCAGGCCGCCGACTGAAGCGCGAAGATCATCGCCGGATAATAGAGCCAGACCGCGAAGTCCTGATCGCGGCGCGCGCCGACGCCGAACACGATTATGATCGCCAGATTGGCCATGCCCGCGCCGCTGAAGGCCGCATTCAGGGTGCGGGTGACGATGGGGCCGGCCGTTCCCGTCTTGCGGTCCTCACGCACGGCCCAGGTCAGGACGACAAGGAAGGCGACCGTGACGGCGACCACGAAGCTGAGATTCACCAGCGGCGGCCAGCGCACGATCCCCCACACCTGACCGATATGGAACAGGCATTGCAGACCATAGAGCAGACCGCCTGCCAGATAGGCGACGCCCAGCGTCAGGGTCGCCCTGGGATTATTGCCGCCCTGAACAATGGCCTTCATGAAGGCCAGGTCGGCCTCGGGGCCGGTGCGGAACTTGTCGGACATCGCTGTGTGATTCCTGTGCGACGGGCGCGTCCCTCGGATGGACGCCGCCGGAAGGGTTTGCAAATTATTCGGCGGGGATCAGGGCAGGCGCAGGCCGGTTGCGCCACGGCACGCGCCGGCCATTCAGCCACCGCCCCATGAAGCGGTGGCGGATCAGCAGTTCGTAGGACGCCAGGCACACGGCGAAGACGCCCGCCGACACGCCGATCAGCTTTACCCACCACGGCCCGGCCCAATCCTGCACCCAGACCTGGGCCAGCATGACCAGCGGCAGATGCACGATATAGATCCAGTAGGAGGCGTCGGAGAGGTAGCGCCGAACCGCACTGTGGCCCGAGGCGAAGCGCAGGCACAGTCCCATGGCCGCCAGGGCCGAGGCATAGACGGCGACCGCCGTGACGGCGGCGGCCAAGGCCTTGCCGCCCGTCGGATCGCCCATCGGCGTGATGTTCGGGCCGCCCGCAAGGATATAGGCCGTCACGCCCGAAATCAGCGCCATGCACAGGAACAGCGGCGCCCCCTTTGCGATGCGGCCCAGCAGATCACGCCGCCGGTTCAGCGCGAACCCCAGGCCGAAGGCGAGGCCGAACCCGACCAGGGCGGAGGTGTTCGGGATCACGCCCGCGTCCGGCGTCGGCACGGCAAAGAAGGCGATCCACTTCGGATCCAGCCACAGCGCCAGGGCGAGCGGGGCGGCCAGCGCGGCAGGCGTCCACGGGCCGATCAGCGCGCCGGTGATCCCGTCCACGACCGGACCCGCTCGCCCCGCGCGATCCAAGACGCCGAACACGGCCCGCACGATCAGGACGACGGCGTAGAAGAGCGTCAGAACCCACAGAAACCACAGGTGGGTCAGCGGAAAGTTGGTCCAGTCATAGGTCGGCGGCGGGGGCGGCGGCGCCCCCGGCGTCACCAGACCATTGGCATGAGCGTTCCAGACCAGGGCCGTAACGATCCCCGCCATGACCGGAAACCAGAAGGCCGCCAGCGGCCCGGCGATCCGCACCACGCGATCCTTGGCGAAGGCGACCCAGCCCCGCCGCGTCAGCATCCTATGGGCGAACAGACCCGCGATGAAGAAAAAGGCCGTCATGCGAAACAGATGAATGGCGAAGAATAGCCAGGCGGCGCCGATCGACCGGCTGTCGTCCGCCACGATCCAGATCTGCTGCGGAAAGAAGGACATACTGGCGTGAAGCAGCACCCCCAGCAGCAGCGCCCCGGCGCGCAACGCATCCAGTCCGTGCAGCCGCTCCACCTTCTCTGCTTGCGATATCACCATGACGTCCCTCCCAAAATCGAGACAGCCATATTTCACAGACAGGTTTGAATTGCAAACTTGTTCGTCATGATGCTTTTTGTGGGCAGTGGGTCAGCCAGACGCCCAAAGAAAAAAAACCCGCCGGGAGATCGCTCTCCCGGCGGGTTCGTTTTCAGATCAGGCCTGGGCTCAGTGAACCGTCGGCACGCTGGTCGCGGCCGGGGCGGCGACCGGGACTTCGATGTCCGTGCCGTCCGACACCGGCGTCACCGGCACCGAGACCGAAGGCCCGGCGTTGGGGAAGTTGTTCTCGTCGCGGTTCGGCGCGACGCCCTTCTCCAGCAGATCCTTGATCTCCTCGCCCGAAAGGGTCTCGTATTCCAGCAAGGCCTGAGACAGTTTCTCGTGGTCCTCGGCCTTGGTCGTCAGGATCGTGCGCGCCTCGTCCCAGCCCGAGGTCACCAGGCGACGGACTTCCTCGTCGATAGTGCGCGCCGTCTCTTCGGAGATGTTCTGGCTGCGGGCGACCGAGTGGCCCAGGAAGACCTCTTCCTGGTTCTCGCCGTAGGCCACCGTGCCCAGCTTATCGGAGAAGCCCCAGCGGGTGACCATGGCGCGGGCCAGCTTGGTCGCCTGTTCGATATCCGAGCTGGCGCCCGAGGTGATGTTTTCCGGCCCGAAGATCAGTTCCTCGGCGACGCGGCCGCCCGCCATGATGGCGATCCGGTCGATCATCTGCTGATATTTCATCGAATAGCGGTCGCCTTCCGGCAACTGCATCACCATGCCCAGCGCCCGGCCGCGCGGCACGATGGTCGCCTTGTGCACCGGGTCGGCCATCTTGACGTTCATGGCGACGATGGCGTGACCGGCCTCGTGATAGGCGGTCAGGCGCTTTTCTTCCTCGTTCATGGCCATGGAGCGACGTTCCGAGCCCATCAGCACCTTGTCCTTGGCGTCCTCGAAGTCGCGGTGGGTGACCATGCGACGGTCCTTGCGCGCCGCCGTCAGGGCCGCCTCGTTGACCAGGTTGGCCAGGTCGGCGCCCGAGAAGCCGGGTGTGCCGCGCGCGATGGTCTTCACATTCACATCGGCGGCCAGGGGCACGTCCTTCATGTGGACGCGCAGGATGCGTTCGCGGCCGGAGACGTCGGGGTTCGGCACCACCACCTGGCGGTCGAAACGGCCGGGACGCAGCAGCGCCGGGTCCAGCACGTCGGGACGGTTGGTCGCGGCGATCAGAATGATGTTCTCGGACGCCTCGAAGCCGTCCATCTCGACCAGCAGCTGGTTCAGCGTCTGTTCGCGCTCGTCATTGCCGCCGCCCAGGCCTGCGCCCCGGTGGCGACCCACGGCGTCGATCTCGTCGATGAAGATGATGCAGGGCGCGTTCTTCTTGGCCTGTTCGAACATGTCGCGCACGCGGCTGGCGCCGACGCCGACGAACATTTCGACGAAGTCCGAACCCGAGATCGAGAAGAAGGGCACTCCCGCCTCGCCCGCGACCGCGCGCGCCAGCAGCGTCTTGCCGGTGCCGGGAGGGCCGACCAGCAGGGCGCCCTTGGGGATCTTGCCGCCCAGACGCTGGAACTTGCCCGGATCCTTCAGGAAGTCGACGACCTCCTGCAGCTCGTCCTTGGCCTCGTCCACGCCGGCGACGTCGTCGAAGGTCTTGCGTCCCTTGTGCTCGGTCAGCAGCTTGGCTTTGGACTTGCCGAAGCCCATGGCGCCCTTCGCCCCGCCCTGCATCTGGCGCATGAAGAAGATCCACACCCCGATCAGCAGCGCGATCGGCAGGATGCCCAGCAGCAGGCTCATCCAGATCGACTGGCCGCCCGACTTGGCGTCGATCTCGACGTTGGCGGCCAGCATCTGGGCCACCAGCTGTTCGTTCGGGTAGACGGTGGTGGAGGTGAATCGTTCGCCGTTCTTCAGCTCGCCGTTCACCTTGTCCAGGCGAATGGTCACCTGTTTGACCTCGCCCGCGTTCACGCGCTGCACCAGCTGGGAATAGCTGATGGCCTCGGGCTTGCCGGCCGGCTGGCCCGTCACGCCGTTCATGGCGCCGCCCTGCGACAGCGCCGCATAGCCCGCCAGCAACGCCAGAATGATCACGCCGGTGATCGCCAGATTACGCAGGTTCATTGAGGTCCTCGGTCGTCCGCGACCCCGGTGGGATCGACGGTCTGGATGTGTCTGTCTGGGAAAATAGGGGCTTAATCAGCGTTACGCTATCGGGTGGCGGAAATCAGGTCGTCTTCGTGCGTCGTTTCGTCCAGCGCCAGCCTGAGCCGTTCCGCGACAAGGCCGCGCCGTTCGACCCCTTCGCCTGCAAGAACCGGGGCCACCGCGTCGTCCCTGATCAACACAGGCCAGGCCCCGCGCGTCGCCGCCGGCAGCCGATTGATCTCGGCCCTGTCGGCGTCCGACAGGCTGGCCAACCGCCCCCTCGCCGAAACCACAGACCAGCCGGGACGATCGGCGCAGAAGACGAACCGCCCGTCCCACACCGCCTCGACGCCGGGCGTCAGCGCCAGCGGCGAAATGTCTCGTCTGCGCAGCTCGCCGGCCTCGCGCATCAGCCGCGCCGTCGCGCCGACGGCCTCGATCCGCGCCCCGCACAGGGTCGCCGCGAAATCCTCGCCCGCCTTCAGCCGCGCCATCAGGGCGTCCAACCGCGCGCCGCGAGGCGGCGTCGATCCGCCGCCGACGCAGACCAGGGCCGCCGCCAGCGCCCGCGCGCCCACGTCCCGGTCCACACGCACCATGGCCTCGCCCTCGATCATCGGCCGCGCCCTGGTTTGCGCCGCCGCCTGCTCGATCGACCGGGGCGCCGCGCCCGCCAGCACCTGCCGCGCCCGGCTGCGGCCGAAACGGGGATCGGCGTTGGCGGGATCCTCGATCCAGTCGGCCCCCTGCCCCGCCAGCCAGTCGCGCAAGCCCGCCCGCCGCTCGCCCAGCAGCGGCCGCAACAGCATCAGACATCGACCCTCGGGCCAGGCCGGCGACGGCGACCATTCGCGGACCCGCCCCAGGGTGGAACCTTCGCTCCGCATCAGATCGGCCTCGGCGATATCGTCGGCGGTATGGGCGAACAGGACGACCGACGCCCCCGCCTCGCGCGCCGCATCCGCAATCAGTCCATGGCGCGCCGCCCGCGCCGCCGCCGTCAGCCCGGCGGCGGGCTTGTTCCCGTCCCAACTCAACCCGCGCCAGTCGGCCCCGGCGTCCCGCGCCGCCCGGCGTGCAAAGCCGGTCCAGCGGCCGCTGTCCGCATTCAGCCGATGATCGACGGTCAGGGCCAGCACCGAACGCCCACGCGTCCGCGCCCAGTCCGTCGTCAGCCGCAACAGGGCGATGGAATCCCCGCCCCCCGACAGGGCCACCGCCAGCGGCCGCCCGGTATCGCGCGTCAGTCGCGCATCCAGCCGCGCGAAGACCCGCGCTCTGAGATCCGGGTCAGACGTCAGGCGCAGGAACCCGTCGTCTTCAGCTGAGCCGCCCGCGCCTTTTGCGGGTCAGAGGCGGCGGGCGCATAGCGACGCGTGAATTCAGCAAGGGCCGCGCACCCTTGCGGCTTCCTCTGCGTCGCGAACAGGGCGTCGGCCAGTTTCAGCGTCGTATCCGCCGCCCAGCCGATGCGCGGCCAGTCCTTCAGCGCGGCGGCGTAATAGGGCACCGCCCCCGCCCTGTCGTTCGCCGCCACCCGCAGGTCGCCCAGGCGCGAGTTGGCCTCGCGCGATTGCGGCGTATCGGGCCAAGCCGCGATCACCGTTTCCAGCGCCCGCTCGCCGCGCGGCTTGTCGGTCGCCAACAGGGCCACCGCCGCCGCCAGATCCCGCGTCGCATCGCCGGTCGGCGAGGTCGCCTCGATCGGCGCATTCAGTTCGGCCTGGGTCTCCAGCTTCTGCAACCGGCCCTCGGCGTCCGCCAGACGCGTCTTCAGCGTCTCGTTCTCGCGCGTGGCCTCGTCCAGCTGGAAGGTCAGCCGCTCGTTGTCGCCGTTGATCCGGCGCACCGTGGCCTCCAGGTCGCCCAGGCGTCGGTCCATCAGGGCGAACTGCCCCTGCAACGTCACCACCTCGGGGTCCGGCTCGACCAGCACGGGCTGGCCGGCGGCGTTTCTCTGGGTCAGGGCACGCTCAAGCCGGCGCACATTGCGGTCCAGCTGGTCCAGGCGCCGATTGTCCCACTCGGTCCGCTCCATGATGTTGGGCTGGGCCTGCTGAGCGACCGCGCCGCCCCCGATCAATAGGACGCCGAGGGCGGCGGCGGCGAGGAGATGAACGCGAGAGATCGAGAGCTTGGTCATGTTTCTAGCTTTCACCGATTTGGGGCCGCCGCAAGGCCGAGCTAGTGGCCGAGACCCAGATAGATGATGGCCGTGACGAACAGGCCGACCACGATGTTGCAGAACACCAACAGCGCGATTGTCCGCCACAGGGCCGAGAACCAGGACAGCGAATAGGCGCCCTTCATCTGGGCGAACACATGCACGGGCACGGCCAGCAGCCCCAGCGGAATGACGATGCCGCCCAACCACCCGGCGATCGTCGCCGACATCACCATCAGCATCAGCAGCATGGCCATGAAGGTCAGCGAATACAGAACGAACACCCCGTGGTCGTACAGGGTGAAGCCGCGCTTCCACAGGAACAGCAGGGCCACGAACGGGATGGACAAAGGCACCAGCAGGAAGGCGAACTTGTACATCGTCTGCTGCAACTTATAGACCGCCAGGTCCGGGTTCTGCAGCTTCTTCAGCACGGTGGCGCCGACGCCGTGGCCTTCCTTCTCGGCGTCCTTGCCCATGACCTTCAACTTGGTCTCGCCGCTCTCGCCGGTCGCCATGTCCTTGATGCTGGCCTGCCAGCTGCCGGGCTTCAGACCGTCGGCGCGGCCGTCGCGCTGCTCGATCTCCAGCCGGGCCAGGGCCGCGCGGCGGTCATCGACCAGCTTCTGTCCGGCGTTGATCGCCATCTGCATCGTCGGGTCCGGCTGGGCGCCGCTTTCGGCCCGCATCTGGACCAGGGCCTTTTCGGCCTCGGCCAGGCCGACGCGCTGAGACGCGATCCGTTCGCTCATCTCCGCCGCCTCGCCGGTCCTGGATTCCGGGTGCGGCATGAAGCTGAGCGCGAAGAACATCACGAACAGGGTGAACAGGAAGATCGCCAGCGGCGAGACGTAGCGCGTGCGTTTGCCCTCGACCCACTCGCGCGTCAGCCGGCCGGGGTTCAGCCACAGCAGCGGCAAGGTGCGCCAGATGCGGGCGTCGAAATGCATGACCCCGTGCAGCAGCTCTTCGCCCAGATGCAGCAGGCTGCGATGGACGTGCGTCGGCTGGCCGCAGTTTGCGCAGAAGTTCCCGCTCGTTTCCGCCCCGCAGTCGGAACAGACGCCATGGGCGTGATCCTCGCCGGCCTTGCCCGTCGGCTTTTCGATCGCGCCCGCCACCAGGCCGCTCGTGACGACCGCGCCCGCCCCTTCGATATCCATTCGCTGATCCCCCGATCCCTGTGACGACGTTCTTGCCGCCCGCCCGGCGTCAGGACAAGCGCCGAAGCGAAAAGAGGCGCCGACCCTGCGGCCGGCGCCTCCTTCAGATCAGCCGATCAGCCGGTCGTCAGCGCGGCGCGCCCGACACGATGGCGGTGTGGGCGTTGCGGTTGCGGGCGAAGGCGTCCTCGTTCGAACCCTCCGCGATCGGCCGCTCCTTGCCGAAGCTGATGGTGTCGATCCGGCCGGCCGGAATGCCCCGGTTGATCAGATAGGTGCGCACCGATTCCGCACGGCGGGCGCCCAGCGCCAGATTGTATTCGCGCGTGCCGCGTTCGTCGGCGTTGCCTTCGATGCGGATCGTCACGGACGGATAGCGTTGCAGCCACTGAGCCTGGGCGTCCAGGCGCGGCATGGCCTCGGGACGAACCTCATAGGAATCCAGGTCGAAGTAGATGCGGTCGCCAACATTGACGACAAAGTCCTGTTCGGTGCCCGGCGCGGCCGAACCCATGTTTCCGCCGGTCACCGGCCCGGTGGGCGCGGTCGGATAGGCCGGACCCGTCGGTTGCGTCGTGCCGTCGTTCGGACCGGGCACGCCGGTCTCGACCGGGGGCTTTCGGGTGCAGGCGGCCATGGCGGCGACGGCGCAGCCGACCATCGCCAGTTTGAGAATGCGGGAAGTCTTCATGGGGTCGTCTCCTGACGTATCGTTTCTGGCAAGGGGCGGGCCTCAAGCTTGGCTTTACTGTCTGCCTCGGCCGATTTTTCGACGCTAGAGGCGATAACGCACAGTTGAGCTTTAAGGCTCCGACGGTGTCGGTGCGGCGTTTAGGCGGGGCAGCTGTCGGCGCCCTGGTTCACGCCCAGATTGCTCGGGCCACGGTCGAGCAGCGGCGACCAGGCCGGGTCGGTCCCGCGTCCGTTATAGCCCGCCTGCGACACCACGCGCCCCGACAGGTCCACGGTCCACAGACGCGTGTCTCCGCCCGGCGTCTGGCGCGCGAACATCACGTAGCGGCCATTCGGCGCCCAGTTTGGGCCTTCCTCGAAATAGCTGGAGGACAGGATGCGCTCGCCCGAACCGTCGGCGTTCATCACCCCGGTCGAGAACCGGCCGCCGCCCTGTTTAGTGAAGGCGATCAGATTGCCGGTCGGGCTCCACGACGGGGCGGTATAGATGCCGCCGCCGCGCGAGATCGGCCGCTGGCCCGATCCGTCCGACCGCATGACGTACAGCCGCGCCGAACCCGAACGGTCCGAGGTGAAGACGATCTGGCTGCCGTCCGGGCTGAACGACGGCGAGGTGTCGATGCCCGGATCACTGGTCAGGCGCGTGATCTGGCGGCTGCGCAGGTCCATCACATAGACGTCGGTATTGCCGCCCCGGATGATCGAAAACGCGATCTTGTTGCCGTCGTTGGAGAAGCGCGGCGCCAGCACCTGCCCATCAAACTCGCCCAGGCTCTCGCGCCGGCCGGTCGTCAGATTATACAGGTAGATGCGGCTGTAATCCTTGCCCAGCGCGACATAGGTGATCTCGTCCGGCTGCGACAGCGAGAAGCGCGGCGACATGATCACCTCGTCGCCCTGCGTCAGATAGGTCGGATTGAACCCGTCCTGGTCGGCGATGGTCAGGCGGTTGATCCGGTTCAGCTGCGTGCCCTCCTCGGACACGAAGATCACGCGGCTATCGAAGAAGCCGGCCTCGCCGGTCATGCGCTGATAGATGACGTCGGAAATCTTGTGCGCGATCCGGCGCCATTGCTCCTGGGTCGCGGTGAACTGATAGCTGACCAGCTGGCACTGGCGGTAGGGATCATACAGGCGGAAGCCCACGTCCAGCCGCCCGTCGCCGCGCGTCGTCACCCCGCCGTACAGCACCGCCTGCGCCCCGATCTGGGTCCACTGAGGGAAGTTCGGCGCATTGGCCAGCGTCAGCCCGGTCTCGATGAAGCTGGACGGGTTCAGCGGCTCAAAGAAGCCCGACCGCTTCAGATTGGCGCTGACGACATTGGAGATGTCCGACCCGTGCGTTCCGGCAAACGGCACGACCGCGATCTGAAGGGGACGCAGCACGCCCTGATCGATCTCGACCTCGACCGGCTGGTTCTGCTGAGGCGTCTGCGCCGCCGTCGTCAGAGGAGCCGCCATCGCGACAGCCGCCACGGAGGCCAGGAGAAGGTTCAGACGCATCAGATGCTCCCATAAGTCTCGAAGGATCGCCGCCCCTTATCGCCGGGCCGTTCCACTTTCGCCAGCTTCACGGGGAATAGGGCGACATTCGGGACGGCGTTTTTCAGGTGTGGCGGATCAGCGATTGCGGCACGCCCGTTCGGTGTTGAAGGTGGGGCGATAGACGCCGCCGGGGAAACCCTGCGGCACGTCGAAGGGCGCGGTCTGGCGCAGGGCGCGCAGGGCGCCGTCGGCGGCGGCGCGGTAGACGTTCGACGACTGGGCGTTGATCAGGCTCGGGCCGCGCGTGATCCGCCCGTCGGCCGAAAGGGTCAGCTCGACCTGGATGCGCAGCTGATCCGCGCCGGGGATGTCGCAGGGCAGGATCCAGTTCGGATAGACCTGATTGAAGATGGCCGTGATCTGCGGGCCCGTGGCCTGGGACGCGGCGCCCGCCCCCTGCTGTCCCGTCGCCGGGCGGCCGCGATTGTTGGTCGGGCGCGTCGGTCCGGCCAGGGCGTCCAAATCCAGGCTCGGCTCTGCGCGCTGGGGCGCGGGGCGGGCGGGTGCGGGCGTCGCCGGGCGCGGGGTCGGCTGGGCCTTGGTCGGCGGCGCCGGCGTCGGCGGCTGGGGTCGAGGCGTCGGACGCGGCGGCGTCGGGGTCGGCGTGGGCTTCGGCGTCGGCGCGGGCGTCGGGGCCGGGCGCGGCGGCGTGGGCCGCGGCGGCGTCGGGGTCGGGCGCGGTTGGGGTTGCGGCGGCGTCGGCTCGGGCGTCGGCGGCAAGGGATCGGGCTGCTGCACCGGGGCGGTCGCCGCGTCGTCGGGCGAGGGTTCGGGCTGCGGATTGTCCGCCGGCGCTGCCTGGATCACCTCCTCCGAGACGATGGTCACCGGCACCGAGGCGACCAGCGGCGTCTCGTCCTCGTCCGTCTTGTGCGACACCATCACGAAGGCGAGCGCGACCACCCCGGCGTGCAGGGCGAGCGATCCGAGGATGGCGGGGCTCGGCCGACGCAAAGAATTCAGGCCTCCGGCGCCGTGTCGGTGATCAGGTTCAGCTTGGTGAAGCCCGAGGCGCTCAATCGCGCCATCACCCGCGCCACCGCCTGATAGGGCGCGCGCCCGTCGGCCCGCACGAACACCGGCCGCTCGGCCGCCTTGTCGGCGCCGCCGGCCTCGGTCAACAGGCGCGTGGACAGGGCGTCGAACGCCGTCTCGCTGTCGCCGACGAAGATCGCGCCCTGCTGGTCGATGCTGACCGACAGGGGTTCGGACTTGATCTCGACCGCGCTGGCCTCGGTCTTGGGCAGCTCGACCGGCACGCCCACCGTCAGCAGGGGCGCCGAGATCATGAAGATGATCAGCAGCACCAGCATCACGTCCACCAGAGGCGTGACGTTGATCTCGGTCAGGGGCCCTTTACGCCCCCTGCGTCCCCGGCGCCCGCCTCCGCTCGCACCACCGCCCAGGGCCATGGCTCAGACGCCCCGCTTCAGGCTGAGGTCGCTTGACGGCGGGGGCGGAGGCGGCGGGGCCGACGGGCTGCCCAGTCGGCGCGCCACGGCGGCCTGCAGGTCGTCGGCGAACGCCTCTAGCCGACCGACGAACTTGCCCGCGTCGATCGAGAATTTGTTGTAGGCGATATAGGCCGGGATGGCCGCCGCCAGGCCGATGGCGGTGGCGAACAGGGCTTCGGCGATGGCCGGCGCCACCGTCGTCAGATTGGTGTTGCCCGCCGCCGCGATCCGCCCGAACGCATTCATGATGCCCCACACCGTGCCGAACAGACCGATGAAGGGCGAGGCCGTGGCCACGACCGACAGCACGCCCAGTCCGTTCTCGATCCGCTGGCCCTCGCGCGAGATCAGGCTGTTCATCGCCTTGTCGATGCGCACCAGCAGCAGGTCGCCCTGATGCTCGTTCAACGCCCCGCGCTGACGCGCCTCGCGCCAGTCCGACAGGGCGATCACCAGCATGCGCGGCAAGGCGTGGTCCGGCTCGGGTCCGGCCTGGGACGCCACCTCTTCCAGCGACCGGCCGGACTGAACCGACTTTTCGAACTCGTCGGCGCGCTTGTTCAGCGCCGTGAACCGAACCGCCTTGTCGATGATGATCGTCCACGACCAGATCGAGGCCGCCGCAAGCCCGATCATCACGCTCTTGACCACCCAGTCGGCGGTCAGGAACAGCTCGACCGGGTTCATCATCGCGGCGTCGACAGGCGTGGTCATTCAGGCGCTCCGGGCGGAATCGAGATCGTCACGTTCCCTCTTCGACCGAGCGGACGTGACCATTGTGTGGCGTCCGGCCCGTTTAGCCCCGACCCGTCCGCCCGTCATCTGACAGGCGCGTCATAAGGGTTAACGGCAGGTTACTCGGACGCCGTGCGCCGCGCATTCGGATCGACCGCAACAGAGACCGGGGCGCCGACGCTGATGATGACGCCCTCGTGGCCCTCCTTGGCGATGGAATAGGTGGCGGCGTCCTTCAGCAGTTGCTCCTCGCACTGGCGATCGCCCGCCCGGCCCAGTTCGGCGCAGCCGCGCTTGGCCGCGTCGGTCCAGCCCAGGACCCGGCGCGTCGCCGCCTCGGCCCGCTTGATCGCCGCCTCGTCTTCTGCAGCAGCCTGCGCGATCAGGGCCTGGCGCGCGCCCTGCTGGTATTGCAGCTCGGCCTGGCCCGCCATCTTGCGTTCCCAGACCTTATAATAGGGACAGCCCACCAGCCCGCCGCCGACCAGCAGCACGAACAGCAGGATCGTGACGATCACCGCGCTGGCGGACATCTTGTAGGTTTCTGCGGCCATGACGTTTCCCCCTCGTTGGAGCGATCCTAGTCGCCGGTCCCGCCGGCCGCCAGCCACGGCGTGACCTTCTCGACCAGCCCCTTCGACGGCCGTCGCGGCCGCCCGTCCAGATGAATGCACACCGCCGTCACCTCGGCCCGGCACAACACCTCGCCGGCCCGCTCCACGCTCTGGCGGATGATCAGCCGCACGCCTTTCACCTGCTCATAGACGGTGCGCACCACCAGGGCGTCGTCGATCCGCGCGGGCTTGAGATATTTGATTTTCAGCTCGGACACCACAAAGGCCAGCGGCTCGGCCTCCTCCAGCAGGTCGGCGTGCCCCACCCCGATGGCGCGCAGGAAATCGGAACGCCCTCGCTCGAAATAGCGCACATAGTTGGCGTGATAGACCAGGCCGGTGAAATCGGTGTCCTCGTAATAGACGCGCACCGGCAACAGGTGATCGCGCCCCTCGAAACGGCCGGCGGTGGGTTGGTCGGAGATTGCGGTCACTGAAACCTCGTGCGTCGTGCAGACGCCATAGCCAGTCCGATCGCGACAAGCCATCCGATCACGGGCGAAGCGCCATATCCCACCACCGGCGCCGGATAGGTGCCCAGCAGATTGGCCGCCGACAGACCGATCCAGAACCCGGCCATGGCCAATCCGACGGCGGCTCCAATGCCGCGCGCGCGCCATCTCATCCAAAGCAAAGGGGCTGACAGTAGGATCAGAGCCATCACCGCCGCCACACCGAGAACCGGCGCCACCGCCCAGACCATCGGCACGACATCCTCGACATAGGGAACGCGCGGCAGGGCCTGCGAACGCGTCAGGCTCCAGAGCGCCAAAATCCACGACAAGGCCGCCAGCGGCGCTAGCGTCTTCCACGACCCTCTCGCCGCCGCCAGCAACCCGGTCGTTCCCACCGCGAAGGCCAGGCTGGCGGCCCCGTCGAAGCCGAGACCGAACGTCAGGATCGTCAGGGCCGCGACGCCTGCCGTCCACACATCGTCTGCATCCTGCGCCACGAGCCAGAGCAGCGGGGCGCCCAGCAGCGAAGCGGGATGGATCAGAACCGGCCCCAGCGCCAGCCAGCGATGCGCGCCCTGCATCTCCACGCCCATCGTCAGCATCACGACGGCGACGACCAGGATCGCCGCTGCCGAGGTCAGCTTCGAACCCCGGCCCGGCCGCGCCATCCGCGACGCCGCCCAAAGCGCCACGGCCCCGATCAGAAACGCCGCGGCCTGGACCTCAACCGACGCCGTCCCCGCCCCCGCTGTACGGATCGCCAGCAGGCTGATCGCCGCTGTCGCCGTGATCTGTGCGATCAGGACGAGTACTGGTCGCTTCAACCGACGACGGATCACGGCTGGCGGTTCGGCGCGGCCATGAAACCGGGGCAGTAGCTTTGGCGCATTTCGCGGAACTCGGTCGGCAGGGGGTCGTCGCTGAACAGGATGCGGTTGGGGATGGAAACGAAGCCCACCGCCGGCCCGCCGGCAGCGCGCCCGACATAGCCGCATACCGATCGCCTTTGCCCGTTCTCGGCGTAGCGCAGCTCGGCGCCGCGCCCCGCCTGGGTGCGGATCTGGCGCATCACCCGCGCATCGGCCGCCTCGGGCGACGGGGTGTGCGCCGGCTGCATCAGCATCCAGACGCCGACCGCGCACAGGGCGAGAACCAGCGCCGCCGCGATCATCAGCCGCTGCTGAAGCGGACTACGATGGCGCATCACCCTCATGCGGCGGGCGCATCCAGGGTGAAGTCCAGCGGCGTGTCGGCGGCGGGCAGGCAGGTTCGATCCACCGGTTTGGACGGATCACGCAGGAAGTCGCGCGCCATCTTGCGCGTGCAGGGACTGGCGTTGATGACGCCGTGGGTCGCATTGGTCACGATCACCACCTGGCTGTTCGCATAGCCCTTGGCGGCGGCCTCGGTCAGCGGCGGTGGGCAGCCCGGATCGATCTCGGCGGCGACGAACAGGGTCAGGATGTCGGTCTGGACCGGCAGGTTCTCAATCGGCAGCGCCGGCCGTTCGCCCACCGCCGCGCAGACGTCGAACAGCCGCGACAGCGACGGGACCAGCACCTCGGCGACCGGATCACCGGCCGCCCCGGCCGCCAGCCGCGCCTTGGACTCGAACGGCAGTTCTTCCTTGCACAGGTGGGCCATGTGCTGGCCCTCGAAATAATAGGTCCGGTCCTCGGCGATCTCCGCGACCGGCGTCAGGTCGCCGGCGATGATCTTGTCCAGATCGACCGGCAGGCTGCGCACGCCCGTCGCGCTATAGGTCGTGTCCATGAGGAAGGCCGACAGGTCGTCGACGTTGAAGGTGCGCCCGTCCTTGCCCGTCACCGGACCGGCCAGCCATTTGCGCGCCTCGGCCTCGAACCGCGCCTGAAGGTCCGGATGCTGCGCCGCGCAGGCCGCCTGGGCCGCGCATTTGGCCAGGATGATCTTCACCGCCGCCGAGACCTGTTCGGGCGTGCCGACGGCCCAGTTGCCCTCGGGCGGCCAGGGGCTGTCCATCACGGCGGCGCGCACGATCTGGGGCTGGTGGGTGATGACCGCCGCCTCGATGCGCGGCCCGTACGATCCGCCCCACAGGTCGATCTTGGCCAGACCCAGGGCCTGGGCCATGTCCTTCACATCGTCGGCGATGGCGGCGGCGTTGTACTGGTTCAGGTCGATCCCTTGCGCCTGATACCCCTTCAGACAGGCGATCAGCCCGTCGCGGTCCTTGTCGGACGGCGGCCCCGCATCGGTCAGTTCGACGCCCGGACAGTCCATCGACGGGTTGCTCGCCCCGCCGCCCCGCTGGTCGAACAGGATCACGTCCTGATCCACCGCAAAGGCTTCGGGATTGCGACGCAGCGCCGCCAGCATCCGTCCCGCTCCGGGCGTCAGGGCCCCGCCCGGTCCGCCGTGGAACATCACCATCGGCGGCAGCGCCTGGCCTGTGGCGTTCTTGTAGGGCGCGCTGGCCTTGAAGATAACCACCGCGATTTCGATGCGTCGATCGCTGACCGAGCCGTCGCGCGTTTCGTCCACCGTCAGGATCCCGCACCGCACCTCGCGCAGGCCCGTCGGCCAATCACTGGGACAGGCCTTGTCGGTGAAGACGGGGGCCGCCGCTCTCGCAGGCGGCGCCAGACCGGTCAGGCCGGCCGCAAACGCCATCACGGCCAGGGTGCGCAGGATCATGGGACGACGGCTCCGGTTCGCCCCCAGCAAACCCCCGCCCGCCCCGCTTGGCAACGCCTATTCGAACAGGTCGCCCGGCACGGGTCCGGCGGCCGGTTGCGCCGGCGCGCTGAGGCCCAGATGTGCATAGGCCTTGGCGCAGGCCATGCGGCCGCGCGGGGTGCGCATGATGAAGCCCTGTTGCAGCAGATAGGGTTCGATCACGTCCTCGACCGCATCGCGCGCCTCGGCGATGGCGGCCGCCAAGGTGTCCATCCCGACCGGCCCGCCGCCGTAGTTCTCGATCAACGCCTTCAGGAAGCGCCGGTCCAGGCTGTCCAGCCCGGCCTCGTCCACTTCCAGCCGCGCCAGCGCCCGCGCCGCCACCAGTTTCGAGATCGTCTCGGCCCCTTCCGCCGAGGCGAAATCCCGCACCCGGCGCAGCAGACGCCCGGCGATGCGCGGCGTGCCCCGCGCCCGCGACGCGATCTCGCGCGCGCCCGCCTCGTCGATGGCTGCGCCCATCTTGCGCGCCGTGCCGCGCACCACCGCCGTCAGTTCGTCGGGGGTGTAGAACTCCAGTCGCAGCGGAATGCCGAACCGGTCCCTGAGCGGCGTGGCCAGCAGACCCGCCCGCGTCGTCGCCCCCACCAGCGTGAACGGCGCCAGGTCGATCCGCACCGAACGCGCCGACGGCCCCTCGCCGATGATCAGGTCCAGCACATGATCCTCCATGGCCGGATACAGGATCTCCTCGACCTGGGGGCTCAAGCGATGGATCTCGTCGATGAACAGGACGTCGCGCGGCTCGAGATTGGTCAGGATCGCCGCCAGGTCGCCCGCCTTGGCCAGGATCGGCCCGGAGGTCGCCCGGAACCCCACGCCCAGTTCGCGCGACACGATCTGCGCCAGCGTCGTCTTGCCCAGTCCCGGCGGTCCGAACAGCAGCACATGGTCCAGCGCCTCGGCCCGGCCGCGCGCCGCATCGATGAAGACCTTCAGATTGCCCTTGGCCTGCGACTGGCCGACGAACTCCGACAACGTCTGCGGCCGCAGCGCGCGGTCGAAGGATTCGCCGGTCTCGGCCTCGGGGGAGATGACGCGGGTCATGTCGATGCGGCTCTCATCGGCCCAACTCCTGCAGCGCCGCGCGGATCACCGCCGACAGCTCCGCCTCTTCGCCCAGACGGATCAAAGCCTGATCCACGGCCCGGCGCGCATTGACCTCGGCGACGCCCAGTCCAAGCAGGGCCGACACGGCCTCGCCGGTGATGGACGGAACGGGCGGTGCGATCTCGACGTGCATGCCGGGTGCGACAGGCGCAAAACCGACATCGCCCAAGGGCTTGCCCTTCAGCTCGGTCACGATCCGCAACGCCAGCTTCGGCCCCACCCCGTTGGCCCGCGCCACCGCCGCCTTGTCCTCGCGCGCCACCGCCGACGCCAGTTCGCCGGGCGGCAGAACGTCCAGCACCGCCAGCGCCGCCTTGGGCCCCACGCCCTGAATGGCCAGCAGGGTCGTGAAGGCCCGCCGCTCGTCGCGCGTCAGAAATCCATACAGGCGCGGCCCCGCATCCTCGCTCCACTGCGAATGGACATGCACCGTCGCCTCGTCGCCCGGCGCCGGCAGCCGCCCCAGCGTCCGCGCCCCGCACGACACGACATAGCCCACGCCCGCGCAGTCGATCAGGCATTCCGCCTCGCCGACCTCGGCCAGCACGCCTCTCAACCGCCCGATCACGCCGCCCCCCGGTGCATCGCTTCCAGCAAGGACCGCTTCCTGAGTTGCGCATGGGTGATCGCAACCGCCAGGGCGTCGGCCGCATCCGCCTTCACGTCGCCCGCGGTCGGCAGCAGCCGTTTGACCATGAAGGCGATCTGGCTCTTGTCCGCATGGCCCGCGCCCACCACCGCCTTCTTGATCAGGTTCGGCGAATATTCCGCCACCGTCAGGCCCGCCTTGGCCGGCGCCAGCATCACCGCCGCCCGCGCATGACCCAGCTTCAGCGTCGAGGACGGGTTCACATTGACGAACACCTCTTCCACCGCCGCCTCCTCGCAGCCGTGGTCGGCGCAGATCGTTCCCAGCGCCTCGAACAGATGCAGCAGCCGCTCGCTGAACGGCGCGGTCTCGGGCGGGGCCACCACCCCGTGCGCCACCCACCTCAGGCGCGCGCCATCCGACACGACGACCCCCCAGCCGGTGCGTCGCAGACCGGGGTCCAGGCCGATGATTCTGACAGGTTCGTTCGCCATCCGTTCCCCTCATGCCGCAAAGAGGGTTATCGGGCAATGAACGGTTTCAGTCGTCGCGCGGGTCCAGGCTGTAAGCGACCACGCCCGGTATGGCGCACAGCTGTTCCGCCAGCCGCTTCAGCTGGCCTTCCTCGGCGGCCTTCAATCGCCAGGTCCGTCGAACGGTCTGTCCATCTATCAGCTCGAACCGGTCGTGTCGCGCGTCCGCATCGATGGCTTTCAGCGCCGCCTCGATCGCCGGCTCCGGCGACTCCTCGCGCCGCTCCCAGCAGACTTCGGCGTCCACGACCGTGCGCGCCGGCAAACGCCCGTTGATCAGTCTCAAGCCGATCAGGATCAGCGCCGTGACCACCGTCGCCGCCGTCCCCAGCGCATAGAGCCCTGCCCCGAACAGAATGCCGATCGCCGAGGTGATCCACAGCGACGCCGCCGTGGTCAGCCCATGGATCGAAAATCCGGTGCGGAAGATCACCCCGGCGCACAGGAACCCGATCCCTGTCAGCACGCCGTGCGCCATCCGCGTCGGGTCTGTGACGATGTTCTCGTCGGGCAGGGCGCGGAACGCCCAATCGGCCTGCGACATGGCCGCCAGCATCAGTAGGGCTGACGCCAGGCTGACCAGGATGTGCGTTCTGAGGCCCGCCGCCCGGCCCCGCCATTCGCGCTCGAAGCCGATGACCCCGCCCGCGATCACCGCGCCGAGGATCGGGAGGACGGCGCCTTCCAGACTACCCAGATTCATCCGCGCTCAACGACGGGCCGAGCGCGGATGTTCCTTGGACGGACGATGCTGCGACATCGTGGTCGCAGCGACCGCTTCAGCCGTGCTTTTCGATATAGGTCTCGGGGTCCTTGTTCACCGGCTTGACGCCGGTGATGTACTCGGCCTCGAAGGCGGCGAACTTCACCGCCAGCTCATGGCGCGTCTCGACGTCGGCGTTCATGCGGAAGTCCGTCAGCCCCTGCCGCTCTTCCTCGCCCATGTGTTTGGAGTTGACGACGTTGGCCTCGCCCACGGCGTCGAACCACGCCTTGGTGCCGACCTTGTGCTTTTCGACCGCTTTGACCGCGTCGCGCAGCTTGTTGTGGTCCTCGATGGCGTCTTCGGTCTCGCCCTCGACCGTGCCGTCCTCGGCGTCATTGGCGCCTTCGCCCTGCTTCAGCAGCTCGGGATAGAAGAACCGCTCCTCGGCCTCGGCGTGCACATCCAGGAACGCCGACAACCGCGACCAGACGGCGCTCAGCGCATCGGTGTCCTTGGGGTCGATCTGTTCGATGATCGCAAACAGCCGACGCTGTTCGGCATGGTCGTCGAGGATCAGCTGGGTGATATCCATAGGGGGCTCCAGGCGTAGCGGTGAAGCCTCGTTACGCCCGGCGCACGACCCGGTTCCGTGCGAACGACTCGCGGTCGTTCGGGATCAGCCCGCGTACTTGGCCGCGTCCTCGTCGGAGATGTCCTCGTTGGAATAGACCGCCGACACGTCGTCCTCGGCGTCCAGCGCGTCCAGCAGCTTGAACAGGGTGCCGACGGCCTCGCCGGTCACCGGCACTTCGGATTGCGGCTTCCAGACGATGGCGGTGGACTTGGGATCGCCCAGCACCTTGGACATGGCCTCGGCGACGTCGTTCAGGTCCTCGAAGGCCGTCCAGATCGTGTGGCCCGGCGCGTCCTCATAGATGTCGGGCTTGACCAGATCGCTCTCGACGTCCTGGGCGCCGGCCTCGATGGCGGCCTCCATGACGGCGTCTTCCGAACCGGCCTCGGCGGCGTAGGTGATCTTGCCCACCTTGTCCCACATGAAGGCGACCGAGTTCATCTCGCTCAGGGCGCCGCCGTTCTTCTTGAAGGCCGCGCCGATGTTGGACGCCGCCCGATTGCGGTTGTCGGTCAAAGCTTCGACGATAATGCCCACGCCGCCCGGACCCCGGCCCTCGTAGCGGACCTCTTCCATCGTATCGACGTCGCCGCCGGCGGCCTTGTTGATGGCGCGCTGGATCACGTCCTTGGGCAGGCTCTCGGCCTTGGCGTTGTTGACCGCCAGGCGCAGGCGCGGGTTCGCCGCCGGATCCGGCAGGCCCGACTTGGCCGCCACGGTGATGTCGCGCGACAGTTTGGAGAACAGTTTGGAGCGCTGCGCATCGGCGCGCCCCTTGCGGTGCATGATGTTCTTGAATTTCGAGTGGCCGGCCATGGGATCGTCTTTGAGCGTTCTGAACCTGAGCAGCGCCTCCTAAACGAAGAGCGGCATCCTGTCACGATACGCCGATCGGGGGCGAGAGGGGTGGAACCTGTACCGTTTGGGCGTATTGATCCGGGCAAGACAGACGGAGCGTAAAGCCATGACCGCAGACGACACCATCTATGAAGCCGAAGGCTATATGGACGAGGACCTGCACGAGGCCGACATTGTCGAGTGGTACGAAGCCCGCCCGGTCACCGTCTCCACCGCCGTCGCCACCGGCGCCATCGTCACCGCCTTCACCCTGGGCGCCCTGACCGCCGTCGGCGCCCTGTTCCTGATCGGCCGTCTGGACGACTGAGGCCCTAGACGCTCAAGCGTAAGGCCAGGGCCGCCAGGGCGACGCCCAGGACCGGCAGGGTGAGCACCACGCCCACCTTGAAATAATAGCCCCAGCCGATCTTCACGCCCTTCCGCGCCAGGACGTGCAGCCACAGCAATGTGGCCAATGAGCCGATGGGCGTCATCTTAGGCCCCAGGTCGCTGCCGATGACATTGGCGTAGATCATCGCCTCCCTCGCCGCGCCCGTCGCGCCCGAGGCGTCGATCGACAGGGCGCCGATCAGGACCGTGGGCATATTGTTGGCGATGGCCGACAGGAAGGCCGTCAGAAACCCGGTTCCGAAGGCCGCGCCCCAGACTCCGCCCTGCGCGAAGCCGTCCAGCAGGCCCGCGATCTGGCGTGTCAGACCGGCGTTGCCCAGCCCATAGACGACCAGATACATCCCCAAAGAGAAGATCACGACCTGCCACGGCGCCTCGCGCAGCACCTTCGTCGTGCTGATGACCGCGCCGCGGCCCGCCACGACCAACAGGACGACCGCCCCCGTCGCGGCGACGGCGGACACCGGCACCCCTCGCGGTTCCAGCACGAAGAAGCCGATCAGCAGAAACGCCAGGATGATCCAGCCCCACAGGAAGGTCGCCCGGTCCTTAATCGCGCTGGACGGCGCGGCTAACCGCTCCACGTCATAGGCCTTGGGAATATCGCGTCCGAAGACGAAAAACAGCACCATCAGCGTCGCCGCGATGCTCGCCAGGTTCACCGGTGCCATGACCGCCGCATAGCGGTCGAAGCCGATGTCGAAGAAGTCGGCCGAGACGATGTTGACCAGGTTGGACACCACCAGCGGCAGGCTGGCCGCATCCGCGATGAAGCCCGCCGCCATCACGAAGGCCAGCGTCGCCTTGGGGCCATAGCCGAGCGCCAGCAGCATGGCGATGACGATGGGCGTCAGGATCAGCGCCGCCCCGTCGTTGGCGAAGACCGCCGACACCGCCGCGCCCAGCAGGACGAACAGGACGAACAGCCTGCGTCCATGGCCGCCGCCCCATCGCCCGACATGCAGCGCCGCCCATTCGAAGAAGCCCGCCTCGTCCAGCAACAGGCTAATGATGATGATCGCGACGAAGGTCGCCGTGGCGTTCCAAACGATGTCCCAGACCACGGGGATGTCGGCCAGGGTGACGACGCCCAGCAACAGCGCCGCCGCCGCACCGCCCATCGCGCTCCAGCCGATCTGCAACCCCTTCGGCTGCCAGATCACCAGGGTGATGGTGACCGCGAAGATCAGAAAGGCGACGACCATGGGCGGTTCCATCCCGGTCGAACGACGACCGCACCGCCCTCTCTAGCTTGCACGAAACTATATTTCCAGTATCTTGGAATAATGGAATCCGAACCCGCCATTCTCGCGCTCGCCGCCCTGGCGCAATCCACGCGACTGGACGCCTTCCGGCTGCTTGTCCGCCATGCGCCGGACGGCCTGCCGGCCGGAGAGATCGCCGATCGGCTCGCCGTTCCGACCAATACGATGTCGGCGCATCTGGGCGTGCTGTCTCGCGCCGGGCTGATCGCGTCCCAGAGGCGCAGCCGGTCGATCATCTACCGGGCCGATCTGGATCGACTGGGTGAGGTCGTGCTGTTCCTGCTGAAGGACTGCTGCCAGGGCCGCGCCGAGCTTTGCCAACCCCTGCTGGCCGAACTGGCCCCCTGCTGCGACTGAGGCCAATGGACGTCGTTATCTATCACAACCCCGCCTGCGGCACGTCGCGCAACACCCTGGCCCTGATCCGCCACGTCGGGATCAAGCCGCATGTGATCGAGTATCTGAAGACCCCGCCCAACCGCGCGCTGGTGGCCCAACTGGTCGAACGGATGCGCGTATCGGTGCGCGATATCCTGCGAGAAAAGGGCACGCCCTACGCCGACCTCGGCCTGGGCGACACAAGCCTGTCTGACGACCAGCTGCTGGACGCCATCGCGGCGCACCCGATCCTGATGAACCGCCCCATCGTCGTCTCACCCTTGGGCGTCAAACTGTGCCGCCCGTCCGAGGCGGTGCTGGAGCTGCTGCCCGAACATCTCGCCAAGCCCTTCGTCAAGGAAAACGGCCAAGTCATTCTCGACGCCTAGGGGCGGGCGCGAGGTCTATGACGCGCGTTGCCTGTCCAGCCAGTCCAGACGGCTGAGCTGCAGGTTGATGGCCAGTTCGATGCGAGGACGCTCGATCGCGTCGAGAGACACCACATACTGACGCAGGGCGGCGATTTCCGCCTCCACCGTGCGCCTCAGGGCCGCCATGGCCTCGGCCTTTCGGACAGGCGGCAGGCGGTCCCACATGCCTGAGCGCAGGCGGAAGGGATCCAGACCGACACTGGCGGCGCGCTCGGCGTCGCAGATCCAGTCTTCCATCACCGCGACCCCCTGCGGCGTCAGGGACAGAAGAACCGTGCCCCGGCCCGAGCCCGTCTCGACCGCTTCGATCACGCCACGATCCGTCAATCGTCGAATGGCCGGATAGACGGCGCCGGCGCTGCCCCTCCATTCCAGAGACATCGACTCCTGGAACGCCTTGCGGACCTTGAAGGCGGTCAAGGCGCCGCGGTGATGGATTTCCGACAGGATGGCGCCTTCCAGCTCCGTCAGGCTTCCTTGCCGATTGTTCATTTGACCCGATCCGGGTCGATAGTCCTAATCGGACTATCGACGTCCATGGAGGAATGCATGATCCGGTCCCTGTTCAAACGCGCCATGGCGGCGTCCTGCCTGGCCGGGGCCAGCCTATCGGCTGGCCTTGCTGCGGCGCAAGCCGCACCCGTCTCTCAAGCGACCCCTCAGGCGTCCGCGCCGGCGGCCGCTGTGGCCCGCATCCCGCTCTATGTCTCGGACGGCCGCGCGCTTCTGATGATGCGGATCAACGGCGGCCATCCTGCGCCCGTCGTCTTCGACACCGGCACCAACGGCAATCTGATCTACAAGTCCTACGCCGACGACATCGGCATGCCGAATGTGGGGCCGTCCCAGTCCAGGGACGGCAGTACGGGCCTGATGGTGCCCGGCTATACGACCAGCCTGAAGGGCGTGACCTTGGGCGGCTATGCGATCACCGAGGGCCCCGCCACCGTCTTCGAGTTCAGGGACGAGGACGAAGTCGGCATCTTCGGCCCCAACAGCTTTCGCGGAAAACTGGTCGAGATGAACCTGGCGAAAGGCGAGCTGCGCATCATGGCGCCCGACGCGCCCCAGCGTCCCGAGGGCCCAGGACACGCCTATTCCGACGACGAACGGCTGCCGGTCGTCGCCCTGGATCTGCCGGGCGCCTCGGTCGAGGCGACCCTGGACACCGGCAACGACAGCGCCTTCCTCCTGCCGCTGTCTCTGGTCAGCCAGATCAAGCTGAAGGGCGAGCCGCGCAAGATCGGCATCGCGACCTCGGCCGCCGGAACCCAGCCGGTGTACGAGGCCCAGGCCGACGGCCCGGTCAAGGTCGGCGGCGTCGAGATCGACAGCCCCAAGCTGCGCTTCATCGAGGGCGGAACCCCCAATGTCGGCCTGCCCATGATGCGCAAGTTCCGGTTCGTCTTCGACCCCACCAACGAACGCACCTGGGTCCTGGCGGGTGACTGACGTTCAGGGCGGTCCGATGCCGTCAGGCGTCGGACCGTTCAGGCGTCTGCGGGATGCGATCCGTCAGCAGCTTCAGGACCTTGGCGGTGATGGCCAGTTCGTCATCGGTCACGCCCGCCAGCAGTCGGGTGCGATCCTCACGCGCGACGCGATCGGAGGCGTTCAGCGCATCCAGCCCCTTGGGCTCCAGCCGGATCAGATTGGCCCGTCCGTCGCCGCAAAACGGATGACGCGACACCAGCCCCTCTTCGATCGACAGCTTGATGCGGCGTGACAGCGACGCCTCCGATATCCGCAGGATCGCCGCCAGCTCCGCCTGCGTCATCCCCTTGGGCTTGGACGCCAGAACATACAGGTGCGCGCGCTGGGCCGCCGTATAGCCTCGACCGCGAAACAGCGCATTGGCGCGCGTGATCCACGCCCGGGCCACGAAGGCGATGCGCATGGACACGACCAGCTCCAGGCTGGCGCGGGGATCCTCCCCGGTCGTCGCCACATCCGTCTCCGAGACGTTCAGATAGAAGGCGTCATCAAGATCAGCGGGGTCGGAAGACATCGGAATCTAGGAATTGGACGTGGAACGGCGGAAAACGGCGACAGCCCCTACCCCGCGCGAAGGTTCTCCACCACGCTCCTCAGCCGCGCCGGCAACGGCTTGGGCCGGCGGGTTTCGGCGTCGACATAGACGTGGACGAAATGGCCGATGGCGGCGGGAACGTCGACGCTGCGCTTGAAGACCGCAAAGCCGTAGGTGACGCTGGAGGTGCCGATCGCATCGACCTTGATGCCGACTTCGATCACATCGGGGAACTTCAGCGACGAGGTGTAGCGACAGCCCGAATCCACCACCAGGCCGATGGACTCGTCCAGCGCATTGGCGATCAGCAGATGGGCGTTCACCGCCGAGTCGACGAACTCGTAGAATTTGGCGTTGTTGATATGGCCGTACTGGTCGTTGTCGGCCCACCGGGTGGAGACCATGTGGAAGGCCTTGTAGGTCGCCCGTTGCGCCAGCGCGCCCTCGTCTCGTTTCGGCATCGTCGTCTCCCTCGGCGACGCGAACCGTCGCTCTCGATACCGACGCTCTAGCTTGGACGACGTTAGGTCAAGCGCCTATCGATAGGTCGTTGATGACGAAGGCTTGAAGCATGACCCTCACGACCCGCGCCGCCGTCCTGTCTGACATGGGCGCCGCCCGCCCCTACGCCGATAGCCGCCCCCTGTCGGTCCAGACCGTCACGCTGGACCCGCCCGGCCCCGGCGAGGTGCTGGTCGCGATCAAGGCCGCCGGCCTGTGCCACTCGGACCTGTCGGTCATCAACGGCGACCGCCCGCGCCCCCTCCCCATGGCCCTGGGGCACGAGGCGGCGGGCGTGGTCGAGGCGCTGGGGGATGGCGTCACCGATCTCGCCATCGGCGATCACGTCGTCATGGTCTTCATGCCGTCGTGCGGCCATTGCGATCCCTGCGCTGGCGGCCGTCCTGCCCTGTGCGAGCCGGGCGCCGCCGCCAACGGCCGGGGCGAGCTTCTGTCCGGCGCCCGCCGCATTTCCCGCGAGGGCGAGCCGGTCAACCACCACCTCGGCTGCTCCGCCTTCGCCGAGCGGGCCGTCGTCTCACGCCGCTCCCTGGTCAAGATCGATCCCGACCTGTCGTTCGAAGAGGCGGCCCTGTTCGGCTGCGCCGTCCTGACCGGCGTCGGCGCCGTTGTGAACACCGCCGGGGTCAAGGCGGGCCAGAGCGTCGTCGTCATCGGCCTGGGCGGCGTGGGCTTGGCCAGCGTGCTGGGCGCCCTGGCCTCGGGCGCCAGCCCCGTTGTCGCCGTCGACCTGTCCAAGGACAAGCTCGCCCTGGCTCGCACCCTCGGCGCGGTCGAAACCGTCAACGCCGCCGACCCCGATGCGGTCGATCAGGTCCGCGCCCTGACGAACGGCGGCGCCGACTTCGCCTTCGAAATGGCCGGCTCGGTCCGGGCGCTGGAGGCGGCGTGGAAGATGACCAAACGCGGCGGAACCACCGTCACCGCCGGCCTGCCGCCGCCCGATGCGGCGCTGGCCGTCAATGTCGTCTCCCTGGTCGGCGAGGAGCGCACGCTGAAGGGTTCCTACATCGGCACCTGCGTCCCCAGCCGCGACATCCCCCGCTACGTCGCCCTGTATCGCCAGGGCCGCCTGCCGGTCGATCGCCTGATGAGCGGCGTCATTCCCCTGGACGACATCAACACCGGCTTCGACCGCCTCCACGCCGGCGAGGTCGTGCGGCTGATCGTTCAACCGTGACGACAGTGTAATCCCGCCGCCCGGTTTCGGCCGCAAATCCGCAGACCAATGTCCGCTCAAGCTTCAGCGGAGATCTTCCATGCGCCCGTCTCGCCTGTCCTGCGCCGCCGCGATGTCGGCCGTCGTCCTCGCCTTCGCCGTTCCGGCCTGGGCTCAAGAGACTCCGCCTCAAAACAACGCCGAGATGGCCGCCATCTTCGCCGCCGACCAGGCCGTAAGGCAGAACCTGACGCCGGACTTTTTCAAAGACCGCGCCCGCGTCACGGAAATGCTCGCCGCCGACGCCGAACGCCGCGTCCAGACCCGCGCTCTGCTGGACGCCGGCGCGCTTAGCACCGGCGAGGACTACCGTGCCGCCGCCTTCGTCTTCCAGCACGGCTCCACGCCCGAGGATTATCTGCTGGCCCATAGCCTGGCCGTCGCCGCCGTCGCCAAGGGCTCGCCCGAAGGCGCCTGGATCGCCGCCGCGACGCTGGATCGCTATCTGCAGATGACCGAAAAGCCGCAGATCTACGGCACCCAGACCCGCAAGACCCGCGACGCCCCCGCCACCCTCGAACCCTACGACCGCGCCCTGATCCCCGACAGCCTGCGCGCCGTCTTCGGCGTCCCGCCCCAGTCGGAGCAGGACGCGCGTCTCGCGGCCGTCAACGCCGCGGCGGAGGCCGCGGCGTCCAAGCCCTGATCGCTCAGTTCGCGGCCGGCTTCGGCGGGGCGTTCTTCACATACTGGTCCAGCCAGCGGGTCATCTCCCACAGGGTGTGGCCCACCGATTCCCGCGCGCGGTATCCATGCGCCTCCAGCGGCAGGGTGACGTAACGCGCCGTCGCCCCCAGCCCCTTCAGCGCCGCATAGAAGCGCTCGGACTGCACCGGGAAGGTGCCCGAGTTGTCGTCCGCCTCGCCGTGGATCAGCAGGATCGGCTCGTTCAGCTTGTTCGCATAGGTGAAGGGCGACATCTCGGTATAGACCTCGGTCGCCTCCCAGTAGTTGCGCTGCTCGGACTGGAAGCCGAACGGCGTCAGGGTGCGGTTATAGGCCCCCGACCGTGCGATCCCGGTGCGGAACAGATCGCTGTGCGCCAGCAGGTTCGCCGTCATGAAGGCGCCGTAGCTGTGCCCCCCGACGGCGATCCGGTCGCGGTCCGCCACGCCCATGCTGACCACCGCATCGACCGCGGCCTTCGCGTCGGCGACCAACTGCTCGACATAGGTGTCGTTCGGCTCGGCCCCGTCCTTGCCGATGATGGGCATGGAGGGGTTGTCGAAGATCGCATAGCCCTGGGTCAGCAGGAACAGATGGCTGGACCCGCCGGGCCGTACGAACCTGTTCTGTACGTCCACCGTCTGGCCCGCCACCGCCGCATCGGTGAACTCGGCCGGATAGGCCCACATCAGCATCGGCAGCGGCCCGTCGCGGTCCTTGTCGTAACCAGCCGGCAGATACAACGTCCCCGACAGCTTGACCCCGTCGGCCCGCTCATAAGTCACCAGTTGCCGCGTCGCCTCGGCCAGCTGCGGCGCCGGATCGGGGAAGTTGGTCAGCCGCGTCGTCTGGCCCGTCGTCAGATCGCGGATCTGCAGATTGGGCGGATCCAGCCGCGTCTCGCGCTGCGTCACCACCCGCTTGCCGTCCGCATCCAGGAAGCCGACCACGGCCTCGTAATCCGTATTGGCCGAGGTCCACAGCCGTTCGCTGCGTCCCGTCGCCGGGTCCATGGCGGCAAGGAACGGGAACTCGCCCTGCGGCGTGGCGCCGGCGCCTGACATCAGGATGCGCCCTTGCGGATCGAAGCGGATCACCGAACGGCCCTGCGCATTCGGCTGGGTCACGGGCTGGCCCGGATTGTCGTAGCGCGCCTGATAGTTCCGCTCCAGCAGCACCCGGCCCTCGCCCGGATTGGACGGATCGACCACGAACCGCGTCTCGTGCCGGGTGTTGAACCAGCGGCTGTTGACGATGGCCAGGTCGTCCTTGCCCCAGACGACGCCGCCAAACCGTTCCTTCAGGTCGATCAGCTTGACGGGCTCGCTGGTGAAGGGCGCGGCCTGCATGAAGACCCGGTCCCGGAACTCGGCCTCGCGGCGGATGTCACCGCCGTCCAGCGCCTCCACCCAGGTCAGGGTCGCCGGCGCATCGGCCCGCCACTCGACCGCGCGCGGCCCCGGCGCCACGGCGTCGAAGGCGGTCGGCACATCGTCCCGCAGCGGCAGATCGGCGATGGTCCGCACCACGCGACCGTTAAGATCCGTCGCCACGATCTCGGTCGGGAACAGGTCGTCGGGCACCGCATAGGAATAGGGCCGCTTGGCGATCTCATGCAGGATGTATTGGCCGTCCGGCGACACCGACGCGTCCAGATAGACCGCCGGCGCCCCGATCGTCCGTGCACGGCCGTTCAGTGGAACCAGCGTCAGCTGGCTGGTGAAATAATGGTCGAAAAGGGCCTCGTCGCCGGGGTTCGACAACAGGTCCTGATAGGTCCGCACCGGCGCGACCCGCCCGGCCGTCTCCTCGATGTTCGGCCCCGTGGGTGCGGCCGTCACGTCCGGCGCCGGACCGCGCCCCGCCGGCACCGCCTCGACCAGCAGGCCCGAACTGTCGGGCAGCCACTCATAACCCGTCCCGCCCGTCATATTGAGCACCGGATCGGTCAGCTTGCGCGCCCGCGCCGAGGCCACGTCCACCACCCACAGCTCCAGCCCCGTCGGCCGGTCCAGCACGAAGGCCAACGACTTGGCGTCCGGCGAGAACCGCGGCGCCGTGAACCGCGCGCCGTCGGGCAGGGCCACGACGCGAGGTTGCCCGCCATCCACCGCCTGCAGGCTCAGACCCGTCAGCCACGCCACCCGGCTTTCGGCCGCGCCGTTGTTCCTGGGATTGATCCGCGTCCCCGCCAACCGCAGCATCGGCTCGGCCAGGGCCTTGATGCTGGGCAGGTTAGACCGGTCCATCAACACCAGCGTCCGCCGATCCGGGCTCAGCATCGACGAAGGCGTCGGCTTGGCGTCCAGGATGTCCGCGATCGGCGCCGGCGGCTGCTGATAGACCATCGGCCCCGCAGCCGGCGCCGCGTTCTGGGCCCCCGCGTTCTGGGCTAACGCCCCACCCGCCACGCCGCTCAGCAGCACCGCCGCCAGAACCAGCCCAACCCCACGTCCACGCATCATCATCGTCTGAAGTCCCCACAAATCCCGAACTCGAGACCTAACCCCGCCTTTCCACCGCCGACAACCCGTTTCGGCGTTACAGTGTCACATTGGCGCGGCGACGCCTGCGCCTGGCCCAGTCGATCCTCGACATATCGCTGATATTCCAGATTGCCGCAGTCGGGCTTCGGCGTTAAGTTTCGCCGGAAACATCGGGGGGTGTGTCATGGCGACTGCGAACAGGATGGGCGGGGCCGACCGCACGCCGGACCGCGTCTTTCCGGGGCTGGCCGTCGTCATGGCGCTTGTCGTCGTGGCGGGCTTTTCGCTTCAGCTGGCCATGGGCCGCTCCAGCTTCGAGGCTCCGTTGCTGGTGCACGCCCACGCCGTAGTCTTCATGGGCTGGGTCGTCATCTTCCTGGTTCAGAACCTCTTGATCGCCACGGGCCAGCTGCGTTGGCACCGGCCGCTGGGCTGGCTGGCGGCCGCATGGCTGGCGCCCATGCTCATCCTGGGCTGGCTGGTCACCGAGGCCATGGTTCGTCGGGGCGACGTGCCCTTCTTCTTCCGGCCCTTGCAGTTTCTGGTCTTCGACCCCCTCTCGCTCGCGACCTTCGTCGGCCTCACCGTCGCGGCGGTGTGGCTTCGTCGGTCAACGGACTGGCACCGCCGCCTGCACTATTCCGCCATGGCGATCCTGCTGGGGCCGGCCGTCGGTCGGCTTTTGCCCATGCCCTTGCTGATCCCCTGGGCCTGGGAGGCGACCACGCTCGTCACCCTGGCGTTTCCAGTCATCGGCATGATCATCGATCTGGCGAAGACCCGCCGGATCCACCCCGCCTGGTTCTGGGGTCTGGGCGTTCAGATCGCCATGATCGCAGTGATCGAGGCCCTCACCTGGTCGCCGCTCGGCCTTCAGCTTTACCAGACCGTCACGGCCGGTTTTCCCGGCGCGACCGTCGCGCCGCTCGCCTTCCCCACGCCCCCCGGTCCGCCGCCAGGGGTCTGAGCACGACGCAGAGGCTCAGACCGCGTCCCTACCCCGCCAGCAGCGCCTCGACCTGATCGCGCTCCGGCGCTGAGGGCTGCGCGCCCGGGCGGGTCGCGGCGAAGGCTCCGGCGGCGCAGGCGAAGCGCAGCGCCTCGGCCGGGTCCATGCCTTCCAGCAAAGCCACCGTGATGGCGGCGACGAAGGCGTCGCCCGCGCCCGTCGCATCGACCGCCTCGACGGCCGGCGGGGTCGCCCAGGCCATTTCGACGCCGCGCTGATACATGGCCGCGCCCCGGGCGCCCTTGGTGACGACGACCCGTCCCCCGCCCCGGTGCAGGCCGTCGCCATAGAAGGCCGCCTCGGTCTCGTTGACGACGATCAGGTCGGCGCGGCGCAGCAGCAGTTCCGACACCGGCGCGGCGGGCGCCAGATTGGCGCAGACGAAGCCCGTCGCCCGGCCTACCGCCGCCTCGACCGTCTCGATCGGCAGCTCCAGCTGCACGATCAGCGCGCCCTCGATCCGCTGGGGCAGCTGTTCGGGGGTGACCATGTGGTTGGCGCCGGCCGCGACCACGATCTGGTTCTCGCCGGTCGGATCGACGGCGATCAAGGCGACGCCCGTCGGCGCCGCCACATCGACCTCCACCCCGGCCAGATCGACGCCCAGATCCTCCATCAGGGCCAGGGCCTCGCCGGCCATGGCGTCGTTTCCGACCCGCCCGATCAGACAGACCTCGGCCCCCAGCTTCTCGGCCGCCAGAGCCTGGTTGGCGCCCTTGCCTCCGGGATGGCGCGCCAGGGTCGCCCCGGTCACCGTCTCGCCCGGCGCCGGCAGTTGCGGCGCGGTGGCCACCAGATCCAGGTTGATCGAGCCGACGACGGTGATCCTCATGCGCCGGCCTCCAGCGCCTGAGCCTTCAGAGCTTGGGCCTTCAGAGCTTGAGCCTTCAGAGCTTGAGCCTTCAGCTTGGCGACGATCAGATCGAACACCCCTTGCGCGTCCGCCGCGACCGCCCAGCGATGCCGCGCCGTCGCCGGATCGATCCGGAACTCGACCGCCGTATGCCCGCGCGTCAGATCCGAACCCGTCTCCACCTCGATCCGGCAGGGCTTCGTCTCGAACAGGTCGGGCTTGATCAGCCAGGCGATGGGACACGGGTCATGCAACGGGGCAGCATCCCACCCCACGATCTCGCGCTCCACCCGCTGCGAGAACCGCAGCGTTGACGCCGCCGCCCGCGCGGCCTCGCTGTCGATGGACTCTATCGCCACGATCCGGGCCTCGGTCGCGCGCACCTGATGGGTCGCGTCCAGGCCGAAGGCGACGACCTGACACCCCGATCCGAACACCACCGCCGCCGCATCCGGATCGGCCCAGATGTTGAATTCGGCGGATGCGGTGACATTGCCGCCTTCCGACCGCGCCCCGCCCATGACCGCCACCGGCCCCAGCCGTTCGGCCAGCCGCCGCTCACGCCGCATCGCCAGCGCCAGATTGGTCATCGGCCCCAGGACGGCGATGGCGACCGAGCCTTCGGGCCGGCTCATCACCAGATCGACGATGGCGTTGGCGGCCGGCCCGTCGCCGACGATCCCCGTCGGTTCGAACGGCTCCAGATCGCCCAGACCCTCGACGCCGTGAAACTCGCCCGCCCCCGCCGGCGGACGTTTCAGCGGCCGCTCCGCCCCGCCGAAAACCGGCACGTCCTCGCGCCCGGCGATCTGGCGGATGATGCGCGCATTGCGCTGGGTCTTGGCGCCGGGAACATTGCCCCCGACCGTGGTGACGGCCAGCAACTCCAGCTCGGGCGCGGCGAAGGCCAGAAACAGCGCCACGGCGTCGTCCACGCCGGGGTCGCAATCGATGATCAGGGACTGAATAGACACCACCCATGACTAGGCAGGCCCGCCGCGCGGAGCAAGCCGCAACCGCGCCTCACACCCGACACGCCTGCACGCAGGCCTGGGCCAGCACCTCGGCCGAATCCGTCAGCGGGATCGGCGCATCCTCGGCCTTCAGCAGCAGCGGCACCTCGGTGCAGCCGGCGATCAGCCCATGCGCGCCCGCATCCGCCAGGGCCTGGGCCAGCCGCAACATCCCTGCCCGCGCCGCCTCGCCGACATCGCCGCGCTTCACCCCATAGACCAGACCCATGAAGGCCTCGCGGTCGGCGCCCTCCAGCAGCACAGTGTCGACCCCGCGCGCCGCCAGCGCCTGCGTGTAAAGCCGCTCGCCCCCCGCCGTCGCCAGCACCCCGATCCGCGCAAATCCAGACGCCGCCGCATCCGCCGTCGCCGCGATCATGTCGATGAAGCGCAGGCCCTTCGCCTCGCACGCCGCACGTATCCCGCCCGCCTGGGCGTGGGCGGTGTTGCAGGGCATGGCGATCACCTCGGCTCCCGCCGCCGCCAGCCCCTCGGCCATCTGTCCCAGCACCACCTCGGCCTCGCCCGGACGCGTGTTGCGATCGGGAACCTGGGGGTTCAGGTCCATCACCACACGGATGTGATCGGCGTCCCCGTCCGCCGGCGTCAGCGCCTGCACCCGCGCCAGAAACGCCACCGTCGCGGCCGGTCCCATGCCGCCGATCACGCCCAGGATCTTGCTCATCGCATCACGCCCCATCCCACGACCGCGGCGGCGGTCAGAACTGCCGGCACGGCGTAGCGGCTCTTCCAGGCCCACGCCACCGCCAGGGCGACCGCAAAGATCGCCGCAGCCGCCGCCATCGACGGCGCCCGCTGCAAGGTCGCCCAGCCCAGCTCCACACTGGTCGCGGCGATGATCCCCACGACGGCGGCGGCGACCCCGGCCAGAAGATCGTGCAGCCGCCGGTCCTCGACCACCGCCTCCAGCCGCTCATAGAAGATCATCGAAAAGGCGAAGGCGGGCGCGAACACCCCGGCCGTCATCGCCAGCGCCCCGCCCCAGCCCGCGACCACGAAGCCGACGAAGGTGCAAAAGATCACCAGCGGCGCCGGGATCACCCCCGCAAAGGCGATCCCGTCCAGAAACGCCCCATCGTCGATCAGCCCGCGCCCCACCGTATCGGCGCGCACATAGGGAATGGCGGTATAGGCGCCGCCGAACGTCAGCAGCCCCGCCTTCAGCCCCGTCCAGAACATCGCGGCTGCGCCCACGTCGCCCCCCTGCCCCGACGCCTGTCCCAAGACCGGCCCGCCGTTTCCCAGCCCATGCATCGCCAAGGCTGCGACGCCCGCCAGCGCGACGACCCCGACGGCCAGGCCGATCCGCCCGGCCCGGACCAGCACATAGGCCGCCCCGCCCGCCGCCAGCACGATCCAGAACGCCGCCCCGGCCAGGGTCGCCGCAAAGCCGACGACGGCGACGGCCCACAGCCAGCGATCCTCCAGGATATGCGATCCGATCTTGCAGACGGCGCGCACGATCACGGCGACCACCGCCGCCTGAACCCCCAGGAACGCCCCGGCCAGCAGGCCCACGACCGGCGACAGCGCCACATAGGCCCAGCCGATCCCCAGCATCAGCATCAGCCCGGGCAGCATGAACCCCAGGCCCGCCAGCAGGCCGCCGATCCGCCCCCGCGCCCGCATGCCCATATGCACACACAGCTCGTGCGCCTCCGGCCCCGGCAGGACCTGCAACACCGCCAGCAGCCGGTTGAACCGCGCGCTGGACATCCACCCGTCCTGATCGACCAGCTCGCGCCGGATCATCGCGATCTGCGCCACCGGCCCGCCAAACGCCAGCAGCCCGAACCGCAGGAACCGCAGAAACACCGCCGTCAAAGACAGCGCCGGCGGGACAGGTTCGGACTGCGGCGCAATCATCCGATCAGTCCTGATCTCGCGAAAAGGGTTTGCAAGTCAGGCCAGCCCTTACTGAGGGCTGGCCATGGCTCTTGCGACCGCGTCCTGCATCTCCACCCTCAAGCCGGCCCACTCGCTTTCGGGCCTCAGCTTGCCCTCACATTGCTGTTGAAGGTGGCCCACGGGATAGACGTAGCTTTCCGATCGCTGCGCTGCGGCGCCGATCTCTTGAGGCCCGACAAAAATGCCAAGGTCGGCAAGCCGACTTTCGGTGGCCATGCGGGCGCCGACCATCGATGACACGAGTGCGTCTGGGACAGGCGCCGCGCATCTCACGGCGTCGTATCGATAACGGACCATCGCCAGTGCGTAGAGGTCAGACGCCTTCTGTCGATCATGATCCGCCCAAGCCACCGAAGCCACGAACAGACACAGAGGCTGAGCGTCGCCACGACCGTCCCAAAGCGCCGCACGATCGGCGTCGGATAGCGAGGCGCCAATAAATGTCGAGCATTGGCCCAGGGTGTTCGAGGCAACCGGCTGGATACCCTGGCCAGCGCTGTCTTCACGCTTATTTTCGGCGGAAGTGGCGGATTCTGACCCGCAACCCAAAAGGCCCGCGGCGACAAGCAGGGGGACAAGAACTTTCAAGATGCTCACCTTCGTCAATGTCGCCTTCCGATCCGCAGCCCGGCTATGAAACTGGCGTCAGCCTAAACCAGCACAAGCAGCGCGGCATAGACGCGATCATCCAACGTCGCCGCCCCCGTCTTCACCGCCTCGAGCCCGCGCGATCCGATAGGGCCCCGCACGCATCACCAGCGGCCGCCCCTTCCAGCTCAGTCGCACCGCGCCCTCGTTCACCAGGGCGTCCACCGCAGCATGAACGTCAGGCATCGCCTCGCGCCACGCGCCGCCCTCGCCCGCGACCACCCGCGCGACCTCGCTGGGGCAGACGGTGGCGTCCTCGGCCCGGGCGGCCAGCAGCGCCAGCGTCGCCTCGCGCGGATCCATGACGGACGGCGCGCCTACAGCACCCCTTCGATCTCGGTCTGATAGCCGAACAGCCCCTGCGCCCCGCCGGTGTGCAGGAACACCACCGTCTCGCCCCCAGAACCAGAAGTGAACCGGCCGGCGCGCGCCAGGGCGACCAGCCCCTTCATCGCCTTGCCGGAATAGACCGGGTCCAGCACGATCCCGTCCAGACGCGCGGCCAGGGTCAGGGCGTCGATCACCCCCTGGTCGATCAGGCCATAGCCCTCGCCCACATAGTCGCAGTCGGCGACCACCTGCTCGCGCGTCACCCGGCCCGGCTGGCCCAGCAGGGCGGCCGTTTCCTCGGCCAGTTTGAAGACGTTCGCCTCCTGCTTGTCCTTGGGCGCCCGCACACCGATGCCCAGCACGGGAATGTCCGCCCCCATGACCGCCAGTCCGGCGACCAGGCCCGCGTGGGTGCCCGCGCTGCCCGTCGCCGTCACGATCCGGTGAACCTCCAGATCCATCTCATCGGCCTGGACCACGATCTCGCGCGCGCAATCGACATAGCCCAGCGCTCCGACCGGGTTCGATCCGCCGCCGGGAATGACATAGGGCTTGCCGCCCCGCGCCCGCACCTCGGCCGCCGTCTTCTCCAGCTCGGCGACCATGTCCGTCCCGCCCGGCACGGTGCGCAGGGTCGCCCCGAACAGCCGATCCAGCAGCACATTGCCGTTGCCGACATAGTCCGCCGCCTTGGACCCCGTCCGCTCTTCCAGAATGATTTCGCAGGCCAGGCCGTGGGCCGCCGCCGCCGCCGCCGTCTGCCGCACATGGTTGGACTGCACCGCCCCTTGCGTCACCAGGGTGTCGGCGTCCTGTTCGAACGCCGCGCCCAGCAGGAACTCCAGCTTGCGCGTCTTGTTGCCGCCACCGGCCAGCCCGGTGCAGTCGTCGCGCTTGATCCACAGATCCAGGCCCAACTCCTCCGACAGGCGGGGCAGCGGCTCCAGCGGCGTCGGCAGATGGGCCAGGCGGATGCGGGCGAAACGTGCGAGATGCATGGGACGGTTTCCTGTTCGCCGTCTTGATAGCCCGCGCCCGTGACATTCAAAAGCGCCACACCCAACCTGGCGGCCCCTCCGCTCCGCCCTCGACCTCAGCCCGGCGCGCCGGCCTCGGCCACACGCGTCGGCGCGACGAAGGCGGCGTCGCACAGGGCCTGGGCGAAGGCGTGGGACGTGACCGCCTGCCGGTCCATCAAGGCGTCCAGCACCCCGGCGCCCGCATCCACCGTCACGACCAGCGGATAACGCCCGACCACCTGACCACCCTGCGCCGGATCGCGCAGTTCGGCGGTCGCCCGCATCCGGTGTTCGGCGCGATCGCCGGCCAGAATGGCCAGGCGCGGCGCCCGGCTCAGCGCCTCGACATGGATGCTCAGGTTCAGCCGATGCCGGCCGCCGGCGCACAGCCCCATTTCGTTCAGCACCTCGTCGTTGAAGGTGTCGGCGAAGTCGTCCTCGGCGTCCAGCCAGCCGGTCGTCGTCGTGACGCTGCCGATCCGCGCCTGCTCGGCCATGGAGGGCGACAGGGCCATCGGCGCGCCGCCGACATCCACCGAGGCGCAGGCCGTCAAGCCCGCGCACGCCAGAACCGCGATCACGGCGGTCGTCTTGATCTGTTTCATCGCTCCCTCTCCCTAGAGTTGATACCAAGCTTGGCTGAGAATGAACGCCGCCTGAACGCCGTTCGACAAGTGGTCCGGAGCTAAGCCGGCGTCCAAGCGTTGCCGCCGCATGACCGCCGCCGCGCCCCCTTTGGATCTGCAACGTGAGCGCGCCTATGTCCGCGATCTGGGGCGCGCCTTCGCCGGCGCCCTGGTGTTCAACATCCCGCTGTTGATGACGATGGAGATGTGGGCGCAGGGCGTGATCATGGACCGCTGGCGGCTGCTGACCTTCATCGTCGCCGGCCTGCCGCTGCTTTACGGCCTGGCCTATTACGCCGGCTTCTCCAAGCGGCGCGGGCCGGTCAACGATGCGCTGGACACCGCCGTGGCCCTGGCGGTCGGCTTCATCACCGCCTCGGTGCTGCTGATCCTGTTTGGTGTCGTCGAATGGGACGCGCCGCCGCGCGAGGGCTTGGGCATGGTCGCGCTTCAGGCCATTCCCGGCGCCATGGGCGCGCTTCTGGCCCGGCGTCAGCTCAGCGGGGATGGCGGGGGCGACACGGATGAAGATCAGGCCTCCTATTTCGGCGAACTGTTCCTGATGGCGGCCGGCGCCCTTTTCTTCGCCCTGAACGTCGCCCCGACCGAAGAGATGATCCTGATCGCCTACAAGGCGACGCCCGCCCACATCCTGGCCCTGATCGCCGTCTCCATCCTTCTGCTCCACCTGATCGTCTTCAAGGCGGGCTTCGCCGGTCAGGAAGAGGCCGATCATCCGATCAAGGCCTTCCTGCATTTCACCCTGCCCGGCTACGCCATCGCCCTGGCCGTCAGCCTGTTCACCCTGTTCCTGTTCGGCCGCACCGACGGCCATGCCGTCGCCGGCGTGGTCCAGACCATGGTCGTCCTGGGCTTCCCCGCCGCCATTGGCGCCGCCGCCGCCCGTCTGTTGGTCTGACCCATGCCCACGAAGAAGAAGCCCGCCACGTCGACCCGCCCTCTGCTGCAATGGGGCATGGCTCTGCTCGGCGCCGTCATCACCCTGACCGCCATCGGCATCGTGGTGTGGGAGGCGCTCCAGCCCACAGCCCCGCCCGCGCTCAGCGCCCGCATCGTCGCCGTGGACGTCACCCCCGCAGGCCAGGTCGCGACCGTCCGGGTTCAGAACGACGGCGACGACACCGCCGCCGCCGTGGATATCGAAGGGGTTCTAGGCGACCAGACCGCGACCGCCAGCCTGGACTATGTTCCCGGCCACGGCCACGCCAAGGCCTACCTCCGCTTCGACGCCGATCCGCGCGCGGCGGCCGTCTCGGTCAAGGGCTGGTCGGCGCCCTAGAGGGTGCTCACGCCGCCTGGGCCAGCACCGCGTCCTGCATCCGCTCGACCGTTTGCTGGGGCGCGCCGGCGCCGTCCACCGTGGCCCGCAGCGTCTCTTCCAGCGCCGGGGTCACGCGCACGCTGGCCATGGCCCAGCCGGAAAAGCCGCGCGCCGGGATCGGCTTGCGCTCGATCACCACCACCTCGTCATGACGCGGATCGCCCGCCAGCCGCGTCATCAGCCGGTCCAGATCCTGCGCTGCGCCCTCCAGCACCTGCAGGAACCGTCCGTCGTGGATCAGCAGCGCGCCGGTCAGGTCGTCGCGCGCATTGTTCCGCTGCGACGTGGCCAGGATGTCCACCTGCATCAGCAGGCTGTCGGCATTGCCCCGCGCGCGGCTGGTGTAGAGGACGCGTTCCAGGTTCAGGCTCATATCCTCGTTTCACTCCGCCGACGCCGGCATACGGCCCAAGCTTTGCGCATAGCCCAATAAATCCGCCGCGCCTACAAGGACTTATGTGCGGTTTCGGACAACTCGACATCCGCCGCGGCGCGGGTTAGCTTGCAGGCGTTCTCCGGGGGGTCGCAATCGAGCGGCTGAGATAGAGGTTTCTCCTCTGACCCGTCGAACCTGATCCGGGTCATGCCGGCGAAGGGATGAGTAACGCTATCGGTCCTGACGTCACAGGACCCTCGCGCCCGACGTCGGCGGACCTCAAACCGTTTGAGGCCGCCATGAACATCCAAGTCACCCCGCCCGCCCTGCCCGAAGAGCCGAACGTCGACCTCGCCCTCAAGGACGCGCGCGAACAGGTGATGAAGGAGACCGGAACCATCCCGACCGGCGAACGGGCCGGCAGCCGCAAGGTCTATGTCGCCGGCGAACTCTATCCCGACATTCGCGTCCCCTTCCGCGAGGTCGCCGTCCACGCATCCGCCAACGAGCCGCCGGTGACCATCTATGACTCATCGGGCCCCTACACCGACCCGACCGTGACCATCGACATCAAGCGCGGCCTGCCCCGCGTCAAATCCAGCTGGCAGCTGGATCGCGGCGACATCGCCCCGGTCGCCAATCCGCGCGAGGTCAAGCCCGAGGACAACGGCCATGCGTCGGGCCGCCACCTGGCCCCGCGCTTCGACACCTCTAACCACCGCGTCTTCAAGGGCGTCGAGGGCCGCCCGGTCACCCAGTACGAATATGCGAAAGCCGGCATCATCACGCCCGAGATGGAATATGTCGCCATCCGCGAGAACCTGCGCCGCGAGCAGAACAGCCCCTGCATCCGCGACGGCGAGGATTTCGGCGCCGCCATCCCCGACTTCGTGACGCCCGAGTTCGTGCGGCAAGAGATCGCGCGCGGCCGCGCCATCATCCCGCACAACATCAACCACCCCGAGGTCGAGCCGATGATCATCGGCCGCAACTTCCTGGTGAAGATCAACGCCAACATCGGCAACTCGGCGGTCCTGTCCTCCGTGGACGACGAGGTGGACAAGCTGGTCTGGGCCACCCGCTGGGGCGCCGACAACGTCATGGACCTGTCGACGGGCCGCAACATCCACAACATCCGCGACTGGATCATCCGCAACTCGTCCGTCCCCATCGGCACCGTGCCCATTTATCAGGCGCTGGAGAAGGTGAACGGCATAGCCGAGGACCTGACGTGGGAGGTGTTCCGCGACACCCTGATCGAACAGGCGGAACAGGGCGTGGACTATTTCACCATCCACGCGGGCGTGCGCCTGCCGTTCGTGCCGATGACGGCCAAGCGGGTGACGGGCATCGTCAGCAGAGGCGGCTCCATCATGGCCAAATGGTGCCTGGCCCACCACAAGGAGAGCTTCCTCTACGAGCATTTCGAGGACATCTGCGACATCATGCGCGCCTATGATGTCAGCTTCAGCCTGGGCGACGGCCTGCGCCCCGGTTCCATCGCCGACGCCAATGACGAGGCCCAGTTCGCCGAGCTGCGTACCCTTGGCGAACTGACCAAGATCGCCTGGGCCAAGGGCTGCCAGGTCATGATCGAGGGCCCCGGCCACGTGCCGATGCACAAGATCAAACAGAATATGGACGAGCAGCTGAAGCACTGCCACGAGGCGCCCTTCTATACGCTTGGCCCGCTGACCACCGACATCGCGCCGGGCTATGACCACATCACATCCGCGATCGGCGCGGCCATGATCGGCTGGTTCGGCACGGCCATGCTCTGCTACGTCACGCCCAAGGAGCACCTGGGCCTGCCGGATCGTCAGGACGTCAAGGACGGCGTCATCACCTACAAGATCGCCGCCCACGCCGCCGACCTGGCCAAGGGCCACCCCGCCGCCCGCCTGCACGACGACGCCCTGTCACGCGCCCGGTTCGAGTTCCGCTGGGAGGATCAGTTCAACTTAGGGTTAGACCCCGAAACCGCCCGCAAATACCACGACGCCACCCTGCCCAAGGAGGCGCACAAGACCGCCCACTTCTGCTCCATGTGCGGCCCCAAGTTCTGCTCGATGAAGATCAGCCAGGACATCCGCGACGCCGCCAAGGCCCAGAACGACGCCGGCGCCTCCCTGTCGGAAGCCGAAGCCGGCATGGCGGAAATGAGCGCGAAGTTCCGGGCCGGGGGCGGGGTGGTGGAGGTGAAGGTGTGAGGGCACACACGCCATGGAGGATGACTCCAGGTCACCTGCTCAAGATATCTTCAACGCACGCGGCGGGACATGTAACGCTAGGCTAGACACTCGGCACGGTTGCGATAAGCTACAAATAGCTGCGGATCAGGCATGTGAAAGCCCTGCGGCGAGGTCTTCAGTCGGCATCGTGGAAGTGTCGATTGAAGACCGCCTACTGCTCGGGAGTTTGCTTCTCACGGTCTCTGCGCCTGACCCAAGCGGCAGCAACAAGTTCACTAAGGGAAGAGCTATAGCCGATGACCTCGTAAGCGGCTGACAGGCTACCGAAACGCTTACATATCGTCGTTTCACTGGGCAGGTATTCAGCTTCTTTGATCAGATCGGCGCTGAGATAGCCTTTCTCACTCAGCAACCTCCGCAAACCGTTTGCGATATCGTCGGCAGAGTAAACTGCCTTGCAAAGATGAACTCCGTACCGCCGAGTTCTCACAAAACCTGCCAGGCGCATCGCCTCGTCAAGGGTTCCGAAGCGACGAACATAGGCTTGCGCGTTTGAAACTAAAGGCGACGCATCAATCTGACTTCTACATAGATGGCCATCTTTTTTCAGAAGTCGACGCAGCTTTCCAATCATGTCATCGTCTGAAAGCTCGCGTCGTTTGAGTAGCGTAAGCTTTCTCTGAGCCGCATCGAATACAGACCGTGAAACGAGCGGTTCCGTGATACGAACTCGTATCCATTCCGAACGGTCATTCGGAAAGATTTCTCCGAAGACTGAAGTGGTTCGGTTAAACGCGAACACGCCAATCGCGATTTCGTTTTTCAAGACTGCGCGCACACGCCCTTCATCCCACGGACCTGGCCGCCGATAAGGCACACCTGCCGCGTTGAGCATGTTTGCGATTTCTGTCACCCCGCGAAAATCTTTGACAAAAAGTCGAAATATTCGCCTCAGGACATCAATCTCGTTCTGCGGTCCATGTACTATGCAAACGCTCTGATCCTCGCGAGATCGCCGCTCTCCTGTCGCGAGCACGGCTCCCCAAGACCCGTCTGCATTCAGCACTTGTCGAGCAAACCCATACGGCGGGTTACCTCCCCCCTTCGATCCAGCCATCATCTTCCGCCGCAAAGCGGCTCTGACTCGATCAGATAGTTGCTTGCTGTATTCAGCCGCCATTACCCGTTTTATACTCTTTACTAGAGCAGAAGTTGGCGACCCATCGTCATCGAACGGTTCAGCACAATATCGAACTCGCACACCCGCATCGCGGCAGAGGAACTCGTAATGAGCCGCTTCGTCGGGATCTTGATACCGCCCCCACCGACTGACATCGACGACAAGTATCGTGGAGAACGGCGCTCCGCTGAGGACGTCCCGCAGTAGAGCTTTCAACCCTGTTCGACCGGTGGTCGTAACTCCGCTTTTTCCGGCATCTTCATAGGATCGCACAATTTCGTAGCCTTCCGCTGCAGCGAAGTCAGAAATGAGAGCGGCCTGATTGGCTAAAGAATAGCGCTGGTGGTCCGTAGACATTCGGAGATATTGCGCAGCCAACTTCATCTTACTCCGTCCTCGCTCCAGAAACTTTCATTCGAACAAGTACAGACTCATACTGCCCAGACCTAAATTTTCAGGACACCCATGCCTACCCTCGTCCTCCTCGCCGGGCCGAACGGCGCCGGCAAGACCACCTTCATCAACGGCTTCCTGCGTCAGCGGGCGGAGGCGTTTCGGTTCGTGAACCCGCATGCGGCCTCCCTCTCCCGTTGGGAGAGGGCTTGAGCGCCTGAGAGCCGTCAGGCGATCAGACTTGCGCGAAAGGGTGAGGGTCGGACCTCGCCGGAGACGCACGACCCTCACCCTTTGGCGGCTTCGCGCCGCCCTGCGGGTCAGCCAAGGCGCATCGCTGACGCTCTGCGGGCTTCAAGCCCTCTCCCAACGGGAGAGGGAATGCACAGCTAGCCCGCCTACCTATACACGACGTCCCTACCCCAGCCGTTGAAATCCCTCGCCGTTCGCGAAATCGACGCCCTCTACCCGATCACGCTTCGGGGCGGCCTTAGACTGGCGGCGCGTTCTGTGTCGGGCGCGGGCGACAGGCCGGGGATGGGATGGACGACGACCACAGCTATGACGACGGCGGGTTCGAGGGGCCGCGCGATCCGTTTTACGATGCGATGACCCAGCAGGCGCTGGATCAGATCCGCATCCTGCGCGAGGCGGGTCTGGAGCAGACCTATCGCGACGCCCTGCATCACGATTCCTCGCCCGAGGCCGAGGCGGCCTTCTGGCGCGCGCACGGCCTGCCGATGCATCTGTTGCGGCTGCCCGATCTGGTCACCTCGGACCCCGCCGCGCGCGCGGTCGACCGGGTGCAGAACCGGGCTTATCGCCGCCTGTCGAAGGAGGCGTGGGAGGCGGCGGGCACGGCCTATCTGGCGAGGTCCACGGCCGAGGAGGTCAGCGCCGTCTATGGCATGGCGGTCAGCACCTTTCGCGCCCGCGCCAAGGACGAAGGCTGGCGGCGCGAGGATCAGCCCGATCCCCTTCGCGAACCCATCGACCTGGAGGCCGAGACGGCCGAGGGTTTGCCTGACTATGGGGCCATGGCGGCCCACGCCCTGGTGCGGCTGAACCGGGCGCTTCAGGCCGGGCGCGCGCTGGAGGCCGCGCGCTGGGTCCGGCTGCACGCCGACCTGAGCCGGATGGCGGCCGCCCCGCCGCCGTCCCCGCCCGCGCCGCCGCCCGCCAAGCTCCCGCGCCAACCGAAGGAACCGGACCTGGGCGAACGCGCCGCCGCCGTCGCCGAACAGGTCGGCCTGATCGCCCGCGAGGCCTGCGCCCTCAAACGCGGCGATTACGCCGGCCGCGACGCCCTGATGGCCCGCCTCGAGGCGCTCGACGACCTGAAACCGGCCCCGACATCAGACGAATTAGACGAAATAGACGGTGTTTTTGTCGCCCGACCGCCGGACTGACCGTCTCCTCCCCATCGCCTGCGATGGGGAGGGGGACCGCGCCCTTCGGGCGGGGTGGAGGGGCTCTTGAGGCCCTACAGACGTCGATTTTACAGAAGAAACCCCTCCGTCACGGCGCCAGGCGGCGCCGCGCCGCCTCTCCGCTGCGCAGGGAGGAGACGGCCTAGACCTCCGACGCGATCTTGCGCAGGGCCTCTTCGAACACCGAGGCCGGCTGGCCCCCCGAGATCAGATATTTGCCCTCGACCACCACGGCCGGGACGGAGGTGATGCCGCGCGCGCGCCACAGGTCCTCGGCCTGGCGCACGGCCTGGGCGTAGCGGCCCGAGGCCAGCACCTCGCCCGCCTCGGCCCGGTCCAGCCCGGCCTTTTCCGCGGCGGTGGTCAGGACCCCGGCGTCGGTCAGGTTGCGGTTCTCGGTGAAGTGGGCGGTGAACAGCGCCTGTTTAAGCGCCTTCTGCTTCTCCGGCGCCGTCTCGTGCGCCCAGTGCAGCAGCCGGTGGGCGTCGAAGGTGTTCCAGATGCGGCTGTCGTCGGTCATCCGCATGTCGAAGCCCACCTCGCCCGCCCGCTCGCGGATCATGGCGCGGTTGGCGGCGGACTGCTCAGGCGACGCGCCGTATTTGCGGCCGATGTGTTCGACGATATTCTCGCCCTCGGGCGCGATCTGGGGGTTCAGCTCGAACGGCTGAAAGGCGATGTCGGCGGCGATCCCCTCGTCCTTCAGCGCGTCCAGGGCCGTGTCCAGCCCGCCCAGCCCCACCACGCACCAAGGGCAGACGACGTCGGAGACGAAGTCGATCTTCAGGGTCTTGAGCGGAGCGTTCATGGCGCGGCCTTCTGGAACAGCGTGTGTTGCATAAGGATATGGCGACGCCGCGCCGCGCGACAAGTCTCAGCCCAGACTCAAATCCCGTGGCGGGCGTATCCGGCGCCAGCGCGCCTCCACGAAGGCGAAGGCGCCGAAGGCCATCAGCCCCGCCGCCGTCAGCCCCAGGATCCACGACCCCCCCGGCTGGGCCTCCAGGGCATCCAGCGCCGCCGCCGTCGTCGTCACCTCACCCGAGCGCGCATGCAGCCCCGCCAGAACCACGAACACCCCCAAGGGCAGATAGGCGAACCCTCGCGCCGCATAGCCCGCCCGCGCCAGCGCTGTCGCCGTGCCGCAGAAGGCCTTGGGGCAGGCCAGGGCGTCGTCGAAGTCGTCGCGGATCGCCCTGACGATATTGCCCACGCCGACGCCCAGCACCACCAGCCCCGCCCCGATCAGCAGCACCTCGCCAAACGGCATCCCCAGCAGCATCGCCGCCTTCTCCTGGTTCTCGGCCACGCTCTCGGCCTGGGCCGCCGAGGCGTTCGTCGCCTCGCCGAACTCGTCCAGATATTCGAACACCCCCGACGCCAGTACGCCGTAGAACAGACCGCTGACCGCCTGACCCGCCCGCGTCGTCCAGGCCTTCAGGTCCGTCCCTTCGTGATCCGCGTCGAACACCGCCTGCAACACCCGCCAGCCGACGAAGGCCCAAAGCCCCAGCCCCAGCAGCACCAGCCAGACCTTGCCGAACGGCTGCTCGGCCAGCCAGCCCGCCGCCCCGCTGGTCCCCACCGCATCGCCGATCCGGTCCGTCGCCGCCAGCAGGGTCAGCGCTCCAGCCGACAGGTAAACGAAGCCTCGCGCCCCATAGCCGACCCGCGCCGCCCATTCGATTAGGGTCGCCAGCGGCGGCAGGCGAAGGGTCTTGGCGGCGTTCATGATGTCTCCCACGTCAGGCCGCCCTAACGCCCCGGCCGAGGCAAAGGCTCCGCTTGTCGCTGTGTCGACATCCGACAGACACCGGCTGGCGTATGCCGCTACGGTTCGCATCGTTGGGAGCCGTTCGCGTGAACATCTACGAGTTTCACTTCTTCGACGAGGCGGATCGCCGTCCGCTGCTCGACTTCTTCGACGGCGCCGACGACGCCACGGCGTTGGAAGCCGCGCGGTCGCAGCTGGCGCGCCATGCCTCCTGCGTGGGCGTCGAAGTGCTGGAAGCCGGGCGCCTGGTCGGCCGCGTCACCCGCTGAGCCTCGGCCACCCTCTGCCCGATCGCGTACACAACGCGGTAAAGACACGACTTTTCCCCAGAAAGCCGCGTGACATATAGCAACGCTGTGTCGAGTTTCGACAGACGCCGCGCTCAGATCGCCTTATGCGCGAACTTATGAACCGCCTCTCGCCTGGCAACCGATTGATCCAAGGGCTGAACCCCGACGATCGCGACGCTCTCCTCGCCATCGCCACTCCGGTGGAATTCGCGCCCGGCCATGTGTTCAGCGAGCCTGACGACGCCATCGAACATCTGCATTTCATCGACAGCGGCTTCTGCTCCTCGGTCGCAGTGCTGGAGGACGGCCGCACCGTGGAGACCGTGATGATCGGGCGCGAAGGCGTGCTGGGCGTCGTCGCCTCGGTCGTGCCGCACCATGCCCACACCCGCAGCGTGGCTCAGGTCGCCGGGACGGCGCGCCGGGTGGACGCCGCCAAGTTCCGCGCCCTGTCGGCGCAACGGCCGGGGGTTCGCGACGCGGTCGCCGAATACATGGCGCGGCTTCAGGGCGAGTTGGAGCAATCAGCCGCTTGCAACGCCCTGCACCACGCCGGGCAGCGGTTCGCCAAATGGCTGCTGCGCTGCCACGACCGGGTCGAGGGCGACACCCTGAACCTGACGCAGGAGTATCTGGCCTCCATGCTGGGCTCGCAGCGGACCACGGTGAACGAGGCGGCGCAGGGGCTTCAGAAGGCGGGGGCCATCGCCTATTCGCGCGGCCGGATCACGGTGCTGGATCGCGCCGCCTTGGAGCGGGCGGCCTGCGAATGCTACCGCCGGGGCGGAGACCGGCAGCCCTAGTCGACCTGGGCGGCCGGCAGTTCGAGGACCGCCTTCAGCCCGCCCATGTCGCTGTCCGCCAGCATCAGCCGCCCGCCGTAGGCGCGCGTCAGGTCGTCCACGATCGACAGGCCCAGGCCCGACCCCGGCGCGCTTTCGTCCAGCCGCGCGCCGCGCTGCATGACCGTGTCGCGCTGATCGGCCGGCAGGCCCGCCCCATCGTCCTCGACCACCAGGATCATCTGGCCCAGGCCGCTGCCGCCCGCGGAGACGCGCACCCGACGCCTGGAGAACTTGGCGGCGTTTTCGATCAGATTGCCCAGGATTTCCTGCAAATCCTGACGCTCGCCCAGGAAGGACAGGCTGTCGGGCGCGCGCCAGTCGATCTCGACGTTCTTGTCTCGGAACACCTGTTCGATCATCACCGCCAGCTCGTCCAGAACCTCGGCGACGGGCGTCGTCTCGCCCAGACCGTGGGCGGCGCGGGCGGCGGCGCGGGCGCGGCGCAGGTGGTGATCGACCTGGCCCTGCATGATCTTGGTCTGGCGCCGCACCAACTCGGGCAGATCGCCCTCGCTCGTCCCCGCCTCGGCCAGCATGACGGAGATCGGCGTCTTCAGCGCATGGGCCAGGTTGCCGACGTGGGTGCGCTGTCGATCCACGACCTCCTGATTGTGATCCAGCAGGCGGTTCACCTGCTCGGCCAGCGGCTGGATTTCCTGCGGATAGGAGCGGCCGATCCGCGCCGACCTGCCCTTGCGCACATCCGCGATCTCATCGCGAAGATCGAACAGGGGGCGCAGGCCGATCCGAACCTGGATGAAGACCGCCGATACGAGTCCGAGCCCCAGGATCAGGAAGGCGATCCAGGTGACGCGCGCGAACTGGCGCGTGTCCGCGTCGACGTCGGAGCGATCCAGCGCGGCGATGAAGATGACCGGGTGTTCGTGCCGGGGGATGGACTTCATGCTGGCGGCGACACGCAGCGGCTCGCGCGTCTCGGCGTCGTCCTTGGGCCCGGTGGTGTTGAAGGTGATGACGTCGCCGAAGGCCGCATCCAGGCGCGCAGGCAGGTCGGCGGGCAGGGCCAGGTCATAGCGCCACAGCGAGGTCGAACGCGCCAGGCTGACCAGCCGTCCGTCGGGGCGAACCTCCATGATCTGCCAGTATTTGCCCGACAGCAGCCGCAGAGTTCTGGCGTCCTGGATCTGCGGAATGGCCTCGCCTTGCGGCGTGCGGCTGGCGCCGACCACGATCTCGTCGATCGTTTCGTTGAGCATCGCGCCCAGACGCCGCAGCGCGGATTCCTGAAAGGCCTGGGTCAGCACCAGCGCTGAAATGACCAGAGCGACCACGATCCAGGCCGAGGCCAGCCAGATCAGCCGGCGCGTCAGTGAGCGACCGGGGCGACCGAACCAGCGGCCCCAGTCGTGGAGCGCGTCGGCGTTGGGTTTCGAAGCCGTCGCCTCAGTCACGCCGGGTCGGATTCGCCCGCCAGCGGCGTCAGCCGATAGCCGAGGCCGCGCACGGTCTCGATCCGGTCCGATCCGACCTTCTTGCGCACCCGGCCGATGAAGACCTCGATCGTGTTGGAATCACGATCGAAGTCCTGATCGTACAGGTGTTCGACCAGTTCGGTGCGGCTGATGACGCGCCCCTGATGCATCATCATATAGTGCAATAGCCGGTATTCCAGCGAGGTCAGGCGCAGGGGCTCGCCATTGACGCTGGCCCGCGCCGCGCGGGGATCCAGCCGCAAGCCGCCGCACGACAAGGTCGCCGAGGCGATGCCCGCCGAGCGGCGCAGCAGCGCCCGCAGACGCGCCAGCAGCTCTTCGGTGTGGAAGGGCTTGGTCAGATAGTCGTCGGCGCCGGCGTCGAAGCCCGCCACCTTGTCCGACCAGGCGCCGCGCGCCGTCAGGATCAAAACCGGCGTCGTTTTGCCCTCGCGCCGCCAGCGCTCCAGCACCGACACGCCGTCAATCTTGGGCAGGCCCAGATCAAGGACTATGACGTCATAAGGCTCGTTCTCGCCCAGATAATGGGCTTCCTCGCCGTCCGGGGCGTGATCCACGGCATAGCCAGCGTCGCCCAGCGCCGCCTTCAACTGACGCGACAGATCCGCGTCGTCCTCGACCAGAAGCACGCGCATCAGTTCGGCCTGCGACGTTGATTGTTGTTGTCGGGACGCGCCTGTCCGGTCTGGCCGTCGACCACGACCTCGCGCACGCGTCCGTCGCGTTCGACCAGGACGGAATAGTTGCCGTCGCGGCGCGGTTGGGTGTCGATGGGGCGACCGCCGCCGGCCTCGCCGCCACGACGACGGGCCTCGTCGGGACTGACGCGCGGACCACGGTCCTGCGAGCGCTGGTCCTGATCGCGCGACTGGGCCTGCGCCGACGTCGTCATGACGGGCGCGAAGGCCAGACCGAGAGCCAAGGCCAGAGCCGGAGGGGCGATTAGGAGAGGGGCGGGTTTACGAAACATGGCGACCGATCTAGTCCCGATCATCTGAACGGGCGCTGAATACGTCGTATAGTTTAAAGCGAACGCTGCTCCAAACCGGAGACCAAATCAGAAGACGGCGGTGTGACGTCTTTTTCATCCAGATGAACCGAACCTGATCGATCCTGTTCAGAACCGGCTCAGTCACCGGGTGCTCAAATCGCCTCATCGCTGGTCACCCCGACCGGCAGAACATTTGAGGAGATCGCCATGCGCAAGCTCATCGTCCCCGCCATCGCCCTGGCCGCCGCCTCGGTCGCCGCGCCGTCCTTCGCCCAATCCTACCACCGCCCGGCCCCGCCCCATCACGCCAGCTATGGCTCGTGGCAGTCGATCAACGCCCGCCAGGCCAACCTGGATCGCCGCATCGATCAGGGCGTCCGCAACGGCCAACTGAGCCGCCGCGAAGCCACCCGTTTGCGCGGAGAATTCAACGGCCTGCTGCGTCTGGAGGCCAACTACCGCCGCGGCGGCCTGACCGCCTGGGAACGCCAGGACCTGGACCGTCGCTTCGACCGCCTTTCGGCCCAGATCCGCTATGAACGCCGCGATTACGACAACCGTCGGGGCTGATCATCTCGACTAAGACACCTTGGAAGCGCGGCCTCAAGGCCGCGCTTTTCTTATTTGATCTGAAGCCGCACGGCCGGGCGCTGCGCGGCGCATCCTTAAGCACACCCTTGCTTCAGGAGGTCGGGTTGCGGGCGCTTCAAATGTCGCCAGCGCTGCGACCGACCCAGCTTCCTTAGTTTTATGAATCCTTTAGGTCGGCGGCGCGGACTCGCATCGCGCCATTATGCCGCCCGGTGGTCTGTTCCCGCTCGAACTTGAGCGAGGAGGCCGGATTGGCCGATGTGATTTTTCTGGCGGTGGGTGCGGGGGCGTTCGCCGTCTTCGCCTTGCTGGCCACAGCGTTGAAACGGGTATGACGATGATCGCCATGCTCTGGGGGGCGGGGGCGCTGGTCGTCGCCGTTTACATGGTCGCGGCGCTGCTGCGGCCCGAGCGGTTCTGAGGAACCGGGACGGATTTCATGAACATGCAAGGATGGGGCGAGATCGCCCTGACCCTTGGGCTGGCCGTAATGCTCGGCTGGCCCATCGGCGTTTATATGTCGCGCGTCTGGAACGGCGAGCGGACCTGGCTGGACCCGGTGATGAAGCCGGTCGAGGCGGTCTTCTACGGCGCGGCGGGCGTCGATCCGAAACGCAGCCAGGGCTGGCTGGGATACGCCGGCGCCCTGTTGGCCTTCAATCTGGCGGGCTTTGTCCTGCTGTATGCGATCCTGCGTCTGCAGGGCGTGCTGCCGCTGAACCCGCAAGGGTTCGCAGGCGTGTCGCCGCATCTGGCCTTCAACACCGCCGTCAGCTTCGTGACCAATACCAACTGGCAGAGCTATGGCGGCGAGGCGACCCTGTCGACCTTCACCCAGATGGTCGGCCTGACGGTGCAGAACTTCGTCTCGGCGGCGACGGGCGCGACGATCGCGGCGGCCCTGGCGCGCGCCTTCGTGGCCAATCGCGGCGAGGGCGTCGGCAACTTCTGGGCCGATCTGACACGCACGACCCTGTATGTCCTGCTGCCCGCTGCTTTGATGCTGGCTGTGGCCCTGTCGGGTCTCGGCATCGTTCAGAGCCTGGCGGCCCATGTGACGGCGACCGGCGTCGAGGGCGGGTCCCAGACCTTGCCGCTGTTTCCGGCCGCCAGCCAGGTGGCGATCAAACAGCTGGGTATCAACGGCGGCGGCGTCTTCAACGTCAACGGCGCCCATCCGTTCGAGAACCCGAACGCCATCACCAATCTGCTGACCGCCGTGGCGATCAACGTCATGGGCTGGGCGGCCTTCTTCGCCTTCGGTCGCACCGCCATGGCGGGACGCGACATCCGCGCCCTGGCGGCGGCGGCCCTGATCCTGCTGAGCGGCGCCAGCGCGGCCATGTATGTGATTGAGACCCAGCCGGCCCCAACCCTGGTCGCGGCCCATGTCGACGCTTCGGTCAATATGGAGGGCAAGGAGGTCCGCTTCGGCGCGCCCGCCTCGACCGTCTGGTCGGTGGTCACGACCGGCGCCTCGAACGGCTCGGTCAACTCGATGCACGCCAGCTTCATGCCCTTGGGCGGCGGGTTGCAGATGTTCCTGATGCAGTTGGGCGAGATCCTGCCCGGCGGCGTCGGTTCGGGCATCGCCATCATGGTCGTCATGGCCCTGCTGTCGGTCTTCGTCGCCGGCCTGATGGTCGGGCGCACCCCGGAATATCTGGGCAAGAAGATCGAGGCGCGCGAGATCCAGTTCGCCATGATCGCGGTGCTGATCCTGCCGCTGGCGATCCTGGGCTTCACCGCCGTGTCGGCCGTCTTCCCGACGGCGCTGGCGGGCCTGCTGAACAAGGGGCCGCACGGCCTGTCGGAGATCCTGTACGCCTACACATCGGCGGCGGCGAACAACGGCTCGGCCTTTGCGGGTCTGACCGCCAACGCCCCCTGGTGGAACACGACCCTGGGTCTGAGCATGCTGTTCGGGCGGTTCATTCCGGCCGTCGCCGTCCTGGCCATCGCCGGCAGTCTGGTGGTCAAGCCCAAGCTGGCGCCCAGCCCCGGCACCCTGCCGACCGACAACGGCCTGTTCATCGGCCTGCTGATCGGCGTGAACCTCATCCTCGGCGGCCTGCAGTTCCTGCCCGCCCTCGCCCTGGGACCGATCGTCGAGCACTTCCAGGTGCTCGCGGCGGTCGCCGGCGCCTGATCCTTCGGACATCCTGACATGACACAAGTAACTCTGGATCCCCGTGAGGGCGGCCGTGCGTCGCCTCTTGCGGGCGGCCTCTCGGGACAGATGATCGGACGCGCCGTGGGCGACGCCTTCGTCAAGTTGAACCCCGTCAAGCTGATCAACAATCCTGTCATCTTCACCACCTGGATCGTGGCGCTTCTGTCCACGCTTTCGGCGGCCGCGGCCATCGCGAGTGGTCAGTCAGCGGGCTTTGCGGTGCAGCTGGCGCTGTGGCTCTGGGCCACGGTTCTGTTCGCCAATGTCGCAGAAAGCATCGCCGAAGGGCGGGGCAAGGCGGCGGCCGATTCGCTGCGCGCCACCCGCGTCACGACCAAGGCCAAGCTGATCGTCGATCCAAAGACCGGCAGCGTAGTCCCAACCAACGCCTCGGAGCTTGAAGTCGGGTCGATCATCCTGGTCGAAGCCGGCGACGTGATCGCCTCGGACGGCGAAATCATCGAGGGCGTCGCCTCGGTCAACGAGGCCGCTATCACCGGCGAGAGCGCCCCGGTTATCCGCGAAAGCGGCGGCGACCGTTCGGCCGTGACCGGCGGCACCACCGTCGTCTCGGACTGGATCAAGGTGCGCATAACCGCCAAGCCCGGCTCGACCTTCCTCGATCGTATGATCGCCATGGTCGAGGGCGCGGACCGCCGGAAGACGCCCAATGAGTTGGCCCTGGCCGTGCTGCTGGCCGGCCTGACCCTAATCTTCCTGATCGCGGTCGTGACCCTGGTGGGTCTGGGCGCCTATTCCGGCGTCGATCTGGATCCGATGGTGCTGGGCGCCCTGTTCATCACCCTGATCCCGACCACGATCGGGGGCCTGCTGTCCGCCGTCGGCATCGCCGGCATGGACCGGTTGCTGAAGGTAAACGTGCTGGCCACCTCGGGCCGTGCGGTGGAGGCGGCAGGCGACGTCGACACCCTGCTGCTCGACAAGACCGGCACCATCACCTTCGGCAACCGCATGGCGACCGAAGTCATCCCGGTTCCGGGCGTGCGCCCCGAGGCCGCTTTGGCCGCCGCCGTCATGGCGTCGCTCGCCGACGAGACGCCCGAGGGCCGCTCCATCGTCGAGTTGGGCCGCAACGCCGGCGTCTCGGTCGATCAGCCCGCCGGCGCCGTCGCCATTCCCTTCACCGCCGTCACCCGCCAGTCGGGCCTGGACGTCGGCAAGGACAGCTGGAGGAAGGGCGCGGTCGATGCCGTGCTGAAGGATCTGAACCTCAACGACGGTTCGGCCCCAGCCGAGTTCCGCCAGGCCGTGGACCGGATCGCCCGTTCGGGCGGCACGCCCCTGGCCGTCACCCAGAACGGCGTCCTCGTCGGCGTCATCCACCTGAAGGACGTGGTCAAGCCGGGCGTGAAGGCGCGCTTCGCCGACCTGCGCCGCATGGGCCTGCGCACCGTGATGATCACCGGCGACAATCCGGTGACGGCCGCAGCCATCGCTTCGGAAGCCGGGGTGGACGACTACCTCGCCGAGGCCACGCCCGAGGACAAGATGCGCCTGATCAAGGCCGAACAGGCCAAGGGGCGTCTGGTCGCCATGTGCGGCGACGGGGCCAACGACGCCCCGGCCCTGGCCCAGGCCGATGTCGGCGTGGCCATGCAGACCGGCGCCCAGGCCGCGCGCGAGGCCGGCAACATGGTCGATCTGGACAGCGACCCGACCAAGGTCATCGAGATCGTCGAGGTCGGCAAGCAACTGCTGATTACGCGCGGCGCCCTGACGACCTTCTCGGTCGCCAACGACGTGGCCAAATATTTCGCCATCATCCCGGCGATGTTCGTGGTGGCCCTGCCATCGCTCGGCGCGCTGAACGTCATGCGTCTGCACAGCCCTGAGAGCGCCATCCTGTCGGCGGTGATCTTCAACGCCCTGGTCATCGTCGCCCTGATCCCGCTGGCGCTGAAGGGCGTCAAATACCGGGCCATCGGCGCCGGCGCGCTTCTGGGTCGCAACCTGCTGATCTACGGCCTGGGCGGTCTGATCGCCCCGTTCGTCGGCATCAAGCTGATCGACCTGCTCATCTCCGGCCTGGGTCTGGCGTGATGCGTCCGGAGGTCTCTCGCATCCTGCAACTCGTCGTGGCGGTGCTTGTCATCGCCGTGATGTGGGGCGTGGCGACGCTGCAGCAGACCGATCCGCGCACGCGCTCCAACCCCATGGCCATTCATCCTGTTCGAATAGAGAAATCCAATGCGTAAATCCTTCTCCAAGGCCTCGGGCCGCAACGACGCCTGGTTCGCCGCCGCCTGTATCGTCGGTCTCGCCGGTCTGGGCCTGTGCAGCGAAGCCAAGGCCCAGGACGTGTCGGCCAACGTCGCCGTCACCTCCGACTACGTCTTCCGCGGGGTCAGCCAGACCCAGGAAAACCCCGCCCTCTCGGCTGGCGTCGATCTGACCAGGAACGGCTTCTACGCCGGCGGCTGGGCCTCCAACGTCGATTTCGGCGACGACACGGACGCCGAGGTCGATCTGTATGCCGGCTATCGGCCCGAGGTCGCCGGCTATGCGCTGGACTTCGGCGTGATCGGCTATCTCTACGCCGGTCAGCCGGACGGCGCCGACTATGACTATGTCGAGTTGAAAGCCGCCGCCTCACGCGCCGTGGGTCCGGCCACCCTGGGCGCCGCCGTCTATTATTCACCCGACTTCTTCGGCGCGGCCGAGGACGAGGCGACCTATGCCGAGGTCAACGGCGCGGTCAGCCCTGCCGACAAATGGACCGTCTCGGGCGCCGTCGGGCGTCAGTGGGTGTCGTCGGACCTGGACTACACCACCTGGAACCTCGGCGCGGCCTATCAGCTGACCGACACTTTGGCGCTGGACCTGCGCTATCACGACACCGACCAACACGACTTCGGCGACATCTACGGCGCGCGCGCCGTAGCCACGCTGAAGGCGACCTTCTGAGGCGACGACCATGGTCAACCAACTTCGCCCGGCCCTTGTCATGACAGCCCTGTTCACCCTGCTGCTGGGGCTGGCCTATCCGCTGGCCGTCACCGGCATCGCCCAGGTCGCCTTCCCGGACCAGGCCAACGGCAGTCTGGTGCGCGACGCCGGCGGGCGGGTCGTCGGCTCGTCCCTGATCGGCCAGCCTTTCGTCGGCGCGACCTATCTGCATCCGCGCCCGTCGGCGGCGGGCGACGGCTATGACGCCGCCGCCTCGTCCGGCTCCAACATGGGGCCGCTGAACCCGGACCTGATCTCGCGCGTCGCCGAAAGCGCCCGAACGATCCGCGCCGAGGATGGCCCCGGCGTCATCCCCGCCGATGCGGTGACGACCTCGGGTTCGGGCCTCGACCCGGACGTGTCCCCGGCCTACGCTCGGCTTCAGGCCGCGCGGATCGCCCGCGCCAGAGGCGTTCCCGTGCAACAGGTCCAGAGCATCATCGACGCGCACATCGAGGGGTCCTTCCTGGGCTTCATCGGCCAGCCGCACGTCAATGTCCTGCTGACCAACCGCGCGCTGGACGCCCGCTTCGGGGCGGAGGGCTGATTGCCCGAAACGGCGCCCGCAACGCCCGCGACTTCAGCCGTTCCGCGCCGCAAGCGCGGGCGGCTGAAGGTGTTTCTGGGCATGTCGCCCGGCGTGGGCAAGACCTATGAGATGCTGCGCGCCGCGCGCCGTCGAAAGGCCGAGGGGCTGGACGTCGTCGTCGGCGTGGTCGAGACCCACGGCCGCAAGGAGACGATGAGCCTGCTGCGCGGGCTGGACGTCATGCCGCGCGCGCCCATCGAACACCGCGACCGCGCCCTGATGGAGTTCGACCTCGACGGCGCCCTGGCGCGACGGCCCGAACTGCTGCTGGTCGACGAATACGCCCACTCCAACGCGCCCGGTTCGCGCCATCCCAAGCGCTGGCAGGACGTGGAGGAACTGCGCGACGCCGGCATCGACGTCTGGACCACGCTGAACATCCAGCATCTGGAAAGCCTGTCCGACGTCATCTTGCGCATCACCGGCGTGCGCCAGCGCGAGGCGGTGCCCGACAGCGCCCTGACCGGCGCCGATGACATCGAGGTCATCGACATCACGCCCGAAGACCTGCGGGCGCGTCTGGCCGAGGGCAAGGTCTATGTGCCCGAAACGGCGCGGGTGGCGTCCGAGAACTTCTTCAAAATCGAAAACCTGACGGCGCTGCGCGAACTGGCCCTGCGGCGCGCGGCCCAGACGGTGGACGACCAGCTTCTGACCCACCTGCGCGAACGGGGCGTGTCGGGGCCGTGGGCGGCGAACGAGCGGATCCTGGTGCTGGTCGGTGGCGACGCCATGACCGCCTCCCTGGTGCGGACCGGTCGGCGGATGTCGGACATGATGATGGACGCCCCCTGGTCGGTGGCCCATGTCGAACGGCCCAGCGGATCGCGCGCCGACGCCCGGTCGGCGGGAAGACTGTCCGAAGCCTTCAAGCTGGCCGAGCAGTTGGGCGGACGGCCCGTGACGATCAGCGGCGACGACGTCGTGCGCGCCGTTCTGGACCACGCCCACCGCAACAACGTCACCCAGATCGTCATCGGCAAGACGCGCGGCGGGCGGTTCGCCGAATGGACCGGCCGGGCCTTGGCGACCGAACTGCTGCGCAAGGCCCAGGGCGTCGCCGTCCACGTCGTAACCGAGGGCGATCTGGCCGCGCCCGAATCGGCGGCCAAGTCGGGCGTCCGGGCGGCGCTGGACTGGCGCGGTTATCCGGCCGGGGCGGGGTTCGTCCTGGCGGCGACGGGCGCGGCCCTATTGCTGGACACCCGGTTCGAGCGGGTCGATCTGGGCGTCATCTATCTGGCGGCGGTGGTGGCGGCCGGGGTGCTGAATGGCCTCAGACCCGCGCTGGCGGCGGCGACCCTGGCCTTTCTGACCTACAACTTCCTGTTCCTTCAGCCGCGCTACAGCTTCCTGATCGGTTCACCGACCGACTTCCTGACGCTGCTGCTCTTCTGGGGCGTGGCCCTGGGCACAGGTGCCCTGGCGGGGCGGGTGCGCGAACAGGCCAGAGCGGCCCAGCGTCGCGCCGCCGCCGTCTCGGCCCTGCTGGCCGCCAGCCAGACCCTGTCAGCGGGCCAGGATCGCGCGACCACGGCCCGCAGCCTGGCCGAACAGGCCTCGGCCGCCGCCGGCGCGGGCGCCGTCGTCCTGCTGCCCGAGGGCGAGGACATCGTGCTGGCGGCGGCCAGTCCCGAGGGCGTGACCCTGGCCCCCGACGCCATGGCCGCCGCTCGCTGGGCCTGGACCCACGGCGAGGTCACGGGCCACGGCACCGGCACCCTGCCGCAGACCCACTGGCGGTTTCAGCCCCTGCAGGGCGTGCGCGGCCGGGCCGGCGTGGCGGGCATCGACGCCTCGGCCGTGGCGGCGGGCTCGGACGAGGAACGTCTGGCCATGGCCCTGCTGGACCAGGGCGCCGTGGCGCTGGAGCGTGCCGATCTGGCCGGTCAGGCGCTGGAGACCGAGACCCTGCGCCGCGCCGATCGTTTCCGCGCGGCCTTGATGAACTCGGTCAGCCACGACCTGCGCACGCCCCTCTCCACCGTCCTGGGCTCGGCGACGACCCTGATCGACTATGGCGCGACCCTGAAGCCCGAGGTCTGCGACGACCTGCTGCTCAGCATCCGCGAAGAGGCCGAACGCCTGTCGCGCTATGTCGGCGATCTCTTGGACATGACCCGGCTGGAGGGCGGCGGCCTGAACGTGCGCACCGACTGGACCGATGTGCGCGACATCCTAAACGCCGCCGCCGACCGGGTGTCGCGCCGCCTGGGCCAGCGCCGCATCACGCGCGACTTCCCGGCCCAGCTCAGCATGGTCGAGGCCGATCCGGGCCTGCTGGAACAGGCCGTGGTCAACATCCTGGAAAACGCCATCGCCTACAGTCCCGACGGCTCGACCATCGAACTGGCGGCTTATGAGGATCGAGGCTCGGTCGTCATCTCCATCGAGGACGAGGGACGCGGCATCCCGACCGCCGAGCTGGAACGGGTATTCGATAAGTTCCGCCGCATGGAAGAATCCACCGATCGGGCCAAGGGCGCCGGCCTGGGTCTGGCCATCGCCAGGGGGTTCGTCGAAGCCATGCGCGGCCGTATCGCCGCCGCCAGCCCGATCCAGGAGGACGTCGACGGCAAACGCGGCACCCGCATCCTGATCAGCCTGCCCAAGTCCATCGCCACCCATCCGGATCTGCTGTGATGTCCGCCGTTCGCCCCCAGGTTTTGGTCATCGACGACGAGCCGCAGATCCACCGCTTCCTCGCGCCCGCTCTGGACGCCGCCGGCTATGAACCCCGCCGCGCCGACAGCGGTCAGGAGGGCCTGCGCGCCATCGCCCTGTGGAACCCCGACGCCGTGGTTCTGGACCTCGGCCTGCCCGACATGGACGGCAAGGACGTTCTGACGCGAGCGCGCGACTTCTATCAGGGGCCGATCATCGTCCTGTCCGCCCGCGACCGCGAGGCCGAGAAGATCACGGCCCTGGACCTGGGCGCCAACGACTATGTCGAAAAGCCGTTTGGCGTCGGCGAACTGCTGGCGCGCATCCGCGCGGGTCTGCGTCAGGGCGCGCTGACGCCGGTCGCGGGCGGGGTGGTCACGGCCGGCGATGTCGTCATCGACCTGGACCGCCGCATCGTCACCCGCGCCGGCGAGCGGGTGAAGCTGCGCCCCAAGGAATACGACGTCCTGGCCTACCTCGCCCGCAACGCCGGCAAGGTCCTGGGTCATGCCGACCTCCTCAAGACCATCTGGGGCGCCGGCCACGCCGATGACGTTCAATATTTGCGCGTCGTTGTCGGCCAGCTTCGGCACAAGCTCGAGGCCGATCCGGCTCAGCCCGTCCTGCTCGTGACCGAACCGGGCGTGGGGTACCGACTGGCGGACTGAGGCCTTCGGCGAGAGGGTTCGACTACCTTTCCCAATGCAGCCTCATAAAGGCCGGCGCGTTGTCTGCGGAACTCATGTCTGAATCAGGCCCCCTCCCCCCGATCGTTTATCACCCGGCGTACAACGCCGAACTGCCTTCGGGTCATCGCTTTCCGATGCAGAAGTATGCGCGCCTGGTGGAGGTGCTGAGAGCGGAAGGGCTGATCGGACCGGAGGGGCTATGGGAGCCCGAACCTGCGGACTATTCACTACTCGCCGCCGTGCATGACCCCGACTATGTGCGCCAGGTCCTGGACGCCCTTGTTCCGCCGAAGGTGGAACGGGTCATCGGCCTGCCCATCACCCAAAGCGTCGTCAAACGCACGCAGGCCGCCGTCGGCGGCACGCTGACCGCAGCCCGTCTCGCCCTTCGCCATGGCCTCGCCTGCAACACGGCCGGCGGCAGCCATCACGCCGGCCCCATGGGCGGTGCAGGCTTCTGCGTGTTCAACGACATCGGCGTCGCCGCGCGGGCTCTGATCGATAATGGCGAGGTCGGACAAGTCTTGGTGGTCGATCTGGACGTCCACCAGGGCGATGGGACCGCCTTCATCTTCGAGCACGAGCCCCGCGTCTTCACCTTCTCGATGCATGGCGAAAAGAACTTTCCAGTGCGCAGGGGGCCCAGTGATCTGGATATCGACCTGCCCGACGGAACAGGCGACGCGGCCTATGTCGCACGGCTCAAAGACGTTCTGCCCGACCTGCTTCAACGCGTTGCGCCGGATCTTGTCTTCTACATCGCCGGCGTCGATCCGCACGAAAGCGACCGGCTCGGGCGGCTGTCGCTGAGCGACGAGGGATTGGCTGAACGCGACGCCTATGTGCTTGAAGCCTGTCTGGCGGTCGCGCCGGTCGTCGGCGTCATCGGCGGTGGATACGACCACGATATTGATCGTCTGGCGCGCCGCCACGCGACACTCCACCGCGCGGCCGCCCAGGCCTGGCGGCGCGGTCTGGGCCGGCGGGAGGCTTGATCGTGGCAGACCCGGCACCGCTCATCATCACCGCAGCCTTGGACGACGGTGCCTTCGACTGGTTCGACGGCTTGCGTCAGGCGCACTTTCCCCGCCACCGCAACGTCGTCCCGGCCCATCTGACCCTGTTCCACGCCCTCCCCGGCGCGCAGGAAGACTTCGTGTTGGAGACGCTGAAGTCGGCGTGCCGACGCCAGGCGCCCATCCGCCTCGATGTGCGCGGCCCGTGGCCCCTGGGGCGTGGCGTGGCCTACCGCCTGGCGTCCGCCGATCTGGACCGACTGCGTGGACAGCTTGCGGAGGCCTTTTCGCCCTGGCTAACCCGCCAGGATCAGGCCCCGTTCCGGCCTCACATCACGATCCAGAACAAGGTCGAGCCCGCAGACGCCAAACAACTGCTTGAGCAGCTTCAGCTGGAGTTCGAACCGTTCGACATTCTCGCTGGAGGCCTGCTCGTCTGGCGCTACCTGGGCGGCCCGTGGGAGGCGATTGATCGGATTCCTTTCGAGGGCAATCTGACCCTCGACGACTGAAATGCACTCAACCATGCGTGTGGGAACAACCTTAGGAGTATCCTTGCAAGTGGTTGATTTAGAACCTCCCTAGGTCCTGCCACCAACCTGGAACCAACCTAGGCTGTCATTTGTTAGGATTGTCGCCTAGCGCCATCAGCGGACATGTCTAACGTTGCCACAAGCCGACATTCCTTACATAAGTTTAGGCGGGCTAGCGAATGCGATCCCCTAAGCGCTAATCCCCCTCGTCACCCACGGGTTGGTGGGTGAAGCCTTTTGCTCCGCTCAAAGACTTGGCGTCACGGCTGATTTCGACATCGCTTTCGGCATAGGCGATCAGCAGGCGCGACAGGTCTTCCAGCGCGCTTTCGTGGATGCGTTCATAGCCGTGGCTGGCGTCGATGCCGAAGGTGACCAAGGCCGTCCGGATGTCGGCGCCGGCTTCCAGGGCCGAGGCCGAGTCCGAGCGATAGTATCGGAAGACGTCCTTCTGGTGCGGGATGTCGTGGTCGCGGGCCAGTTGAACCAGTTTGCGTGACAGGTGCCAGTCGAAGGGTCCTGTCTGGTCGGCCATGGCGATGGTGACGCCGAACTCTGAAGAGTTCTGACCCGGTGCGGTCGTGCCATTGTCGACCGTCACCATGGCGGCGACTTCCGGAATCAGCACCGACGAGGCTCCCAGCCCGACCTCCTCGGCGATCGTGAACAGCCACCAGGTATCGACCGTCGGCGTGCGATCTTCGCGGATCATGCATTCCAGCGCGGCCAAAAGGGTGGCGACGCCCGCCTTGTCGTCCAGATGGCGCGAGACGACGAAGCCGGTGTCGATGAACTCGGGCTGCGGATCGATGGCGACGATGTCGCCGACATCCACGCCCAGGGCCAGGGTGTCTTCGCGGCCGTGGGTCACGGCGTCGATGCGCAGTTCGACCTGGGCCCAGTTCACCGGCTGGGTGTCGACCTCTTCGTTGAAAGTATGGCCCGACGCCTTCAACGGCAGGATGGTGCCGCGATAGGCACCGCCCTCGGAGAAGATCGTCGCCCGCGCGCCCTCGGCAAAACGCGACGACCAGTGACCGATCGCGACCAACTCCAGCCGGCCGTTCGCCTTCACCTGTTTGACCTGCGCGCCCAGGGTGTCGACGTGGGCGACGATGGCGCGCGCCGGTTTTGGCGTCCGGCCCGGCAAGCGTGCGCGAAGGGCGCCGCGGCGGGTCATCTCATAGTCGAGGCCCAGCCGCTCCAGTTCGCGGCACAAGAGCCAGACCGCCTCGTCCGTATAGCCGGTCGGGCTGGGCGTGTTCAGCAGGTCGGCCAAACGGGCCTTCAGGTAGTCGAGGTCTATCGCGGGGCGGGCCAAGGGGCCTCCTTCAGGCTTCGGGTCGCGAAAATGTCCGCGCAGCGGCCGGTGCGGACAGTGGAAAGAGCAGATCCACGAAACGCTCGGCAGTCGGTTGGGGTTCGTGGTTGGCCAGGCCGGGGCGCTCATTGGCTTCGATGAAGGCGTAGTCGGGTTCGCGCGGCGACTTCACCATCAGGTCGATGCCGGTGACCGGGATATCGATGGCGCGGGCGGCGGCGACGGCGGCGCGGATCAGGGCGGGATGCACCTCATCCGTCACATCATGGATGGTGCCGCCCAGGTGCAGGTTAGCCGCCTTGCGCACCAAGATCTCGGCCCCTTCCGCCGCCACGTCGTCGAGGCGATAGTCGGCCTCGGCTAGGGTGCGTTCCGTCTCGGCGTCGATCGGGATGGTGGATTCCCCGCCGGTGGCGGCGGCGCGACGACGACTTTGGTGTTCGACAAGGGCGCGCAAGGTCGAGCGCCCGTCACCAACGACGCGCGGCGGACGACGCAGGGCGCAGGCGACGACCTTGTAGTCGATCACTACCAGGCGGAGGTCCTCGCCCTGGACCTGTTCCTCGACCAGAACCTCGGAACAGATGCGGCGCGCCCGGACCAGAGCCGTCTGGACCTCGCTCATCGTCATCAGGCCCACCGCGACGCCTTGCCCCTGCTCGCCACGCGCTGGTTTGACGACCAGGGCGCCGAACTTGGTCAGCGCCGCATCGATGGCCGACGGGTTTTCGGGATCGATTCTCTCGGGAACGCGCACGCCGGCCGCCTCGACGATGCGTCGCGTCATCCGCTTGTCGTCACAGATGCTGAGCGCGACGGCCGAGGTCAATTCCGACAGACTTTCGCGACATCGGACCGACCGGCCGCCCCAGTTCAGGCGAAACAGCCCGCCCTCACCGTCGATGATCTCGGTATGGATGCCGCGCCGACGCGCCTCGTCCACGATGATGCGGGCATAGGGATTCAGGTCATGATCGTCGGTCGGGCCGACGAACAGGGCCTCGTTGATCGGGTTCTTGCGTTTGACCCCAAAGAAGGAGACGCGACGGAAACCCAGCTTTTCGTACAGGGCGATGGCTTGATCATTGTCGTGCATGACCGACAGATCCATGTGCGCCAGGCCTTGGGTCTTGAAATGTTCCGCCAGACGCCGAACCAGGGCCTCGCCAACGCCCGGCTGGGTCGCCTGGGGATCGACCGCCAAGCACCATAGCGAAGAGCCGCATTCCGGATCCTGAAAGGCGCGGGCGTGGTTGACGCCCGTCACGGTGCCGATCACAGCCCCCGTCACCGTATCCTCGGCGACGAAATAGGTCAGGGTCCGGTCGTCCCGATGCGACCAGAAGAAGTCAGGCGGAACCGGCACCATCTTGCGCTTGGCGTAGATGTCGTTGACCGCCTGCGCATCCGTTTCCGACGTCAGACGGCGCACGGTGAAGCCTCGGGGCTGACGTCGGCTGGTGCGATAGGTCGCCAGTTCCAGCCGATAGGTGTGCGACGGATCCAGGAACAACTCCTGCGGCGCCGAGGCCAGCAGGACGTGCGGATTGCGGACATAGAAGGCGATGTCGCGCCGGTCCGGCCCTTCGGCGCGCAGGGCCTCGACCAGCGGCTCGGCCGTCTCGAAGGTCTGGGCGAACAGCAGTCGGCCCCAGCCGCAATCCAGCACGGCATCGGGGGTCGGTCCGTCCCCGGACTGAACCGGTGGCTTCAGGCCCTCGTGCCGCAGACGTTTCAGCCGATGCGCCTTTGATCGCTCGGGGCGGATATCAGACGCCATGCTGCTGCATCCACATTTCCAGCACTGCGACCTGCCAGAGTTCGGAGCCGCGAAGGGGTGTGATGTGCTCGGTGGGATTGGCGAACAGGGTGTCCAGATAGCCCCGGTCGAACAGGCCGCGATCGCGCGCCGCCTCATTGGTGAGGGCCTCGCGCACCATCTCCAGATACGGACCCTGGATGTATTTCAGCGCGGGCACGGGGAAATAGCCCTTCTTGCGATCAATGACCTCGGAGGGGATCACCAGACGCGCCGCTTCTTTCAGCACGCCCTTGCCGCCTTGCGCCAGCTTGTGCTCGGGCGGGATGCGGCCCGCCAGTTCGACCAGTTCGTGATCTAGGAAGGGCACGCGCGCCTCCAGACCCCAGGCCATGGTCATGTTGTCGACCCGCTTCACTGGGTCGTCGACCAGCATCACCTGGCTGTCCAGACGGAGGGCTTGGTCGACCGGCGTCGCTGCGCGGCCTTGCGCGAAATGGGCCTCGACCAAGGCGCGGCTGACGTCGGTGTCGGCCATATAGGCGCCGTTCAGCTGGGTCTTCAGCGTGTTGTGGCTGCGGTCGAAGAAGGCCTTGGCATAGGTTTCGACCGGATCGGTCGCGCCCAGCATCGGCGGATACCAGTGATAACCGGCGAACACCTCGTCGGCGCCCTGGCCGGACTGCACCACCTTGATATGTTTCGAGACTTCCTGGCTCAGCAGGTAGAAGCCGACGTTGTCGTAGGAGACCATCGGTTCCGACATGGCGCCGATGGTGCCCGGCAGAGCCTCCATCAGCCGCTGGTGAGGCACGAAGATCTGGTGATGCTTGGTGCCGTAATGTTTGGCGATCAGGTCGGAATAGAGGAACTCGTCGCCCTTCTCGCCATTGGCCTCTTCGAAACCGACGGAGAAGGTCATCAGGTCCTTCTGACCCAGTTCGGCCAGCAGACCGACGATCAGGCTGGAGTCCACTCCACCCGACAGCAGCACGCCTACCGGCACGTCGGCGACCATGCGGCGCTTCACGGCTTCGCGCAGACTGTCCAAGACCCGATCGCGCCAATCTTCGGCCGTCAGGGCTGCGTCCTCAGCATGGCGGGTCATGTCGGGCTGCCAGTAGAGGCGGTCCTTGGCCCTCCCATCCGCCTCGATCACGCGGATGGTGGCGGGCGGGAACTTCTTGACGCCCTTCAGGATCGTGTGCGGCGGCGGCACGACCGCATGGAAGGTCATGTAGTGGTGCAGGCCGACGGGATCGATGGTCTTGTCCACGTCGCCCGCCGCCAGCAAGGCCGGCAAGGTCGAGGCGAATCGCAGACGCTTGCCCTGTTCGGCCAGATACAGCGGCTTGATGCCGAAACGATCCCGGGCGATCACGGTGCGGCCGGTGTCGCGCTCATGCAGCACGAAGGCGAACATGCCCTTGAATCGCTCGACGCAGGCTTCACCCCACGCCTTCCAGGCCTTGATGATGACCTCGGTGTCGCCGTGCGAGAAGAAGCGGAACCCCATCCCCTGCAGCTCTTCGCGCAGTTCGGGATAGTTGTAGATGCAGCCGTTGAACGCCAGGGTCACGCCCAGGTCAGGGTCCACCATCGGCTGCTGAGCTTTCTCACTCAGGTCGATGATCTTCAAACGGCGGTGACCCAGCCCCACCGAGCCGCGCATAACAATGCCGGAGCCATCCGGTCCACGGGGCGAGAGCGCATCGGTCATGCGTTGAACGGCGCCGGCATCGGCCGGTCGTCCGTCGAAATTGATCTCGCCGCTAAGACCGCACATGGGTCCTCCTTGAATTGTGGAAGCAGCGGGTACAAATGGTTAGGGCACGAAAGAGTTCAACCCGAATGGCCGATATTTCCCATGAGCCAAGCCCTGACGCGGCGGTTGACGCCACCGCATCCCTTGTCCGGTCAGTCCGACGCATCGCCCAGGCGATCGATGTTCGGTCTCGAGAAATTTCACGTCTGACCGGGCTGACGCTGCCGCAGCTCCTCGTGCTGCAATCCATCCGCGCATTGGGTGAAGTCAGCACCAGCGCGATATCGCGGGACGTTTCCATGTCGGCGCCGACCGTCGTCGCCGTGCTGGACAAGCTCGAAGCCAAGGGCATGGCCGCCCGCTATCGCTCCACCGTGGATCGCCGCGTCGTCCATATGCGTTTGACCGACGCGGGGCGGCAGGCATTGCAGACGTCCCCGGGCCTGCTCGGCGACGGCTTTCTCGCCGCCTTGGCTGAACTTCCACACAGCGAACGACTGGCGATGGCTGAAGCTGTCGAACGCCTCGCAGTTTTGATGCAGCCTCGCGACTCTCAGGCCTCTTTGAAGCCGCATTATCAGGCTGTCAGGCCCTCATAAGCGGCTCGGGATGTCGAGCCGGCGAACAGCCGAAACGGTGATCCTGACCTGTCTGTTCCAACGCTATCTTCTGACCTCGAGCCAATCAAAGAGGCCAAAACAGCAAGATGAGCGAGGGCCCCGTGACCAGAACGAGCGCGCTCAAAGGCGCGCCCAGTCTGGGATAATCAGAAAACTTATAGCCGCCAGGTCCCATAACCAGCGTGTTGCACTGGTGACCGATGGGCGTCAGGAAGTCGCACGCGGCGCCGACCGCGACCGCCATCAGGAACGGGTCTGGATCGTAGCCAAGCTGCTTGGCGAGCGTCGCTCCGATCGGGGCGACGATCAGAACGGTCGCCGCATTGTTCAGGAAGGGCGTAACCGCCATTGAGGCGAGCATGACGCCGGTAATCGCGACAACGCCCGGCAAGCCTGTGAACACGTGGCGAAGCAGTCCTGCGATCAGGTCGGACCCTCCCGTGGATTGGATCGCGTCTGAGACGGGAATGAGGGCCGCGATCAGAACGAGGAGGGGTCCATCGAGCGCGGCATAGGCCTCACGCATCTTCAAGCCGCCTAATGCGACGATCACGACGGCGGCGCCGAAGAACGCGACGGCGACTGGAACTAGGCCAAGGCCGACGAGCGTCATGGCGCACGCAAGAACAACAGCCGGCATGAAGCGCCTGCGCACGCTCCCGAGTTGAACCTGACGCTCCGCCAGGGGGAGTAAATCCAGCGCTCTCAGCGCGACCGGCAGCGCCTGTTCGGCGCCTTGAAGCAGGATGATATCGCCGGGCGCCAGTTTTGCCGTCCGCAGATGCTGGGTGAGTTGAAAGCCGCTTCGCGACACGCCCAACAGATTGATCCCGTGCTGGCCGTACAGATCCGAGCTTCGAACAGACTGCCCTTGAAGCGGGGAGTTTCGGCCGATGACCGCCTCTACGATCGCAATCTCCTCGGATGCGGTCGCTATGGGAACCGGGCGATCATCACGGATGAGATTCATCTGAGCCCGACTGACGAAGCCCTCCAGCGCCTGCTGCTCGCCCTCGATCAGCAGCGCGTCACCCGCTTTGACGACGACATTGCCTCTGGGACTCAGCCGCCGTTTCCCTGAACGGATCAGCGCCATGATCTTGACCTCGTCGTCGCCGAGGGCGGCAAGAGCGGACACGGTCATAGACCCCGGAGCCCAGCCTTCAGGCGCCCTGACTTCCGTGGCATAGGCGTTGGCGGCCAGGGCCGCGCTCATGGATGTGGCGCCCTGTCGATCGCGGGGCAACAGGCGATAGCCGAACGCCAAAAACGCCAGGGCGATCAGGGTGAGCGCCAGGCCCACGGGTGCGTAGTCGAACATGGCGAAGGGTTCGCCGACGATGCTCTGACGCACTTCGGCGACGATGATGTTCGGGGCGGTCCCGACCAGGGTGACCATGCCGCCCGCCATGGCGCCGAAAGCCATTGGCATCAGGAGCCGTGAGGGAGACGACTTCGTCTGGCGCGCCACCTGAAGCGCCACCGGCATCATGATCGCCAGGGCTCCGACATTCTTCGTCGCCATGGAAAGCAACGTCACAGCGCCGGTCAGAACCGGGACTTGAGAACGCTCAGTCTTTAGCAGCGGCATCACCCGCCGCATCGCGAGCTCAATTACCCCCGATCGGGCAAAGGCGGCCGAAACGATCAGCGCGCAGGCGATGATGACGGTGACGTCGTTTTTGAAACCGTCAAATGCAGCCTCGGCGGGGATGATGCCGATCGCCAATCCTGCAACCAACGCGACGACCGCGACCAGGTCGTAACGAAACCGACCCCAGATGAAGGCGCCGATTGTCAGCCCGACAAGGCCAAAGGCCAGTCCCTGTTGAAACGTCACTCGCCTAGCGCCCTTGCCTGATCAGCACGCAGCGTAGGCTCAATGTTGATAGACAGCCAACCCTCTGGAGTATCCAACGACAGAAGGACATCCGCTGTCAGTGCTGACCTCATCCTGGCGGCAGGGCATGACGACCCAGCCGCCCCAGGATGGACGATGAAGTTTGAGGTCAAGCAGTAGATCAGGGTGAAAAATGCAGACCTGAGCAATTCTTCGGATCAGCTTCGCCGGCTCAGCCAGTGATCGAAACCAATCGGCCCGGCGCCGAACCTGATGATGTAGAGCAGCACCGTCGCCCAGAGCAGGTGGGTCGGCCAACCGAGGGGATAGACGAAAACCTCGATCACTACAGTCATGCCCAGAAGCGCGAGCGCGGCGAAGCGGGCGCCGAGGCCGAGCACCAGCAGGATCGGGAACAGATGTTCCGAATAGGTCGCCAGGTGGGCGGCGATATCGCTAGGGATCAGAGGCAGTCGGTATTCCTGGGCGAACAGAGCATAGGTGCTGTCTGTGATGGTCAGCAGGCCCTCCACCTTTGTCCGGCCGGAGAGGAAAAAGACCGCCGCGATCGATACACGCGCGATCAGGCTGAGCACCGGCAGGGGGATCGCAGCCTGGGCCAGGCGTGGGAGGACCGCCAAGGAGGGGCGCGGCGACGATACGGCGGTCAGTTCGGTCATTGTGGCGCTCCGGTTTCGATACAAGTGAAGGCGCCGCTCAGAAGCAGATCTCTGAACAGCTCGGACAGATTGGCTGCGGGATCGGCGGCGAGGGCGGCGAGCGCCGCCGCTCCGACGGTGTGGCCGTGCCGGCAGGCGTCGAGGAAGGCGAACTGGGGCCGGTTCAACCGATGGGTCTGGACCTCCATTTCCGGACGCACGATCAACAGGCCCTCGGGGGACTGGTCCCACACCATGTCGTCCGGAGGCGTAGCCAGACGATTGGCCAGCCAGATCGATGGCGCGGTCCAGTCGAACCAAAAGACTTGCGCAGACGGATGCAGGACCGCGTAGCCGGCGTCGAGAGCAGCGTGCGACAGGGCGGCGACCGTCGTTGGAGCCAGCGTCGGTGCGTCAGCGGCGCGGTGCGCGCGGCTCCATGCGCGATCAAGACGGGCGACAGGCGGCAGAAACTGAAGTTCAAACGCGGGCGGAAACGTCGCCAGCCACTCCGGGAAGCCCTCGCCATAGGCATCGAGAACCGGGGATGAGGGAGGCGCGCTGTCGGCGTAGATCAGAGCGGCGTCGCGAAACCAGTCCGGACCGACCAACCGTTCGACAGTCGGATAGAGACCCGCCAGGGCGTCGGCACGCCCCTTGGCCACCGTGTTTCGATAAACCGCCAGTCCGGGCGGATTTGGATCCGCCAGCCACGGTGTGAGCATGGAGCCTTGCCCCTGTAAGGCCAGGGAGAAGCTCGCATGAAATGACAGCATCGGATCGTCAGGCGTCGCACTGGACATGGCAGGCCTCCATTATAGCGACGGCTTGATCGCGTTCGGCGATCAACTCGGCGAAGTCGGGGATGTTGTCGTCGCGCTCGATCAGCGTGGGACGCGGCCCGATCCGCATGAGTGTCTCGGCATAGAGGGACCAGACGGCGTCGCTGACCGGCGCGTCGTGGGTATCGATCAACAGCGCCTCTGCGTGGGCGGGATCGGGCGCAAAGCCGGCCAGATGGATCTCGCCGATAAGATCGGCCGGAACGGCCGCCAGATAGTCCGACGGGTCTGCGCCCAGATTGTTGGCGCTGATGTGCACATTGTTCAGATCGAGCAGCAGGCCACAGCCTGTCGCGGCGGCCAGTTCGACCAGGAAGTCAACCTCCCCCATCTCGTGGCCTTTCAGGTCAAGGTAGAGGGACGGATTCTCGATCAGCAGGCGTCGGCCCAGTGCGTCCTGCGCGCGCCCGACGTTGTCGCTGACCCGCTTCAACATCTGTCGGGTGCGCGGAAACGGGAGCAGATCAGGATGATAGACGCCGCCGCCCCGCGACCAGGCCAGATGCTCGGACATCAGAAACGGCTCGAATCGGTCAGCGAGCGTCTTGAGCCGCGCCAGATGCTCCGGGTCCGGCGCCTCGTCTCCGCCGAGCGACAAGCCGACACCGTGCAGCGACAGAGGCTTTTCTCGACGGATGGCGTCCAGCCATTTCAAGCGAGGGCCACCATCGACGATATAGTTCTCAGGATGGACCTCAAACCACAGACCGGCCGCCGCAGACGCCAGAGCCTCGTCGTAATGGCGGGCCTTGAGGCCCAGTCCCACAGTGGGGACAGGCGTCGTGGCGGTCGATCCATGGTTCATCAGTCCAGTTCCGATCAGCGCGAGACTGGCGTCAGCGAGCCGTTGCCGCGCGGGGTGCGGATGCTGGTGCAGGTGCCGGCGGGCGTGTGCTTCCAGGCGTTGCCCTGATAGTCGCGCACCGAGGTGCCGGCGCAGGTCGTGCCGGGGCCGGCGGCGCAGTCGTTCTTGCCGGCCAGAGCGATGCCGTAGCATTTTTCCATGGCGGCCGGTTTGGCCTCGGCGTTCCTGGTCGATTGGGCGTGCGCCATGCCGGCGCCGGCGGTCAAGGCGACTAGGGTGGCGGCGGCGATCTTGGTGCGGGTCATGCAAGAGGTCCTTCTCAAAAGGCACGGCCGTTCGTGGCCGCTGAATCCGCCTTTCGCCGACGACCCGCCGCGCGTTACATTTTCGAGCCAACTATTTTTCGTGCATCATTTTGCGAGACGCCATGTAACCGTCGCGGTCTCCGCAGCGTAGGTCGCAGTCGCACGTGCTTGACCGGGAATCACAACTCAAAGCCTTGATGCTCAAAGGCCTGGACGGTGACGCGCAGGCTTGGCGCGTGCTGCTGTCGGACCTGGCCGCGCACCTGCGGCCCTTTTTCAAACGCCGTCTTTTCAACGGAGAAAGCGACGCGGAGGACCTCGTGCAAGAGACCCTGATCGCCATTCACGCCAAGCGCGCCACATGGGATCGCAACCAGTCGTTCACGGCCTGGGCCTTCACGATCGCCCGCCACAAGCTGATCGACCACCTGCGCCGCCAGGGCCGACGCCTCACCGAGCCGCTGGACGACGCAAGCGTGCTGCTGGCCGAGCACACGGTCGAGGACGGGGTCATGCGCCGCGATTTGACCCGCGCCTTGTCGATCCTCCCGGCGCGACAGCGCGCCCTGATCCATGATGTGAAAGTCACCGGGCTGAGCGTGGCCGAGGCGGCCGAGCGTCACGGCTATTCCGTCGCCGCCGCCAAGGTCAGCATCCATCGCAGCTTCAAGGCTCTGACCGCGCGCTTCGCGGCTGGAGCAGCAGGGTCCAACGATGAAGACTGACGACCTGATCACCAGCCTGGCGCTGGACTTGCCGCCCACGTCTCAAGGCGACGTGGACCGTCGTGTCCTGCTGTTCATGCTGCCGGCGGCGGGCGTCGCCCTTTCCGGTGTTGTGTGGTGGCTGGGACTGAGGCCGGATTTGATGTCGGCCGTCGCCGGACCGACCTTCTGGGCCAAGGCGGCCTATACGGCGGCCCTGTGCGCCGCCGGCTTCTGGCTCCTGGATCGACTGGGGCGGCCGGGGGCTTCGACGCGCCGTCCCACAATCCTGCTAGCAGCCATTTTGGCCATCGCCGCCGGATGGGCTGTCGTGGAGTTGCTGGGCGCTGCGCCTGACGCGCGGATGGACGTGGTCATGGGTCGCTCCGCCAGGGTCTGTTCGACCAACATCCTGTCGATCGGCGCTCTAGCGGCGCCGTTCATCTTCTTCGCTGCGAGACGATTCGCCCCTGTGAAACCCGCTTTCGCCGGCGCGGCCGCCGGTCTTCTGACTGCTGGGCTGGCCGCGACCGTCTATGGCCTGCATTGCCCTGAGCACACGGCCGCCTTTGTGGCGGTCTGGTACACCTTGGGCATGGGCCTCGTCGCGGCCCTGGGCGCTGCTCTGGGTCGTTTCGCCTTCCGCTGGTGAGCATGTGCGCGACACTGCAGTTGAGCGGTCTTGAGGCGCTTCTGAGTGGTTTCGACAGACAGAGTGTCAGGACCACTTAAGACTGGCTCAAGCGCTGCTTGAAAAAGCGCTTAATTTCTCCCCCGCAAAGTAGCTGACCACTTAACAGTGCTTCAGTCGGTTTGAATTTTGCTCGGAAGTGATTGCAGTTTAGCGCCAGAAGCGGACTTTGCCGCCGCGCCGCTAACACGACTTTGGCCTGTCCTTCCCGGCCTTTGACGATCACGGAATAAGCCGCTCTGTCCTCAACTGGGTAAACAGATCGACGAACGCGTCGTCGGTCGGCTGATAGTCCATGAAGCCCATGCGCCGGCTCTTGCTCATGTCCGTAATCACCTCGACGGGGCGACCAAGGTCGGCGTCGGTGTGCCATGGCGAGGCCAGTCTATCGAGGTCCGGCTCGACAAGGTCTTCCCGCTCCGCGATGCGGCGCCAGATTTCGCGGTCTCCGGCCATCTGGACCTGCAGCGGCTCGGCCGTTCCATCGAACACGGCGGGGGCGATCTCGAACCACTCGGCGATCCGGCTCCACATCCATTTCCAGCGGAAAACGTCTCCATTGACGACATTGAAGGCTTGATTGGCGGCGGCGGGAGTGGTCGTCGCCCAGACCAAGTGGCTGGCCAGTTGGCTGGCGCTGGTCATGTCGGTCAGACCTGCCCACTGCGCCGTTGAGCCCGGAAACCGGAACGGCCGCCCCGTCTCCCTGCACAAGGTCGCATAGACCGCCAGCGTCGTGCCCATGTTCATGGCGTTGCCCACGGCCTTGCCGATGATCGTGTGAGGCCGATGTATGCTCCAGCTGAAACCGTCGCGGTCCGCCGCCGAGAACACCTCGTCTTCCTGCGCGTAGTAGAAGTTGTCGACGTCCAGCCGTCCGTGTTCCTCGCGGAAGGGGGTCTGGGGCAGCACGCCCTGGCCATAGGCTTCGAAGGGGCCGAGGTAGTGCTTGAGCCCCGTCACGAGAGCGACGTGCCGAACGGAGGCTGCCGGCCGCACGGCGTCCAGCACAGTCCTCATCATGGACGCATTGACGCGGATATTTTCCGCCTCTGTGGCTTGCCGCGACCAAGTCGTGAAGAAGACAGCGTCGGGACGCTGAGCAGCCAGGGCCGCCGCAGTGGCGGCGGTGTCGTGGAGGTCGGCTGACACGGGCGTGACGCCAGGCTGAACCACAGGCCGACGGGCGAGTCCGAGGACTTGCCAGCTCTGCGCCATAAGCTCGGAAGAAAGCGCGCTGCCGGCGATGCCGCTCGCTCCGACGACAAGTGCAATTTTGGACATCAACTGTTCCTGGGACCGTAGCTGCAGAGGGGCGGCGCCTATGCGTCCAGCACAGCCTGCACGACCTAACCGCCCAAGAGACAAATGGTCCTGACCAAGGTGCGGAGATAGTCATGCCGCCGGCCTCTTGGTGCGTCTTCGACCGAGTTTAGCCGTGGATGGTCACACTCGCCGCCTGCTCATGGTGAGTTGCGCGCCCCACTTTCCCGAGGGGCTGACCGATTTCGGGAGAGGAGGCTGACGGCAATGCGCCAAATTTGGACATCGGGATTTCGTCGGGAAGCCGACCTTGGTTGAGCGCGCCACCGCGGGGCGATAAGCAGAAGCATGACTGTGCCGATTGCCCAACTTGAACTCGGTCGAGACGGTGCTGAGCTAACACCCAACGCGCTGGACGGCTCCATACTCGCTGCCTTGGAACAGGTTCTCGCTGATCAGCCACGCGACGTTGCCGGCGTCAGGCTTTTCGTTATTGAAGGGCTAACAAGCTTTCTCGCCATCGACGGCCCGATCGGCTCCCTCGCCGCGCGGAGACTGGGTAAAGTTGCACGGCCTGTGCGGGCGATCCTCTTCGACAAGACAGAGTCAGCGAATTGGTCATTGGCCTGGCATCAAGACCGTGTGGTTGCGGTGCGCGGGCGAAAGGAAGTCGAAGGCTTTGGGCCTTGGACTCACAAGCATGGCGCACTGCATGTCGCGCCACCGTTCCAACTACTAGCCGATATGCTCACGCTGCGCGTCCATCTCGACCTTGTGCCTCAGACGAATGCTCCCTTGCTTATCGCGCCGGGCTCCCACCGCTTCGGCAGGATCCAGGAGGCTGATGTTCAGGAGGTGGTGAGCAAGTGCGGGGTTGCCATGTGTCTGGCGGAAGCGGGCGACGTCTGGACCTACGCTACGCCGATCTTGCACGCGTCCGACAGGGCGAGCGCGGTGACGCACCGCCGACTTCTACAAGTGGACTATGCCGTGGGTGATCTCCCGAGCGGACTCCAATGGCTTGGCGTCTGACTCGCGCCATGAGCGGACCTTGCGTCTGCACCGCAAACCAGACGTTCAACCATCCCGTGCATCAACTTTTTCAGCCTTCGCTTGATGCTGCTCAGCGGCATCGAGGCCGCCGACAAATACCGCCGTTCGCTGCAAGCTGCGCCCATGATCGAAGGACTGGTACTCGGCTGACGACCTGCGTCCCGCGCTGTACACCTGGGATCGCAGCTTCAACGACTGGGGCGACGACACACAGCCCTATGATGATCGCTTTCTGTCCCTAACCCGAAGCGCCGACGAAAGTAGTGTGATCGAGCCCAGGAGCCCACGTTTCACGGGGAATGTTCGCGTTCTGATCGGGCCGCAAAACAGCTCGGCCACCTTCAGCTTCGCGCAAATGGTCCAGCGCGAGCGGCTGGGCGCGCTGGTGGGCGAGACCACAGGCGGCAATCGGCGCGGCATAAACGGCGGCGCCTTCTACTTCCTGCGGCTACCTGCCACCGGCCTTGAAGTCGACCTGCCGCTGATCGGCACCTTCCCTCAACAGCCCCAGCCCGATACGGGCATTCGGCCGGACATCACCATCCCGCGCACGGTCGAGGCGATCGCAGCGGGTCGCGATCCGGTGATGGAAGCGGCGCTAACATGATCAAGCCGACGGGTTCGCGTCAGACCGGGCTTGGAGAATAGCAGGACTTGCCCGACCTGGCGTCATTTGGCGGGAATGACCGCCCCTTCGTAGGTGCGGGTGATGTAATCCTTGATCGGCTGGCTGGTCAGCGCGGCCGCCAAGGCCTTGATGCGCGGATCGTCGCGGTTATCGGCGCGGGTGACGAGGTAGTTCACGTAGGGGCTGTCGCCACCCTCCAGGGTAAGGGCGTCGTTGCGCGGGCTGAGCTTGGCGTCGAGCGCATAGTTTGTGTTGATAACCGCCAGATCCACCTGGTCCAAAACACGCGGTAGGGTCGCCGCCTCAAGTTCGCGGAAACGGAATCCCTTCGGATTGCCCGCGATGTCCGCGACCGTTTGCAATGGATCAGCGCCCTTCTTCAGCGTGATCAGGCCGGCGGTCTGGAGCAACAGCAGCGAACGCCCGGTGTTGGAGGCGTCGTTCGGCAAGGCGATCTCCGCGCCATTCGGCAGTTCCGCGAGCGCCTTGTGCCTGCGTGAATAGGCGCCCAGGGGCTCGACGTGGACCCCGGCGACCGTCACCAGATTGCCGCCGCGTCCAGCGTTGAACTCGTCCAGATAGGGCTTGGTCTGGAAATAGTTGGCGTCTAGCCGTCCTTCCGCCAGCTGGGTATTAGGCTGGACGTAGTCGTTGAACACCACGACCTGAAGATCGATGCCTTCGGCCGCCAAGATCGGCTTCACCTGCTCCAAAATCTCTGCGTGAGGCACAGCGGTGGCGCCGACCTTCAGCGGCCCCTCCCCGTCCGCCGCCTGACGGCCGCAGGCAGTCAGGGCGAAAAGAGCAGCGGAGAGAAGAAGTGAACGACGCAGCATGGGGAAACTTTCGACCTAGCGGTGCGAGACCTTAGCGACCCAACGGTCGCCGAGCACTTGCAGAATTTGTACGATCACGAGCAGCAGAACTACGGTCACCACCATGACATCCGTCTGGAACCGCTGATAACCGAACCGGATCGCCAGGTCGCCCAGTCCGCCTGCGCCGACAACACCGGCCATTGCGGTGTAGCCGACCAGTGCGATGGCGGTGACCGTCGCGCCCGCGATGAGGCCCGGCAGCGCCTCCGGCAACAGGACGCGCCTGACGATCTGCCAAGTCGTACCGCCCATGGCCTGGGTCGCCTCGATCATGCCGCGCTCGACCTCGCGCAGGGCGGTCTCGACCAGACGCGCATAGAAGGGCGCGGCGCCGACGACCAGCGGCGGAATGGCGCCGGCGACGCCCAGCGATGTGCCCACCAGCAGCACTGTCAGAGGCAGCATGACGATCAGTAGAATGATGAAGGGCACCGAACGCAGCACATTGACGGTGAAAGACAGCACCGCATGGACAATACCGTTCTCGAGAATTCTGCCGCGTCCGGTGGCGTAGAGGGCGACGCCGAGCGGCAGACCCAGAATGACGGTGATGGCCAATGACGCCACGAGCATCAATAGCGTGTCGCCAGCCGCCTCAGCCACAGTGGTCCAGTCGATATTCGATCCAAGCATCAGGATACGACCTCGACTTCAACGCCTTCGGCGCGAAGGCGCCCGATGGCGACCTGCGGATCGCCGCCAATCAGGGAGACCTCCAACCGACCGTAGGCCTGATCGCGAAACCGTCCGATGCGGCCCGCTAGGATCGCGTGATCAACGCCGGTCTCGCGCGAAATCCGGCTCAGCACCGGCTCGAACGTGCGTTCACCCCGGAAGACCAGCCGCGCCACGACGCCTCCGGCGGGCCGCGGCGTCGCTGTTCGGGCCTCGCCCTCGGCCAGAAGGCTTCGGGTGGCCGAGGTCTGCGGATTGAGGAAGACGTCTGCGGTCGGGCCGCTTTCGACGATGCGCCCCGCTTCCATGACCGCGACCTTGTCGCATACACGCCGGACGACCTCCATTTCGTGCGTGATGATCACGAGCGTCAGTTTGAGATCTCGGTTCAACTGATCCAGCAGGCCCAGGATGTCCTCGGTGGTTTCGGGGTCCAGAGCGCTTGTCGCCTCATCGCACAAGAGAATATCGGGCTCGCAAGCCAGGGCGCGCGCAATGCCGACGCGCTGCTTCTGACCGCCCGACAGCTGAGCCGGATGCTTCTTTGCGTGTTCGGTGAGCCCGACACGCGCCATCAGATCATCCACGCGTGCGGCGATCTCCGCGCGTGACCTCCCCTCCAGCACCAGAGGCAAGGCGATGTTGTCGCGGATCGTACGGCTATGCAGCAGATTGAAGTGCTGGAAGATCATGCCGATGCGACGACGCGCTGCGCGCAGGTCCGCGGGACGCAGGGCCGTCAGGTCCTGATCACCGACCCAGACCCGACCCGCATCAGGCCGCTCCAACAAATTGATCGTGCGCACCAGGGTCGATTTGCCGGCGCCGGACCGCCCGACCACGCCGAAGACTTCGCCTGACGCCACCGTCAGATCGACGTTGTCCAATGCCGTGCGCTCGCCGCCCGGACTGCGGAACCGGCGCTTCACGCCTTCTAATCGGATCATCGGCCTTCCTGATGCTGCGGCGGTCTAGTGCGGCGCGTCGGACATTGAGGCAAGGAGAATGCACGCGCGGCCTGGGCGTTCATCCCTCACAGCTCATCTATGACCACGGCCTTCGTCGCTTGGCTTCGGCGCGAAGCCAAGCGACGAAGGCCTGAGCCTCGGGTCGCAGGCTCCGCGGCGGGTGCCGTTCAAAAGGAATCCAAGCCACGAAGATGTCTGTCGATAAACCAGCGCTCACGCAAACTGTGAGCGTCGAATAACCTGGGCGGCGAAGCGCTCCATCTCTTCTTCTTGCGGCGACATCTGGAGCAAGAGCAGATCGACCCCGGCGGCCTCGAATTCCTGAATGCGCGCCTCTAGCTGCTCGGGCGTGCCGACGAAGCCGGGCCTCAAGCCTCGATTGGAGACGCTGTATTCGCGAATTTTGAGCTCGCGTTCCAACTCGGTGCCGGAAATCCACTGGTCGAAGTTGGCGAAGCCGGCGGGAGGTCGGCCTTCCGCAAGCCCGGGTATGGTGGTGATCCGCTCGAGCTCACGTTCGGCCTCGGCCTGGGTGTCGCGTACGATGGCGTAACCCGCCATGCCGAAGGTCATCGGCGGCAGACCCAGCACCTCACGGCGCTCGCGCATGTCCGCGATCTTTGCGGCCACATGGACCGGGTCGTCGCCGTGCATGACATAGGCGTCGCAGCGACGCGCAATCAGCGCCTTGGCGCTCTCGCTCTCGCCCCCGGCATAGACGATCGGCCGAGGTCGCGCCGCCGACGCGACCGGCTTGGGTTCCACGATGGCGTCGCGAAGCTGATACAGTCGGCCGGTGAAATCCGAGCGTCGCTCCGTCCATAATCGCTCCAGAACCTCCAGCCACTCATCCGTTCGCGCGTAGCGGTCGTCGTGCTGGTCGAACTGGAGCCCGTAGCTCTCCGCTTCCTTGGCCCACCAGGACGACACGACGTTGAGCGAGAGCCGCCCGTCGGAGATACGGTCGATGTTGGCCGCCTGTTTGGCGAACAGGGCGGGCTGGTGAAAGTTGGGGCGAACCGCCACCATCAGTTCGATGGAGCGCGTCACGGCGGCCAGGGCGGCGGCGCTGGACCAGGCGTCTAAGGCTGGCGCTTCGATCCCCTTGATGTCGTTCAGATTGAGTTCGGCGATCAGGGTGAGATCCCACCCGATCTCCTCGGATCGACGCACCAACCGCGAGAGGTTCTCCCAAGACGCCTCGCGCTCGTCATCAACATTGCGAAGCCATCCGCCAAACACCGGCGCCCAATAGCCATATCTCATTTCGAAGCCGCCTTATGGTCCTGGATGACGTCGACGAGCCAGTCGACCAGCGTCTCGTGAGGATCGAAGCCCAGCACAGCGACCGGGTCGGCTACGAAGTTCGACAGGGCGTTGATGTCGTAAAAGCGCACCGAGCCGTCCCGCTCGTCGATCAGATACTCGACCGATCCGACTTCGATCTGACCGGCGCGCACGATTGCCTCGACTGCGGCGATCACTTCGGCTGGGGGATGAGCGCGCGTCATAGTGAGGGCCGCCGCACCCGGTCGCGCCAGACAGGCGTCCGCTGGACAAAGATCGAAGGTGTCGCCCGGGCTCTCGACATCCAGGGCGTAGAGATAGCGACCGTTAAGCGTTTCGACCCGCGTGATCTTGCCGCCGACGCGCGGCGCATATTCCTGGATCAGAGAAACGCCGTTCACGCCGACAGGCGCCTGGCCGGATTGTGCCGCCGCTTGCAGCGCGTCCAGGGTCTCGTAGCGAACGATGCCAGCACCCGCCCCTCCGATGTCAGCCTTGACCAGGATCGGAAATCTCAGGCCTTCTGCGGCCTTTAGCAGGTCGATCTGCCGGTGGACGGCGCGGGTCGCGGGGGCCTTGTAGCCCTGGCTTGAAATCAGGCTCAACTGACGCGCCTTGGACGAATCGATCGCCAATGCCGCTCCGTTCACCACCCGGACGCCGAGCCTTTCCCAGTGTTCGAACAGACTCTGGGCATAGAAGATCGGATGTTCGGCGTCGCGGAGGAAGCTCGACATCGCGACGCGGCTGAAGACGACGGAAGCCGGCGCTTCGGTCGCTGACGGGTCGAAAACATGATCCGCCAGAGGAACCGTGATGAACTCGACACCCCGTCGTTTCAACACGGCGAACAGGGGTTCGAACCATTCGGGGTGTTCATAGACGACGGCGAGATCGGGCTTTGAAGGCATCGGGCGTCCTGCGACAGAAAGCGAGCCTCACTTAACGAGGCATGCGGGTCAGACGATCCGAGTTCTTCTACAACCGCACGATAGGATTTGTGGTCTTGGCTTCGAGCTCAGGCTCATCGGTGCGCCGCGCAGGTAAGCCGAACAGCGCCGAGCCAAAGCGCGGAGGCGCCATCCTGAGACAGGCCAACCATGGCGCCTTTGCGTCGGTAGACGGACGGAACGACCCTGGGGATCAGCGCTTCGCCCTCCTTCATTGTCGGAGCGACGATGTGTCGTCGATCGATAAACTTGAGGTCCATTAGCGCACAGCGCGCATAGGTCTCCGGATCGCTGCTCACGAAGATTGTACAGCTATGCTCGCCGCACACGACGTTGAAGACTTCAGTAATCTGGTCGAGTTGTTCAGTCGTGGCCTTTTCGTGCGGCTCGCGAATATCGAATATCCATTCCCAGCGGCCCAGGTCCGGACGACGACCGATAATCTGCAGGACAGTCTCCGCAACCGTTGGCGTTCGATCCGCCGTCTTCGCCGTGATGACGATACGTCGGCGGTTCTCATCGATATTGTACTGGGTCATGACGCAGACGCATGGCGGAAAGCTACGAAGAATGGCTTACGGCGAACGAGCGGTTGGCCTCGTTGCCGCGTTTACACGGGGCGCTTTCACGGCATCACCTGCCTCAGGCGTTTGTGAAGGCCCTGGCGTTTGCGCCGCCCCCGAAGCGCCAGGAGCGGTCATTCACTGAGCGCCGGAAACACGTCATTCATCGATGCAGTCCGAGCCTGGGGACGTCCGCTTTTTGGTCCGATGCCTTTGGCCGATTCTGACCCTAGGCAGACATTCCACCGCTACTGCTCGATCCTGCCTTAGCTTGTTTTTCGCGCCTTAAGCTGGATTCGTGCCAGCCTTAACTTGCACCGACAGTGCGATGGCGACCCCGGCAGGACTCCAACCTGCGACCTCGGCTTTAGGAAAGCCTTGCTCTATGCAGCTGAGCTACGGGGCCACGTTCGACGCCGTAGCGGGTCGGGGCGGCGGGGGGAAGTCGGGGCGGCGAAAAAGTGAGGCGGCGGGGCGGCAAGTGGCGGCTCGGGCGTTTGTGGTTAAGGGGTCTTAACCTACAAGATATCGCGGTGAACAAAGGACGAAACGGGCGATGTCAGCGATTCGGTCCTGATTCGTTTCGCCCTTGTTCCGCGAGAACGGAACGGCGGTTAACCGACCGGCGGAACGTGGGCGGTCAGGGCGCGCAGGCCCTCCAGAAGACGGTTGGAATCGGCGCTGGTCTGACCCTGGGCGGCCAAGGTCAGGCGAAGCGCGCGGACGTGAACCTCGACCGACGGCCAGGACCAGCTGCCGGCGCCCTTCATCCGGTCGGCGATCTCGCACAGGCTGAAGGCGGCCTCGAAGAAGGTGGGGACGTCCAGATAGCCGGCCATGTCGACCATGGCGGAGGCGAAGGCGTAGATTTGGGCCGGAGCATCCTGCGGGCGGGTCGCGCACAGGGCCTCGATGGCGTCGACATTGGCCGTCAGGAGGGTGAAGACATGGTCGCGCTGTTCATCCAGCGCCTGGTTGGCGCGGGATTCGGCCTCGATGATCAGACGGCCGCCGGGCCGCGCCATCTGACGCTGGAGCGAGGTGTGGACGCGGCGGACGGTGGAGGGTTTGGGCGCGGCGACAGGCTCGGTCACAGGCTGACCTTCATCGGCTTCATCAGCATGTCGATCTCGTCCTGATCCATGTTTTCCTCGACCGCCTCGCCCAGATCGCCGGTCAGGTCGCTTTCGCGACGACCATCGGTGCCGGGAGGCGGTCCGTAGTTGTGCACCCGGCGGTCGGGGCCGATGTAGTATTCGGACTCGACGAAATCGCGGTCCTCGCCGCCCAGCCAGATGATCCGTTTCAACAGCAGCGACGGCGACAGGGGTTTGGCGACGATGAAGCTGGCGCCGCAATCGCGGCCTTGGTGGACCTTGGCCTGGGAGGCGTGACCCAGGATCATGATAACGGGCACATAGCGGGTCGGCGTGGGGGCGTCGCGCCGCAGCCAGCGCACGAAGTCATAGCCGTCCATGTCCGGCATGATGCAGTCGATCAGGATCAGATCGACCGAGCGGCGCGCCAGCAGTTCGACGGCCGCCTGGGCCGAGGCGCACTTGATCTGCTCCTTGCAGCCGAAGCCCTGGACGATGGAACCCAGCATATCCAGCGACGTGGGCTGGTCGTCGATCAGAAGGACCGTCGTGTGCGCCAGATTGACCCGATCGCTCTTGGCCATGGCGTCAGAACAGCATGAGGTCGCCGGCGTCGGCGTTCGATTGCGGGCGATGCTCGCCGGCGGCGGGACGAAGGCGGCCAGCCATGTCGGCCAGCGACAGGCGGCTGACGGCCTCGGACGGGCTGGCGCCGCCGCCCAGCATGCGCAGGACGCCGGACAGAGCCTCGAGACGCTGGGTCAGGGCGTCCAGGGCCTGGGCCTGGGTCAAGGCGTTGGGGCGTTCCTCGGGCGGTGCGCGGCGGACCAGATCGCTGACCAGGGCCTCGATCCCGTCGATGCCTTCGCGCACCAGCATCAGCTCGTCGGCGACGGCGGCCAGCAGGTCAGCGTGTTCGGGAGGGGCGCTCATGCTCAGAACAGTTCCAGGGCGCCGGTATCGACCGGGGCCATGACGGGCACGGGTTTGGGGGCGACGACGTCGGTGACGGCGCGTTGAAGGGCGCGGCCGGTGACGGGCCAGTAGTGCAGGCGCCGACCGCCGTCGCCGCGCAGACTGCCGCCCACAACGGGAATGCTTTCGTCGCGCAGGAATTTCTCGGCGAAGTCGGCGTTGCTGCGCCCCACGTCGCGCAGGCTGTCGAACATGCGGCCGCCGCCGAACAGCTTGGCCTCCAACCGATCGCGACGGGCGCCCGCCTTGAGCATGTCGTTGATCAGAAGCTCCATCGCATAGGCGCCGTAGCGACGTCCCGCGTCGGTGCCCGCGCCCGAGCCTTCGGGCAGCAGGAAGTGGTTCATGCCGCCGACGCCCGCCAGCGGATCGCGCACGCACATGGCGACGCAGGACCCCAGGATGGTGCTGAGCACGACATTGGGATCGGACGTGATGAAATGCTCGCCCTGACCGACGTGAACGCGCTTTTCGACCGTGTCCTTCAGGGCGGCGAAACTCATGTCAGAGGACCGAAAACGGCTTCCAGCTTGCCCTTCAGCTGGGCGACGGTGAAAGGCTTGACCAAGTAGTTGTTGACCCCGAACTGCACCGCGCGCTGGACCAGCTCGCGGTCAGCGCGGCCCGTCAGCATGATAAAGGCGGTCTTGGAGGTGGGGGGATGGGCGCGCACGGCGCGCAGCAGGCCCAGACCGTCCAGGTTCGGCATATTGTAGTCGGAGATGATCAGGTGCGCGGGCTTGGACACGATCTCGCGCAGGGCGATCTCGCCGTCGGCGGCCTCGCGGATCTCGCGCACGCCGAGCTGTTGCAAGCTGGTGCGGACCAGCGAACGCATCGTCATCTGATCATCGACGACCAGGCAGTGAAGTGAGGCGGCGGCGGGCATAGGTTACGCTCCCGATTAGGCGACAGACCGCGCGGCCGGATCGGCGCACAGTTCGAGAATGGCGGGGGACAGGCGGTGCAGCGGCAACTGCCGCTCCACGGCGCCGATTTCATGGGCGGCCTTGGGCATGCCGTAGACGACGCAGGTCGCCTCGTCCTGGCCCAGGGTGCGGCCGCCGGCCTGGCGCATGGCCAGCAGGCCCTTGGCGCCGTCGCGGCCCATGCCGGTCAGGATCACGCCGGTCATCGGACGCTTCAGCCGGGCGACGGAGTCGAACATCACATCGACCGACGGACGGTGGCCGTTGACGGGATCGCTGGCGATCAGGCGGCAACGGGGCGTCAGGCCGCCGGACACCTCAAGATGGGTTGCGCCGCCGGGGGCCAGATAGATGTGGCCCGGCTTCAGCGGGGCGCCGTCCACGGCCTCGGTCACGGTCGGGGCGCAGACGCGGTCCAGACGGGCGGCGAAGCTGGAGGTGAAGGTCGCCGGCATATGCTGGGTGATGACGGTCGCCGGGCAATCCAGCGGAAAGCCGCTGAGCACGGTCAGCAGAGCCTCGACCCCCCCGGTGGACGAACCGATGGCGAGAATCTGATTGGGATCGGCATGATAGGCGCGCGGCGCCTCGGCGGCGGCGGGCGTGTCGCCGCGGGCGCGGACGCGCGAACGGGCGGCGGTCTTCACCTTGCCGATCAGGTCGTGGAAGGCGTCGACGCTGGCGACCGCCGGTTTGGCCACCGCATCCACGGCCCCGATTTCCAGCGCGGCCAGGGTCACGTCCGTACCCGCCGCCGTCAGGGTCGAGACCATGACCACCGGCATCGGCCGCAGCCGCATGATCTTTTCCAGGAACTCCAGCCCGTTCATATTGGGCATCTCGACGTCCAGGGTGAGGACATCGGGATTCAGGGCCTTGATCGCGGCGCGCGCCTCGATGGGATCGGCGGCGGTGCCGACGACCTCGATCTCAGGGTCCGACTTCAGGGCGGCCGAGATCAGCCCGCGCATGGTCAGGCTATCGTCGACGACGAGGACGCGGACGGGGCTCATGCAGACCCCAAGCGATAGGTGGTCAGGCCGGCGGTCTGAAGCTGGCTGGTCGCCGGGCCGGAGACGCGTTCGGAGTGACCGATGTAGAGGGTCGCGCCGGGGTTCATCAGCGGGGTGAACCGCTTCCACACCCGCTCCTGGGTCGCGTCGTCGAAGTAGATGACGACGTTGCGACAGAAGATGACGTCGAACTTGCCCTTCATCGGCCAGTCGCCGATCAGGTTCAGCTCCTTGAAGCTGACCAGACGCTTCAGCTGCGGACCGGCGACCCACTGGCCGCGATCGGCGCGGTCGAAATATTTGCGCCACAGGGTGACGGGCGCGGGCTCCAGAGCCTCTTCGGAATAGACGCCATCATGGCCCTGGGCGACCATGTTGGGATCGATGTCGGTGGCCAGGATACGCACATCCAGCTCGGCCGCCTCGGGCAGGGCCTGAAGCACGGTCAGGGCCATCGAATAGGGCTCCTGCCCGTTCGAACAGGCGGCCGACCACAGGCGGACCCGGCCGCCGGCGCGGGCGCGCGCCGCCAGTTCGGGCATGACCCGGTCGCGCAGGTCGTCGAAATGATGCGGCTCGCGATAGAAGCGGGTGACGTTGGTGGTCAGGGCCGCCGTCATCTTCTGACGCTCGTCCACGCCGTCCACGCCCTCGACCAGGGCGCAGTAGTCGCGGAAGCTGGTCAGACCCAGGGTGCGCAACCGCTTGGCCAGGCGCGAATAGACCAGCGCGGCCTTGCCCTCATTCAGGGCGATGCCCGCGTGGGCGTGCAGCATCTGGGCGATGTGGCGGAAATCCTCGGCGGTGAAGACGAACTCGCCCTCGACGATGGATCCCCGGCCGGCGGCGGCGGTCATGCGGCTTCGGCCTCGACTTGCGGCAGGATGTAATCCAGTTCGATCAGGCTGATCATGCGGCCGTCGATCGAGAAGATGCCCTTGACGAAGGTCTTGACCTGATCGCTGGCGACGTCGGGCGTCGGCTGGACCGAGGCCTCGCTCATCTGCAGGATGTCGGACACGGCGTCGACCAGCAGGCCGACCATGCGGCCGCCAATGTGGGCCACCATGATGACGTGGCGCGCCGTCGGTTCCGAGGTCGTCAGGCCGAAGCGCGCGCCCAGATCGATGATCGGCAGGACCGTGCCGCGCAGGTTGATGACGCCCTTCATGTATCCCGGCGAACGGGGCAGAGGCGTCGCCGGCGTCCAGCCGCGGATTTCGCGCACCGACATGATGTCGACGCAGAATTCCTGACTGCCGATGCGGAAGGCGATCAGTTCACGCTGGAGATCTTTGGCTTCGGTCATGGTTCAGCTCGCGAGCTTGAAGTCGGGACGGACGGATTTGCGGCGCATGTCGGTGACCAGCACGTCGATATCCAGGATCAGGGCCACGCGCCCGTCGCCCAGGATGGTGGCGGCGGCGACGCCCTCGACCTGCTGGTAGTTGGTTTCCAGGCTCTTGATGACCACTTGGCGCTGGCCCTGGATGGCGTCGAACAGCAGGGCCGCCTGCTGACCGCCTTCGGTTTCGACGACCACGGCGACGCCTTCGGTCGGGTTCATCGGCTGTTCGCGGAAGCCCATGATCAGGGCCACGTCGATCAGCGGCAGGAAGCGATCGCGGAAGCGGATGACGGGATCCACGCCGCCGACGAAGTGCAGGTCGACGGCCTGCGGGGTCAGGCTCTCGACGATGGCCGGCAGCGGCGCGATCAGCGTCTGTTCAGCGGCGGCGACGACCATGCCGTCCAGCACCGCCAGCGTCAGCGGCAGGCTGAGGGTGAAGGTCGAGCCCTTGCCCGGAACCGAGCTGATGGAGATGCGACCGCCCAAGGCCTGGATCGACCGTTTGACCACGTCCATGCCCACGCCCCGGCCCGAGATGTCGGACACGACGGCGGCGGTGGAGAAGCCCGGCGCGAAGATCAGATTGTCGATCTGTTCGTCGGTCAGGGGGGCGTCGGCGGCGATCAGACCCTTGTCGACGGCGATCTTCTTGACGCGTTCGCGATTGATGCCGCGGCCGTCGTCGGAGATTTCGATGACGATCCGACCCGAGCGGTGCAGAGCCGCGAGACGCACCGTGCCCTCGGCGGGCTTGCCGGCGGCGACGCGCTCCTCGGGCGTTTCCAGCCCGTGGTCGATGGCGTTGCGCAGCATATGGGTTATGGGCTCGGCCAAGCGTTCGACCACGGTCTTGTCGACCTCGGTGTCCTCGCCGGCCGTGACCAGACGGACCTGTTTGGAGACCATGTCGGCGACTTCGCGGACCAGGCGCGGCATACGCTGGAACACCGACTTCACCGGCTGGGCGCGGATGGCCATGACGCTGTCCTGGATCTCGCGGGTCAGCAGTTCCAGGTCTTCGAGGCCGAGCGCGATGCCCGACGAGCGGGCCAGGCCGCTTTCCAGGACGCGCTGCGACAGCATGGCCTGCTGGATGACCAGTTCGCCGACGACATTGATCAGGCGATCCACCCGATCAAGATCGACACGGATCGTCACCGGCGCGGGCGCGACAGGAGCGGAAGCCGGCGCGGGGGTCGCCGCCACGGGTGCGGCGACGGGCTCAACGACGGGCGTAGCGATGATCGGCGCCGGGGCCGGCTCGGGCTCCAAGGCGGCGGAGGGCACCACTTCGGCCGCCGGCTCGGCGGCGCCGGAAGCCTTGGCCAGCAGGGCGGCGATATCCAGATCGTCGCTGGCGGGCAGGACGGCGGCCGGTTCGTCGTCGAACGCGCCGATGTCGGTTGCGCCGCCGGCGCCCAGGGACGTGACGGTCAGGTCGCAGTCGCTTTCGACGAAGTCGAAGACCTCGCGCACGGCCGCCTCATCGACGGCGGCGGCCAGATCGACGGTCCAGGTCAGGCAGCCGTCCTCGATCGACAGCGCGTCCAGCGTCGGCGTCTCGCTGTCGTCCACGACGACCGTGACCGGGCCGAGGCGGCCCAGTTCGCGCAGCAGCAGGCTGGTCTCGTTGGCGTTCACGTACATCCGGCCCATCGGCTTGAACACGATGCGCCAGCCGACCGACGGCGCGTCCGCGCCCAGATCGGCGATGGGCAGGGGCGCAGGCTCGTCCAGCGCCATGTCGAAGGCCATGGGGGTGAAGCCGAAGTCATCTTCGTCTTCCTCGACCTCGACCGGCGCCTCGCCGCCGTGGGTCAGGACCTGCATTTCGGCGACCAGGGCGGCGGACCGCGCCTCGTCCACCGGCGGGATCAGACCCTGGGCGGCCTGGATATGATCGGCCAGCACGTCGGAGGCGCGCAGCAGGGTCTTGATGGTGATGGCGTCGCACGGCTTACGGCCCGCGCGCAGTTCGTCCATCAGGGTCTCGAAGACGTGGGCGAACCGGACCAGAGCCTCCAGGCCGAAGGCCCCTGCCCCGCCCTTGACCGAATGGACGGCGCGGAAGACGGCGTTGATCGTCTCCAGGTCGGTCTGACCCTGTTCAAGCAGCATCAGCTTGGCTTCCAGGTCCGCGAGCAGTTCGTCGCATTCCTGGAAGAAGGTGGCTTTGATGGCTTCGAAGGCGTCCATTAGGTCGGGGTCCGGCGGGCTTCAGGCGATCAGGCGGCGACGCGGCGGACGGCGTCCACCAGCTTTGCGGGGTCGAACGGCTTGACGATCCAGCCGGTGGCGCCGGCGGCGCGGGCGCGGGCCTTTTTCTCGACGTCGCTCTCGGTCGTCAGCACCAGCACCGGGGTCGTGCGGTGGTTCGGATCGGCGCGGACGCCCTCGATGACGCCGAAGCCGTCCATGCGCGGCATGTTGATGTCGGTGATGATGACATCGGCGCCCTTGGACGCCAGGGTCTCCAGACCGTCCACGCCGTCCACTGCCTGGATCACGGTATAGCCCGCATCTTCCAGCGCCATCAGCAGCATGTCGCGCATGGTGCGTGAATCGTCGATCGTCAGAACGGTCTTGGTCATGCCAACGCCCCCTCGGTGTTGAAGTCCGGCGCGCCGTAGGCCGCCCATTGTTCCGTCCAATATTGGGACACAGACCCTAAACTTAGGTTGACGCCATCGGCCGCCCACGTCTTTCGCGCCGACAGCAGGATCTGAAGGCACAGGCCGCCCAGGCGCTGAACCGCAGAGGCGTCCAGGACCACCGGATGACCGCGCAGGGCCAGCAGTTCGGCCTTCAGAGGCTCGGCCGCATTCAGGTCCAGCACGTCGGAAAGGATCAGGTTTTCGGTCATCAGAATTCCTCCCAACCGTCTTCGGCGGCGGTGACTTGAGGCCTGGGCGCGGCGCCGCCACGGCCGATGGTCTTCAGGGCGGCGACCATGTGACTGGAGCGAGCCGCGGGCTTGGCGACGGGCGCAGGCGTGCGAACCGGCGCGGGCGCAGCGGCGCGCGGCGACGAGGCCCCGACGCGGAACTGGGCGACCGAGGCTTGCAGGCTTTCCGCCTCCTGGGCCAGCGAATGGCTGGCGGCGGTGGACTGCTCGACCATGGCCGCGTTCTGCTGGGTGACCTGGTCCATCTGGTTCACGGCGGTGTTGACCTGGGCCAGACCGACGGCCTGTTCCTGGGCCGAGGCCGCGATTTCTGTGACCAGGCTGTCGATCTCGGCGACGCGGTCCACGATCCGTTGCAGGGCCTCGCCGGTCTCGCCGACCAGTTTGACGCCCGAGCCGACCTGACCCGTCGAGGCCGAGATCAGGGTCTTGATCTCCTTGGCGGCTTCGGCCGAACGCTGGGCCAGGGCGCGAACTTCGGACGCGACCACCGCAAACCCGCGGCCGGCCTCGCCCGCACGAGCGGCCTCGACGCCGGCGTTCAGGGCCAGAAGGTTGGTCTGGAATGCGATCTCATCGATGACGCCGATGATCTGATTGATCTGGGTGGACGAGCTTTCTATGGCGGTCATGGCTTGGACGGCGTCGCGCACGATCACGCCGCTCTTCTCGGCGTCGCCGCGCGCGGCCTGAACAACATCCGAAGCCTGGCGGGCGCCCGAGGCGGTCTTGTTCACCGTGGCGGTAATTTCATCCAGGGCGGCGGCGGTTTCCTCCAGCGAGGCGGCCTGCTGTTCAGTGCGGCGCGACAGGTCGTCGGCGGCCTGCGAGATTTCGCCGGCGCCCGAACGAATGCCCGAGACGTTGTTGACCACGACCGAGACGGCCTGCTGCAGCTGGGAGATCGCGGCGTTGAAATCCGTCTTCAGCTGCGCGGCCTTGGCGCTGAACTCGATGTCGATCCGGTAGGTCAAATCTCCGTTCGCCATGGCCGAAAGACCTTCGCCAAGAGCGCCGATGGCCTGAGCGTCCTCGGCGGCTTCGCGCGCCTTGTCGGCCTCGCGTTCGGCGCGTTCCTGCTCGGACATCGAGCGCTGCGCCAAGGCGTCCTGTTCGACGCGGACCTTTTCGATCGCGGCGTCGCGGAAGGCCACGATGGCCTGACCCATCTTGCCGAACTCATCCTTGCGCTCGGCGCTGGCGACCTTGATGTCGGTGTCGCCGGCCATCAGCTTTTGCATATAGCCGATCATCGTGAAGATCGGGCGCACGATGGAGCGCGTCGCGACGAAGCCCGCGATGAGGGCGATCACCAGGGCCGAGATCAGGCCCACGATCGTGGCGATCAGCGCGGTGCTGCTGGCGGCGGCCTGAGCCTCGGTCGAGGCCTTGCGCGCCACATCATTGGCGCTCTTGATCTGGTCGATCGTGTCTTCGACCGGCGCGACGTAGTTGTCGGCCGTTCCGTTGCGGCCGACCATCTGAACGGCCTGGGCCGCGCGACCGTCGCGGACCATCGCAGAACCGGCTTCCACGACATTCTTGTACCAAGTCGAATTGCTTTCCACCGCCTTGTCAACCAAGGCGGCGCGGTCGGCGGGCAGTTCGCCGCGCAGCTCGTCCATGGCCGCCAGGAACTTGGCGCGGTGCGCATCGACGCGTTCGATATAGTAGGGATCCTGAGACAGAAGGTAGCCGCGGAAGGCGTTCTCCTGGCGCGCCATGTAGAACTCGGCCGTCGCCGTGGTGCGATTGACCTGGTTTTCCACCGTGCGCACTTCGCCGGCCTTCTCCAGCTGGAGCAGGCTCGTGACGACGACGACGCCCATGACGGCGATCGCCGCCAAAACGAGACCAAAGGCCGCGAACAGCTTGCGGCCGACGGGCATATTTTCAATCAAGTTCAACTCAGCATCCCCCGGTGGATCGGTAACTCAGAACGAATAGGTGGCGGCGGCGACGAGGCGACCCTCATAGGGCTCGCCTGCGCTGTGGCGGTCGGTGTCATACCAGCGCAGATCGACGGCCAAGGCGTCGGTCAGCTTCTGTTTGGCGCCGACGTTCCAGGCGTTGTAGTCGACACCGCCGTCGGCCATGCGGTTGGCGACGGCGGCCGAAATCTTTGTCTTGGCGGCGACGGAGACCGTGCCTTGAAGCTCCAGCCACCAGGCCTCTTTCGTCGCCGCGAAGCCGTCGGGCGAATAGTTGACGCGCAGGCGCGTCGCCACGGAGCCCAGCTTGCGTGAAGCGTCCGCCTGATATTCCCAGTAGTTTTTGTCGACGCCGGCGCGCGACCCTGGCAGGTCGCGGTTCATGACCCCCAGATCGAAGGTGAAACCGCCCGCCTTGGGTCGCCAACCGACCATGCTGACGATTTCCAGGTCGTAGCCTTGAGATCCGGCGGCGTCAGAGACGAAGACGCTGGCGTAGCCTTCTCCGAAGCTGGCTTCCGCCTTGGCGAAAGGCGCAACGTCCTGATTGCTCTTGCCCAGCCCTTTGCCGACATACTGGCTGGCGACACCGACATCGAGGCCGAACGATTGGGCCTGGGACGTGATCGGTGCTGCGAGGCCTACTGCCGCGACTACAAAGAAAGCTGACGAACGAAACATGGTGATCCCTGAAGCTTCTGCATTCTGAAGCCCAAGGATGAGGCGATGATTAATATTAAATCTGAACCGGACCGTATGTAGGATTGCGTAACCCATGAGGTGTGTCGCCCAGCGTCCGAGCTGCGTCATCGGCAGGGGTGCTGGTCACTCCAAACCGATTTTGAGCGAATACGTATGTTCACGTAATCGAAACGGGCCTATACGAAAGTTGTCAGAAAAGCGGCGAAGCCCGTCAGCCCAAGGTTTGGCGAGTTTTCGCATTCCCATTCATACTCCGGTGAAATATATCCAGCGGCCCAGGAACAGCACGAAGGCATGATCTTCAGGTCCAGGACATGGTGGAGCGGGGTCTTGATCGCGTGCCTGGCTGTCCTTGTGGCGACGCTGGTTCGTAGCGCGCTCGAATCGTTTGGAAACTTCTATTATCTGCCGCTGGTCCCGGCGGTGATTGTTACGGCTCTGCTGGCGCAAAGAGGGGCGGTTGCGCTGGCGATCCTGTTGGCCATCGGGGCCAATCTGTGGCTGGTGCATCGCGAAAGCGTGCTGGATGCGGCGACCAACGCCGCGCTTTTTGCGGTCATCGCCTGGGTCATCGCGGAGGTCTGTCGTCGGCTGATCGACGCCTTGGAACAGGCCCGCGCCCTGACGCGCGATCTGGCGCTGCGCGAGATGCTGCTCGACACCATCGTGGCCACGACGCCGATCGTGACCCTGGACCGTGAAGGACGCACGCGCCGCGTGACCCCGGCCGCCGCCGATCTGCTGCGTGTGGATCGAGAGGCGGCGATGGCGCAGCCTTTCGGATCGTTGCTGCCCGGCTTCGACGACGCGGCCCTGGCGAAGGCTCGCCAAGGCGGCGAGGTGCTGAGCCCATCCTCCGGCCCCTGGACGAGCGGGACTTTAGACACGCCCGGGCCGCCGCTGACGCTTCACGCCAACGTCCTGCCCGATGACATCGCTCCCGAACACATCGTTCTGACGCTGGGCGATCAAAGCCAGGCCGAGACGATCCGCAAGGGCGAGCGCGACCTGAACGACAAGCTCAGCAGCGTCTGGCGTTTGAACTCGATGGGCGAAATGGCCGCAACCCTGGCCCACGAACTGAACCAGCCGCTGACCGCCGCCACCGTTTATCTACACGCCGGCCAAGCCGAACTGACCCGGCTGGGGACGGTGGCGGAGGGGCCGGCCAAGACCATCGACCTGGCCAAGACCCAGTTGCTGCGCGCGGGCGACATCATCCGGCGCATGCGCGAACAGGTCGCGACAGGTTCGCGGTCCTTCACCGAAGAGCGCGCCTCGCTGATTGTCCTGGACCTGGCGCCGGTCTTCGCCCTGACGGGACAGGACACCGACACGACGATCGCTCTGGATGTGGAAGAAGACGACGATCAGGTTCTGGCCGACCGCATTCAAATTCAGCAGGCGCTGGCCAATCTGGTGCGCAACGCCGTGGACGCGGTCATCGGACGCGAGGGCGCGCGGGTGACGGTGACCGGCCGGACGCTGGGCGCGGACGGCTATGAGATCGCGGTGTGCGACAATGGCGACGGCATCGCCGAAGACAGAATCGACAGCATCTTTCACCCGATGGCGACGACCAAGGCCGGCGGCATGGGCCTGGGGCTGTCGGTCACGCGTTCAATCGTCGAGAGCCATGGCGCGACCTTGGTCGTCAGCCGGAATTCTCAGGGTGGAGCGACCTTTTCGTTTCGTCTGCCGCGTCCAACGGAGTCCGAAATCTGATGAGCCCGCACTCCGTTTTCATAATCGACGACGACCCCGCCATGCGCGACGCCCTGGTGCTGATGCTGCGCGGGGCTGGGTATCGGGCGCGCAGTTTCCTCAGCGCCGACGACTTCCTGAGCAATCTGCCCGAAGACCGCAGCGCCTGCGTCATCACCGATGTGCGGATGCCGGGGCTTCAGGGTTCCGAACTGGTCGGGCGTTTGAAAAGCCTGCGCGGCGACACCTGGCCGGTGATCGTCATCACGGGTCATGGCGAGGTGACGCTGGCGGTTCAGTTGATGAAGGCGGGCGTCGTGGATTTCGTCGAAAAGCCGTTCGATCCGCAGCGAATGCTGGACGCGGTTTCCAGCTGTCTGGCCTCCCTGACCAGTCTTGAGGCCGAGCGGATCGCGCGCGAGGACGCCAAGGCCCGACTGGACACCCTGACCCCGCGCGAGCGGCAGGTGTTCGACGCCCTGATCGACGGCTGTTCCAACAAGGAGATCGCCCAACGGCTGGAGATCAGCCCGCGCACGGTGGAAATCTTTCGCGCCAAGGTGATGACGAAAATGCACGCCGCGAACCTGTCCACCCTGGTTCGGATCGGAATGCGCGCCGGCGACGCTTGAGCCGGACGAGATTCGTCGCCACCTTAGTCGCGACATGAGCGACCGGTCCGCAGGCCTCGCCCCGTCCCGCGTGACTGCGGTCCTGGGGCCCACCAACACCGGCAAGACCCATCTGGCGGTCGAGCGGATGCTGGGTCACGCCTCGGGCATGATCGGCCTGCCGCTGCGCCTGCTGGCGCGCGAGATCTACGAGCGGATCGTCAAACAGCGCGGCGCGGCGGCCGTCGCCCTGATCACCGGCGAGGAAAAGATCGTCCCGCCGCGCCCGCACTATTTCGTCTGCACCGTCGAGGCCATGCCGCTGGAGCGATCGGTCGAGTTTCTGACCATCGACGAAATCCAGTTGGTCGCCGACCCCGAGCGGGGTCACGTCTTCACCCAGCGGCTTCTGCACGCGCGCGGCCGGTTCGAGACGATGTTCCTGGGCGCCGGCGCCATGGAGCCGCTGATCCGCCGCCTGGTCCCGGACGTGGAGATCGTGACGCGCGACCGGCTGTCCACCCTGTCCTATGCGGGCTCCAAGAAACTGACACGCCTGCCCCGCCGCAGCGCCATCGTCGCCTTCTCGACCGACCGGGTCTACGCCATCGCTGAACTGATCCGGCGTCAACGCGGCGGCGCGGCCGTGGTGATGGGCAGCCTGTCCCCCCGCACCCGCAACGCTCAGGTGGCCCTGTATCAGTCGGGCGAGGTCGATTTCCTGGTCGCCACCGACGCCATCGGCATGGGGCTGAACATGGATGTGGACCATGTCGCCTTCGCGGGCCTGAGAAAGTTCGACGGGCGGCGCACCCGCTGGCTTTACGCCCATGAAATCGGCCAGATCGCCGGGCGGGCCGGCCGGCATCTGCGCGACGGCACCTTCGGCGTCACGGCCGAGGCTGAGGATCTGGACCCCGACTTGGTCGAACAGGTGGTCGAGCATCGATTCGATCCGATCGAGGCGGCGGAGTGGCGTAACGCCCGGCTGGATTTCGACACCCTGCCCGACCTGCTGCGCTCGCTGACGGTGACGCCCCAACGATCGGGGCTGAGCCTGACGGCGGAGGCGCTGGACGAGACCCTGCTGCGTCGCCTGATCAAGGACGAGGAAATCGCGCGCGTGGGGCGCTCGCGCGGGGCGGTCATGCGTCTGTGGGAAGCATGCCAGTTGCCCGACTTCCAAAAGACGACGCTGGATGAACACGCCCGGCTGGCCAAGGACGTCTTCCACGCCCTGACCGGCAAGCGGGGTCGGCTGACCGACGACTGGATGGCGCCGCGCTTCGCCTTCGTGGATCGTGACGACGGTCAGATCGACCAGCTGTCGGCGCGGCTGTCGGCGGTGCGTACCCTGTCCTACATCGCCAACCGGCCGGACTGGGTCCACGACGCGCAAGGCTGGCGCGACAAGACCCGCGCGCTGGAAGATCGGCTGTCCGACGTGTTGCACGAGCGGCTGACCGCCCGGTTTGTGGATCGCCGAACGACCGCCCTGATGCGAGCGCTGAACGTGCGCGAAGACACGTTTGCAGGCGTCGCAGAAGACGGCGAGGTTACGGTCGAGGGCCAGGTCGTCGGCCAGCTGGAGGGCGTGCGCTTTCAGATGGAGAAGGGCTCTTCGGCCCTGGAAGACCGCACCCTGCGCCAGGCGGCTGTGCGTGCGGTGACGCCCGAGATCAATCGACGGCTGGGGCGTCTGGCGGCCGAGACCGACGACGGGTTTTCGGTCACGCCGGACGGGGCGGTGCTGTGGCGCGGCGTGCTGACGGCGCAGATCAATGCGACGCCGCAGGGGGTCGATCCGTTTACGCCCTCCGTGCGTCTGTTGGGCGATCTGGGACCGACGCCCGCCCGCGAGCGCGCCCAGCGCCGGATCGAGGCGTGGCTGGCGGCGGAAGCGGGCCGTGCGCTGCGCGATCTGCGACGGCTGCGTCAGGCGGTCGAGAGCGGCGCGCTGAAAGGTCTGCCGAGGGGCATCGCCTTTCGTCTGATTGAGGCCGGCGGCGTGATCGACCGGCGCGAGGTCGAACGCGATCTGGCCGCGCTCAGTCAGGTCGAGCGCCGCACGCTGCGCAGTTTCGCCATCCGCATCGGGGTGCATTCGGTGTGGCTGCCCGGTCTTCAGAAGCCGCGCGCGCGCAATTTCGCCCAGGCCTTCGTCGCCGCGCCGTTGATCCCGGCGACGCCCGATCTGATCGCCGCCCCGGTGGGGACGCCGTCGGCGCGGCTGTTGTCCGCGCACGGATTGCGATTGGCGGGACGGTGGCTGACGCCGGTCGAGACGCTGGAGAAGATGGCCGAGCTGCGGGCCGCCAATCACGGCCGGCTGTCCGACGAGGCCCTGACCGATCTGGGCTGGCGCGCCGATCAAGCGAAACAGATCATCGCCGCCCTGAAGGTCGAACGCGCCCGCCTGCCCGACAAGCCGGGCGCAGCGCCGAAAATCGTCAAGGACTCGCCCTTCGCCGCCCTCGCCGCCCTCGCCGCCCTGACGGAGGCGCCGCCGGCGCGGCCCAAGCGTCGTCGTCCGCGTCGAAAGGCGAAGGCTTGAACGAGAACGCCTGTCGCATCGATATCTGGTTGTGGCGCGCGCGGTTCGTGAAGACGCGCGGCCTGGCGGCCGATCTGGTGGAGCGGGGGGCGGTGCGGCTGACGCATCAGGGGCGCGAGACGCGGCTCGACAAGCCCAGCCGATGCGTTCACGTCGGCGACTTACTGACCTTCGCCCAGAACGGACGCGTCACCAGCCTGAAGGTCGAGGGGCTGGGCGAAAGGCGCGGGCCTGCCGAAGAGGCCCGCGCCCTGTATTCGCTTACGGTCTAAATGGGCTCACGCAGCGCGACGCGCGGTAGGCCCAAAAGAACGGCCTCAAGTCGCGCGCAGCGCGGCAAGCCCTACTTCTGAATGACGAACTCGCCTTCGATGTGCAGCTTCACCTCGTCAGAGACGGCCGGCAGGGCGTAGTTGATGCCGAAGTCCGAGCGTTTGATGGTGGCTTCGCCGTCGAAGCCCGCCTTATAGGCGCCCATGACGGTTCCGGCGCCGTTGAACTCGACCTCGATGGTGACGGGCTTGGTCACGCCCTTCAGGGTCAGATCGCCGACCACGGTCGCTTCGCTGGCGTCATCGGCGTCGACCGTGACCGAGCGCGAGACGAAGGTCGCGGTCGGGTATTGGGCGGTGTCGAAGAAGTCGGCGGTCTGCAAGTGGGCCTTCAGACGGTCGTCGTTGGGCGCCACGTCGGTCAGCGGGATGGTCGCGGTGAGGGTCGAGGCCGACGGGTTGGCCGGGTCCAGCTTCAGCTCCGCCTTCACGTTCACGAACTGGCCCGTATAGGTCGACAGGCCGAAGTGATTGACCGACCAGGTGATCTTGCCGTGGCCGGAATCCAGATCGTAGTTCCCGGCGGTGACTTCAGCGGGGTTCTTGGTCAGGGCGGCCTGAGCCACGACCGCGCCGCCGGCGATCAGGCTGAGGGCGGCGGCGCCGGCGACGGCGTATTTCGTGAAGGAGGTGCGCATGGGGAGTTCCTGTCGATGGGGCGGATATGCAATCAATACAGTTGCGATTGGGCGCGGTTCTGTCAAGGCGCTGCGAATGGCTCTCGCCTTAAGCCGCGCTGTTGACAGTTGGTTGCGTGGCCGCCATGTCGCAGGCCTCCCGCCCACAGACCGACACCCGTTTTTCGCCCAATGACCTACATCGTCACCGACGCCTGTGTGAAATGTAAGTTCATGGACTGCGTCGAGGTGTGTCCGGTGGACTGCTTTTACGAGGGCGAGAACTTTCTGGTGATCGCGCCGGACGAATGCATCGACTGCGGCGTGTGCGAACCGGAATGCCCGGTCGACGCCATCGTGCCGGACACCGAGGACGAGCCCGACGGCAAATGGCTTCAGGTCAACGCCGAATACGCCAAGGTCTGGCCGAACATCACCGTCAAGGGCACGCCCCCCGCCGACCGCGAGCAGTACGAGCGCGAAACCGGCAAATACGAGAAATACTTCAGCCCCAAGCCGGGCAAGGGTTCCTGATTCAAGGACTGGCGGCGCTCAAGCCTTGCCGCATTTGCACGTCCGCCCTGTGGACGTTTTGAAATTCCGCAGATTTGTGATAGGTTCTGTTTCATTGGATCGGGCGGTCCGCGAAATCTTCGCGCCGCCCGTGTTTGCGACAGAATCCCGCCCTAGACGGGATCGGCCAGAGGTTTGGTGATCCGTTTCCGCTTTTGACGCCCAACATCATCCCCTCCGACGGAGCGATCCGGCGGATGAGATCCTGTTTGCGTTTCCTGCGCCTTCGTTTCGCCCGGCCCTGACCGGGAAAGGACGATTATGACGAGCAAGACTGGTCTGGAGTTCAAGGTTGGCGACGCGGTCGTCTATCCGGCGCACGGCGTCGGCAAGGTGGCGGCGATCGAGACCCAAGAAGTCGCGGGCATGTCGCTGGAGGTCTATGTCGTGACCTTCGACCACGAGAAGATGACCCTGCGCGTCCCGACCAAGAAGGCCGTCACGGCCGGCCTGCGTTCGCTGGCCGCCGACGACGTCGTGACCAAGGCCCTGACCACCCTGAAGGGCCGCGCGCGCATCAAGCGCACCATGTGGTCACGTCGCGCCCAGGAATACGAAGCCAAGATCAACTCGGGCGACCTGATCTCCATCGCCGAAGTGGTTCGCGATCTGCACCGCGCCGACACCCAGCCGGAACAGTCCTATTCGGAGCGCCAGCTCTATGAATCGGCCCTGGACCGCATGGCGCGCGAAGTCGCCGCCGCCAACAAGATCGACAAGGACGCCGCCGTCGAGCTGCTCGCCAAGTCGCTCAGCGCCAAAAAGCCGATCCCGACCGCCGAAGCCGCCTAAGCTTCGAGTCTCCGACTAAAGAAAAGGCCCCGGAGCGACCCGGGGCCTTTTTTGATGCGTCGCAGAGCCGGGGTCAGAAGTATTCGGCGTTGGCCGGGCACTGGGCGCTGATGCGGCGCGCGGTGATGCTGGCGGGGATATAGGGGGTGCCGCGCACGATCTGGGCGCCGCCACGGAAGCTGAAGCTGGTTTCCGTGTAGGTCCCATTCAGGCGAACGGCGATGCGACGGCCCTTGCGGTCCTGGCAGGTTCCCTCGAAGCGGGCATTGCCGTTGCCGACCACGCGGGTCGGATAGGTGCAGCGCCACTTGTTGGTCGACAGGCCGCCGAAGAATCGGTTGATCTCGCTGGGCCGCACACACTTCTGCTCGGTGTCGCGCTGGCCCACCGCGCTGGTGGTGTATTCCCAATAGCCGGGCAGGACTTCGGACTGAGCTGCGGTCTGGGCCGGAGCGATGGCGGGCGAGGCCAGCATGAAGCCGCCGGCCATCACCGGGGCCAGGACGGCGAGCGCGCGCTTGGGCAGGCGGTCGATCAAGGACGGACGGGACATGAAAGCCTTCTGTTCTGCTTGGGTCTCTTTTGAGGTCTTCATCATATGGGCCATACAGGGCGGCATTTGAATGACGGCTGAACGAGGCGTGGGGACGATGCGTCCAGACTCGGCTTGACGCCGAACCGCCTCTTCCCTTATACGGCCCCCTCTCGCGCGGGCTGGTTCCCGCGCGCAACTGTTTCATGCGTCCTCTCCCACGCTCGGGCTGGACGCCGCACCTTAAGGATCTGACGATGTCGCGTCGTTGCGAACTCACCGGTATCGGCCCCATGGTCGGCCACAACGTGAGCCACTCGAACATCAAGACCAAGCGCCGCTTCCTGCCGTCGCTGAAGACGGTCAAGGTCACGTCGGAAGCTCTGGGCCAGACGTTCAGCCTGCGCATCTCGAACGCCGCGCTGCGCACCCTAGACTACAAGGGCGGCCTGGACGTCTTCATCGTCAAGGCCCGCGACGAGCAGTTGTCGATCGCCGCTCAGCGCATAAAGCGCCAGATTCGCGCCAAGCTGGCCGAACAAGCCGCCGCCTGATCGGCGACCGCGACATAGAGTTCTGGAAGAGGCCGGTGGAAGCACCGGCCTTTTTCTTTGCGCCATTGCCCGCTCGCGCTAGCCTGTCACCTCAGAGAGGGACGGCTTCATGCGCATCAAGATTTTGCTTTTGGCGGCAGCCAGCGCCCTGACGCTGTCGGCCTGCGCCACCGCCGCCCAGCCGGCGCCGACGCCGACGCCACGTGAATCGACCGCCTTCACTCTTGCCACCGATCAGCCGCTGACGCCGGAACAGCAGGCGATGCAGTTCGACAAGGCCGATTTGTCGATCAAGGTCCTGCCCGAAGACAAGGCCATCGACGCGGTCGCCGTGCTGGACTTCACCGCCAAGGCGCCCCTGACCGCTCTGGTCGTCGAACTGGACACCCTGCTGACCATCTCCTCGGTCCAGATCGACGGGGTCGAGGTCGCCGTCGATCGCTGGTCCAACCCCGAAGGCCGGCTGACGGTGCAGCTGCCCGAGACCCTGGCTACGGGCCGGTCGGTAGCCCTGCGCGTCGCCTACGTCGGCCAGCCGCGCGTGGCGCCCCGTGCGCCTTGGGACGGCGGCTTCGTCTGGTCCACCGCGCCGTCGGGCGAGCCATGGATCGCCACGGCGGTTCAGGGCGAGGGCTGCGACATCTTCTGGCCTTGCATCGACAGCCCGCACGGCGAACCGGGCCGGGTCGATCTGCACATCACCGTCCCGTCGGCCCTGTCGGCGCCGTCCAATGGCCGCTTCCTGGGCAAGGTCGATCACGGCGACGGCTGGACCACCTGGAACTGGTCGGCGAAATCGCCCAACACCTACGCCATCGCCTTGAACGTGGGGCCATACGAAGAGGTGTCGGGCGACTACGCCAGCCGGTTCGGCAACACGATCCCGATGCGATATTGGCATCTGAAATCGGACACCCCCGAACAGGTCCAGGCCCTGTTCGCCCAGTTTCCAAAGATGCTGGACTTCTTCGAAGCCACCGTCGGCCCCTTCCCCTTCGGCGACGAGAAGATGGGCGTGGTCGAGACCCCGCACCTGGGCATGGAGCACCAGACGATCAACGCCTACGGCAACAGCTACAAGATCGACGGGCGAGGCTATGACTGGCTGTTGCAGCACGAGTTCGCCCACGAATGGTTCGGCAACCAGCTGACCAATCAGAACGCCGACGACATGTGGCTGCACGAAGGGTTGGGCAGCTATATGCAGCCGCTCTACGCCCGCTGGCTGCTCGGCGACCGCTACATGCAGCGCGAACTGGCCAATCAGCGCGAGGGTTTGATCAACAAATATCCCGTCGTTTCAGGTACGCCCAAGACCGAAGACGAGGTCTACAAAGGCGACGTTGGGCCGGGCAATGACATCTATTCCAAGGGATCGCTGATCAGTCATTCGCTGCGGATGTTGATCGGCGACGCCGCCTTCCACGATGCGGTCACGCGTCTGGTCTATGGGCGAGCCGACCCCAGACCAGGCAACTTCGCGCCGCTTTATCGTTCGACTGGAGACTTCCTCGCGATCATCAACGACTTTACGGGCCGGGACTACGGCTGGTTCTTCCGCGGCTATCTCTACAACGCCGCCCTGCCGATGCTGACCCAGACCCGCGACGGCAATGTGCTGAAGCTGGAGTGGACGACGGGCGACGGCGGTATCTTCCCCATGCCGCTGGAGATCGAGATCGACGGGCGCGTTCAAACCGTGGCCATGACCGGCGGGCGGGGCCAGATCGCGGTTCCGGCCGGCGCCCATGTCCTGATCGATCCGCAGAACAAGGTGCTGCGCCAGATGGACGTGATCGACGAGCTTCAGGCCTATAAGGCGGCGCAGAAGCCGAAGTAGCGGCCGGTCAGGCCTCGGCCACCGTCACCGACTGGCGCACCATCTGACAGCGCTCCTGCGTCGTCAGGAAGGCGATGTCCGCCGCATCGCGCCCGCAGGCGATCCGCACCAGACCCTCGACCGGCGCCAGGCCCGTCGGATCGACCAGCCACCAGCCGTTGTCGAGCCAGACCTCGAAGAGGGCGTGGAAGTCGGGCGGACTGAGTTGGTGGGCGAAAGCGCTGACCGCGCGCGCAGGAATGCCCGACGCCCGACACAGCGTCATGCCCAGGTGGGTGAAGTCGCGGCACACGCCGGCCCGGTCGATGAAGGTGCGCGCCGCCGTGGTTTCGGTGTCCGACACGCCGTGCTCGTAATCGACGTTCTCGGTGATCCAGTTCAGGATCGCCAGCACACGCGCGCCGCCCGCCGTGTCGCCGAACTCGCGCGTCACGAAGCGGCCGAACTGATCCGACGGGCAATAGCGGCTGGGCTGGAGATAGGGCAGGACCTCGGCGGGCAGCTCGCCCCAGTCATGCTGGGATACGCTGGGCGGCAGGCCCTTCAACACGCCGTTCTCGACCACCGCCTCATAGGTTAGCTTGACCTCGCCCCCGACGTGGCAACGCAGGGTGCGGGCGCCGAAGTCGACGTCCTCGTCTTCGTGAAAATCGACCGGCGGGTCGAAGGTCAGGGTTTCGTCCAGAATGTCTTGGCCCGGCCAGTGCGCGACCTGGATCTTGTAGATGGCGTCCGTCGGCGGATCGAAACGATAGACGAGTTCGGCGCGGACGCGCAGTTTCATGAAAATCTGCCGATCAAAGGGAGATGAGAAGGTTGCTGGTGAACGCCACGCGGTCTGGGCCGTTCCGTGGTGGTCCGCGCCTTCTGGCCTGTGCAAATCGACAAGACAAGACAGTGTGTTAATCTGAGCCCCATGATTGCTTCCCCTGCCCTTCTCGCTCTTCGGGAAGCCACCGCCTCAGCCCACGAAACCCTGGAAGTCCAGGCCCGGATCGAGCCGCGTCTTTCGGACCCCGCCACGCGGGCGGAGACCGTCGCGGCCTTTTACCGCTTCCATGCCGGACTGGAGCCGCTCAGCCATCCGCTGGCGGCGGCGTTGAACGCCGAACTGGGCACGAGCTTCGAACCGCGATCACGTGCGAACGGGATCGCCCAGGACCTGACGATACTGGGTCAGCGCATTTCTCCGCCCGCGCGTCCGGCTGCGCCCGCCTCGGCCGGCGAAGCCCTGGGCTGGGTCTATGTGGCCGAAGGGTCGATGCTGGGCGGTCGGATCATTCGACGCCGGCTGGCCGCCGAGGGTCGCGATCTGGACGGCCTCGGCTTTCTGGATCCCTATGGTGAAGAAACCGGCGCACGCTGGCGAGCCTTCATGGATTTGCTGGACCGGGCCTGCGTTAGCGGCCTTGTCACGATCGATCAGGTGGTGAAGGGCGGCGTCGACGGCTTCGCCTTCGCCCACCGCACCTTGCAACCCCAGCCGCAGGAGGCCGCGGCATGACTGAGACGCTCGACCTGGCCGACGCCGCGCTGAACGAGTGCGATCGCGAGCCGATCCACATTCCTCAATCGATCCAACCGCACGGCTTCATGCTGGTGCTGGATCTGCAATCCCTGACCATCCGCCAGGGGGCGGGCGCGATCGAGGAGCTGACGGGCCGTAAGGTTTGGATCGACCGCACCGTCGCCGACGTGTTGGGCGATGTCGCCGACCGGGCCGTGCGCGCCATGGCCGCGCATCAGGAGGCTGGCTTCGCCTGTCGCTGGCGCGCGACCAATCGTCTGGAATACGACGTTGTGGTGCATCGTGCGCCGGGGACGACTTCCGGCACGATCAATGATCTGATGATCATCGAGGTCGAGCAGAGCTCGCAGCAGGCCCGGCTCGGCGTCGATCTGATCGCCAACCTGGACGCCGCCGGCGCCGCGCTGGAACGGGCGGTGACGATCCAGACGGTGTGCGAGCGGGCGGCGGACGCCTTCCGTCGCCTGACCGGTTTCGACCGGGTGATGATCTATCGCTTCCAGGACGACGAGGCGGGTCAGGTCGTGGCCGAAAGCCGCGCCGATGGGTCCGGCTCCTTCCTCAACCATCATTTCCCCGCCACAGACATCCCGCAGCAGGCGCGCGCCCTTTATCTGCGCAACCCCGTGCGGGTCATTCCCGACAGCCGCTATACGCCCCAGCCTCTGCGCCCTATCGCGCCTGGCGAGGCGCCGCTGGACATGAGCGACAGCGGCCTGCGCTCGGTGTCCCCCATCCACCTGCAATATCTGCGCAACATGGACGTTCGGGCCTCGGCGTCCGTTTCGATCATCGTCGATGACGCCCTGTGGGGGCTGGTGGCCTGCCACAACGCCTCGCCTAAACTGCTGCCCTATGAGCTGCGCGTGGGCTGCACGGCCCTGGCGCGTAATCTGGCGCGACAGCTGAAGTCCAGGACCGACGCCGACCTTTACCGCGAGCGCACGCGCCTGCGTCGGATGGAGGACGAACTGCTTTCGCGGCTGTCGCCAGACCGGCCGATGCGAGAGGCGCTGGCCGAAAAGGCTGACGCCCTGATGCAACTGACCAGCGCGGACGGTCTGGCCATCGTCAGCGACGGCGATATCCAGACCTTTGGCCATACACCGCCCGAAGACGGCGTACGCGCCATCGCCGCCTGGGCGGCGGGACGGCCGGGCCTGCGCCCCGTCTCGTCGCACAACCTGGCCTCGGTTCTACCCGCCGCCGAGGCTTGGAAGACACACGCCAGCGGTCTGCTGGCGGTCACCCTGCCTCTGGATCAGCCGGTCTCGCTGCTGTGGTTCCGCTCAGAGGTGCTGGAAACGGTGCGTTGGGCCGGCAATCCCGCAACGGCGGAGAAGACTGGCCCCAACGCCATTCTGACGCCCCGCGCCTCGTTCGAAAGCTGGTCGGACACCGTCTCGGGCCGCGCACACCGCTGGGGCCCTGCCGCCGTCGAGTCCGCCGCGCGGCTGAGGGACGCACTGGCCGACTACGCGGCGGTCCATCAGATCCGACGGCTGAACCGATCGCTGCAGGACCGCCTGTCCGAGCGCGACTTGCGGCTGGAGCAGCAGCAGTATCTGATCCGTGAGGTGAACCACCGAGTTCAGAACAGCCTGACGCTGGTGTCCAGCTTCCTGGGCCTTCAGGCGCGAGAACAGGCGGGCGGCTCGGCCGCGACCGCGCTGAACGAGGCGCGACGTCGCGTGCGCGCCGTCTCTGCGGTCCACAGTCGCCTGTATCTGAGCGATCAGGTCACGACCATCGACATGAGCCGCTATATCGGCGAGCTGATCGGCGATCTGGGCTCCAGCATGGGGCCCGACTGGGCCGCCGCCATCGAAACCGATCTGGACCCCGTCTGCATCGAGCCAGGGCGCGCCATCACCATCGGCCTGATCCTGACGGAACTGATCATCAACGCCCAGAAATACGCCTACGGCGGCAAGCCTGGTCCGCTGCGGATCGCCTTCCAGGAAGACGGCGCCTTCTTCCGCATGACGGTGGAGGACGAGGGCGCCGGCGGGCATCTGGCCGGTAAGGGGTTCGGCTCGATGATGATCAAGAGCCTGGTCGGTCAGCTGGACGGGACGATCGACTATCGCGACCGCGCGCCGGGCCTCAGCGTCGCGTTGCGGTCGCGGATCGACCCCCTCGTTTAAGGCGCGGCCTGACGGCGCCTGTGGCGTCAGGTCGCAGGGCGCCGTAAGAGCCGGGCCATGTCCGCTATGGCCTTTCGTCCCTCCTCGCGCGCCTTTGCGCTGATCGTTCTGCTGATCGCGGCCAGCGTGCTGGGCCTGGCGCCCATTCTGGTGCGGTTGACCGAGACGGGACCGGCGGCCGCGGGTTTCTGGCGGTTCCTGTTCGCCCTGCCCCTGCTGACGATCCTGGCGTCGCGCGAACCGGGCGGCGTCGGCGTGCCGTCGAAATGGGCGCTGCTGGCGGGCCTGTTCTTCGCCCTGGACCTCAGCTTCTGGCACTACGGCATCGTCATGACCTCGGTCGCGAACGCCACGGTGCTGTGCAACCTGACGCCGGTCGTCGTGACCCTGTTCGGCTGGTTTGTGCTAAAGGAGCGGCCGCACCGGCTGTTCATCCTGGCCCTGGCCCTGGCCATGGGCGGCGCCTTCGCCATGGCGGCGGGCGCAGACGGCGGACAAGGGACCAATCCGATGCTGGGCGACCTGTTCTCCCTGTCGGTGGCGGTCTGGTACTCGGGCTATTTCCTGGCGGTGCAGGCGGCGCGGCGCACGGCCGGCGCGATGCGGGTGACGTTTTGGGCGACCCTGCTGGGCGCGCCCCTGCTGCTGATCGTCGCCCTGGCGTTGGGCGAGGCTGTCATCCCCGCCGGGCCGGCCGGCTGGGCCGCCTGCGTGGGCATGGGCGTGATGCACGTCTTCGGACAAGGCGGCGTGGCCTGGGCGCTGGGCAAGCTGCCGGCCTCGGTCACCGCCGTGACCATCCTGATCCAGCCGGTCGTCGCGGGCCTGCTGGGCTGGTGGATCTTCGGAGAAACCATGACGCCGGTTCAGGCCCTGGGCGGCGCCCTGGTGCTAGGCGCAATCGTCCTGGCGCAGCGGTCGCAGAGGGCGAAGACGGTCAACGCCGCAGCCGCTGAAGATTCAACGAACGGGATCAAGCAGCGCAAAGCGCTGTAGCCCAGGCAAAAAGAAAACAGGCGCGGAAGCCGAAGCCGCCGCGCCTGTCCCTAAGCCTTGAAGGCTGGATCGACTTAAAGAACCTTGAGGTCGATCGCCGAGGTCTTGCCGCGCTGGTTTTCCAGCTCGTATTCGACCTTGGCGTTCTCATCGAGGCCCTGAAGTCCGGCCTTCTGAACGGCGGTGACGTGAACGAACACGTCGGAGCCGCCGCTATCGGGCTGGATGAAGCCGTAGCCCTTGGTGGGGTTGAACCACTTGACCGTGCCGGTCGCCATGTCTGCGTCTCCGTAAACGCGCTTTTCCAGGCGGATCCCCCTCGAGGTGACCCGACAATCCATCTGGACAGCTCGTTCAGGCGAAGGAGCGAAACGCGGGTTTGGACCCCACGCGAAATCCGGACTGCAGCGATGTTGTCACCCGGCTTTTCCAGACGGTCAACAGCAAAGCGAGTCGCACCGGACGCATTCAGGCTTAACGACAGAGGCCCCGCGCAGCCCCGTCGATGTGCAGATGGTTGGCGTGGGCGGCGTTGTAGTCGGGCGTCAACACCGTCGAGAACAGCTGGCAGGCCCCGTCGCGCAAGGCGTGCAGGAAGCGGCCGCCCGGCTCGCCCGCCGGCCCGTCGCCGCGCCAGTCGTTCAGAACGCTGACGCTCCGACCGTCCTTCAAGGTCACCGCTGCGACATCCAGCGCATTGGCTTTGGCATGTTCGCTGGGCCGCTCGGTCTCGTCCTGCGAGCCGTAGATGCGGCGGCATGAATAGGTGCCGTAGTTCTCCACCCGCGCGGGCGCCGAGCCCAGAATGTCGCGCGAGGCCGGGCGCAGCACCTGTCGATCCCAGATGACGTAGCGGACCGCCAGCGGGCACTGCATGACGACGTCGGACGGCGCCAGCGGCGTCACCTCTCCGCCCGTGATCCGCACCGCCCCGCGCACCACGCAGAAGCCGCCGTCGTCGCGGTCGGGCGCGCGTTCGACCTGAACCCCCGCATTGCGCAGCGCCTGCATACAAGCCTCGGTCGCGCCTTCGACAGCCTCGGGCGTGGCGGCGGTCGGCACATCGAAGGCGGCGACCTTTGCGGTGGTCGCGCGGCCCAGCGGACGATCCAGATCCAGCGGCTTCCACGGCAGGTCCTGGGGCGGAGCGAAGGCGTTCAACAACGCAAAGCCAGCGCAGACCAGCAACGCCAGCTCCCACACCAGATTCCACATGTCCGCCAGATCGCGCTTCATTCGGCCCTCGCAGGCCGGACGGGCCCGGCGCCTTAACGCCCAGCTTCGCAGTCGGCTCCCTCGCCCTTGCTCTCTGCCGGCCCTCGGCCCACTCTCTTGCCATGGGAAAGAAATCCGACGCCTATGACGCCGAGTTGGAGCAGATCCAGCTGGCCATCGTCCAGACCCAGGCCTGGAGCATCGAGCATGGCTCGCGCGTGGTCATCGTGCTGGAAGGGCGCGACACAGCCGGCAAGGACGGCGCGATCAAGCGCCTGACCGAACATATGTCGCCGCGCCAGACCCGCGTCATCGCCCTGCCCAAACCCAGCGACCGCGAGACCAGCCAGTGGTATTTCCAGCGCTATGTCCCGCACCTTCCGGCCGCGGGCGAGACGGTGATCTTCAACCGGTCCTGGTACAACCGCGCCGGGGTCGAGCCAGTCATGGGCTATTGCACGCCCGAGCAGTACGCCCAGTTCATGACCGACGCCCCGCGCTTCGAGCGGATGCTGACCGACGACGGGATCATCCTGATCAAGATCTGGCTGGATATCTCGCGCAAGGAGCAGGCCAAGCGGCTCAAGGAACGCCGCGAGGATCCGTTGAAGAAGTTCAAGCTGTCGTCGCTGGACGCCGAGGCCGAGGCGCGGTTCGACGCCTATTCCGACGCCCGCGACCGGATGTTGGACGAGACCGACCGCGACTATGCGCCCTGGACCGTCGTCGCCACCGACGACAAGAAGACGGCGCGGTTGAACATCGGCCGTTACATCCTGTCAGTGCTCAATCACACCAGCGTCGAGGTGAAGACGCCGGACCCGGACGTAGTCTTCGCCGCCGGAAAGGCCAAGGGCAGGCTGGCGCGCTGATCGACTTCAGGCCGTTCTGACGATCCCGCCCGAGGCCGACACCGGCCAGGGCGTCAGCCGCCCGCCCGCGCAGGGGCCGCCCTTGCACTCGCCCGTCAGCGGCTCGAACACCGCCCCGTGCCAGCCGCACAGGATCAGCGATCCGTCGGGCGTCAGATAGCGGTCGATCTCCATGGCGATGGGAAAGCCCGCATGGGGGCAGCGGTCGACCCAGCCGGCGACCTGACCGTCCTTCCTGACCACGAAGCCGTGGAAGAAGGCCTCGCCGATCTGAAGCACGAAGCCGCGCGAGCCGGGGTCGGGGATGTCGCCCTCGGCGCACAGCGTCACGCCCGGCGGCGTTTTCCAGACCCGCTTGCGCTCGGCCGGGACCTCCTCAGACACGCTCGGCCTTCAGCGGACGCGACAACAGACCGTCGATCAGGCCGTCCACGTCGATCTCGCCGGCCAGCAGGGCTGCGACGCCTTCGGAGATCGGGATTTCCACGCCCAAACGCGCGGCCAGTTGGCGCACGGCGGGCGCGCTCTCATAGCCTTCCGCCACCGACCGTTTGCCGGCCAAGGCCTGTTCGACCGTCTGGCCCTGACCCAGGGCCAGACCCAGGCTCATGTTGCGCGACTGGGGGCTGGAGCAGGTCAGGACGAGGTCGCCCAAGCCGCACAGGCCCGACACCGTCTCCGCCTGCCCGCCCATGGCGACGGCGAGGCGAGTCATCTCCGCAAAGCCGCGCGTGATCAGGGCGGCATGGGCGCTGCGGCCCAACTGGCGCCCCTCGGAGATGCCGCAGGCGATGGCCAGGACGTTCTTCAGCGCGCCACCCGCCTCGGCGCCCACCAGATCGGTCGCCAGATAGGGTCGGAAGCCCGGCGCCGACAGGGTGTTCAGCAAGGCCTCGCCCAGCCCCTGATCGGCGCAGGCCAGGGTCACGGCGGTCGGCAGGCCGCGCGACACCTCGCCCGCGAAACTGGGACCGGACAGGACGGCGGCGGGGGCGTCCGGCAGGGTCTCGGCCAGCACCTCGGTCATCAGCTTCATCGTCCCGCGCTCGACGCCCTTGGAGCACAGCACCACCGGCACGCCGGCGCGATAGTAGGGCGCAAAAGCCGTCAGCGTCGCGCGCATGTGCTGGGCCGGCGGCACGGCCAGGATCACGTCGCAGTCGCCCAGATCAGCCAGATCGGCGGTGAATTTCAGGTCGTCGGCCAGAGGCACACCAGGCAGATACAGGTCGTTGGCGCGCGTCGCCCGCAGCGTCTCAACCAACTGCTGCTCGCGCGCCTGCAAGGTCGTATCCAGTCCGGCCCAAACGCACACTTGCGCCAGAGCCGTGCCCCAGGCGCCCGCGCCGATGACCCCTGCCGTGCGGAATTCCATACGCCCTCCCGAGGCTTGTTTGTCGTTCACGCCTTGGCGCCCTTGCGGCCCGGCTTGTGAGAAGGATCGGACAGGGCGCGCGCTTCGTCCAGCGGCCATCGCGGCCGGGCGACGACGTCAATGTCGCTGGTAAGGCCCAGCGCCAGCCGTTCCGCCCCCGCCAGGGCGATCATCGCCGCATTGTCGGTGCAATAAGCCATGGGCGGCGCCAGGAAGTCGAAGCCGTGTTTCGCCGCCGTCGCCTGCAAGCTCGCGCGGATGGTCTTGTTGGCCGCAACGCCGCCCGCGACGACGAAGAGCCGATGCTCATGGGTTTCGGCATAGGCCGCCAGCGCCCGTTCCGACCGATCCGACAACTGGCGCGCGATGGCGTTTTGCACTGCGTCGGCCAGATCCGCCTTGTCCTGCTCGGTCTGGCAGGTCTGAGCGATACGGAAGGCCGCCGTCTTCAGGCCCGAGAAGGAAAAGTCGCAATCCTTGCGGCCCAAGAGGGCGCGCGGCAGATCGATCTTCGACCCGTCGCCTTGCATGGCCAACCGCTCCAGCGCCGGGCCGCCCGGATAACCTAGCCCCAAGGCCTTGGCGATCTTGTCGAACGCCTCGCCGGCCGCGTCGTCAATGGTAGCGCCGATCCGGCTCATGTCGCCGACGCCGCGCACCTCCAGAAGCTGGCAGTGGCCGCCCGACACCAGCAGCAGCAGGAAGGGATAGGCGACTTCCGCCCCCAGGCGGGCCGACACCGCATGCCCCTCAAGATGGTTGACCGCCACCAGCGGCAGGCCGCGCGCCAGCGCCGCCGCCTTGCCAAAGCTGAGGCCCACCATGACCCCGCCGACCAGACCCGGCCCGGCCGTCGCCGCGATCCCGTCCAGCCCGTCATAGCCCATATCGGCCTCGGCCATCGCGCGGCGCGTGACCTCGGCGATCATCTCGACATGGCTGCGCGCCGCGATCTCGGGCACCACGCCGCCATAGGCCGCATGGTCGTCGATCTGGCTGTGAACGACCGAGGACAACACCTCCGCCCGACCGCCCGTCAGGCGCACGACCGAGGCGGCGGTCTCGTCGCAACTGGTCTCCAGGCCCAGCACCGTCAGCGGACCGGGACGAGGGGGGACATCCCGTCCAGTTGCTGCATCGGCGCTGCTGCTATAGTCGGCGGACATCTCCATCGGGTCGAGGTAGCGACCCGGCGACCGGTGCGCAACGCTCATGACCTTTCCTCTCCGCATCGGCACCCGGCGCTCCAAGCTGGCGCTCGCCCAATCCGGCATGATGCAGCGCGCCATCGGCCGCGCCCTGCACGTGCCCGAGGCCGAGATCGAGACCGCCGTTCCTCTGGTCGAGATCGTCACCACCGGCGACCGCATCCAGGATCGCCGCCTGCTGGAAGTCGGCGGCAAGGCTCTGTTCACCAAGGAGATCGAGGAGGCCCTTCTGGCTGGCCGGATCGACATCGCCATCCATTCGATGAAGGACGTCCCTGCCGAACAGCCCGAGGGCCTGTGCATCGCCGCCATCCCCGAGCGCGAGGACGCCCGCGACGCCTTCATCAGCCGTGACTTCGACAGTTTCGACACCCTGCCCTTCGGCGCGCGCCTGGGCACCGCCAGCCTTAGACGGCAAGCCCAGGCGCTTGCGCTGCGGCCGGACCTGAAAATCGAGATGCTGCGCGGAAACATCGACACCCGCCTGCGCCGCGCGGCCGAGGGCGACTTCGACGCCATCCTTCTGGCCGTCTCGGGCATGACGCGCCTGGGCGTCACCGACCATATCCGCGAGAAGCTGTCTCTGGACGCCTTCCTGCCGGCGCCGGGCCAGGGCGCCCTGGCCATCCAGACCCGCGCCGCCGACATCGACGCGCCCCTAAACGCCCAATGGGTCGCCGCCCTGAACCATCCCGAGACCGCCCTGTGCATCGCCGCCGAGCGCGGCGCCATGACGGCGCTGGAGGGGTCGTGCCGCACCGCCGTCGGCGCCTTTGCCCGCATCGAACACGACACCCTGCACCTGACCACCGAGATGCTCAGCCCGGATGGGTCCGCCCGCTGGCGGCGCGTCGGCGACCTTTTCCAACCGACCGAAGCCGACGCGCGCGCACTGGGCCAACGCCTGGGCGGAGAGGTCCACGCCTCGGCCGGTGATCAGGAAGTCGATCCCGCGACCCTGGACGGATGAACGTTCCGCCGACACGAGTCTGGATCACCCGCGCCGAACCGGGCGCCGCACGCACCGCCGCCCGCCTGCGCGACATGGGGTTCGAGCCGATCGTCGCGCCCCTGCTGAGCCTCGAAACGCTGACGCCTCCCGTTCCCGATCTGGCGTCGTTCGCCGCCTTGGCCTTCACCAGCATCAACGGCGTGGCCGCCTTCGCCGCTCTGACGCCCCGCCGCGACCGTCCGGTCTTCGCCGTCGGCGATGCGACCGCCCAGGCCGCCCATGATGCGGGCTTCGCCGATGTCCGCTCCGCCTCCGGCGACCTGCGCGACCTCGCCCGCCTGATCGCCAGCGCCATCGCCAGCGCCGCCGTCCTGGTCCCTCAAGCGGAAACCCCCGCCGGCGATTTCACCGCCGCCCTCACCGCCGCCGGCGCCCGTAACGTGTCGATCCATTCGCTGACAGTCTATCGCGCCATCGAAACGTCAGTCGCAGCGCCCGCACTGTTCGACGCCGTTCTGATCCACTCCCCCCGCGCCGGAAAAGCCCTCGCCAAGCTTGGTCACGACGCCTTGGCGCACGCGGTCCTCGCCTGCATCTCTCCCGCCGCCGCGGCCCCGCTCGCCGCGCTGGGCCTGACGCCCGTTATGGCAAAATCGCCCGACGAGACCTCATTGCTCACGATCTTGAACGCGGCGCTTGGCAAGCGCGATCCGGCCGTATAAAGACCCCGTCTCGCGCGGACAGCTTCGTCCGTCGCAACCGGGCCGCTTTAGCTCAGCCGGTAGAGCACATCATTCGTAATGATGGGGTCAGGTGTTCGAGTCACCTAAGCGGCACCACTTCTCCGAGCGCGGTTCGCGCTGGAGGCGGCATCTAGAGCGCCAAAATATATCCTCATGGTTGAATCGTCACCTGCAGCGCACGTAGCAATCCTTAGCTAAGCAGCTTTGGCTTGACGGGATCGGTGTTTTGGGGCCATGGCGCCGCATTATCTATGCCCGCAGGCCGACATGAACGACGCAGTTGATCCCGTAGACATCGCCATCGGCGGACGCATCCGCACCCGTCGTGAGGAACTGCGCATCACCCAGGCGCAGTTGGCCGCCGGCGCAGGCGTGACCTTCCAGCAGATCCAGAAGTACGAGCGGGGCGTGAACCGCGTCTCGGCCGCCCGCCTGCTGCAGATCGCTTCGGTGCTGAAATCGACCGGCGCGGCCCTGCTGGGCGAACTGGAAACGGCCGAGGGCGACGAACTGGCTTTGGCCGCCCCCGGGGTCGCCGAGCTGCTGGCGGCTTTCCGCGGCATCAAGGACGCCGCTCAACGCGACGCCCTTCTGACCGTGGCCAAGGGCCTGCGCGGCTGATCAGGCCCGGTTGCTGGCGCTTTTCAGCAACTGCTCGACCTCATCGCGATGGTCGGCTCCGTCGAGAGCCGCGCCTGCCAACCACGACTGGATGGCGTCCAGCGCACGTGCATCGCGACCGTCCGAGCGGCCGGCGTCGGACAGGCTCTGGCGGATAATTTCGATCATGCAGACGGCTTCGACGGCCGAGGTCGGGGCGTGATCGAGAAGCGTGGTTTCCGCCGCTTCCATCGGCGCCAGATCCAGTTCGACGAGCAGGTTCTCGCCGCTGGCGGACAGCGATGACGATACGACCTGTTTCGCCAGATTGGCCGTTTCCAGCCACGAGCGGAACAGCGGCATGAAGGCGGGGGTGGTTTGGGTATTCATGACATTCAGACTTTCTGCAGCGCGCGGATCGATCCCCGCGCTGGTTTGACATGGGCGTAGGGGGCGCACTGGGCCTCCCAGACGCCTAAGAGGGCGAGGAGCAGGAGCTCGAACCAGACAACCATTCGGGTCGATACGATCGACCACAGGAGGGCGTCAGAACCAGCGATGCCGGCCAGATGGGTCGAGACCGCGATAAGCTGGGCGCCGGCGGCAAGAAGCAGCCACCATCGGTCGTAACGGAGAGCCAGACCGACCAGCAGACAGAACATGGACACCGACAGGATCGCCACCCCCCACCGGAAATGCCCGATGAACAGGTGATCGACCAACGGTGTGCCCCAGTTAAGGACGACCAGAGCGACCAAAGCGATCCGCTCCGGCATGCGACCTTTCCAGAGCAGGAGCGCCATGACGCCGTAGGTCAGACACGCCAGAACCAAGGACAGCGGCGACCCCATTCCGACGGCCGCGATCAAGCGGCGACGGAGAGAACCGGGGCGAACCCAGTGGGTTTGACCGTCTTGTCTTCGTGCGCACCGTCCAAATACCAGCCGACCTGATGGTCGTCGGCGACCTGGGCCAGCTCGCCATGACTGGCGATGACCGAGCCGCGAACCTCGGCGAGTTGGCTGAGGCCGCGAACCATATTGGCCAGGGCCTCCTGTCCGACTTCCGCCGCCAGACGCGCCTCGACCCGACCTTCCAACGCGGTCTGAACCAAGCGGCTGACCTCGATCATCGCCTGATCGACGGCGTGTTCTGCGGTTCTGACCTGCCGTGCCACGCGGACGCCGACGTGCATGTTCTTCATTGGCTCACCTTCCTTTAAGCCGTTTGGTCAGCGCATTTCAGCGGGAGCAAGCCGGTCGAAAAGGGATGGAACCACCATGCCCGCCGTCACGATCCCGATGGCGAACAGAAGGGCGATGGCGGCCCCGGCGACAATGATCCCCACTCTCGCCAGAGCGCCCCGAGGAGGCGCAGGCAGAAGCCAGGAAGTCGTTGGGTCGGAAACCGCATCGTCCGACTGTTCGGCCGACGTGGGATCATTGAGCGTATTGGGGCCGGTGTCGGGAATGAGTATCGACGCCTCTGAGTAGCCAATACTCAGTCGCCTGGCCGCCAGTTTGCGGTCCGAAACGCCCAGCTTGGCATAGGCGCGATGCAGGTGATTGCCGACCGTGCGCGGCGAGATACGCAGGCGCGCAGCGATTTCCTTGTCCTCAAGACCCTGGCCGGCCAGGCGGACACATTCGCTCTCTCTCGTCGTCAGGCCTTCTGGCATGGGGACCCCCTTGGGCCTGTTTACCCTAAAATGAGGGGGAGTCAGCCGATATGCTTACGCCGCAAAGCAGTTTCTGGCGGCTGGGCGCTGCGTCAGATCACTTGAACATATAAGCATATCTTTATATGTCTGTCGGTCTGACACTGACAGGAGCCTCTCTTGGCCGCTCGTTCTTCCTTCCTCTTCACCTCGGAAAGCGTTTCCGAAGGCCACCCCGACAAGGTCGCGGACCGCATCTCCGACACGGTCGTGGACGCCTTCCTGGCCAAGGACCCGGAGGCGCGCGTGGCGTGCGAGACCCTGGTGACGACCCAGCGCATCGTGCTGGCCGGCGAGGTTCGCGCCACCCAGCCGGGCAACACCAAGGAAGAGAACGAAGCCTTCACCCAGAGCATCATCGACAGCCTGGAGCCGCTGGTCCGCACCGCGGTCAAGGACATCGGCTATGAGCAGGACGGCTTCCACTGGGAAACCGCCGAATACGCCTGCTATCTGCACGCCCAGTCGGCCGACATCGCCGTCGGCGTCGACTCGACCAATGAGAAGGACGAGGGCGCGGGCGATCAGGGCATCATGTTCGGCTATGCGTCGAACGAGACGCCGGAGCTGATGCCGGCGACCCTGCAATACAGCCACAACATCCTGAAGCGCCTCGCCGAGGTTCGTCACGCCGGGGGCAGTCTGCTGGAGCCCGACGCCAAGAGCCAGGTCACGATCGAATACAAGGACGGCAAGCCGGTCCGCGCCACCTCGATCGTCCTATCGACCCAGCACGCCAAGGGGCTGAGCTCCGAGCAGGTCGCCGAAATCGTCAAACCCTATATCCTGGAAGTGCTGCCTGAAGGCTTCACCGACGAGAACACCGTCTGGCACATCAACCCGACCGGCATCTTCGAGATCGGCGGACCGGACGGCGACGCCGGCCTGACCGGCCGCAAGATCATCGTCGACACCTACGGCGGCGCGGCGCCCCACGGCGGCGGCGCCTTCTCGGGCAAGGATCCAACCAAGGTGGACCGTTCGGCGGCCTATGCCTGCCGCTACCTGGCCAAGAACGTCGTCGCCGCCGGCCTGGCCGACCGCTGCACGATCCAGATTTCCTACGCCATCGGCGTGGCCAAGCCCCAGTCGATCCACGTCGATCTGCACGGCACCGGCAAGATTTCCGAAGCGGTGCTGGAAGACAAGATTCTGGACCTGATCGGCGGCGCCACGCCGCGTGCGATCCGCCAGCACCTGCAACTGAACAAGCCGATCTACGCCCGCTCGGCCGCCTACGGCCACTTCGGCCGCGAGCCGGACGCGGACGGCGGTTTCAGCTGGGAAAAGACCGATCTGGTCGATCAGCTCAAGGCGCTGGCGTAAGGCTTCAGGCGGCCTGATCGATCGTCAGGCCGCGCACGCCCGCCAGATTGGCGTCGGTCAGATCGGCCTGACGGGTCTGGGCGCCGTGCAGTGTCGCACGGCCCAGATCGGCGCCGGCCAGGACGGCGCGCTTCAGGTCGGCGCCCGACAGGTCCGCGCCGCGGAGCACGGCGCCCGTCAGATCCGCGGGCATCAGCCGGTCGGCGGCGATCAGAAGCGGCCCCAGTTGCGCCTCGCGCATGTCCGCTCCGTTCAGTCGCGCGCCCCGCAGGCGCGCCCCGCGCAGGTCGGCGCGACGCAGCTTGGCCGAGCGCAGGTCGGCGTTGTCGAGCTGCGCGCCCTGCAGCTGCACCCCCTCCATATCCAGGCCGTAGAAGACCGCGCCCTTGGCCGACAGGGCGGTCAGGTTCAGGCCCGTGATCGACTTCAGCGGACGCAGATCGACGCCGTTGAAGACCGACGGCTGCCCCTCCGCGCCGCCGGTCTCGCACCAGCGCGCATGTTCGCGCAGCATCTCGGCGGCGGGCATCTTTTCCACGGACTCGCAGGACGACTTGTTGTCGGTCAGCGCGCCCTGCATGTCGGCGCCGTCGGCGCGCCACATGGTCGTCTTACAGCCCACCAGGATGGCGTCGCGCAGGTCTGCACCCGACAAGTCCGCCCCTGACAGGTCCGCGCCGGCGAGGTCGGCCCCACGGAAATCCGCCTGTTTCAGATTGGCCCGCACCAGTTTGCAGTCCTTCATCACCGCGCCGGAGAAGTCGGCCTTCACGGCGATGACGCCGGCCATCTTGGAGCGTTGAAGATTGGCGCCGGCCAGGCAGGCCCCGCTGGCCTCGGTCTCGTCGCGGTGGCGTGGTTCGATGACCTTGAAGCCCAATCTGGCGTCGGCGGCCGCGATGGTGCCCTCGCGCAGGTCCGCCTCGAACAGATCGGCCCCCGACAGGTCCGCCCCCCGCAGGCAGGCGCCACGCAGGTCGGAGCGGCGCAGGCTGGCCTCGGCCAGGATCGCATCCTGCATGTCCGCGCCGAAGAAGTTGGCGTTGTCCAGCTTGGCCCCGGTCAGATCGCAGCCTTCCAGACAGGCGGCCGCGAAATCGGCGTCGGCCAGATTGCGGCCTTTCAGGCTGAGGCCCGACAGGTCCATCCAGGCGAAGACGGCGCGCGCGCCGCCGGGTCGGGCCTGGAACAGCCGATCGTGCCGGGCGCAGACGACGTCCAGCTCCGCCTGCGTCAGGCGCTTTCTCACGAGGGGTTCAGCGGCGAGGGCCATCAGGGCACATTACGCGGCCTGACTTAAGAAACCTTTGAACGGCGAAGCCGCCTCAGACGGTCAGCAGCCCCTGGGCCTGAAGGGCCTCGGCCAGCTCGCCCGGCCCGGTCCACAGGCGCGTGTAGCCCGCTTCGCCCAGACGTTTCAGCTCAGTGACCAGATCAGCCTTGGGCGAGGCGACGAACCGGCCGTCGAAACCGGCGCCATCCTCGCTGATGCGCACCATCGGACGGCCGGTTTCCAGCCGATGCAGGAAGCCTTCGCACAGGGCCGCGCCCTCTTCGCACATCAGGCCGGTTTCAACGGTCAGCCCTTGCGCGCGCAGCCGCTCGGTGCCGCGCCCGGCCGCAAACGGCGACGGGTCCATACAGGCGATCACGACCCGCGCCACGCCCGCCTCGGTCAGGAAGTGGGCGCAGGACTTGCGGCCCGACGACCGGGCGCCGCAGGGTTCCAGCGTGACGTAGACGGTCGAGCCCACGACATCCGCGCCGGCGGCGGGCACGGCCTGCTCCTCGGCATGGGGACGACCGCCCGGCGCGGTGGCGGCCTGGGCGATGACCCGGCCGTCCTTGACGATGACGCAGCCGACCGCCGGATTGGGCCAGGTCTCGCCCATCCGGCCGGTCGCCAGGGCGATCGCCTGGGCCATGAAGGCCTGGTCGGCTTCGCTCCAGCTCATGATGCGGTCGGCAATGTCTCGGCGCGAGCGGCGTCGAGGTAGCGGGCGGCGGTCGGCTTCAGATTCGCGTCCAGATTGATCTCCAGCGGATTGCCCGTGGGGATTTCGACGCCGACGATCTGATCGTCCGGCACGCCGAACAGCAGTTTGACGATGGCGCGCAGGGAGTTGCCGTGGGCGGCGATCAGCACGTCCTCGCCCGCCTTCAGGCGCGGCGCGATCTCGGCGTCCCAATAGGGCTTCACCCGGTCCAGCGTGGTCTTCAGGCTTTCGGTGTCGGGAATGGCCTTACCGGCGTAGCGCGGGTCGGCGTTGAAATCGAACTCGCCGCCGGGGGCCAGCGGGGGCGGCGGCACATCATAGCTGCGCCGCCAGATCTTGACCTGGTCTTCGCCGTGTTTCTGGGCCGTCTCGGCCTTGTTCAGACCCGTCAGACCGCCATAGTGGCGCTCGTTCAGGCGCCAGTCCTCGATCACCGGCACGTCGGTCAGGCCCGCCGACTGCAAGGCCAGGGCGCCGGTGCGCTGGGCGCGCGTCAGGACCGAGGTGAACATCACCGTCGGCTTGAACCCGGCCTCGGCGATCAGTTCGCCGCCGCGACGCGCCTGGGCCTCGCCCTCCGCCGTCAGATCGACATCGACCCAGCCGGTGAAGCGGTTCTCGAGGTTCCACTGGCTCTGGCCGTGGCGGAGCAGGATCAGGCGCGGCATTCGGTCGGTCCTTCGGAATACGGCCTTTCGGGGTAGGACGCCCTCCGAAGTCGGTCAAGGCTCGCGGGCCTCGCCATTGCTTGTCGCGCCGCGCAGGTCGGGGTAACGGTCGGATCGATGTCCGATCGTCTTTTCTTTCCCCTGGCGCTCGCCGCCGCCGTCGTGATGATCGCCCTGGCGACCGTCTGGCCCTGATCCTCTAAAAGAGGATCTTGCGCAGATTGATGCGGAAGACGCGCCCCTGCGGGTCCAGATAGTCGCGCTGATAGTTGACCGGCGTCTGACCGTCGCTGCTGGTCACCGAGACGCGGTCGTCAAAGATGTTCTGAACGCCGAAGCCGATCCGCGTGCCCTTCAGGAACGGGAAGCGCTCGACCCACGACGTGCGTTGGGTCAGGTCGGCGAAGGCGAACAGATTGACCGTGGTCCGGCCCGAGAAGTCCAGATCGGGCGAACCCAGCGCGTCGCCGTTGACCGTCGTGCCCGAGCGCCAGTTGGCGTTGACGAAGGCGCCCACGCCGTTTCTGGACAGGCCGGTCTGAAGCTGGACCTCATGGCGCGACTGACCGCCTGAGCCGGAGATGGAATCGCCGTCCAGCAGATCCAGCGGCGCCAGACCGTCGCGAATGGTGACCTCGTCCTGGACACGCCAGGTGTGGGTCAGCGACAGGTTGAAGATGCCCTGGCCGGGCTGCATTCCCGATCCACGCCCGCCGCGCATCCGCCCGCCGCCGCCGGGGCCGCCCGGTCCGCCCGGTCCTCCCATCATCATCATTCCGCCGCCGCCAGGACCGCCACGTCCGCCCGGGCCACGACCGCCCGCCGCCGCCGGGTTCGGCTTGCCGAACGGGCGCGAGAAGTTGAAACCCCACTGAACGTCCTGCTGCTCGCGCTTGAAGAAGTTTAGCGGACGGGCGTCGATGGACACCAGATTGCCGTCCGCATCGCGAACGAACCGATCCGGCAGGGCCGCTTCCAGATCGGGCGTGATGGCCGGAAAGCTGGAGATTTCGTTGTCCGCCTCGGTGCGGGTGTAGGCCAGGTTCAGGCGGAAATCCTTGTCCGACACCGGCTGCCAGTTCATGCCCAGCTTCAGGATGCGCCGATCCTCGGCCTGCAGATTGGGATCGCCGCCGGTGATGCGGTTGATCTCGACGGTCTGGCCGGTGCGGAAGTCGAAGACCGGCGTATTCGGCGTTCCCACCGTCGGGTCGTTCAGCTGCTGGACCGTCGGCGCCTTGCCCTCGTCGGAATAGTTGGCCGAGAAGGACAGCCGCTCGACCGGCGACCAGTTCAGCCCGGCCCCGACCGAGGACACGCCGCCGAAGTCGGACAGTTCTTGGTAGGCCAGATTCAGATTGGCCGACAGGTCGCCGATTTTGGGCAGGACGCCGCGCTCGACGTTGGAGATCGGCAGATCGAAGTTGGCCTGCACGCTGCCTGAGTTGCGCGACTGCGATCGATCCGCAGCGACACTTGAACCCAAGCTCTCGGAGAAACGCAGGCTCTCGGAATCCAGCGATTGATAACCAGCCCCGACCTTCAAGGTCGAGGTGATGTCGCCGGCCGGCAGCTCATAGGGACGCCCGTTCAACACCAGTTCCGCCGTCGCCGTCTGGGCCACGGAGTTGGCAGTGTCGCGCGGATTGACGATGGCCCGGTCGGTCAGGTCGCCGAACGGATTGACCGTCAGATCGCCCGCGATCAGGGCCCGCAACGCCGTCGAGTTCACACCTCGTCCCGTCGTGGTGTCGGTCTCGACGCGGCTGTATTCCCCCGTCGCCGTCCAGCGCCAATCGCCGACATAGCCGTCGAACACCGTGCCCAGTTCGGCCGTGCGCGTATCGGTCTTGCGCGTCAGGGCGCCGGGCAGGTCCAGATAGCTGAAGAGGGTCACCTCCTGACCGGTCGGCGAAAACGGATTGGTCCCCGGCACGGTCAGCTGAACATTGGGCAGCCCTTGGTAGCTGAAGCTGTTTGAGTCCTCCACGCTGCCGCTCAGCGTCATGCCGACCTTGTCGTTCAGGTCGTGCTTGTAGGTCCCCGACACCGAAAGCTCGTCCGTCTTGGGCAGCAGGGTGCGATAGGCGTTGGCCAGATCGCTGTCGCCGCCGGCCGTCGTGCTGCGGTCGATGTCGCGCTCGGTCTCGAACAGGGTGTTGGAGGTCGTGCCATTGATATCGACAGACCAGCGGTCCGAGCCGGCGATGCGCAGGACGTTGTTCTCGCTGGCGGTGGTCGTGCGACCGCCCTGCTCCGGCCGGCTGACGTTGACCGAGGCGGTCAGGGACTTGAAGTCCGCCTTCAGCACGATGTTCACCACCCGCTGATTGGCGCTGTAGCCATAGGACAGCGCGGTCTCTTCCGGCAGGACGTCGAACCTGTCGATGGCCTCGGGCGGAATGCCGCGTATCTCGCGGAAGCCCGAGATACGCCGCCCGTTGACCAGGAAGACTGGAGACCCACCCCGCGCGCTGCGGGTCTGGGCCTCCAGCAGGGTGATCAGCTCGCCGATGTTTGTCGCGCCGAACGCCTGAATCTGGGCGGAGTCATAAGAGACGATCGGTTCCTGCCCGCCCAGGGCCACCCCGCGCCGCGCCGCCGTCACCTCCACGTCCGGCAGAACGACCGTCGGCTCCTCCTGCTGGACCTGCGCCTGGGCTTCTACCGGCTGGGCCTCGTTGGTTTGGGCCTGAACAGGCTGGACGACACCGGCGGCGGGGGCCAGCGCAAGCAGGAGAAGCGCGGTCTGGGTCATGGAACGACGATCCGGGAGATGATTTCAGCCCTTGTCAGGACGGCACAAACATGGCCGTAAAACGACACAATTCATGAACAAAGTGAAAGCGTTGCGCACTTTCCACACAACGCAAAAACCTGCGACGGAAAGTCCGCTAAAGCGCGTTAAAGCCTGTTGGGTTGCGTTTGGATGACAGCGCGCAAGGGGCGCTCGAACTGACGTCTTGGCCCAACCTCGGAGTCCAGCGATGAAGACTCCGCGTTGACCGCCTCCGGGCTTTCGGCTATAGGCCCGCCCTCTTGAGATTTCCGCGCCGTGGACGTGTGCTCCGCGGCGTTTTCCGTTCGAAGGTTTGACATGGCCAACAACCCCGGCGCCCGCAAGGCGATCCGCAAGATCGAAGCGCGTACCGAAGTGAACAAGGCGCGCCGTTCGCGCGTCCGCACCTATCTGCGCAAGTTCCAGGAAGCTCTGGCCGGCGGCGACGCCGCCGTCGCCAAGACCGCCTTCATTGAGGCTCAGTCCGAGCTGATGCGCGCCGTCTCCAAGGGCGTCGTTCACAAGAACACCGGCTCGCGCAAGGTCTCGCGCCTGGCCGCCCAGCTGAAGAAGCTGTCTGCCGCCTGAGCCAAAATTAATCCAACAGCGGACGGAGCAGCTGTGGCTGTTTCGTTGTGGGATTATAAAGCAATATCAACGGCGAAGGCGCGCAAGCTCCTTCGCCGTTTTGCGTTGTGTCGCTAACTGTCAAAATCGAAAACACCGATCGTCGAGCCATGATCCGGCCGAAATTCCAAGCGGTGTCAGGGTTTGACGGAGTCAAACAATTTAACTGCAAATCGACCAACGAATCAGCGTTGACCCACCCGGCTCGCGGCGTAAGTTTTGGCCTCTAACGCACTTCCATCCCAGCACGGATGAAGACGGCGCGAGGCCTATGTTTCGCGTCGGCGGGAGATGTCTGTTCAGAGGTTAGACCCCGTCCGAAAAGCATCGCTTTTCGGCGCAGGAGAAGTCGTCCCTGAACCATCGCCCTGAAGCGCGGAAGGTCGGAATGGTTCTTCTAAGGTGGGCGGGCAAAGATGGTTGGGGGCGCAGCGGCGATGGCGGGCGGAACGAAGACGTCGGGACTGACGGATCCGGACCGCATCTGGAGCGAGGCGTCCGTGCGCCTGCGCGCTGAAATCGGCGATGGTCCCTTCTCCTCCTATATCGCCCCGTCGGCCGTCCGCCTGGACAACGCCGGCCATCTGATCCTGGTCACGCCGACTGCCTATGCTCGCGACTGGGTGCGCAAGAACGCCCTGCGTCGCATGAACGAGCTGTGGCTGGGCCTGGATGGCCTGTCACGCCGCCTCGAAGTGCGCTGCCGCGCCGAAGTGGGATCGGCCCCGCCGGCCTCGGCCGTGATGCCGGGCAATGTGGTGGACGCCGCCCCACGCCTGGCCGCCTTCGCCGCCTCGCCGCAGATGGCTCCCGCCGCCCCGATCAGCGCTGACGGCGCCCGCGCCGTTCGCGCCGCCGGTCTGCAGGATCGCCTGACGTTCGACAGCTTCGTTGAGGGTCAGGGCAACGCCTTCGCCCTCGCCATCGCCAAACAGGTGGCCAGCTGGGCCGACGGACACTTCAACCCCGTCTTCTTCTGCGGCCCCTACGGCTACGGCAAGACCCACCTGCTGAACGCCATCGCCTGGGAGGCCCAGCGTCTGCGTCCCGAGGCCAAGGTCGTCTATCTGACCGCCGAACGTTTCCTGTCGACCTTCGTCAAGGCGATGCAGGACCGCTCGACCGCCGCCTTCAAGGAAAGCCTGCGCTCGGCCGACATGCTGCTGGTGGACGACGTCCAGTTCGTGGGCGGCAAGACGTCGACCCAGGAAGAACTGCTCTCGACCCTGACCGCCCTGATCGAGGACGGCAAACGCATCGTCTTCTCGGCCGATCGTGCGCCCATGGCCCTGACCGAGGTCGAGCCGCGCCTGCGCAGCCATCTCGCCGCCGGCCTGACCTGCCCGGTCGAGGCGGGCGACCGCGAGTTGAAGATCGCCGTGGCCCAGAACCGTCTGAAGGCGCTGTCGGCTCTGGGCGTCGTCCAGGGCGAGGCCAACCCGGAGGTCCTGGCCCAGCTGGTGGACCGCACCCCCGGTTCCATGCGCGAGCTTGAGGGCGCCGTGAACACCCTGGCCGCCGCTGCGGGCGCGCGCCTGTCGTCGGTGTCGGTCGATGAAGCCTCGACCCTGCTGGGCATGGCCATGCGCGGCGGTCCCGAGCGTCGCATCACCGTGGACGAGATCCAGAAGACGGTCGCCGACCACTTCAACATGAAACAGGCCGACCTGCTCAGCGAGCGCCGCACCCGTTCGGTCGCCCGCCCGCGCCAGATCGCCATGTATCTGTGCAAGCAGCACACGACCCGCTCCTACCCCGACATCGGTCGCCGTTTCGGCGGGCGCGACCACACCACGGTCCTGCACGGCGTGCGCAAGATCGAGGAGCTGATGCCGCAGGACGATCAGATCGCCCGCGACGTCGAGGCCCTGACGCGCAAGCTGCGGGGCTGATTTCGAGCGGCGAGTGACGCGTGGCGAGTGACGAGTGAGGAGAAACTGTCTCCTCCTACCGAGTTGCCCCCAATATCCACTCGCCACTCGCCACTAACCACGCGCCACTTCCTTGCAGCCCGCGCCCAATCCGCTAGTGTCCCAGGTCACTTAACCGCAGCCGCCTTGCGAGTCGGCCGCGCCGGGCGAGACGACATGCAGCTGACCATCGAACGATCCGCGCTCCTGAAGGCCCTGGGCCACGTGCAGAGCGTCGTCGAACGTCGAAACACCATTCCGATCCTGTCCAACGTCCTGCTGAGCGCGGGCCGCGACCGGCTGGCCTTCGCCGCCACCGATCTGGACATGGAAATGGTGGACGAGGCCGAGGCCCAGGTTCAGGTCGAGGGTCAGATCACGGCCCCCGCCCACACCCTGTACGAGATCGTGCGCAAGCTGCCGGAAGGCGCCGAGGTCTCGCTGCTTTATTCGGGCGACGATCCGCGCCTGGTCGTCTCGGCCGGCCGGTCGCGCTTCAACCTGCCGGTCCTGCCGGCCGGCGACTTCCCCGTGATGTCCACAGACAGCGCCGGCGCCTCCTATGTCCTGCCCAAGGAGGATCTGGCCCGCCTGATCGACAAGACCCGGTTCGCCGTCTCGACCGAGGAAACGCGCTACTATCTGAACGGCCTGTATCTGCACACGGTCGCCGAGGCTGGCATTCCGCTGTTGCGCGCCGTCGCCACCGACGGCCACCGCCTGGCCCTGGCAGAGACCCCAGCTCCTGAGGGCGCGGCCGGCGGCCCCGGCGTCATCGTGCCGCGCAAGACGGTGGATCAGGTCCGTCGCCTGCTGGACGACGCCGGCGGCCCGGTCGAGGTCACCGTCTCGGCCCAGAAAATCCGCTTCCAGATGGGCGAGGCGTCCCTGACCTCCAAGGTCATCGACGGCGCCTTCCCCGACTATCTGCGCGTCATCCCGCGCGGCAACGACAAACAGGCCGACATCGACAACGCCCTGTTCGCCAAGGCCGTCGACCGCGTCGCCACCATCTCGGCCGAGAAGAGCCGTTCGGTGAAACTGGCGTTCGACAACGACCGCGTGAAGCTGACCGTGCGCAACATGGAAGCCGGCCAGGCCGAGGAAGAGGTCGAGATCGGCTATTCCGACGAACCGTTCGAGATCGGCTTCAACGCCCGCTACCTGCTGGACGTCGCCGGCCAGATCACGGGCGAAAACGCCGCCTTCCGCTTCGCCGACCCGGCCTCGCCGACCCTGGTGCTCGATCCGGGCGATCCCGGCGTTCAATATGTGCTGATGCCGCTGCGGGTGTAATCCTGCCTCACGCGCGTTAGAGAGCGAGCGTGATCACCTCCCTCACACTCACCGACTTCCGCTCCTATGCAGGGGCGCGGCTGGAGATGACCTCCGGGCCTGTCGTGCTGCATGGGCCGAACGGGGCGGGAAAGACCAATCTTCTGGAGGCGATCAGTCTCCTGACCCCCGGCAAGGGGCTGCGGGGCGCCACCGCCGCCGAGATGGGTCGGCGCGAGCCGGGCGAGGCGACAGGACGCGCCTGGGCCGTCATGGTCGAACTGGACGACGAGACGCGGCTGGGCACCGGCGTTCAGACGGCGGGCGCCGCGCGGCGCATCGTGCGGATCGACGGCGAGACGGCCCAGCCGGGGCGGCTGCTCGATTATCTGCGTCCCGTCTGGGCGACGCCGGAACAGGACCGTCTGTTCTCGGACGCGCGCGCCGAGCGGCTGAAGTTCTTCGACCGGCTAGTCTTCGCCGCCGATCCCGACCACGCCGCCAGCGTCTCCGCCTATGAAAAGGCCCTGCGCGAGCGGCTGCGCCTGCTGAACGACGCCCAGGACGGCCGTGAGGCGGACCCCGTCTGGCTGGACGCCCTGGAGGTTCGGCTGGGCGAGGCCGGCGCCCGCGCCTCCCTGGCCCGCGTCGCCGCCCTGCACGCGCTTCAGGCCGCCATCGACGCCCGCAGCGATCGGCCCTTCCCGCAGGCCGACCTCGGCCTGGACGGCGGCGCTGAACAAATGGCCGAAGCGGGCGCCGAGGAGGACGAGATCGCCGCCGCCATCCGCGAGGGCCTGGCCAAGGCCCGCGCCCGCGACGGTGCCGCCGGCCGCTCGCTGTTCGGGCCGCACCGCACCGACCTGACCGCGCTTCACCGCGAGAAACAGCGCCCTGCGGCCGAGGGCTCTTCCGGTGAGCAGAAGGCCTTGGTCCTGAACCTGATTTTGGCCCAGATCGCGCGGCTTTCAGATCATGCTGCGCGCCCGATCCTGCTGCTGGACGAAGCCCCCGCCCACCTCGACGAAGCGCGCCGCACAGCCCTGTTCGACGAGATCACGGCGCTGGATCTTCAGGCCTTCATGACCGGGACCGAACACGACCTGTTCGCCGGTCTGGAAGGCCGCGCCCAGTTCGTCCGCGTGGCCGGCGGCGCGCTGGAAACCGACTAGGCTGCAATCGCGGAATTCCTCGCTTTTTCACCGGAATTTCCTATATGTTGCGGGCTTCGGCGCGGTGCGATCCCGCCGTCGATTCGAGCGCCGGGTCCGGCGCTCCATCCCCGTCCCGGTCGGGACTTCAGAGCCAATGACTTTATGACCGATCCGATTGCCGACCTGCCCGAATACGGCGCCGATTCCATCAAGGTTCTCAAAGGCCTGGACGCCGTGCGCAAACGCCCCGGCATGTATATCGGCGACACCGACGACGGTTCGGGCCTGCACCATATGGTCTATGAGGTGGTCGATAACGCCATCGACGAGGCCTTGGCCGGCCACGCCGACCTGGTCCAAGTCATCCTGAACAGCGATGGCTCGGTCACCGTGACCGACAACGGCCGCGGCATTCCCACCGGCATCCACGAAGGCGAAGGCGTCTCGGCGGCCGAGGTCATCATGACCCAGTTGCACGCCGGCGGTAAGTTCGACCAGAACTCCTACAAGGTGTCCGGCGGCCTGCACGGCGTGGGCGTGTCCGTGGTCAACGCCCTGTCCGACTGGCTGGAGCTGAAGATCTATCGCGACGGCAAGGCGCACCAGATGCGCTTCGAGCGCGGCGACACGGTCAAGTCGCTGGAAGTCACCGGCGACGCTCCCATTCGCGAGGACACCGGCAAGCCGCTGAGCGGCACCGAGGTCACCTTCTTCCCGTCCGTCACGACCTTCAGCCACATCGACTTCGACCTGAAGACGCTGGAACACCGTCTGCGCGAACTGGCCTTCCTGAACTCGGGCGTGGTCATCAAGCTGGCCGACCAGCGCCACGCCGAGCCGGTCGAGATGATCCTGCACTACGAGGGCGGTGTCGAAGCCTTCGTGCGCCACCTCGACAAGTCCAAGACGCCGATCCTGAAGGACGTCATCGTCATTCGCGGCAAGAAGGAAGGGATCGAACTGGATCTCGCCCTTTGGTGGAACGACAGCTACCACGAGACCATGCTGTGCTTCACCAACAACATCCCCCAGCGGGATGGAGGCACCCACCTGTCGGCCTTCCGCGCCAGCCTGACGCGCGTCATGGGCGGCTATATCGAGAGCTCGGGCGCCGGCAAAAAAGAGAAAGTGTCTGTCACCGGCGAGGACGCGCGCGAGGGCCTGACCTGCGTCCTGTCGGTCAAGGTGCCGGATCCCAAGTTCAGCTCGCAAACCAAGGACAAGCTGGTCTCCTCCGAAGTGCGTCCGGCCGTCGAAAGTCTGTGCTCGGAAGGCCTGTCGACCTGGTTCGAGGAGCATCCGGTCGAGGCCAAGCAGATCGTGGCCAAGATCATCGAGGCGGCGTCAGCGCGTGAGGCCGCCCGCAAGGCCCGCGACCTGACCCGGCGCAAGTCGGCGCTGGAAATCTCGAGCCTGCCGGGCAAGCTGGCCGACTGCCAGGAGCGCGATCCCGCCAAGTCCGAACTGTTCATCGTCGAGGGCGATTCCGCCGGCGGCTCGGCCAAACAGGCGCGCAACCGCGAGAACCAGGCCGTCCTGCCTCTGCGCGGCAAGATCCTGAACGTCGAGCGCGCGCGTTTTGACCGGATGCTGTCGTCGGACCTGATCGGCACGCTGATCCTAGCGCTGGGCACCGGCATCGGCCGCGACGACTTCAACGCCGACAAGCTGCGCTATCACAAGATCATCCTGATGGCGGACGCCGACGTCGACGGCGCCCACATCCGCACCCTGCTGCTGACCTTCTTCTATCGCCAGATGCCCGAGCTGATCACGCGCGGCCACGTCTATATCGCCCAACCGCCTCTCTATAAGGTCTCCAAGGGCAAGCAATCGCGCTACCTGAAGGATCAGGCCGAGATGGACGCCTATCTGATCGAGGAAGGCTCGTCAGAGGCCGAGCTGGACCTGTCCACTGGCGAGCGTCGCCTGGGTCTGGACCTGCAATCGCTGGTGCGCGAGGCCAAGGCCTTCAGCGCCAGCGTCGATCGCCTCAGCCAGCGCGCCCCCGCCTTCGCTATCGAACAGGCGGCGCTCGCCGGTCTGTTCGCCGAGCATTCGGACATGGCGACCGCCTCGGCCGCCGCCGCCGTGCGCCTGAACCTCTATGCCGAAGAGGGCGATGGCGAGTGGACGGGCGCGCCGGGCGAACAGGGCGCCGTAGTCTTCACCCGCACCCGTCGCGCGGTGCAGGAGACCATCGTGCTGGAGGAGACCCTGATCCGCTCGCTGGACGCCCGTCGTCTGGCCGAACGCGCAGCCGCTTTCGACGGCGTCTTCGTCGCCCCCGCCACCTACCGCCGCAAGGACAAGTCCACGACCATTCGCGGTCCGCTGGACTTGCTGACCGCCGTGCTGGATGCCGGTAAGAAGGGCCTGTCGATCCAGCGCTACAAGGGCCTGGGCGAAATGAACCCCGAGCAGCTGTGGGAGACGACGCTGGACGTCAACGCCCGCACCCTGTTGCAGGTCTCGGTCGAGCACGAGGAAGACGCCAACGACCTTTTCGCCAAACTGATGGGCGACGTGGTCGAACCCCGGCGCGAGTTCATCCAGGACAACGCTCTGGACGCGGCCGTCGACGTCTGATGGGCGAAAGGGCGCGGCGGCCTACTGGCCGCGTCCGCCCGCGATGAAGGCCTGGATGGTCGGGAAGGCCGCCGTCTGGGGCCGCATGTCCTCACAGGCGAAGGATTTGATGGCGTGGTATATGCCGCCGCTGGGCGTCGCTTCCCACGGCGTGTCCTCGGAATAGCGATCGGTTTCCGCCCCGTCCGCGCCATAGGTCACCGTCGCGCCCGAACGCGACTGGCCGTCCGAACACCGCACAATGACCTCTTCGGTTTCATGGCTGAGATTGGTCGCCTCCCCGCGCGCGGGCACCCGCGCCATTCGCGTCGTCGCCACGCCGTCCACCGGCGTCAGCGCATCGACATCCACCAGATAGACGGTGGCGTCGCTGCGTGAAAACGTGGCCCAGCTTTCGGCCGCCGATGGCGATGCGATCGCCGCCGTCGCCAGGATCGCCGCCACGCCGATTGTTCTGATCATCCTCTTCCCTCCCCAGGGCAAGACGATCATTTCATACCCGCGCAAGCGAGAATTCAATCTCTCCCGAAGACTTCGAAAGCGTTTTTGATCAGGGCCGATCGCGAGACGGCAGGGCCTCGATCTCTGCGGTCGTCAGCTTCCTGGCGATGCGCACGCGGCACGGTTGAGGGCCCGTCGCCGGACTGAGCAGTGAGGCCTGATCGCCGGGACACAGTCGGCTGGATCCGGCGACAGGTTCCAAGGCAATCGACAGGGCGCGGGTCATGTCGCGACAGAAGGGGGTTTCGATCTGAAACACCCCGGCGTCGGCTGTGCGGACATACAGGGTCTGGTCGTTCGGCGCGGTGAAGTTGCGCACCAGATTGGGCCGGAAGCACTGGCCGGCGTCGGCGCGGCTGGCCGTCGCCACGCCCGGCGACGGCGCACAGGCCGACAGTACGAGGAGAGCCGCAGACGACAGAATGAGGCGATGCATAGTCAACTCCTGAACAAGCCCCCGCTTCATCCTGCGCGCGTCGGCGAGGATGATGCAAGGGCGTCCGCCAGAACCGAAGACCGACGGGGCGATACGCGCGCCGCCAGATCTCGCGGCAGGGGCGAGGGCCGACCAAGGACGAGGGCGGCGATATGCTCGCCCAGCAAGGGCCCGACGCAAAAGCCGCGCGACCCCAGACCGCCGAGTACATAGAGTCCATCATCGAGAGCGCCCGCCACAGGCAGGCGATCCGGCGTCGTGGCGCGGACTGCCGCCCGATGCTGCACCGGCGCGGCCGCCGCGATGCGCTTGGCCAACGCCGGCAAGCGCGCTTCCAAGGTCGCCAGATTTCGCGCGCTGTCGTCCTCGCGCGGCGTCGCGTCGGTGTCGCCCCGATCATGGGTCGCGCCGAACAATACCCCTTGGCCCGTCGGGACCGCATAGCCGCCCCAGGCCATGGGGTGGACGGTCGCGTCCCCGTCGATCCAGTCCGCCTGCCCCCGCACGGGCGACAGGCGCGGCGTCTGGTCGAACCCTTCTAACAGGGCGGCCGATCCCCAACCGGCGGCGAGAACCACCGCATCGACCTCGCCCAGCACCGCGTCGTTTTCGCCGATCAGCCGCCAGTGGCCGTCGGCGTGCTCCAGCCGTGTCACGCGCTCAGAGCGCATCTCCGCGTCCGAAAGCCATTTCGAGAGCACCGCCGCAGGGCGCAGCGCGAATGCTCCCTTCATCAGCAGACCGCCTTGCCCCGTTGCTTCGCCGGCGACGGCTGACGCCGCCCCTTCGTCCAGCACCGCCATGTCATCGTCATTCCAGATCGGCTGGCGAGCGATCTTTTCGAACCGGACCGCATCCCGCGGCGCCTGGGGGAGTTGCAGCACGCGGTGGCCCGTTACGGCATCCGGGATCGAGGCATACAGATGTGCCGCCCGCTCCAGCGCCTGGGCGTGCAGGGCGGCGATGCCGAGGTCGCCGGCGTCCAGACGCGGCGTGACCAGGGCCGCCGGAAAGCCAGAGCCACCCGCGCCGGGGCGCTCACCCTCGAACACCATCGCCCGGACGCCCTGCGCCGTCATCGCGCGCGCCACCGAGGCGCCGGCGATACCCGCGCCGATCACGGCGACGCGGGGCAGCGGCGACGGTTCGAACACTGAGGGGAGACGCGCCTCAAGCCGCTCGCGCTTGCGGCCATGACCGGGGCGCTTCTCGACGATGAAGCCCTGCCCAGCCAGGCCCCGCCGCACGGCTCCGGCGACGGTGAAGGTGGCCAGGCGCGCGCCCGGCGCCGAGCGCCTAGCGATCAAGGCCATCACTTCGGGCGACCACATGCCCGGGTTCAGCGCAGGCGAGAAACCGTCCAGGAACCAGGCGTCCGCCGCTCCCGACCACTGCTCCAGCGCCCAGGCCGCATCGCCCACCGCCAGGTCCAGCACGGCGTCGAAGCCCGGCAGATCCACCCGGTGAAAGCCCGGCGTCGCGGCCGGCCAGTTTGCGATCAAGGCCTCGGTCGCCACCGCCAGTTCGGGCCAGGCGCCCAGCGCCCGCGCCGCTTCCGCCGCCGTCAGCGGAAACCCCTCGATAGAAAAGATGTGCAGCCGCCCGCCCTCGGGCCGCGTCCGTCGCCACAGATCCAGCAGGGCGGCGATGTTCAACCCCGTGCCGAACCCCAGCTCGGCCACCGTGAAATGATCTCGCCCCATCCAGGCGTCCGGCAGGCCGCAACCTTCCAGAAACACCGCCCGCGTTTCAGCCAACCCGTCGTCTCGCGAGAAATAGACGTCGCCGAATCGGCCGGAGCGCGGCTCGCCCTCTTCGGTCCAGGTGAGCAGGGGCGAGGCGTCATCATCAGGCGTCATCGCGCGGCTCTAGCACCTTCGTCGCCGACATGAAAAAGGCCGCCCCCGTCGGAGCGGCCTCTTTGGGCTTTGGTTTCGACGCGGCCTAGTGGGCGGCCGCCGGACCATGCGCAGGTTCGGCCGGCGCGACAGGCGCGGGCGCGGCGGCGGAGGCGTCGGCGCCCTGCATCGTCGTGGCGGCCTGGGCGGCGGTGTCTTCCTGAATGGCCTGATTGGCCGCCGCTTCGGCGTCCTTGGCCGCCTGATCGACCGTCAAAGCGGCTTCTTCAGCGCTGCCGGCGGCCTCGACAGCATCGGTGGCCGGCGCTTCGGCCTTTTCTTCCGGGGCCTTGCTACAGGCGGCCAGGACCAGGAGCGCAGCGGATGCGGCGACGAGGGCTTTGATACGCATGAAGATGTCTCCGAAGCTTGCGAGACCGGAACGTCTCTTGGCGCAAACGATAGGGCCGCCGCGCGCGGCAGGGCAAGTTAAGATCAGGAAAGTCGGGATCAGTCGGCAGTGATGCTGTTCAGCGCCTCTTCCATCTCGCCGAACGACGGCTGCGCCGACGACGGGATGTCGCCCCGGCCGATCTCGACCGAAATCTGGGCTGCGTTGCCGTGCAGGTGGGCCACCAGCACAGACTGAATGATTTTATAGTAGGCGGCTTCCTCGTTGATGATGGCCGTCAGGCGCGCCGCGAATGGACCGACCAGACCATAGGCCAGGAACACGCCCATGAAGGTGCCGACCAGGGCGCCGCCGATCATGCCGCCCAGAACCTCGGGCGGCTCAGTGATTGAACCCATGGTCTTGATGACCCCCAGCACGGCGGCGACGATGCCCAACGCAGGCAGGCCGTCGGCCAGGTTCTGAAGCGCGTGGGCGTTTTCCAGATGCTCGTGATGGTGCTTTTCGAGCTGCTTTTCCATCGCATCCTCGACCTGGTGCGGATCCTCCAGGTTCATCGTCATCATCCGCAGGGTGTCGCAGATGAAGTCGACGGCGAAATGGTCCTTCAGCACCTTGGGATACTTCTGGAAGATGGTCGATTCCTTGGGCTTTTCGATATGGCTTTCCAGCGCCACCACGCCCTTGGACTTCATCGTCTTGGTCAGCTGGAACAGCAGCGACAGCAGGTCCTTATAGTCCTGCTTCTTCCACTTCGGCCCGGCGAAGGTTTTGCCCAGACCCGCCATAGAACCCTTGATCACCGGCAGGGAGTTGGAGATCAGGAAGGCGGCGATGCCCGCCCCACCGATGGCCATCAGCTCGTGCGGCGCGGCGTGCAGGATCACTTCGAACTTGCCGCCCGAAATGGCGTAGCTGCCGAAGACGAGGCCGAACAGCAGCACGATGCCGATGATCTGGAACATGGAGGCGAACAATCCTGACGCGAGAGGTCGGGACTATCGCCATTAATCATTAAGACGGCGTTTCGCGAACGCCGCCTTCCCAGTCGTTACAGACGGCTTTCGCCCTTCAGGATGGCGTTGCGCCCGGCCGCCGTCAGCTTCTGATAACCCGCAGCCCCGCCCCGCACATAGAGGGCGGCGCCGGTCTTGGACGGATCGAAACCATCGACCACCAGATCGGCCTTACGGTATTTGAAGGTGCCGGTCGTCTCCGCCGATTTGATCAGCCGCACGAAGACCGGCTGAGCATAGGCGGGCAGCTTGGCCTCGACATGGTCGGAGAAGGCCTGGGCGTCGAACTTGCCCTCGACCACCAGGGCCGCCATGCCGGCCTTGCCGTCCTGGGCCGGCACAGGCACGCCATAGACGATGGCTTCGGTCACGCCCGGCGCGTCCATCAGCACCTGTTCGACCTCGGAGGTCGAGACGTTCTCGCCCTTCCAGCGGAAGGTGTCGCCCATCCGGTCGACGAAGTAGAAATAGCCTTCCTTGTCCTGCTTCATCAGGTCGCCGGTGCGGAACCAGCGGTCGCCCTTTTTGAACACGTCGGTCAGGATCTTCTTCTGCGAGGCAGCCTTGTCGGCGTAGCCCGAGAAGTCGTGGCGGATGTCGTTGCCGATCAGGCCGATGGCCTCGCCGACCTCGCCGACGCGCGCCAGGCGACACAGACCGTCCGAGCCGCGGATCGGCTGTTCGGTCTCCACGTCGAACTCGACCAGGCGGATATTGATCTGCGACTTCAGGAAGCTCGGCACCCGACCGATCGCGCCCTGTTTGCCGTCGAAGTTGAACAGCGAGACATTGCCTTCGGTCGAGCCGTAGAACTCCAGGATGTCGGGGATCTTGAACCGGCTCTGGAAGTCGGGCCAGACATCGGCGCGCAGGCCGTTGCCGAACGCCAGACGCAGCTTGTGCTTGGTCTCGTCCTCGTGCGGCGGGCAGTTGACCAGATAGCGGCACAGCTCGCCGATATAGACGAACATGGTCGCGCCCGACGAGCGCACGTCGCGCCAGAAGGTGCTGGCCGAGAACTTCTTGCGGATCACCAACCGCGCGCCGTTCAACAGCGCTGCGCCCACGCCGACCAGACCGCCGGTCGAGTGATACAGCGGCAGGACATTGAAGATCCGGTCTTCGGGCGTCGAACGCGTGGCGCCGGCGAAGGCGCGCATATAGGTCCGGGCGCGAGAATGCGGGATGCGCGCCGCCTTGGGCAGACCGGTCGTGCCGGAGGTGTAGATATAAAGGGCGGTGTCGCGGTTGGTCAGGCCTTCGCGCGCCGACTTGGACGGCCGCACCGAAGACCCGCCGCGCACGGGCTTGTCCAGGCCGCGACGGTCGCTGGTCTCCAGATCGTCGGTCAGGCCCAGCACCCAAAGCGCCAGGTTGTGATCGACCAGAGGCCGCGCCTCCTCGATCTGACGCCAGCAATCCTCGTCCGCGACGACGTTGAACGCCTTGGAGATGGCCAGACAGTGGGCCAGCCCCTGCCCGTTCAGATTGGTGTTGATCAGGGCCGTCGCGATGCCGACCTTGGAGAAGCCGATCCACGCCGCCAGATACTCGATCCGGTTGGTCATCATCAGGGCGATGGTGTCGCTGCGACGCAGGCCCCGGTTCTTGGCCCAGTGGGCGAAGCGGTTGGCCATGGCGTCCAGGTCGCGATACGTCAGGGTGCGCTGACCGTCGTCGATGGCGATGTTGTCGGCGAACTTGTCGACGGCTTCTTCGAAGTCGTCGCAGAGCAGGACGTCGCTGTCCAACTCGATCGGCTTGATGCGTTTCAACAGACGGAACAGGCCGCGCGCGAACCGGACATCCCTACGGATATTGGCTACAAAACCCATGCGCGCCGTACTCCGGTCAATGCGTGTTCCACCCGGTCCGGTGATGGACGAAGGCGGCCGGTCGGGTCAACCGTAGGGTCCGCAATCCTTCGCGAACCTGACGAATTGCCGCCCAGCCGTGATCCATTTGTTCGGTTGACGCGGCGGAAATCCAGAGCACCGCCCTGCTTTTTGTTGCCGCATTGACGGCAAATGCGGCGGCCGCGCGCACGGTCTTCGCCCCATTGCGGGCGGAAACGGTGTTTCTTCGGGGCTTTTGCGCTTTACGCGGAACACCGTTGCGGAACGGCGGGTTGGTTGATCGACGTTATGGAGGACAGAAACAATGTCTATGACCTATGCCAACGCCAATACCGAAGCCCGCGCCGACGACACGACCTTCGTCCCGCGTTACGCTCGCACGACCAAGTCCAAGAAGTCGGTGAAGACTTGGATGATCCTGGCCCCGATCGGCGCGGTGGTGCTGCTGGGCAGCGGCGTCGCCATGATGATGGGCGGCGAACAGGCCGCTCCGGCCCAGCCCGCCGAGACGGCCGCACCGGCCATGCAGACCGCGCCCGCCGCGATGACGGCCGCCCAGGCGCCGGTCACGCCCGCTCCGGCCGAGGCTACGCCGACTGCGGCTCCGACGCCCGCCGCCGCGCCTGCGCCGGTCGCTCGCCGCGCCGAACCCGTGGCTCGTCGCGCTGCGCCGGCCGTTGAACGGCCTGCCGCTGCCCGTGTTGAGACGCCGGCTACGCCTTCGGGTCCGCAACCTTACACCGCGCCAGCCGCCTCGACGTCGAGCACCAGCCAGTTAAACACCGCGCCCCCAGCTTCGACCCCGGCTCCGGTCGTGACCACGCCCGCCGCGCCGGCGATCACGGTCCAGCCGCTGAACTGATCTCAGCAGAATAATGGAAAGCCCCGGTTTCGGCCGGGGCTTTTTCTATGATCGAGGTTCAGGCGCCGCTGACGCGCCAGATGACATTGCCCACATCATCGGCGACCAGCAGGGCGCCTTCTCGGTCGATCTGCACCCCGACGGGCCGGCCTTGCGCCTGACCCCGGGCGTTCAGAAATCCGGTCAGAACATCCTGCGGCGGCCCGGCGGGACGTCCATCGACGAACGGCACGAAGATCACCTTGTAGCCGCTGCGCACGCTGCGATTCCACGATCCATGCTGGCCGACGAAAACGCCCGAGCGCAAGGCTGGCGGCAACAGGTTCGCGCCTTGTCCGAATGTCAGCCCCAACGACGCCGTGTGCGCGCCGAGAGCGTAATCCGGACGGATCGCGCGCGCGACCATCGCCGGATTGGCGGGTGGGCGCGTATCGACAGTCTGGCCGTAATAGCTCCACGGCCAGCCATAGAAGGCGCCCGGCGTCACCGACGTCATATAGTCGGGCACCAGATCGTCGCCGATTTCATCACGCTCGTTGACCGCGACCCATAGCTGGCCGGTCTGAGGGTTCCAGTCCATTCCGACCGGATTGCGCAGGCCCGAGGCATAGACCTGCCGCGCGCCCGTCGCTGGATCGATCTCCAGGATGGCCGCGCGATCGACTTCCTCATCCAGGCCGTTTTCGCCGACGTTGGAGTTCGATCCGACCCCGACATAAAGCCGCCGGCCGTCCGGGCCGGCGACAAGGCTCTTGGTCCAGTGGTGATTGCGGCCGGCGGGCAGGTCTGCGACCTTCGTGGCCGCAGCGTCGATCTGCGTCTGGCCGCTCTGATACGGAAACGCCACAACCGCATCGGCGTTGGCGACGTACAGCCGGTCGCCGACCAGAGCCATGCCAAACGGCGAGCTCAGTCCGGTCAGGAAATCGCTCTTGATCTCCGCTGCGCCGTCGCCGTCCGCGTCCCGCAGCAGGACAATCTTGTTGGGGCTCGGGACACCGGCGCCGGCCTTGGCCATGACCTTGCCCATCACCCAGCCACGCAGACCGCCCTTCTTGTCTTCGGGCTTGGGCGGTGCATTCGACTCCGCGACCAGAATATCGCCGTTGGGCAGGCGATAGAGCCAGCGCGGGTGATCAAGGCCGGTCGCGAACGCCTGTACGCGCAAACCCGCCGCCGCGACCGGCGTCGCGCCTTCGGGCCAGCTCGACGCCGGGGCGATGTTGACGGTGGGCAGCAAGCCCTGACGCGGCGCCGGCAGTTGCGGGTCCGGACCAAACCCCGCCGCGACGGGCAAGGCTGTCCCGCCCGCGCAGGCCCCCAGACCGATCACCGTCGCGAGCAGTGTCGAGGCGAACAGAACCGTCCGTGACGAGCGCATGGCCTTTGATCCTTACCGCGCCGGTTGGGCCGGGAACTCCAGACGACTGACGTCGTATCCGAGGGCCCGCGCCCGTTCGGTCAAGGCGCGCACCTGCTGCTCGCTGGGCAGTTCACGCGTGTAGATGAACAGGCGCTCGAACGTCGGATCGGCCGAGATGAACCAGCTGTAGTCGTCCGCCCGATCCAGCACCCAATAATCCCAGGTCACGAACCCGGCCAGATACTTGACCCTCAGCTTGGCGTTGGTGCCCGGATCGAGGATTTCGCCCCGCCCGCCGATGGCCTTTTCCTTGCCCTGCGGCGTGCCGACCTGACAGGTGTCGCGCACATCGACGCGTGTGCCCTCCACCGGCGTATAGATCGACGCGCCGGCGACGCAGCCGTCGGTCAGCCGATCCGGCAGGCGCGCGATCTCGTGCCAGCGCCCGGACCACAGACGCTGCACGTCCACCGGCTTGGCCGGCTGGGGCGCGCGATATTCGGAAGGCGACGGCGCGGTCACGCATCCCGCCAGCGCGATCGCGGCGGCGGCGGATGCGGCGAGGGATTTCAAGCTGGACATGGGCGTTTCCGTTTCGAAGCCATAAGCCGCTTTCAGCGACCCTGGTTCCGTTACGCTTCGACGACGAAATCGGACGCTGCGGGCCGAAAATCTCACAGCGGACGACAGTAACCCTCGCTTGTCCCCTGGCGCGCATTGGCGTTGTCACATGGCGTTCGACGGAGACGCCTAGGTGAATATCGCCACCCTGACCAGAAACAGCCTCGCCCTGCGCCCTGCGCGCCTGACGCACCTTCAGCGCCTGGAGGCCGAGAGCATCAACATCCTGCGCGAGGTGGCGGCCGAGGCCGAGCGTCCGGTCATGCTGTATTCGATCGGCAAGGATTCAGCCGTCATGCTGCACTTGGCGAAGAAGGCCTTCTATCCGTCCAGGCCGCCCTTCCCGCTTCTGCACGTCGACACGACGTGGAAGTTCCGCGCCATGTACGCGATGCGCGAACAGGCGGCGGCCGATCTGGGCGTCGAACTGCTGGTCCACCAGAACCCCGACGCCCTCGCACGCGGCATCAACCCCTTCGATCACGGCTCGGCTCTGCACACGGACCTGTGGAAGACCGAGGGGCTGAAACAGGCCCTGAACCGTTACGGCTTCGACGCGGCCTTCGGCGGCGCCCGTCGCGACGAGGAGAAGTCGCGCGCCAAGGAACGCATCTTTTCCTTCCGCACGGCCGAACACCGTTGGGACCCCAAGAACCAGCGCCCCGAACCCTGGCGGCTCTACAACACGCGCAAAAGGCCCGGTGAGAGCATCCGCGTCTTCCCGATCTCAAACTGGACCGAGCTGGACGTCTGGCAATACATCCACCTGGAGCGGATCCCCATTGTGCCTCTCTACCTCGCCGCCGAAAGGCCAGTGGTGGAGCGTGACGGCACCCTGATCATGGTCGATGACGACCGGTTCCGACTGCGTCCCGGCGAGACGCCGCAGATGAAGTCCGTGCGCTTCCGCACCCTGGGCTGCTACCCCCTGACCGGCGCGGTCGAGAGCACGGCCGCGACCCTGCCCGAGGTGATCCAGGAAATGCTTCTGACCACCACCTCCGAGCGACAGGGGCGGATGATCGACCACGACCAGTCCGCCTCGATGGAGAAGAAGAAGCAGGAGGGCTATTTCTGATGGCCCACCAATCAGACCTGATCGCCCGCGACATCGACGCCTATCTGGACGTCCACCGGCACAAGAGCCTGCTGCGCTTCATCACCTGCGGCAGCGTGGACGACGGCAAGTCCACCCTGATCGGGCGGCTGCTCTACGACTCCAAGATGATCTTCGAGGATCAGATGGCGGCGCTGGAGGCGGACAGCCGCCGGGTCGGCACCCAAGGCGGCGACATCGACTTCGCCCTGCTGGTCGACGGCCTGGCCGCCGAGCGGGAGCAGGGCATCACCATTGATGTGGCCTATCGGTTCTTCTCGACCGAAAAGCGCAAATTCATCGTCGCCGACACGCCAGGCCACGAACAGTACACGCGCAACATGGTCACCGGCGCCTCGACCGCCGACGCCGCCGTCATCCTGATTGACGCGCGCCGGGGCGTCCTGACCCAGACGCGGCGTCACGCCTATCTGGTCAGCCTGCTGGGCATCCGCCACGTCATCCTGGCGGTCAACAAGATGGACCTCATGGGCTGGTCCCAGTCCGTGTTCGATTCCATTGTTTCCGACTTCCGCGCCTTCGCCGGTCAGATCGGGCTGAAGGGCTTCGACGCCATTCCGATGTCGGCCCTGCGCGGGGACAACATCACCGAGCCCAGCGCCCATTCGCCCTGGTACGCCGGCCCGCCGCTGATGCACCTCTTGGAAACGTTGGAGGTCGGCGACGATCTTCAGGCCGATCCGTTCCGCCTGCCGGTGCAATGGGTCAACCGGCCCAACCTCGACTTCCGCGGCTTCTCCGGCCAGATCGCCGCCGGGACCGTGCGCCCGGGCGACCCGGTGCGCGTCCTGCCGTCGGGCAAGACCTCGACCGTCGCTCGCATCGTCACCGCCGGCGGAGATCTGGATCAGGCCGTCGCCGGTCAGTCGATCACCCTGACCCTGGACGACGAGATCGATGTCTCGCGCGGCGACGTCCTGGCCAGCGCCGACGCCTCGCCCGAGGCGGCCGACCAGTTCGAGGCCACCGTGGTCTGGATGGACGACGAGCCCCTGCTGCCTGGCCGCCCCTACCTGCTCAAGATCGGCGCAAAGCTGGTGGGCGCCACCATCACCGAGCCCAAGCACAAGGTGAACGTCAACACCCTGGAACAGCAACCGGCCCGTCGGCTGGAGCTGAACGAGATCGGGGTCTGCAACCTGTCGCTGGATGCCCCGGTCGCCTTCGCCCCCTATGCCGAGAACAAGGATCTGGGCGGCTTCATCCTGATCGACCGGATCTCGAACCGCACGGTCGGGGCGGGTTTGCTGCACTTCGCCCTGCGCCGCGCCCACAACATCCATTGGCAGGCTCTGTCGGTGGACAAGGACGCTCGAGCAGCCATCAAGAACCAGAAAGGGCGCGTCGTCTGGCTGACCGGCCTGTCCGGCGCAGGCAAGTCGACCATCGCCGATCTGGTGGAAAAGCGGCTGCACGCCGACGGTCGCCACACCTATCTGCTGGACGGCGACAATGTCCGCCACGGGCTGAATCGCGACCTGGGCTTCACCGAAGAGGACCGGGTCGAGAACATCCGCCGCGTCGCCGAAGTGTCGAAACTGATGGTGGACGCCGCCCTGATCGTCCTGGTCAGCTTTATCTCGCCCTTCCGCGCCGAACGCCGTCTGGCCCGCGACCTGCTGGGCGAGGGCGAGTTCGTCGAGGTCCACGTCGACACACCGCTGGCGGTGGCCGAGACCCGCGACGTCAAGGGCCTGTACAAGAAGGCCCGCGCGGGAGAGCTCAAGAACTTCACCGGCATCGACAGCCCCTATGAAGCGCCCGAACACCCCGAGATCGTCGTGGACACCACGACCATGTCGCCCGAGGACGCCGCTGAACGCATCGTCGCCTGGCTGGATGGGCAATTCTCGACCGAGGACTTCGCCATCTAGGTTCGGAACCTTGACCGTTCGCCGGACGCTCTAGGAACTGATGACCAATCCGATCCAGAAGCTGGGCCTCGACACCATCGAGCAGTCGCAGATCGCGCGCATCGCCGGGATCAATCTGACGCTGGGCGGTCTGGTCAGCGCGGGCGTGATCCTGCTGATCGCGTTCGCGGCCCATTGGCTGGTGACGCGGTCGCTGCGCCGGGTGCGCGAGCGCTCGGACCGCAGCCGTCAGGCGATCTATCTGCTGGAGCGCCTGGCCGGCTACGGCATCATCGTCGTGGGTATCATGTCAGCCCTGTCGGCGGCGGGGCTGAACCTGTCGTCCCTGACCGTCTTCGCCGGCGCGCTGGGCATCGGCGTGGGTCTCGGGCTGCAGGGCGTGGTCAAGGAGTTCGTCTCCGGCCTGTTCCTGATCTTCGACCGGATGGTGTCGGTCGGCGATTATATCGAGATCGAGGACATCGGCATTCGCGGCGCCATCATGGAGATCGGCCCTCGCGCCACCCGTGTCCGCACCAATGACAACGTCAATGTGCTGGTGCCCAACTCGCGCTTCATCGAACAGCCCGTGACCAACTGGACGATGAAGGGCGACACCCGTCGCATCCATGTGCCCTTCACCGTCGCCTATGGGTCGGACCGGGGACAGGTGCGCGATGCGGTTCTGGCCGCCGCCCGCGCCAGCCCCTTCACCCTGCCGGAAACGGAGGCCCGCAAGAGCCAGGTCTGGCTGGTGGCTTTCGGCGATCGGGGCTTGTCGTTCGAACTGGTGGTCTGGCCGACGCGCGACGCCGTCAAACGCCCGGCGGCCATGCACGCCGCCTACACTTGGCTGATCGCCGACGCCCTGGATGCGGCGGGCGTCGAGGTGCCGGTGCCCCAGACCGATCTTCGCCTGCGCACCGCCTTCGGCCTGGACGGCGAAGAGGCCTTGAAGCGCCTCGGCTACGGCATCGGCGCACCGCCGCGACCGACCGGCCCGCAAACCCCCGCCCGAACCGCCAACGACGCCGCCGACGACGTCATGGCCGACGATGAAGCGGAGATTCCGGAACCGCCCGCTCCGCCCAAGGCCCGTCAGACGGACTGAGCCGCCTTCGCCTTCAACCGCCAGGCGTGCAGCAACGGCTCGGTATAGCCGTTCGGCTGCTCGACGCCTTCGAACACCAGCGCCCGCGCCGCCTGATAGGCCAGACTGTTATCCGGGTCCGTCGCCATCGGCCGATACAGCGGATCGCTCGCATTCTGACCATCGACCTTGGCCGCCATGCGCTGGAACGCCGCCTCGACCTGATCGGCCGTACAGACCCCGTGCAGCAGCCAGTTGGCGATATGCTGCGAACTGATCCGCAGCGTCGCCCGGTCCTCCATCAGACCGATGTCGTGGATGTCCGGCACCTTGGAACAGCCCACCCCCTGATCGATCCAGCGCACGACATAGCCCAGTATGCCTTGGGCGTTGTTGTCCAGCTCGGCCGCCACCTCGTCCTCGGACCAGTTGACGCCGTTCGCCAACGGCGGGGTCAGCAAGGCCTCCAGCCCCGGCGTCTCGCGCCCGGCCACCTCCTTCTGAACCACGAACACATCGACCGCATGATAGTGCAGCGCATGCAGGGTCGCCGCCGTCGGCGAGGGGGTCCAGGCGGTGTTGGCGCCCGTCTTCGGGTGGCCGATCTTCTGATCCAGCATGTCCGCCATCCGGTCCGGCGCTGCCCACATCCCCTTGCCGATCTGGGCCTTGCCGGACAGGCCGCATTTCAGGCCGATGGCGACGTTTCTCGCCTCATAGGCCGCGATCCAGGCGCTGGACTTGATGTCGGCCTTTCGCACCACCGGCCCGGCCTGCATGGCCGTGTGGATCTCGTCGCCGGTGCGGTCCAAAAAGCCGGTGTTGATGAAGACGATCCGGTCCTTCACCGCCTGAATGCAGGCCGCCAGATTGGCTGAGGTCCTGCGCTCTTCATCCATCACCCCGACCTTGATCGCATGGCGCGGCAGGGCCAGCAGATCCTCGACCGCGTCGAACAGACGGTCGGTGAAGGCGGCCTCTTCCGGCCCGTGCATCTTGGGTTTGACGATATAGACAGAGCCCGTCGCGCTGTTGCCGAACCCACCCAGACCCTTGATGTCATACAGGGCGATCAGGCTGGTCACGATGGCGTCCATGATCCCCTCGGGCGCCTCCGACCCGTCCGCCAGAAGAATGGCCGGGGTCGTCATCAGATGGCCGACATTGCGCACGAACAGCAGGCTGCGTCCCTTCAGCATCACCGACGACCCGCCCGGCGCCGTCCACTGGCGATCCGGCTCCAAGGCGCGGGTCAGGGTCTCGCCGCCCTTCTTGAACGTCGCGGACAGGTCGCCGCGCATCAGACCCAGCCAGTTGCGATAGGCCTCGGCCTTGTCCGCCGCATCGACGGCCGCGACGGAATCCTCCAGATCGACGATGGTCGACAGGGCCGATTCCAGGACTACGTCCGCTAGACCCGCCGCATCGCCGCGCCCCACTGGATGGCTGCGGTCGATCACCAGTTCGATGTGCAGCCCGTTGTTGACCAGCAGGATTGAGGCGGGTGCGCCGGGCTCGCCGGTAAAGCCGACGAACTGGCCCGCATCCCTCAACGCGGGCGACAACGCGCCGTCGATCACCGACCAGCCGGCGACATCCGCATGCGATCCCTCCGCCAGCGGCGCCGCCTCGTCCAAAAAGGCCTTGGCCCGCGCCACCACCCGCGCGCCGCGCGCCGCGTCATAGCCGCCGCCGGCCGGCAGGTCGCCCAACGCATCCGTGCCGTAAAGCGCGTCATACAGGCTGCCCCACCGCGCATTGGCGGCGTTCAACAGAAAGCGCGCGTTCAGCACCGGCACCACCAGCTGCGGCCCGGCCATGCGCGCGATCTCCGCGTCCACGCCTTCGGTCCCGACGGTGAACGGCGCCGGCTCCTCGGCCAGATAGCCGATCTCTTTCAGGAAGGCCTGCGACGCCGCCACATCATACGGCTGGCTCCGCCGCGCCCGGTGCCAGTCGTCAATCTGAGCCTGCAAGGCGTCGCGTCGCGCCAGAAGCGAGCGGTTCTCGGGCGCGAACCGCTCGAAGATCGCCGCAGCCCCGCTCCAGAAGGCGGCCGCATCAAGCCCCAGCCCAGGCAGTACGTCCTGCTCGATCAGGGCGATCAATTCGCCCGCGACCTTCAGCCCGGCGCGATCTTCATGGGTCGTCATGACGGCCTCTCTCCGGCGCGACGCCGGCCTGTAACAATGCGTGATCAGGTAAGCTGAGGCCGCACACTGGCGCAAGGGTAACGTCGCGTCATCGCCGTCGCTTTTCTTACAAGGCGACGGCCGGCTGGTCAGAAACTCTTAACCGCGTCCGTGAACGGGACTGCAAGCGGCGGCGCCTATTGTGAGCTTACGGACGAACTCGCGTCCGGCCAGTCGAGCGTCTCGCCCATGCTGTTTCTTCTGAACGATGTCGTGTTCGACCTGGACGAGGCCTGCCCGGTCACGCCCGCCGACGCGCGCCGGTTCGAGAAGCTGGGTCTGGACTATCTGCTGGAACTGGGTTGCGAACTGTTCGCCGAGGACCCGCTGCTTCACCGCAACGATCCCGAACGCGCCCGTCGCCTGGCCTGGCTGATCGCCGAGCGCAGCCCGGACGTGAACGCCGCCCTGTTCGCGGCGCCGGCACCCGCCTGCAATCCCGACCTGGTCGAGCCGCGTTTCTGCACCCTGCCCGAACAGGTGATGCGCCAGCTTCAGGCCAAGGGCCGTCGCCTCGACGCTGTCTCTGCCGACCGCGCCGTTTGGAACCGCCTGGCCGCCTGATCGCGGCCTGAAACGCCGTCAGAAGACGGCGTTGAACACCACATGGACCAGCGTCGCCACGGCTACGATAAAGCCGAAGCCGACGACCAGCCCCACCGCCGGATGCAGCGGCGCCCGCTCACGCGGCGCGTGGGCGATACGATCTTGAGGATGGATGACAGCCATCGTCCTTGTCCTTTCCCTATGATCCCGGATCGATCCGGGAGGGGAGCGTCGGACTCTGACGGCCTGATCGTCTCCTCCAGAACCGAGCATGACTCCGATAGCCCTTCGTGGCGAGGGGTTATTTTACGTGGACCAATCGGCTGGACGTCGGCGCGTGGAAGTTGCACCTTCGCCCTCACGGGATGTTCGGGACTGATTGTATGAGTTCGAAGCTGGTAACCTGCGCCATTTCGGCGGTGGGATCGATTGTGTTTGCCGCAATGGCTCAGCCAGCACGGGCGGACTGGCTGCGGGCCGAAAGCGAACGCTTCATCGTCTATAGCGACGGCGGCGAGCGCGCCCTGCGCGATTACGTCCAAAAACTCGAGATTTTCGATCGTGTCATGCAGGTCCGACACGGCGGCTCGATGTCGGACGAGCCGCAGCGTAAGATGCCGATCTATCTCGTCGGCGGCCGCCGAGGCTTGACGCGTGTGCATCCGCAAAGCGGTGAAAACACGATGGGCACCTACTTCCCGACGGAAGAGGACATCTTTGCGGTCGCCATCAGAGGCGACGGCGCCGGCGGGATGTCGGGCGATGACATCCTGATGCACGAATACGCCCACCACTTCATGCTGGGCAACTTCCCAGGCTCCTACCCGGCGTGGTTCGTCGAGGGCTTTGCCGAATATTACATGACCGCGGACATCGATGTTCGCGACCGAAAGGTGCAGCTGGGGCAGTTCAACCAGAACCGCGCCTACTGGATTTTGACGGAGAGCTGGATTCCTCTTGATGTCCTGCTGACCAAGCGCCCGGGTGAAGTTCGGTCCGACAGCCAGAAGGCGACCTACTATCCGATCGCCTGGCTGCTGACCCACTGGTTCATCAGCGACCCTTCGCGTCTGGAACAGTTGGAAGACTATCTGAGGCGCGTTTCGGGCGGTGAGGATTCCGTTCCTGCGATGGAGGCCGCTACCGGAATGTCGTTGCGAGACCTTCAGACCGCGCTGCGACAGTACTCCCGTGGTCGCCTGATGGGCAGGACGCTCAGCGGCCAGTTTCCAACGGCGGACATCAGCGTCACGCGACTGTCGCCCGCCGCCGATGATCTCCTGCTTATCAATCAACGGCTCAAGATCGGCGTCCCCGACGAAGATCGCCAGGCCTTGGGCCAGGAAGTCGCCAGGTTGGCGGGCCGGCATGGCGACGATCCCTTGGCCTTGCTCGCCGCCGGCCATGCCGGTCTCCATTTCGGCGATCGCCCCGCCGGCGAACGTGCGCTTCAACGCCTGCTGGAAATCAATCCGGACCATGTCGAAGCCTTGCAGTTCCTGGCGCAGGAGCGGCTTAAACAGGCGAGAGAGGCTGACGATGACGACCAGGCTCAGGCGTTGCGCATCCAGGCGCGCGGTTATCTCTCTCGCGCCTATGCAGCCGGTCAGAACGACTATCGCACCCTGATGCTGCTGTCCGAACTCCGTCGGACCCAGCCAGGCTATCCCAATGACAACGATCTGCTGACCCTGGGCCTGGCGCTGGACCGCGCCCCTCAACTGGCGGCGGTGCGCTTCCCCTATGCGGACGCCCTGGTGAAAACCGGCAAGCCGGAAGAGGCGATCGCGGTGCTGAAACCGTTGGCCAACAACCCCCACGGCGGCAGCGCTTCAAACTACGCTAGTCGGCTGATCGCCGCCATCGAGGCAGGTCAGGACTTGCCGGAAGCAACAGAAGATGAGGAGGCGCCCCAGATCAGCGAGCCGGAGCCGGAAACCCCTCCGCAAACACCGTCTGAATCCGCGCCATCTCCCGCCAACGAGTGACTTTCGGCGCGCGGCAGGGTAGTCGCGCGCCATGTCCTCCTTGACCCTGCCTGAAGAAGCGGCGCGCCGCCGGACCTTCGCCATCATCGCCCACCCGGATGCGGGCAAGACGACCCTGACCGAGCATATCCTCCTGGCCGGCGGCGCCATTCGTGCGGCCGGCGCCGTGCGGGCGCGCGGGGAGAACCGGCGCACCCGATCGGACTGGATGAAGATCGAGAAGGAGCGGGGCATCTCGGTCTCGGCCTCGGTCATGACGTTCGAGCACGACGGCAAGATGTTCAATTTGCTCGATACCCCAGGGCACGAGGACTTCTCCGAGGACACCTATCGCACCCTGACCGCCGCCGACTGCGCCATCATGGTGCTCGATGCCGCCAAGGGCATCGAGCCGCAGACGCTGAAGCTGTTCGAGGTCTGCCGCCTGCGCGACATCCCGATCATCACCTTCATCAACAAGCTGGACCGCGAGGCCCAGGACCCGATGGCCCTGCTGGACGACATCGCGTCACGCCTTCAGCTGGACCCCGCCCCGATCTGGTGGCCGGCCGAGAGCGGCAATCGCCTGCGCGGCATGGTCGAGGTCGGAACCGGCCGGTTCCAGCCCTATACCCGCAAGGCCGCTGGTTCGGCCGAGGATCCCGAACACCCCCCCGCCCTGCCGCTGGACCAGGCGGCGCAGTATTTCGAGGCGAGCGAGCAGGACAACCTGGCCGAGGCCGTCGAACTGGTCGAGGGCGGCTATCCGGCATTCGACCGCCAGGCCTTCCTGGAAGGTCACATGACCCCGGTACTGTGGGGATCGGCGCTTCGCCACTTCGGCATCGACGAACTGCTGAAGGCCATCGGCGACTGGGCCCCGGCGCCCAAGGTCATGAAGGCCAAAAAGGAATCCCCACCCGAGACCCGCAACGCCCCCGCCCCCGTCGAGACCGAGGTCGAACCGGGATCCAACGAGGTCACCGGCTTCGTGTTCAAGGTCCAGGCGAACATGGACCCCAACCACCGCGACCGGATCGCCATGTTCCGTATGGCGTCGGGCGCCTTCAAGCGCGGCATGAAGCTGAAGGTGCAGAACACCGGCAAGTCCCTGTCGGTCAATGCGCCCATCATGTTCTTCGCCTCGGATCGGGAACTGGCCGACGACGCCTTCGCCGGCGACGTGATCGGCATCCCGAACCACGGCGTGCTGCGCGTCGGCGACAGCCTTTCGGAGAGCGGCGTGGTTCGTTTCGCCGGCCTGCCGAACTTCGCTCCGGAAATCCTGCAACGGGTTCGCGTGAAGGATCCGCTGAAGGCCAAACACCTAAAGAAGGCGCTGGAAGGTCTGGCCGAGGAAGGCGTGACCCAGCTGTTCCGCCCCGAAATCGGCTCGGACTTCATCGTCGGCGCCGTGGGCCAGCTGCAGTTCGAGGTCATGGCCGACCGTCTGGGCGAGGAGTACGGCCTGGACGTCGTCTTCGAACCCTCCCCCTATGCCGAAGCGCGCTGGATCGCTCCAGGCGCGGAGGGCTCCGACGCGGACGTCGAGGACTTCAGCGGGAAATACCGCCCCCAGATGGCGCGCGACATCGACCATGCCCCGGTCTTCCTGGCCAAGTCGAGCTGGGAGACCGGCTATGTCGGCGAACGCTTCCCCAAGATCGCCTTCACCAAGACGAAGGAGCGCGGCTAAGGCCGGGCGCCGCTAACGACTTCCTTTGGTCACGTAGCTGAGCCATTCTGAGGTCATGTCGACGCTTCTCGCCCTAGCCAGCACCGTCTTTATGCTGCAGGCCGCCCCTTCCGTGGGGCTGGTTTCGTATGAGGAGGCGGTGCGTTGTGCGGGCCTGACCCAGGCCGCGTCGGAGCTTGAAGGCGGCGAGAGCGTCCAGGGGCGTCGGCTCTATGACGCCGCGCTCTATTGGTCCCTGGCGGCCATGCAGGCCGCGACGGCGGCGGGCAAGACGGCGCCGGCCGCGGAGGCCGATCAGACCCGCGCGCGCATCACCGCGGTGCGTCAGCTCAACGCCGAGGCGCCCGAGGCCCGCGCCAATCTGCAACGCTGCCAGCAGAAGACGCCGAAACTCGACTAGGTCGCCGGCTTAAGGCCAAGCCGAACCGCATTCCCGGCGCTGCGTTTGCATTGGACGCCGCAGGTGACGCAGTCTGCGTCCCGAAGCGGGATAACCGAGGTCCAGCATGTTCGAATTCGGCCGTGATCTTCGAAAACTCTTCGCCCAGGCGCGAGAGAGCGAAGACCTGGGCTGGGTCGAACTGATCGGCGCAGATCTGCTGCGCGCCGAGGCGAGACGCGAGGCCACGGACGCCGGACGCGTCTCCTGCGCTCGTCCCTTCGAGACCGAGAACCGCGCCTGCGCCCTGTGGCGCGAACACGCCCGGCGCACCGGCGCCGCCGACAGTCTGGACCGGGCCGAACGCTGCGCCGACAGCCTGGCGCGTTCAGCCGTGGGCGAGGATCAGATCGCGCGGGCCGCCATGGCCAAGGCGGCGGTGCTGATGCTGCGCTTTGATCTGTGCGGCGACCCCGGCCGTCTGGACCGCGCGGCGACGACCCTTGCGGCGGTCGGGCAGCCGCGCAGCCGACGCATCGCGGTCGGCATGGCCGCGCTTCACGCCCGGCTCACGGTCCGCACCGCCCGGCTGAGCGGCGACATCGCCCGCCTTCATCAGGCGGCTGTCTTGATGGATGAGGCGGTGCGCAGAGACGACGCCGAGGACATGGATCTGCGTATGGATCGCGCGGCCCTGTCGCTGGAAATGGGCGTGGTGCAGCGCGACGTGCATCTTCTGGATCAGGCCGGCCGCGACTTGGGCGCCCTGGTCGAGGCCGCATCCCCTGACCATCGCCCCCTGACCCGCGCCCGCGCCCTCGCTCTGTGCGGCGCTGGCCTGTCGGCCCTAGCCGCCATTGCGGGGCATGACGAGGCCCGCAACCAGGGGCGGATCATGTTCGACGCCGCCGCCGATCAGTTCACGCCGGATCACAGCCCGCTGGACTGGGCCGCGATCCAGGTGCTGCGTGTCGGCGACGACGCCCAGCCGCTGATGCTGTTGACCCAGGCGGAAGCCCTGACGCAGGGCGGCGAACTGATCATCGGCGCCCTGGCGCGCGAGCGGCGCATCACGCGTGAGGTGGCCTTGGCAGAGGCGGTCAAGAACCTGACCGCCCTGATGACGCTGGAGACCCGGTTGCGGGCGCGCATGGCGACGGCGACGCCGCTCGACTGGGCCGCCGATCAGATCGGTATGGCCGAGATCATGCTGGCGCGGCATCGGCTGGGCGGCGTCGTCCCGACCGATCTGGGGCTGATCCTGGGCGAGGCGGCGATGACGGCCCGGGAAATGGGCGTCGACGCCCTTGCCGATCGCGCCGAGGCGCTTCTGAGGGCCTAGACCTCAGCCGCCCATGGCGACGAAGGCCCCGTTCAGGAACCGCGTCTTTCCATAGGCCATCCGCTGCCCGTCATCGGCCAGAACCCGCCCGCCGGCGGCTTCCAGCACCGCCTGGCCCGCTGCGGTGTCCCATTCCGAGGTCGGACCGGTGCGCGGATAGGCGTCGAACCGCCCCTCGGCGATCAGGCAGAACTTCAGCGACGAATCCGTCCCCTGCCAGCGCGAGCAGCCGTGACGGGCGGCCAGACGCGTCGCCTCTTCGTCGGTGACGCTGTGGCTCAGCAGGGCCATGCCTTCCTGCGGCCGGTCGCGCACCCGGATCGGACGCCAGTCCTCGCCCGAATGCGCCTCGCCGGCCTGAAGGGCGCCGAACTGACGCCGGAAGGCGCCGCCCTCGGGCTTGTCGGTGCGCCAGGTCGTCGCCGTCGCCGGCGCCGTCACCACGCCCGCGACCGGATAGCCGTCATGGATCAGGGCGATATTGACGGTGAAGGCCTCGCCGCCGCGCACGAAGCCGCGCGTGCCGTCCAGCGGATCGATCAGCCAGAACCAGTCCTCGGCGGTTTCAGGCGCGCCATCGGCCGACACGGCCTCCTCCGCCACCGTCTGCACGCCCGGATACAGGGCCGCCAACCGTTCCAGGATCAGAGCCTCAGCCGCCCGGTCCGCTTGCGTCACCGGGCTGTCGTCGGACTTGGTCTCGACCGCCGTGCCTGCGCGCCAATAGGGCAGGATCAGCCGCGCGGCCTCCTCTGCGATCTCGGCGATGGCCAGGGACAGCGCGCCGGACGTCAGATCGCGCTCAAGAGCAGGTGTGGAAGAGGTCGTCATTGGCGGGTCGATAGACCATCCGGACGGTTCCATGAACCGGCAAATCACTCCAACTTCCCGCGCGACACGAACTGTGACCTGAGCGCGCCAGACATCATGACCTCCCCCCACGACACAGACGCCGCTCCGCTGGACCTTCCGGTCGATGGGACGGAGCTGGCGACCTATATCGCGGCTAAGCTGTGCCATGACTTCATCAGCCCGTCGGGCGCCATCGTCTCTGGCCTGGACCTGATGCAGGACCCGACGGCTCAGGATATGCGCGACGACGCCCTGGCCCTGATCGAGCAGAGCGCCAGGAAGATGGTCGCCCTGGTTCACTTCGCCCGCGTCGCCTTCGGCGCCGCCACCACCAGCGAGAAGTTCACAGCCCGCGAGATCGAAGGCCTGGTGTCCGGCATGGTCCAGGGGGGCCGCGCCTCGCTGGACTGGCGCATCGCCGACGGCGAGTTCACCAAGCCCCAGGCCCGCGCCCTGACCAACCTCGCCTATCTGACCGTCGGCGCCCTGCCGATGGGCGGCGTCGCCACCATTCAGTCGCGGATGGAAAACGGCCTGCTCTATCTGGAAGGCTTCGCCGAGGGCGCCCGCGCCCGGCTGAAGCCGGAGGCCGTCACGGGTCTGGCCGGCGAACGCCTGGTTGAGGGCCTGGCCGGCCAATGGATCCAGCCCTACTGGCTGTGGCTGACCGTGAACGAGGCCGGCGGCGCTCTACGCGTCAAGGTTGAAGACGGAAAGGTCGCACTGGTCGCGCGAATGCCCGCCTGAGGCGTTTCCAAACGACTCATTAACTGGCGTTTGAGATAAAAACAGTCCATGCGCCACGGGCGAAAGCCGTCGTGTCATTGAGGGATCGACCTTGGACTTCCGAACCTGCCTGATCGTCGACGACAGCCGCATCATCCGCAAGGTTGCGCGCCGCATCGTCGAGGGCCTGGGCTATGAGGTCGATGAGGCGGCGGACGGCTCCGAAGCCTTGGCCTATTGCACCGGCGCCATGCCTGACGTCCTGCTGGTGGACTGGAACATGCCCGTGATGGACGGGATCACCTTCCTGCGTCGCCTGCGCGCCATGCCGGGCGGCAAGCAACCCAAGGTGCTGTTCTGCACGATCGAGACCCGCCCCGAGCGGATCGCCGAAGCCCTGGCCGCCGGCGCCGACGACTATGTGATGAAGCCGTTCGATGGCGAAATCCTGCAGTCCAAGCTGACGGAGGTCGGAGCGATCGCCGCATGACGCCTGAGGACTTCGACAAGCTGCAGTCCCTTCTCGCCACCCGCGCCGGCTATCGGCTGTCGCGGGATCGCATCCACCTGGCTGAACACCGGCTGGGTCCGATCGCGCGGCGTGAGGGCTACGCCAATGTCGAGGCTCTGCTGACGAACCTGTGGGCCAATCCGGTCGCCTCGCTGGCCTGGTCGGTGATCGAGGCCCTGCTGAACGCCGAGACCTGGTTCCGTCGCGACCGCACCCCTTTCCGTATTCTCGAAACCGAACTGCTGCCGGCCCTGTCCAAGGCGCGGCCCGACGGGCGGATCAAGATCTGGTCGGCCGGCTGCTCGACCGGCCAAGAGGCCTGGTCCATCGCCATGACGGCCAGGGAGATCGGCGTCGATGTCGATCTGGTCGCCACCGACCTGTCGCAGCGCGCGATCGAGAAGGCGCGCTCGGGCCTCTATACCGGCTTCGAGATTCAGCGCGGGCTTACGGCCAAAACCATGCTGCGCTGGTTCGAGCCGCGAGAAGACCAGTGGATCGTCAAGGCCGAACTGGCCGACGCCGTGCGTTTCGGTCGCGCCAACCTGCTGGACGAACCGACCGATGACGCCCGTTTCGACGTCATCTTCTGCCGCAATGTCATGACCGATATGGACCCGTCGCGCCGGGCGCGTCTTCTCGACGGACTGGAGCGCCGCCTGGTCGATGACGGGTGCCTTCTTCTGGGCGTGGACGAGAGTCTTGAAGGCGAGACGGTTGCCTTCCGCGCCGTGAACGGCCGCCGGGGCCTGTATGTAAAGACGCCGTCCGCGCTTCGCCGCGCCGCCTGAACCCGCTCGTCATGCGGGCGATCAGCCCGCGTGCAACTCCTGCTTCACCCGTTCCGCCAGCGTCTTGATGTCCAGCGGCTTGGGCAGGAAGGACACACCCGTCTCGTCCTGTAGCAGGTCCGAGAAGTCGCTTTCGGCATAGCCCGAGATGAACATGACCGGCGCGTCGCCCAGATATTTGCGCGCCTTCTTCAGCAAGGACGGCCCGTCCAGCCCCGGCATGATGACGTCGGAGATCATCATGTCGATCTGGCCGGCGTGTTCCTCGGCCAGCAGCAGGGCCTCCTCGCCGTCGGCGGCCTCTATGACCTCATAGCCGCGCTGGCGCAGCAGCCGGGCGGCGATGCCGCGCACGGCGTCCTCGTCTTCGACGAACAGGATGCGGCCGGCTCCCGACAGGTCGCGCGGCGCCTTGGCCTTGACCTCGACCGGCTGAACCTCGGCCAGCTCCGCCTCGCCCGCCGCCGGCAGGAAGATGCGGAAGGCGGCTCCAGCCCCCTCGATATTGCTGACGGTGATATGGCCGCCCGCCTGCTGCACGATGCCATAGACGGTGGCCAGACCCATGCCGGTGCCCTCGTTCACCGCCTTGGTGGTGAAGAAGGGTTCGAAGATCTTGTCCGCCAGTTCGGGCGGCACGCCGGGTCCGGTGTCCGACACCTCGATCAGGGCCACCTCGTCCGTCGGCGCATCAACCCAGCCCAGGGCTCGCGCCTCGTCGCCCGTCAGGCGGCGCGTGGCGATGGTGACGACGCCGGCGCCCGGCTCGACCACGCCGCGCATGGCGTCGCGCGCATTGACGGCCAGGTTCATCACCGCCGTCTCCAGCTGAGACTTGTCGGCCAGCACGACTGGCAGGTCGCGTCCGTAGTCGGTCTCCAGCCGGACGTCCTCGCGCAGCAGCCGCCGCAACAGGATAGCGAACTCGCCGACCAGTTCGCCCAGGTCCAGCCGCTCGCGCCGCACCGTCGACTTGCGCGAGAAGGCCAGCAGCTTGCGCACCAGATCGGCCGCGCGAATGGCCGTTTGACGGATCTCGTTCAGCCCCTCGTACGAAGGATCGCCCACCGGGTGCCGTTCCAGCAGACCCGAAAGCTGAAGCTGGATCGCCGTCAGCAGATTGTTGAAGTCGTGCGCCACGCCCCCGGCCAGCTGGCCCACGGCCTGCATCTTCTGCGCCTGGTTGAGCTGAAGCTCCATCGACTTCTGACCCGAGACGTCGAACAGCCAGATGCGCCGTTTGTCGCCCTCGGGCGCCACATACAGATGCAGCATCTTGTCGGGGTAGGCCCGTGCGACCAGTTCGATCGGGCCCGACGATCCGCCCGCCAGCTTCAGCCGCGCCTCGGCGATGCCGCCCGGATCGAACAGATGCCCGAAGGCTGCATCGCGCGCCGCCCCCGGTCCGGTCAGGACCGCCAGCGCCGGATTAGCTTCTTCCGCGCGGCCGGAAAACAGGTCGTCGCCGCCGATCACGGCCGAGCCGAACGGCGCCCCGGCAGCCATGGCTCGCGCCTCGCCGGTCGCCGCGGCGGCGGGCGTGTGAACGGGCGCGGCGGCTATGGGCAGGACGGCGTCCGGCGCGGCGCGCATCAGGAACCGTCCCTCGCCCGTCTTTCCATCGCCGATCTGGCCGATGACGACCTCGACCTCGCGCTGTCCGATCATGACGATGGCGCGGCCCGGCTCGCCTTTGCGCGCCTGGGCGAAGGCCATGTACAGCGCCTGGGCCGACTTGCCGCGCGGCAGGGCGCCGGTCGCCCCATTGGCCTCGGACCAGGCGGCGTTGAAGGCCAGGATCTGCCCCGAATCCCAGACCAGCGCCGCCGGTTCGGCCATGGCGTCCAGCACCTCGATGGCCGCGTCGCTGCTCGGCTTGGCGTCCGCCGCCCGGCGGAAGCCGAACAGACCGATCAGGGCGATCGCGCCCACGGTCAGAATCAGCACCAGTCCCGGCGCCGAGGTCGGATTGGCACGAAACGCCGGATAGGCCAGGGCCGCGATCGCCGCCACGACGCCGAACGCCATCACGCCGGACAACAGGTCGAACGAAGGGCGGCGGGTGGACGTCATACAGCCTCGCGAATCAGTGTTGCGATCATACGCCCAAATCCTGACGCCGCCTTACCGGCGCTTACGGGACTGGAAGACGAAGCCGATGATCTTGGCGGCGGCGTCGAAATGTTCGCGCGGAATGACCTCGTCCACCTCGACGGTGGCGTACAGGGCGCGCGCCAGCGGCACGTTCTCGACGATCGGCACGCCGTGCTCGGTCGCCACTTCGCGGATGCGCAGGGCCAGGGCATCGACGCCCTTGGCAACACAGATCGGCGCCCCGTCGCCCTGATCCGGCTCATAGCGCAGGGCGACCGAATAGTGGGTCGGGTTGGTCACGATGACGGTGGCCTTTGGCACATTGGCCATCATCCGCTGGCGGCTGCGCTGCATGCGGATCTGCTTTAGCTTGGCCTTGATGTGCGGGTCGCCTTCGGACTGTTTGAAGTCTTCCTTCAGCTCTTCCTTGGTCATGCGCATCCGCTTTGCGAAGCGCATCTTCTGCCAGATGAAGTCGGCCCCGGCCGTGGCGCCCAGCAGGATGATCGAGGACACGAACAGCGAGATGGCCATGTCGCGCGCCAGCGGCAGGATCGCCAGCGGGCTGATCGCGGCCATGTTCTCGAACTCGCGCAGGTGCGGCTTCAACACCATCCAGCACACGGCGCACACGGCGATCAGCTTCAGGAAGGTCTTGACGAATTGCGCCAGGCCGTCGGGGCCGAAGATGCGCTTGAACCCCTGCATCGGGCTGACCGCCGACCATTTGGGCTTCAGCTTTTCGGCGGTGAAGATCAGGCCTGACTGGGCGACATTGCCCCCGACCCCGCCCAGGACGGTCGCCAGCATGACCGCTCCCAGAAAGGGCGCCACGGCCCAGACGGCGCGCACCATGATCTGGTTGCCCGCGCCCGAGTTCAGCACCCCCAGCATCTCGTGCGGGGCGGCGATGAAGGGCAGCATCTGTTCGGCGATGGACGAGGCGAACCAGCCTCCCCCCATCAGGATCACCGCCGCCGCCCCCGCCAGCGACAGCACCTGGGCGACGTCGGGCGACTTGGCCGCATCGCCCTTCTTTCGGGCGTCCTCGAGCTTTCGCGGGGTCGCCTCTTCGGTTTTCGACTCGGGATCCGCGCCTTCAGCCACCAGGGCCTCCCAGCACGAAATACTCCGCCAGACGGCGGTAGCGGTCGATGAAGAGGGTGCCCAGCGCACCCAGGCTCAGGGCGAAGATCGACAGGCCCAGGATGACGCTCAAGGGCGCGGCGGCGAAATAGACCTGGAACGACGGCATGACCCGCGCCACCAGGCCGGACGCCAGGTTGAAGATCAAGGCGAAGACCAGCACCGGCGCCGACAACTGCACGCCCAGCAGGAAGCTGTCGCCCAGGGTCCGCACGGCCATCTGGGTGAAGTCGGCCATCATCAGCGGCTGGGCCGGCGAGATCAGCCGATACGAGCCCACCATGCCGGCGATGAACAGGTGATGGGTGTCGGTGGCGAACAGCAGCGTCACCCCCAGCAGGGCCAGAAAGGCGGCGATGGTCGAACCCGGCTGGGCCTGCATCGGATTGGCGGTCTGGGCGAAGCTGAGCGTCGTCTGCAGCGACACGATCTCGCCCGCCGTCGCCAGGGCGCTCATGAACATCCGCAGCAGCAGGCCGATCATCAGGCCGACGACCACCTCGCGGATGATCCATCCGACCATCAGCCCCATGCTGTCCGGCAGGCCCGGCAGCGAACCGCGCACCACCGGCCACAGCGCCAGACTGATGACCAGCGCCAGCGACAGTCGCACGCGCGGGGGCACATAGGCCTCGCCAAAGCCGGGGATCAGCATCAGGATCGCCGCGATCCGGGCGAAGATCAGCCCCCCGGCCCAGACCTGATCAGCGGTCGCATAAGCGTCCACTACATCCCCGCGATGCGGGCCGCGATCTGGCGCATGAAGCCGCCCAACAGGGCGCCCATCAGCGGCAGGAACAGGATCAGCGAAACGAAGATGGCGATGATCTTGGGCGCATAGATCAGGGTCTGTTCCTGGATCTGCGTCAGGGCCTGAAACAGGCCGATCACCACGCCGACGACCAGGCCGACCAGCAGCACCGGCAGGCACAGCTGGATCGTCAGCCAGATGGCGTCGCGCCCGACGTCCAGAACTTCCGCGCCGTTCATCGGCCCACTCCAGCAACTACTGGGCAGAAAATGCCGACAGGATGGTTAACAGGCCGCTAACCACACGCGTCTTCGCGCAGACCTGACCCACGGAAAAATCTCGCGTGCGGCCTTGAACGGCGCCGCTTCGATGCCGACGTCCCCGCCTTCGCCTTGGGGAGCGCCATCCATTCGATTTCAGACGAATTAGACGAATTAGACTCTCTTTTTTTGACTTCGCCGTCTGAACGCGCGCCTGCCTCGTAATGGGGCCGATCTTCGCCTCCCCTTCCCTCAAATGCTCCGCTATCTAGGCCGCCATGACAGACGCCCCCGCCTCCAAAGTCTCCCAGGCCGACGCCGAAGCCGCCGTCCGCACCCTGATCGAATGGGCCGGCGACAACCCGGACCGCGAAGGTCTGCTGGAAACCCCCGCCCGCGTCGCCAAGAGCTACCGCGAGCTTTTCCAGGGCTATGAGGTCGATCCCCTCTCCTATCTGGAGAAGACCTTCGAAGAGACGGGAGGCTACGACCAGTTGGTCGTGCTGAAGGACATCCGCTTCGTCAGCTTCTGCGAGCACCATATGCTGCCGGTCGTGGGCAAGGCGCACGTCGCCTATCTGCCGACGGACCGCGTCGTCGGCATCTCCAAACTGGCTCGGGTCGTGCGCGGCTTCGCCCGCCGCCTTCAGATCCAGGAAAAGATGACCTCCGAGATCGCCGAAGCCATCCAGACCGTGCTGAAGCCGCACGGCGTCGGCGTGGTAATCGAGGCCGAGCACAGCTGCATGACCCTGCGCGGCGTCAATGCGCCGGGCGCCAGCCTGTCGACCAGCCACCTGATCGGCGTCGTCCGCGACGACCCCCGCACCCGCGAGGAGTTTCTGCGTCTGGTGCGGGGCTGATGTTCGCCTGACAGGCGAACTGGCCCGACGCTTGCGGTAAAGGGATCAAAGGAGGCGCTGACGATGCCCTGGTCCCTGATTTCGACCCGCAATGAGACAGTTCAGATCGCCCGCGGCGGCTGGCTGGACGCGCTGCGTTTCATCGTGGCCTTCCTGATCATCCTGCATCACTTCCAGGCCGCCGGTCCCGAACCGCTCGCCCATCTGATCAATCCAATCTTCGAACGCGGCGGCTTTCTGCTGACCAACTTCTTCCTGATCGACAGCGGCTATGTGCTGATGCGCGTCTATGGCGCGGCGGTGGACAAGGGTCGGATGTCGCCCGGCGATTTCTTCCTGAAGCGTTTCCTGCGCGTCGTGCCCGCCCACCTGATCATGGGTTTGTCGCTGGTCGGCTTCGTGCTGCTGGCCACCGCCGCCGGCTCGCCGCCCCGCAATCCCGAATGGTTCGCCTGGGATCAGCTGCCGGCCCAGCTGCTGCTGCTGCAATCCTATGGCGTGCATGGCGGCCTGGGCTGGAACGCCCCGACCTGGTCGATCTCGGCCCTGATCGGCTGCTATCTGGCCTTCCCGTGGATCATTCGCGGCCTGATGCGTCTGGGCCCGTGGTCCGCCCTGGCCGTCGGCGTCGGCGTCTATCTGATCGCCAACCAGCTGTGCTGGTCGTTCCTCGGCTATCCCGTCTATCAGATGCCGATGCGCTACGGCATCATCCGCGCCCTGCCGCTGTTCTTCCTGGGCATGTGCCTGGCCTGGTTCGCCCAGAAGGTCTGGATCGCCCCGCGTCTGGCCGGCTGGGCCGGCGTCCTGGCCGCCGTCGGCTTCTTTGCGCTTCAACTTCACGACAAGCACGCCCTCATCGCCCTGACCCTGATCTCGATCATCATCTTGGCCGCCGGCGCCGTGCCTGTAACCAAGCCCTCGAAGTGGGTGGAGACCGCCGCCATGGTCTCCTTCTCCATGTTCATCTCCAACGAGGTGGTCCGCATCGTCTGGTTCGGCGTGGTCAATGCTGTCGAGGCGCGCGTCGCCTTGCCCCTCTTTGTTCAATGGGGCCTGTGGGGCCTGGGCGTCATGGCGGCGGTCGCCTTCGCCTTCGCCTTCCACTTCGCGATCGACAATCCGATCCAGACCCGCATCCGCGCCTGGCTGAAGCGTCGCAGCGCCCGTCGCGGCAAGGCGCAACCCAAGCTCGGCCCCGTCATCTCCATCGACGGCTGATCGCCAGCGATCCTCGACCCCAAGGTCGCCTTGGCGACCGACGATCCTCGACCAAAGTCGCTCTCTCCACCCGCCCCGCTCTCGGTCAATGTCGGCGTCCACGCATCCTGAAGGATGTGCAGAACGGCCGATAACGGCGACACGGGAGGAAATGGATCATGGCAACCGACGCACCCCTTGCGTCCGGAGGAGAGGAGCACACCGTCGATCGCAGCGATCGTCTGGTCATCCTCGCCTCATCGGTCGGCACCGTCATCGAGTGGTACGACTTCTATCTCTACGGCTCTTTGGCGGCGATCATCACCGTCCAGTTCTTCTCAGGCGTCAACGAAACCACCGGCTACATCTTCGCCCTGATGGCCTTCGCCGCCGGCTTTGCGGTGCGGCCCTTCGGCGCCATCGTCTTCGGGCGGCTGGGCGACCTTTGGGGACGCAAAAACACCTTCCTTGTCACCATGCTGCTGATGGGTCTGTCGACCTTCGTCGTCGGCCTGTTGCCGCCCTATGCGGTCATCGGCATCGCCGCACCCATCATCCTGGTGCTGATGCGCCTGATCCAGGGCCTGGCCCTGGGCGGTGAATACGGTGGCGCCGCCACCTACGTCGCCGAGCACGCCCCGCAGGGCAAGCGCGGCTTCTACACCTCCTTCATCCAGATCACGGCGACCGCCGGCCTGGTGCTGAGCCTCGTGGTGATCCTGAGCGTCCGGCTTGCGGTCGGCGAAGAGGCCTTCGCCGCCTGGGGCTGGCGCATTCCGTTCCTGGTCTCGATCCTGCTGTTGGGCGTCTCCCTGTGGATCCGCCTGAAGCTGGCCGAAAGCCCGTCGTTCAAGAAGATGAAGGCCGAGGGCAAGGGCTCCAAGACCCCGCTGAAGGACAGCTTCGGCAAATGGCCCAACCTGAAGATCGTGCTGATCGCCCTGCTGGGCCTCACAGCCGGCCAGGCCGTCATCTGGTACACCGGCCAGTTCTACGCCCTGTTCTTCCTGGAACGGGTCATGAAGGTCGACGCCACCCTGGTCTATGTGCTGCTGACCATCGCGCTTGTGGCCGCTTCGCCCTTCTTCATCTTCTGGGGTTGGCTGTCGGACAAGGTGGGCAGAAAGCCGATCATCCTGGCCGGCTGCCTGATCGCGGCCCTGACCTATTTCCCACTGTTCAACGCCCTGACGCAGGCCGCCAACCCGCGTCTGGCCGCCGCCGCCGCCTCGGCGCCGGTCACGGTCTATGCCGATCCGGCCGATTGTAACCTTCAGTTCGATCCGGTAGGCAAGACGGTGTTCAACCACTCCTGCGACGTGGCCAAATCCTATCTGGCCAAGGCAGGCGTGACCTACGCCAACGTCGCGGCGCCGGCCGGAACGGTCGCCGAGGTTCGCATCGGCGATCAGGTCGTCATCCCCAGCTTCCGGGGCGACGCCATGGCCCCGGCCGACTTCGCCGCCCAGAAGAAGACCTGGGACAAGAGCCTGGGCGAGGCTCTGACCGCCGCCGGCTATCCGGCCAAGGCCGACAGCGCCCTGGTCAACAAGCCGATGGTGGTGCTGATCCTGTTCATCCTCGGCTTCTACGTGACCATGGTCTACGGACCGATCGCGGCGGCCTTGGTCGAGATGTTCCCGACCAACATCCGCTACACCTCCATGTCCCTGCCCTATCACATCGGCAACGGCTGGTTCGGCGGCTTCCTGCCCACCACCGCCTTCGCCATCGTGGCGGCGACGGGCAACATCTATTCCGGCCTCTGGTACCCGATCGTGGTGGCCCTGGGGACGGTCGTTCTGGGCTTCCTGCTGGTCAAGGAAGGCAAGGACGTCGATCTGAACACCTGATCCTGCTTTCAGGCGGAATGAAGGGCGGGTCGTCGCAAGACGGCCCGCCTTTCGCTTGTGAAACACCCCGTGCCCGGTTCAGATGCCCCGATGTTCAGCCTGACGATCCTCGGCCTGGTCGCCGCCTATATGGCGGTGCTGTTCGCCGTCGCCTGGTCCCAGGAACGGCCGTCGGCGCGCGCGCGCGGCAAGGGGTTGGGGCCGTCGGTCTACGCCCTGTCGCTGGCGATCTACTGCACCTCATGGACATACTATGGCGCGGTCGGCACGGCGGCGCGCGACGGCTGGGAGTATCTGCCCATCTACATCGGCCCGGTCATCGGCCTGACGTTGCTGTTTCCGCTGTGGCGCCGGATCGCGGCGGCCGCCCGGCGCGAGAACGTGGGCTCCATGGCCGACTTCGTCGCCTCGCGTTACGGCAAGAGCCAAACCCTGGGCGCGGCGGTCACCGTCGTCGCCATCCTGGGGTCGCTGCCCTATATCGCGCTGCAACTGAAGTCGCTGTCGATGGCCGGCGCCCTGCTGACCGCCGGCACGCCGGTTGCGGGGTCCGAGGGTCTGACGGTCTTGGTGCTGGCCGGGGTTCTGGCCTTTTTCGCCATTCTGTTCGGCGCTCGTCGTCCCGACCTGACCGAGCACAATCGCGGCCTGATCCAGGCCATAGGCCTGGAGTCGATGGTCAAGCTGGGCGCCTTGCTGTTTGTCGCCGTCTTCGCCCTGGTCCTGCTGCTGAACGAAGGCTCGCCCCCGCGCATCATCGAGAGCCTGGGCGTCCTGGCCGCGCCGCCCGAGGTCACGCCGCGCTTCACCGCCATCACCCTGCTGTCGACCCTGGCGATCTTCTGCCTGCCGCGACAGTTCCACGTCGCCTTCGTCGAAGGCGGTCAGCCGTCGGACGTGAAGCGGGCGCGGTGGATCTTTCCCCTCTATCTGCTGCTGACCAGTCTGGCGGTGCTGCCGCTTGTGGCGGCCGGCGCCCTGTTCGCGCCGTCGGTCAATCCGGATCTGCTGGTGCTGGCGCTTCCGTTCCAGCGGGGCGAAACCCTGCTGACGGCCGTGGTCTTCGTCGGCGGCTTTTCCGCCGCCACCGCAATGGTCATCGTCGAGGCCGTCGCCCTGTCGGCCATGGTGTCCAACAGCCTGATCCTGCCCTTCCTGGCCCGCGAGCGTTGGCGGGTGCGCGGCGACGCCTCCGACATGGCGGGGACCATCCTTCAGGTAAGGCGCGGGGCCATCGTCGCGGTCCTGCTGCTGGCCTGGCTCTATTACCAGGCGACGGACCAGTCGCGCGGCCTGGCAGCCATGGGGCTGGTGTCCTTCGCGGCGATGGCCCAGCTGGCGCCGGCCCTGTTCGGCGCGGTTCTGTGGCGGGGGGGCCATGCGCAAGGGGCGCTGGCGGGCATGACGGTCGGGATGGGCGTCTGGATCGTCATGCTGGCGCTTCCCCAGCTGTCGCCCAGCGCGCCCTGGCACCTGCACGTCATGCTGGGGATAGGCGACCCGCTGGCGCTCGGCGTCTTCGTCAGCCTGGCGTTGAACCTGGCGGCCTATGTCGGCGTGTCGCGCTTTGCTCAGCCCCGCCTGATCGACCGGGTTCAGGCCCGCGCCTTCGTGGATCGGCTGGGACCGGACTGGATGGAGGCCCGGCCCGCGCCGTCGGGCGCCTCGGTCGGCGATTTGCGCGCCCTGGTCGCTCGCTTCATCGGCGACGAACGGGCCGAGCGCGCCTTCACCGCCTGGGGCGATGAGACCGACACCAAGCTGCGCGACGCCGATCCGGCCGATGCGGCCCTGGCGCGCGCCGCCGAGCGGATGCTGGCCGGCGCCATCGGCGCGGCCTCGGCCCGGCGGGTCATCGCGGCGGCGCTGGCCGGCGTCGGACGCGCGCCCGAAGACGTGGTGCGGATGCTCGACGAGGCGTCCCAAGCCGTTCAGTTCAACCGCGACCTGCTGCAGACCACGCTCGACAACATCGACCAGGGCGTGATCGTGGTTGACGAGGATCTGCGCGTCACCGCCTGGAACAGGCGCTACGTCGCCATGTTCGACCTGCCGCCCGGCTTCGTCCACGTCGGCCTGCCCATCGCCGTCATCTATCGGCTGAACGCCGAGCGCGGCGAGAGCCCCGACGACATCGAAGCCTGGGTCGAGCGACGGCTGGAAGCGCTGAGCCGCCGCATTCCCCACGACCACGAACGCCAGCAGCCCGACGGCCGGGTGCTGCGCTCCTCAGGCGCGCCGATCCCCGGCGGCGGCTACGCCACCAGCTACACCGACATCACCGCCCTGCGCCAAGCCGCGCGTGAGCTGGAAGAGGCCAACGAACGGCTGGAGGCGCGCGTTGCGGACCGCACCGCCCGACTGGACGAGGCCCGGCGCGTGGCCGAGGACGCCACGGCCTCCAAAACCCGGTTCCTGGCCGCCGCCAGCCACGACCTGCTGCAACCGCTGCACGCCGCCCGCCTGTTTATCGCCGCCTTGAAGGAGGAGCCGGCGCTGGAAGACGCGACCAGCCGCACCCTGGCGGTCAACGCGGACCGCGCCATCGACAGCGCCCACCGTCTGCTGACCGCCCTGCTGAACCTGTCCAAGCTGGAGGCCGGCGGCGTGCGGACAAATGTCGCGCGGCTGTCGCTGGGCGGCCTGTTCGACGAACTGCGCCGCGAGTTCGCGCCCGTGGCCGAGGCCAAGGGTCTGAATCTGACCGTGATGTCCAGCGGCCTGTGGGTCGCGTCCGACCGTGATCTGCTGCGCTCCATGCTGCAAAATCTGGTGGCCAACGCCATCCGCTATACGGACGCCGGCCGGGTGTTGGTCGGGGCGCGTCGGCGGGGCGAGACGGTGCAACTGTTCGTTTGCGACACCGGACGCGGCATTCCCGACACCGAACACGAAACCGTCTTCGGCGAGTTCGTGCGTCTGCCGGGCGCTGTCGACGAACCGGGCGCAGGCCTGGGCCTGGCCATCGTGCGCCGCCTGTCCAGCCTGCTCGATCACCCGCTGGAGCTGAGTTCGCGTGTGGGGCGCGGCACGACCTTCCGCATCACCGTGCCGCGCAGCGCGGCCGACCTGCCCGCCGAGGCGCCGCCGGTGCGCGAGGCGCGCCTGCCGCTGGCGGGTCTGCGCGTGCTGTGCGTGGATAATGAGCCGGTGATCCTGGACGCGCTGAACGCCCTGCTCACCCGCTGGGGCGCGCGGCCGACGCTGGTCGCCAGCGTTGAGGCGGCCAAGGCGGCGATCGGCCCCTTCGACGCCGCCGTGGTCGATCTGCATCTGGGCGATGGGCCCGAAGGGTTCGCCGTCATCGACTGGCTGAGGCCCCAGGGCGTGCGCCGCATCGCCCTGGTCACCGCCGACACCCGCGACGGGCTGAACGAGCAGGCCACGGCGGCCGGCGCCGTCCTTCTGCCCAAGCCGATCAAGCCGGCGGCGCTGAAGGCCTTCCTGTCGAGCTAGAAGCTGTGGCGAGTTAAGCCGGGTCCAGCGATTTGGCCAGGATCACCGCCTGGGTCCGGTTGTGAACACCCAGCTTTCGAAACACGCTGGTCAGATGCGCCTTGATGGTGGCTTCGGAGACGCCGAGGTCGAAGGCGATCTGCTTGTTCAGCCGGCCGGCCTTCAGCCCTTCGAGAATCCGCAGCTGCGACGGCGTCAGGCTGGCCACGCGGCCGGCGAGATCGTCGTCGGCCTCGGGCACATCCGGCGCCCAGCTGTCGCCGGCGAGAATGGCCGCGATCGCCTCGACCATCTGCGGCAGGGACGAAGACTTGGGAATAAAGCCGGCGGCGCCCAGACCCAAGGCGTGACGCACCACCGGCGCGTCCTCGCTGGCCGAGACCACCGCCACCGGCACGGTCGGCTGTTCGGCCCGCACGGCGGCGAGGCCCGCCATCCCCTCGCTGTCCGACAGCTTCAGATCCAGCAGCAACAGATCGACGGGCCCCGCAACCATCGCCGCCTTGGCCTCGGCCAGGCTGGCGCATTCCACCACCTCCGCGCCTGGCGCCGCCTTGTCGACGGCCGAGCGCAGGGCGGCGCGAAACAGGGGATGGTCGTCGGCGACGACGATGCGATCCATGGGCTTCCTTCCGTGCGCGGCGTCTGACCGGCCGCGTCGTCGCCATCATGGCGCGGTTCGACTTTGGTCGAAATTAGACCAATGGCCAATGGCTCCCCGAGGCCGGAGGCGGAAAGGTCGTCAAAGGGACGCCCGCGCGAGACGGGCGCGGGAGGTTCATCATGATCAAGACAAGCCTGATGGCGGGAGCCGCCGCCGTTGCGCTGATGGCGACGCCCAGCCTGGCCTCGGCCCAGGACCAGGCCGCGCTCGAGGCGCGCATCGCTCAGCTCGAAGCCCAGTTGAACGCCCTGAAGTCCGAGGTCGTCGCCGCGCGAACCCAGCAGGCGGCGCAACAGCAGGACATCATCCGCCTGGAGACCCGCCCCGCCGCGCCCGCCCCGGTCCAGCAGACGTCGGCGCCGGCGGCGCCCGGCGAGGGCTTCCGCATCGGCGACCACACGGTCAAGTTCGGCGGCTTCGTCAAGGTCGACGCCTACGCCAGCCGCTATTCCGGGGGCGATCCGGTCAACGGCGACGCGCTGCGTGAATTCCACATTCCCGGCTCCATCCCCATCGGCGGCGCGGATGAGGATACGGCGACCGACTTCAACGCCCGCCAGACCCGGTTCTGGCTTACCACCGACGGCATGGTCGGCGGCCACAAGATCGGCACCCGGATGGAGATGGACTTCCAGACCCTGCCCGGCGCCGGCGACCAGCGCACAACCAGCCCGGCCAACCCGGCCCTGCGTCGCGCCTTCATCACCATCGACAACTGGCTGATCGGCCAGGAATGGACCAACTTCCAGAACACCGCCGTCCTGCCTGAATCCGCCGACTTCATCGGCGCGGCGGAAGGCACCGTCTTCGCCCGTCAGGTCCAGGTTCGCTACACCCGCGGGCCCTTCTCGGTCTCGGTCGAGAACCCCGAGACGACCGTGACCCCGTTCGGCGGCGGCGCCCGCATCGTGGCTGACGACAACAGCATCCCGGACTTCACCGCCCGCTATGCGGTGTCCAAGCCCTGGGGCGACTTCCAGTTCGCCGGCCTGCTGCGTCAGCTGAAATACCAGAGCCCCGCGACGAACATCAATTCCACCGCGACGGGCTGGGGGCTGTCGGCCTCGACCAAGATAAAGGTCGGCGCCAAGGACGATCTGCGCCTGATGGTGACGGGCGGCGAGGGCATCGGCCGCTATGTCGGTCTGAACTTCTCCAACGACGCCGTGCTGAACGGCTCGGGCGATCTGGATGCGATCGGCGTCGTCGCCGGCTTCGCCGCCTATCGCCACGTCTGGGCGCCCGGCTGGCGTTCCAGCCTGATCTGGTCGGCGCAGAAGGTGGACAACGACCTGGCCTTCACAGGTCTGACCGCCAACCGTTCGGCCCAGAGCCTCCACGCCAACTTGATCTGGTCGCCGGTTACGGCGTTTGATGTCGGCGCCGAACTGATGTTCGCAGACCGCGAGATCGAAACCGGCGCCAGCGGCGACATGACCCGACTGATCCTGTTCGCCAAATACGGATTCTGATTTGATGCCGGAGACGTCTCGCGTGCCTGATCCCGCCCTCTATCCCGTCCCTGCCGACTGGGCCGACAAGGCCCACATGGACCGGGAAACGTATGAGGCGGCGCGGATCGCCGCGCGCGAGACGCCGGACGCCTTCTGGGCCGAACAGGCCAGACGTCTGGACTGGATCACGCCGCCGACCCGGATCAAAGACGTCTCCTTCAAGAAGGAAGACTTCCGTATTCGTTGGTTCGAGGACGGCGTCCTGAACGTCTCGGCCAACTGCATCGACCGTCACCTGCCCCACCGCAAGGACGAGACGGCGATCATCTGGGAAGGCGACGATCCCGCCGACAGTCGCCATATCACCTTCGGCGAACTGCACGCCGAGGTGTGCCGCATGGCCAATGTGCTGAAGGCGCATGGGGCCAAAAAGGGCGATCGGATCACCCTGTATCTGCCCATGATCCCCGAGGCCGCCTACGCCATGCTGGCCTGTGCTCGGATCGGCGCCGTTCATTCGGTCGTCTTCGGCGGCTTCTCGCCCGACAGCCTGTGCGGCCGGATCGAGGACTGCGGCTCCAACCTGGTCATCACCGCCGACGAGGGCCTGCGCGGCGGCAAGCACATTCCGTTGAAGGCCAATGTCGACGAGGCCCTGACGAAGGTGAAGGTCGACACCGTCCTGGTCATCCGCCGCACCGGCGCCGACGTGCCGATGATCGAGGGCCGCGACTTCGACTATGGGCTGGAGGCCGCCAAGGCCGACACCGACTGCCCGCCCGAGCCGATGAACGCCGAGGATCCGCTGTTCATCCTCTACACCTCCGGCTCGACGGGTAAGCCCAAGGGCGTGCTGCACACCACGGGCGGCTATCTGTTCTGGGCCGCCTGGACGCACGAGATCGTCTTCGACTATCGCCCCGGCGAGGTCTTCTGGTGTACGGCCGACGTGGGCTGGGTCACGGGCCACTCTTACATGGTCTATGGGCCGCTCGCGAATGCGGCGACGACCCTGATGTTCGAGGGCGTCCCCAACTATCCCGACGCCGGCCGCTTCTGGCAGGTGGTGGACAAGCACAAGGTCGATATCTTCTACACCGCCCCCACGGCCCTGCGCGCCCTGATGCGCGAGGGCGATGCGCCGGTGAAGGCCTCTTCGCGCGCCTCGCTGCGTCTGCTCGGCACGGTGGGAGAGCCGATCAATCCCGAGGCCTGGCGCTGGTATCACGAGGTAGTCGGCGACGGCCGTTGCCCCATCGTGGACACCTGGTGGCAGACCGAGACGGGCGGCCATCTGATCACCCCCCTGCCCGGCGCCACCGACCTGAAGCCCGGATCGGCGACCCTGCCCCTGCCCGGAGTCGAGCTTCAGATCGTGGACGCCGAGGGCCAGCCGCTGGAGGGCGCCGTCTCCGGCAACCTGTGCATCACCGACAGCTGGCCGGGCCAGATGCGTACCGTCTATGGCGACGATCAGCGCTTCTTCGACACCTATTTCTCGACCTATCCGGGCCGCTACTTCACCGGCGACGGCTGCCGTCGCGACGAGGACGGCTACTACTGGATCACCGGCCGGGTGGACGACGTCATCAATGTCTCCGGCCACCGGATGGGCACGGCCGAGGTCGAGAGCGCGCTGGTCCTGCACGACGATGTCGCCGAGGCGGCGGTCGTCGGCTATCCCCATGACATCAAGGGCCAGGGCATCTACGCCTATGTCACCCTGAACAACGGGGCCGAGGCGACCGAGGATCTGAGAAAGGCCCTGGTCGCTCACGTTCGTCACGAGATCGGCCCTATCGCCGCCCCCGACGTGATCCAGTGGGCGCCGGGCCTGCCCAAGACCCGGTCGGGCAAGATCATGCGCCGCATCCTGCGCAAGATCGCCGAGAACGAGATCGGCGCTCTGGGCGACACCTCGACCCTGGCCGACCCGTCGGTCGTAGACGATCTGGTCAAGAACCGCGCCGGGGCTTAGCCACGCGGGGTTCAATGCGGCGCCGGCTGAGCCTATCTGTGCGTCAGCCTGCCGCAGCCTGAGTTGATTATGCGCCGTTTCCTGTCCCGCCTGCCCATCGACGGCTATCTGCTGGCCCTGATCGGCATGGTGATCCTGGCGGCGCTGTTCCCCGCCAGCGGACAGGCGGCCGTGGTCATGGACTGGGTGGTCAAGGCCGCTATCGCCCTGCTGTTCTTTTTGTATGGCGCGCGAATGTCGCCGGCGGCCATCGGCGCGGGCCTGCTGCACTGGCGACTTCAGGGCACGGTCTTCCTGTCGACCTTCCTGCTGTTTCCGCTGCTGGGTCTAGGCCTCGTTCTCCTGATGCGGGGGTCGCTTCAGCCCGATCTGCTGACCGGGATGCTTTATCTGTGCCTGCTGCCGTCCACGGTGCAGTCGTCCATCGCCTTCACCTCCATCGCCGGCGGCAATGTCGCGGGCGCCCTGACCAGCGCCAGCCTGTCGAACCTGCTGGGCGTGATCGTAACGCCGTTGCTGGTCGCCCTGCTGATCGGCGGCGCCAATGGCGGCATCCATCTGCAGTCCATTCTCGACATCGGCCTGCAGATCCTGGCTCCCTTCGCCGTGGGCCAGCTGTGCCGCCCCCTGCTGAAGGACTGGCTGACCCGCCACGCCAAGCTGACGGGGCTGGTGGACCGCGGCTCCATCCTGCTGATCGTCTATGCCGCCTTCAGCGAGGGCGTCGTCGCCGGCGTCTGGTCCCAGGTCGCGCCGCTGGATCTGGCCAAGGTCATCGGTCTGAACATCGCCCTGCTGGCCATCGTCCTGGCCCTGACCCTTTTCGCCGGGCGCGCGCTGAAGTTCGATCGGCCCGACCGGATCGTCATCCTGTTCTGCGGCTCCAAGAAAAGCATGGCCACCGGCATCCCGATGGCCGGCATCCTGTTCGCCGGTCACGCGGTGCCGCTGATCGTCCTGCCGATCATGCTGTTCCACCAGATCCAGCTGTTCGCCTGCACCATCATCGCCCAGCGCTATGCGCGTGAGAATGAAGCGGTGGCAGTCATCGAACAGACCGCATAGGTCCGGCGTGACTTGAGCTAAATCAGAGATTAGGCCGGGTCCGCTTTAGTATTCCTGTGCACATTATCATGCTTTCCGACGCATTAACGTCGGCGATCAAGGTTAAGCCGCGTTAGGCGTGTTCGCTCGCGTGACCTTAACGCGCGGCGTTCTAGTGTTCCTCTGCAATGTGCAGATCGGAACCGCAGATGACCCAAGGTATCCTTCGCGCTCTCGCCGCCGCCACGCTCGGGCTCGGCCTGGTCGCCGCCGCCGCTCCCGCCTTCGCCGGGCCGACCGCAGGCGGCACCTATCGCCTTCGCGCCACCGTGCCTGTCGCGTGCTGGGTCAAGCCCACCTCGCCCGTCCTGGCCGCCGCCGGTCGCTCTGGAGAGGTGGTCGAGGCCTGCAACAGCCCCGGCGGCTTCACCGTCTCGGCCCAGTATCGCCCGTTGTCGCTGACCGAAAAGGCGGTGATGTTCTACGGCGACCGGACATTTGATCTGGACAAGTCCGGCATGCAGACCTTGCGCCGCTCCAGCATCGCGACGATCCGTTCGGTGTCCTATCGCTTCGACGAGGTCGAACTGGAACAGCCGCTGATCCTGGCCCTGACGATTCAGCCGATCTGATCGACGACCATATCCATCCCAATTGAAGAGAGGCGGGGACGCGCGACGTCCCCGCCTCTTTTTGTTTGGCTCCGGCGCTTAAAGTGCGGCGACCGTGAAGGTCAGGATGTCGGAATAGTCGCCGGCGCGCTTGCCGGTCGTGCTGCCGACGCTGATGGTCAGCGGATAGTCGTCCAGTCGCGCGCGACGCGACACCACATCGACCCGACCGCCGCGCGACAGGTCCATGTCGCGATCGCCCAGCACCAGACCATAGGGCACATACCATTCGCTGGCGCCCTGACGCAGGCGGCCCTGGTTCTGCGACGCCACCGAGACGCTATATCCGGCCGTGCTCAGAACATAGAGGGTCGTGCGCAGCTGCCGAACACCTTGGGTCAGTTCCCCCAAGTCGATCGTCGGCGTGCCGCCGTTGCGACGAAACTCGCCCTTCAGACCCATGACGGCGGCCGAAGGCACCTGGAGGCTGAGCGTGACGGGTTTTTCCGCCAGCGGTCGGCCGTCCGGTGTTTCCAGATTGATGAAGGCGTTCTGGGAATAGAGACCCGCCGACAGGGTCTCAGCCGGGGCGGCGGTGAAGGAGAAGCGCATCAGACCCCGCTCGCCGGCCGCCAGGTTGAGCGGCCGCACCCCGATGCGGCGAGCGCTCTGGCCCGCGCGCGGCGTGACATCCGCGCCGCCTCGCTCGTCGACCAGGGCGTAGGCCATACGCTGGGCGCCGGCTTCGTTCACCAAACCGAACTGCTCGCCGCGCAGTTCGACGCGGCTGACGGCGGTGCAGGGTCCGTCGCCCTGGTTCACCACGGCGACATCGAATTCCTGCACGGCCACGTCCTGATCGAACGGCTCGTAGCGCATCATCCATTGATCGGCGCCGGATTCGATCACCAGTTGGCAGCCCGGCGCGGCCTGGCTGGGCGCGGCCGCCATCAAGGTCGCCGTCGCAGCAGCGGCGGCCAGGAGCAGGGCGGATGTACGATTACGGGACATTTCAGCCTCCTCGGCTAAGTCTTGGGCTCAGGCTTCGGGCACGTCGAGCGGAACGGTAATGGTCTTGAGATCGAGCAGACCTTCGTTGTCCGCGGGAACCGTAAACTCGAACCCGAGCGCCGGCGTGGAGAACAGTTCGACGCGATAGCGCTTGCCCGGCTCAAGGTTCTGCACCGCAAACCGTCCAACCGAGTTGGTGAAGAACAGTTCGGGCTGTGCGTTCGCATCATCAAGGGGCGTCACACGACCCGAGATCAGCGACACAGGACGGTTTTGGTTGCCGACCAGACGGCCCAGCGCGCTGACGAACTTGGCGCTGCCGACCTGGATAGCGTAGCCGCTCTTGTAGGTCGGACGGACGCGCGCGATGCCGTCGCCGATGTTGTAGCCCAAAGGCGCGTCGAGCACGTCATAACGCACCGACTGGTTCACATAGGCGGTCAGGTTGTTCGCCACCGCGCCGCCCAGCAGGCCGCTGCGACCCGTGTAGCGACCGCCTTCGAAGCTGTCGCCGACGATGACGGGATGATCGTCGATGCTCTTGTGCGGATAGACGATGGCGAAGCTGTCGTAGATGTTGCGGCCCACAGCGACCTTGCCCCCGGTCGTCGAGATCGACGATCCGAAGCGCAGATTGGTGATCTGCTCCTGCGTAATGTTCGAGAAATCCCGCCCGAACGCCGTATGGCTGAGGCTGGCGTCAAAGCGATTGCCGACATAATCGACCTGACCCGAAACGGTCGCGGGACCATCGTCATAGGTGGAGGCCAGCGAATAGCCGAAGGAACCGACGCGGTTCTCGCTGGACTGCTGCGCGCGCACGCTGCCGCTGTTTCGGGCCGAGTTATAGCGACCTTCGACACGGCGATCGTAACGCGGCTGCCAGATCAGGGCGAAGGTCGCGCCGAAGCCGCCGGACTGGAAGCCGCCGAAGCTGGCGCCGAAGTCGGAGTACTCCAGCCCGACCTGCGCGCTCCATTCCGGCGCGAACCGGTAGGTGGAGGTCGCGTTGATCGAATAGGAATCGTCGATCAGATCGCTTCGGCTCATCCGATAGGAGGCGCTGACGTTCGCCAGCCAGTCCTGCGAGAACTGGTGCGAATAGCCGCCGGAGAACACCCATGACGTCGGGTTCTGACCGGTCGGATTGCCGATGGAGGAGAAGTCTTCCGAGGTGAAGTCGGCGACGACGGTCCAGCTATCGAAGGTCTCGCCCAGATCGACGACGTGGTCGTAACCCAGCGCAAAAGCGTAGCCGACGCCGGGGTCGCCGTTGCTGGCGGCGGCGTCCAGGCGAACCCGCGCGCCGTTGCGAAGGATCAACTGGCTCTGACCCGACAAGGTCTGGGCGTCCTGCGACGCCTGGAAACCGATGCCCACAGCAGGTCGGTTCTCGAACGCCTTGCGCCAGAAGCCGGTGAAGGCCAGTTCGCCTTCGGAATAGTCGGGCGATCCGAAGATGCCGTTGTTGATTGCGCCGAAATAGGCCCCGTATTCGTAGTCGCCCGGTTCAAGCTCGATGGCGTCCAGATAGGCGCTGTAGGCGACCGTTTCGGCGCGGCCCGAGTCGTTCTGGATTTCCAGCTGGATGTCGTTGGAGCCGGTTTCCAGCGGCAGGTTGGTCAGGTCGTACTGGCCGGGATCAAGGCGAAACTCGCGCACGAACACGCCGTTTCTCAGCACACGGATCGTCGAGGCTTCCTGCAGCACCAGCTGACGGCCGCCGGCCAAGACATTGTTGCGGAACGAGTCAAAGCGTTGACGCTGGCGCGACACGCCGACCCCGCCGAGCTGCGAGAAGCCCTGACGACCACGGATTTCCGGTTCCAGATCGCCCAGATACCAGCGGCGATAGTCTTCGGGCTGATCGAAGACGAACCGGGCGTAGCGACGCTCGACATTGTATTCGCCGGTGAACAGATCCTCGCGGCCCTGAACGTCGGCTTCGAAGACCAGGCGCTTGTAGCGAATGGCGCCGTTCAGGAAGACGCTGGGCTTGCTGAAATCGCCGGTCGATTCCCGACGCTGGATCGAGACGTTGCTGTTCAAATAGGCGCTGAAGGGTTCGGGCGGCAGGCCCGGCGTTTCCGGCTTACCGCCACGAAACAGCGACTCGACCGTGCGCTTCGTCGGATCAATGCGCAGGACCAGAACGGCCAGTTGCTCGGGGTCATAGTCCAGTTGGATGCCGGTGTCGTTGATCTCTTCAGGCGCAAACGACGTGACGCCTTGCAGGCGGGTGGCGAGTTCGGTTTGCGCTTCCGGGGTCAGCAAGGGATCGATCAGCGTCTTGAAGCCCGCCGTGTCGACAATGAAGCGGTCGTCACGCGTCAAGACGACAGGGAGTTCGCCCAGAACGCGGCTGTTGAAGTTCAGCGGCACCGTCATCGGGATGTCGCGGTCGTAGGGGTTGATGTCGCGACGTTCGCGCGGCGCGGCAGGCGCAGATGCAGTCGGCGGCGTTTGCTCGACCGGAGCCGGCGCATCGGGCGTAGGCCCAGCCACCGTTGGGGCGGGCGCGGGCTGGGCAGGCGCCTGCATGGCTTGAGCGCCGGAGGCGGCGGTTTCGCCAGCCGCCAGGCTGGCTCGGTTCAGAGCCGCCGTGGCATCCTCTGCCGCCTGTTCGTAGGCCGCGCTTGCTCCCCTAATGGCGGCCAACGCCGATGATTCCGGAACGCACGCCAGCCCCCAGGCCAGTGCGAGAACCGAGACGCCCCCCAGCGCTCTCATCGTCCGAACTTCAACGTGACGGGCTTGGCGGGATCCAGCGCCGTGCCGGTGGGCAGTTTGAAGGTTCTCTTGCCGCCACCGGGAGCCAGATAACCGACGCCGACCGTCTTGGAGATTTCACCGCTGTCGTATTCGCGGCGGAAAGGCTGGCCGGCGGTGTCGGTGCCTTCCACAATCCAGGTAGCGCCGCTCATCAGGGCGTAGCGCTTGCCGGTGTTGGACACGACGATCTCGATGCCGGGTTCCGCGGGCGGCGGAGGCGCGGCCTGACCGTTGGTGAGGGTGGGATCGATCTCGGGCGCCGGCGGGCTGACCAGGGCGGGCGTCACCGAGACGACCTCGACCTTCGGTTCGGCGCCGGGCGGCGCCACGACGATCAGCGCCTTCATTGTATAGAGAACTTGAACCGACACCGCGCCGCCGCTGTCGGGCGTGGCGGTGGGATCGGTGGCGACCGGCAACTGACGGACCCAAAGGTAGTAGGCGTGCGACGTCTCGATCTTGGGATCGCCGACCCATTGGACGCGAACCACCTGACGACCATTGACCGGCACCAGCCCTTGGGGCGGGAAAACCAGGAAGTCGTCGTCGGCGTCCGTCTCGGTCACATTGCCGTTGGCGTCGATATCCATGCGCGTGATGCGCGTCTCGAACGGCAAGGCGACGGATCCAACGTTGCCGACCTCGATCCGGGCGGCCGATCCAGCGCCGGTCGTTGTCAGTTCGGACACCATCGGCGACACGCGCATGGCCCACGCTGCCCCCGCGATCGCCATGACGAGCGCAACCGCAAGCACGCCGATCGCCAAGGCGATAGACCTGCCCCTGCGAACGCTGAACGATGAAGACATTGTGCTACTTCCCCCGAAGACCGGTCTGACGCCGGCTTGAGATTCCCGTCGCGAGCCGCCGCGCCCGGGCTGCTGCAAGCGTCGCGCCAGCTTGACTTAAGTATGGCGTAACAATGGTGACTGAAACGCAAACAGGGGGGACATGCAGACCCCCCTGTCGCCGTTTCTCAAGACGTTCTGAAGATCAGAAGGCTTGGATGTTGACGGTCAGCTGGCCTTC